>CALUKX010000018.1 GCA_944321335.1 uncultured Phocaeicola sp. | reverse complement strand
GTGGAGGGAAAATGGTACCAGTATTGGCTGGACAACAAACTTTTCAGTTCTAAACCCGACGGACGTGAACCTTACACAGTCGTCATCCCGCCGCCAAACGTGACTGGAGTGCTCCACATGGGACACATGCTTAACAATACCATTCAGGATATTCTGGTTCGCCGTGCCCGTATGATGGGCAAGAACGCTTGCTGGGTACCGGGTACCGACCATGCTTCTATCGCAACCGAAGCGAAGGTGGTAAACAAACTGGCTCAGCAGGATATCAAGAAAACCGACTTGACTCGCGAAGAGTTCTTGAAACATGCCTGGGCATGGACCGAAGAACACGGAGGCATCATCTTGAAGCAGCTGCGCAAGCTGGGTGCTTCGTGCGACTGGGACCGCACTGCGTTCACGATGGACGAAAAACGTAGCGACAGCGTTATCAAGGTGTTTGTTGACTTGTACAACAAGGGCTTGATTTACCGCGGTGTCCGTATGGTGAACTGGGACCCGAAAGCGCTGACCGCCCTGAGTGATGAAGAGGTTATCTACAAGGAAGAACATAGCAAGCTGTATTACCTGCGTTATTATGTTGCCAACGACAACGGTGAAGGTGAAACAGGTGCAGAAGGTGAAGTGGTTCACCGCGATGCACAGGGCCGCCGTTATGCAGTGGTTGCCACTACCCGTCCTGAAACTATCATGGGTGATACTGCCATGTGTATCAACCCGAACGACCCGAAGAACCATTGGTTGAAGGGCAAGCATGTGATTGTTCCTCTGGTTAACCGTGAAATCCCGGTTATTGAAGATGATTACGTAGATATCGAATTCGGTACAGGATGCTTGAAGGTAACTCCGGCTCACGACGTGAACGACTACATGTTGGGTGAGAAATACAACTTGCAGTCTATCGACATCTTCAACGACAACGGTACACTAAGCGAAGCAGCAGGCATGTATGTAGGTATGGACCGTTTCGATGTCCGCGAACAGATTGAAAAGGATTTGGAAGCTGCCGGCTTGCTCGAAAAGGTGGAAGCTTATACCAACAAGGTAGGTTTCTCTGAACGTACCAACGTGGCTATCGAGCCGAAACTCTCCATGCAGTGGTTCCTGAAGATGAAGCATTTTGCAGATATGGCTTTGCCGCCGGTAATGAACGACGAGCTGAAGTTCTATCCTGCCAAATATAAGAATACTTACAAATACTGGATGGAGAACATCAAGGACTGGTGTATCAGCCGTCAGTTGTGGTGGGGGCACCGCATCCCGGCTTATTTCTTGCCACAGGGTGGTTTCGTAGTTGCTGAAACCGCTGAAAAGGCATTAGAGCTGGCTAAGGAGAAGACAGGCGACCAGAACTTGAAGATTGAAGACTTGCGTCAGGATGACGACTGTCTGGATACCTGGTTCTCATCTTGGTTGTGGCCGATTTCGTTGTTCGACGGCATCAACAATCCGGGCAACGACGAAATCAAATACTACTACCCGACTGCCGACCTGGTAACCGGTCCGGATATCATCTTCTTCTGGGTAGCACGTATGATTATGGCGGGCTACGAATACATGGGCGACATGCCATTTAAGAACGTTTATTTCACCGGTATCGTTCGCGACAAGTTGGGTCGCAAGATGTCGAAGTCACTCGGTAACTCACCGGATCCGCTGGAACTGATCGACAAGTATGGTGCCGATGGCGTGCGTATGGGTATGATGCTTTCTGCTCCGGCAGGTAACGATATCTTGTTCGATGACGCATTGTGCGAACAGGGACGTAACTTCAACAACAAGATCTGGAATGCCTTCCGCTTGGTCAAGGGATGGAACGTTGCCGAAATCGAACAGCCTGAATATGCAAGACTGGCTACAGAATGGTTTGACGCTATGCTGTGCAAGACAGCAGCCGAAGTAAATGACCTGTTCGGCAAGTACCGTCTGAGCGAAGCCCTGATGGCAGTCTACAAACTGTTCTGGGATGAATTCTCTAGCTGGTATCTTGAAATGATCAAGCCGGCATACGGTCAGCCTATCGACAAGGTTACTTACGAAAAGACATTGGGCTTCTTCGACACCCTGCTGAAACTGTTGCATCCGTTCATGCCGTTCATCACCGAAGAATTGTGGCAGCACATCTACGACCGCAAGGATGGTGAAAGCATCATGGTACAGACATTGAATGTTTCTGAAAACTACGATGAAGCAATCATCGCCCAGTTTGAAGCCGTGAAGGAAGTGATCGGTGGTATCCGTACCATCCGTCTCCAGAAGAACATCGCCCAGAAAGAAGCCTTGTCACTGCAGGTAGTAGGCGAAAGCCCGGTTGCAGCCTTCAATTCTGTAATCGCCAAGTTGTGTAACCTGTCGTCTATCGATGCAGTTGCCAACAAGGCAGAAGGAGCTGCAGCGTTCATGGTAGGAACAACCGAATATGCCGTACCTCTGGGTAACCTGATCAATGTGGAAGAAGAGTTGAAGAAACTCGAAGCCGACCTCAAATATCAGGAAGGATTCCTGCAGAGCGTATTGAAGAAGCTGAGCAACGAGAAATTCGTAAGCAAGGCTCCGGCAAATGTAATCGATATGGAACGCAAGAAACAGGCTGATGCCGAAACCAAGATTGCAGCGTTGAAAGAAAGTATTGCTGCTTTGAAGAAGTAAGCTATCACTAAGCTAGAATATATAAGAGGATATGTCGAGAATGGCATATCCTCTTTTTTCATTAACGAGACTAACTATACAATACACCAATAAGGGTAAACTCAAATTTCTTCTATTATCCAACCAATCGGTACATTCAATTTTGAGAAAGCAAACATCTTCTTCCCAAGGTCTTTCAACGATGCTCCGATATGATAAACCGTCTGTCCATCTATCAACAGAAAACGATCATGAATTTTATGGGACAGCCTCATTTCTATAGGAGAATATTGGGTATTAAACTTTTTCAAATCAAAATCCAGTCGGGCATCAACCTTGTTCGTATAGATGACAGCAGAAACATCCTTTCCCCTCTTGCTCAACATCAACAAAACAGATTCATCTATATAGTTATCAATCAATATCAATGAATGTTTGGCCGATCTAATCAGATTCGTGCAAAAAGCGTATGTATCGAATATCTGGCCATTATAGAATATACCTTCTACCGGTGGCAAGGATGTACGGACAAAGAAGTCCACCTTGTCTTCTACGGCAGATACCCGTTTCTCAAGTCTGTCGAACCTATAATTCAATGAATATCCCCTCAACAGATATTCCTTCAATACCTTATTGGCCCATTGCCTGAACTGAGTACCTCGTTTACTTTTTACCCGGTAACCCACTGAAATAATTACATCCAAGTTGTATAATTTCTGCCTACGCCGAACCCTTCTCTTACCTTCAGTCTGAACTTGTAAGCATTCCTTACAAGTTGATATAGAATCCAGTTCTTCTTCTGTATAAATACCTTTAATATGGATTGTAATATTTTGTGGAGTAGTTTGAAACAATTCAGCCATTTGCGCTTGCGTAAGCCAAACCGTTTCGTCCTCCAGTCTCACTTCCAGCTTAACTGTTTCATCGGGATGATAAAGTATAATTTCCCCATGCTTTTCTTCTTCCATGATTACATTAAAATTTATTTCCATTTTATATAACGCAGAAACAGAAGAAAATTAATCGGCATATACGATGAATTAATTGGAAATATGTATCTTTTTTAGTAATATTGGATAATAATCTGAGCATTATGAAACAAAAA
This sequence comes from uncultured Phocaeicola sp., assembly GCA_944321335.1. Lineage (GTDB taxonomy): Bacteria > Bacteroidota > Bacteroidia > Bacteroidales > Bacteroidaceae > Phocaeicola. The sequence continues at coordinate 38,591 of CALUKX010000018.1, read as the reverse complement.
GTAGCATTGGTTCTCTCTATGGGCGGTGCCCGTGGAATGGCACATATAGGAGTAATAGAAGAATTGCTGAAACATGACTTTGAGATCACTTCCATTGCAGGAAGTTCGATGGGAGCCATGATCGGTGCCATGTATGCGGCCGGAAAGCTAAATGAGTGCAAGGAATGGATGCTGACATGGGACAAGAGGAAACTACTCCAGTTTACTGATATCCGCATCAGCCGCGAAGGATTGGTCAAAGGCAACAAGTTGATGGAAGAAATGCGGTCCATTCTTCCTCCTATTAAAATAGAAGAACTCCCCATTCCTTACGTAGCCTTAGCTACTGATATAGCACACGAATGTGAAGTCCGTATGGATTCGGGCAGCTTGTATGAAGCAATCCGTGCATCTATCTCATTACCGATGATTTTTCATCCGGTCAAAGACGGGAATAGGATTCTGATAGATGGTGGCATACTGAATCCGTTGCCGATAAGACATGTGGCACGTATAGAAGGTGATATGCTGGTTGCAGTCGATGTAAACGCTCCAAGCACACAAACAGACGAAAAGAAGTTATCCCCCTACCAGCTACTCACCACCTCGTCACGATTGATGATGCAGGAACTTGCAAGAAACGAAATCCGCCAACATCGTCCAGACATACTGATCGAGCTTCCTGCCACCAGGTTCGACATGATGGAATTCCACCATGCTGCAACAATTATCGAATATGGAGCCTCGGAAGCAAGAAAGGCACTCAGCTCATATCAATGATTTACGATTAAACAATAATGTATCAATGTTGGGGCTGCAGTTTCACAATTTCCCCCAACTCAGGAACGAGAATCTTCTTGTTCCTCAGCCTTGCTTCTTCCGCAAAAACATGTGGAGGATCGAACAAAGGTTCATCCGACAAATCAAAAGTACCATAATGCATCGGAACCGTAACAAAAGCATTCATATCCGATGAAGCGGTCAAGGCATCATAAGGCGAAATATGATTCGGTTTCATGAACCAACGGGGCTTGTAAGCACCAATACCTACCATACAATAATCTATGTGAGGGAACATGCCTGGCAACTCCTTGAAATGGTTGGCATAACCGGTATCACCACTGTTATAAATGGTTAGTCCTCCACCTTGTATCATGAAAGCGCCCCATAAACGTTCACCGCCATCGCTTACCCCACGCTTGCTCCAATGCTGAGCCGGTAAAAATGTCAGATGAAAATCACCATCAGTATGCTGTTGGTACCATGCGGCCTCTATCACTTCCATATCAGGGAACCAACTTTTAATAAGTTCACCCGTACCTATACCACAAAACAATTTCATCTGCGGATTCAGTTCGACCAGACGGGTAACACTCGGTTTATCAAGATGATCGAAATGATCATGGCTAATCAATAAATAATCAATATTCTTGAAAATGGAAGAATTTGCGGGACATTGACTACGACGTTTAACGAAAGGGATACTTCCGAAAACTGGATCAATCATTAAACGCTTACCGCCTATCTGCATGAAGAAAGAATTATGTCCTAACCATATCAGTGAATTTCCAACCACATTTTCCAATGTACGTAAGAAATTGACCTTGGGATTCCACTTGATAGTGCGTTTTTCTTTTCGCTGAGGATTTGGAGAAAGCCTCCACTTCAAAACACTACCCATTCCTGGACGCCATCTATGCTGTCGGTTAAAGAACTTACCGTTAGCTGTAGGATTCCCTCTCCAATGCGGGTTGACAGTGCGCAACAGCTCATTCTTCCGGAAAGTAAGACGTTCTCCCATACTCACTATAAATAAAATATACCTTTTATAATTTATAAAACGGCGAAGAATTCTAAAATCACCTTACCGACGTAACCGTTTAGAATTCTTCGCCATCAAATAATCCCCGAATCAACATCTGTCGAAAGGAGTACATATATATTGCAATTATTTTTCAAGCAAATCTTTCAAGAAAGCATCCAATTCTTCATCGAGACCTTTCAACAATTCATCATTCAAGAGTAAGGTTTCGTCATCATCCACTAAAAGCAGTTCTGCAACGGTTTCCTTTTCATCATCAACCAGAACAAATGAATAAGGTTTCATAAGACAAAGTCGGTCAAGTAAACCTTCATCCTTCAAGGCGGTTACCTCAGCCCGTAACAATGACTCTACCTCCTGATAGAAGTCATCGCTTTCATAGTCAACCCATTCATCAATAATCGTTCTTGCCAACTCTTCATCGTCGTCATCGAAAACCAAAAGTTCGCCGCTGTCCTGATTGGGTTGTAAATGAATATCTGTGACAACTGAATTTTCATCTCCGCCCACATAACGGTTGATAGCATCACGCAAGGTAGAGGCTATAGAAGAATGTGATTGTTCACTAAGGTTCATCATGCTTTCTAAAATTTTATACTCCAAATGTACAAAAAAAATCGTTCAGACAAGTATTATTCCTGGAAATTGTTATTGAAACGAGACATTTGCATATTCAGATAAGGCATTTCAGCTATCCTTTTCGACAGTTGAACGGCATAAACGTCAACCGTTGTCTTGTCTTGCGAATTGGGATTCAAATGCTTCTTTGCTTCTTCCATCCATCTGTTGGCGCCGTCAAAATCACCGGTCATTTCGCAAGCCAATGCCAAATTAAATGCCGTACGAACCTTGACTTTGTCGGATTTTGAGCGATTGAAAAGTTTTTCCCATATCTTTTGAGCCCCTTCCCAATCGTTTTCACGAACACAAACCCCGGCATCACGCATATAGGAGTTCCCGCCATCAAAATAAAAGCGTTCGGCAGAAGCCCAATAAGGTGTAAAATGTTTTGCCAATAGCCCGGCAGCAACCAAAGCCGCCTCCTTTCGAATCTCACTGTCATCAAGTCGAGGATCAATCTCAAAGAATAAACTATCAGACTTTGAAACCACCTGTACAGGTTTATCTTTATGTGCAACATATAGGCTGACAAGTGGAGCAATCTTCACTTTCACCACGTCCCAACCTACAGGCATGTCAGGATAATAGACTTTCTCCTTTTGAGCCTGAATAAACAAACGATCGTAGGAAAACAACATATCCGCATCAAGATCAGCCAGCAATTGATCGACAGAACTCATCGGCAATGTATAGACACCTTTCGCCTCCTGTTCAGAAGAATATAACACAGAATCACAAATCATTACTTGATTGAAATATTTTGAATCGGCTAAAGCAGTCGCCAATGCTTCTGCAGAGATTTTTCCATCAGCGCCGATGTCACCCAAAGTCACTACATTTCTTTTCGCTTCCGGCACTGGTGGCATATTATTGACAACCGCAATATTCTTTACTTGTACAGGATAACTTACCTGAGCAGGAGTAAGCTGATCGAAAGTCAATAAGCGAACCGAGCTGCAGGAGGTGAGCAAACCTAAAAGCAAGCATAAACTTAATTGGGCTAATTTCATATTCAAACAGTTTTCGTTTCTGATAGAAACAAAAGTAATCAAATTATCGGATATTTCTATAAAAATATAGAGAAAAAGCCTTCTGCCATCAGACGGCAAAAGGCTTTTCAATATTGGTCATCTATGAAATTTCTTAAAGGTTCTTACCATGACAGTTCTTATACTTCAAACCACTACCACAAGGACAAGGATCATTGCGTCCTACAGTTTTCTGCGCACGATAAGGTTCCTGTTTCACCTCTCGTGTATCCCGACCGGCAGCCGCCTGTTGGTTAGGATCATTCAAATCCTTTTTCTCTTCCTTATATTGCTGGCGAGACTGTTGTTGCTCGGGCGCCGCCTCTCTCACCTGTTCCGGTTCCTGGATAGGAATCTGACCACGCATCAGTACGGAAATGGTATTATTATTGATCTTATTAACCATATTATCAAACAATGTAACTGATTCAAGTTTAAAGATCAATAACGGATCTTTCTGTTCATAACTTGCATTCTGAACAGAATGTTTCAACTCATCCAATTCTCGCAAGTTTTCTTTCCAAGCATCATCAATAGTATGCAACAAAATCGCTTTTTCAAACGCTTTCACAATCTCTTTCGACTCACTCTCGTATGCTGCTTTCAAATTTACAGAGATATTATACATACGCTTGCCATCGGTAATAGGAATCATGATATTCTCATACATATGACCTTGGGTTTCATACACCTGCTTGATAACAGGATTAGCAATCTGAGCCATACGATCGGTCTTACGCTTGAAGAGAGCCATCGCTTCCTGGAATGTTGTTTCGGCAAGATCTTCTTTCTTTTTATTTCGGAAATCATCTTCAGTAAACGGTGTTTCCATTGCCAATGTTTGAAGAACTTCCATCTTACAATCATCATAGGTCGGCTGCTCAATGGCATTAACGCAACGCTCCCAAATCATATCTGCAATATCCATACCGATACGTTCTCCCATCAAGGCGTGACGACGTTTGGTATAAACCACTGTACGTTGCTTGTTCATCACATCATCATATTCCAACAGACGTTTACGGATACCGAAGTTGTTTTCTTCTACTTTCTTCTGTGCACGTTCGATTGATTTGGAAATCATGCTGTGCTCAATCATCTCGCCTTCCTTAAATCCAAGCTTATCCATATAACGAGCGATACGGTCGGAAGCGAACAGACGCATCAGATCATCTTCCAATGAAACGAAGAATACAGAAGATCCCGGGTCACCCTGACGTCCTGCACGACCACGCAACTGACGGTCGACACGACGTGATTCATGACGCTCTGTACCGATAATAGCCAAACCTCCTGCAGCCTTAACTTCCGGAGTCAATTTGATATCGGTACCACGACCGGCCATATTCGTTGCAATTGTCACTGCACCGAGCATCCGTTCTTCTTCATGTTTATTTCCGTTTTCATCGGTAATAATGACTTTTCCAAGACTGCTTCGACCGGCCAAAGCTACAACTTCCGCTTCTTTCTGATGCAACTTAGCGTTCAATACATTATGAGGAATCTTACGCAATGTCAACATCTTACTCAGCATTTCAGAGATTTCTACAGAAGTAGTACCAACCAGAACCGGACGTCCAGCCTGAACCATCTTTTCAATCTCTTCGATAACAGCCTTATACTTTTCGCGCTTAGTCTTGTAAACGCGGTCGTTCATATCGATACGTGCTATCGGACGGTTGGTCGGAATAACTACCACATCCAATTTGTAGATATCCCAAAATTCACCGGCTTCCGTTTCAGCTGTACCTGTCATACCAGACAGTTTATGATACATACGGAAATAGTTCTGCAAGGTAATTGTAGCGAATGTCTGAGTTGCAGCCTCAACCTTAACACCTTCCTTCGCTTCAACAGCCTGATGCAAACCGTCGCTCCAACGACGTCCGTCCATGATACGTCCGGTCTGTTCATCTACAATCTTTACTTGTCCGTCCATTACGACATAGTCGGTATCCTTTTCGAACATGGTGTATGCCTTCAACAACTGGTTGATGGTATGAACACGTTCCGACTTAATGGCATAATTGGTAAGCAGTTCATCCTTTTTAGCCAATTTATCTTCATCGCTCAAACCGGCTTCATTTTCCAACGCAGAAAGTTGAGCGGCAATATCAGGCAACACAAACAAAGTAGGGTCTTCCGACTTACCGGTAATCAAATCAATACCTTTATCAGTCAAGTCTACACTCTTCAGTTTTTCATCAATGACAAAATACAACGGCTCTACCGCCTCCGGCATACGCTTGTTGTTCTGTTCCATGTAGATTTCCTCAGTCTTCAACATACCGGCTTTGATACCCGGTTCACTCAAGAACTTGATCAACGGTTTGTTCTTAGGAAGCGCCTTGTGACTACGGAACAGCGCAAGGAAACCAGCTTCAACATCTTCCTTATTTTCAGAAGCGATCAGACGTTTTGCATCAGCCAGGTATTGTGTTGCCAATTTACGTTGAGCCTCAACAAGACGTTCAACAAGCGGACGTAACACTTCAAACAACTGTTCATCACCTTTAGGTACCGGACCGGAAATAATCAACGGAGTACGGGCATCATCAATCAATACAGAGTCAACCTCATCGACGATGGCATAATTATGCTTGCGCTGTACCAAGTCTTTCGGGCTCACCGCCATATTGTCACGCAAGTAATCGAAACCGAATTCGTTATTTGTACCGAATGTGATATCAGCCATATATGCTCTACGACGTGCATCGGAATTTGGCTGATGCTTGTCGATACAATCTACACTCAAGCCATGAAACATGTAAAGAGGTCCCATCCATTCGGAGTCACGCTTAGCCAAGTAATCGTTGACAGTGACAACATGAACCCCATTCCCAGTCAATGCATTGAGGAATACTGGAAGAGTTGCAACCAAAGTCTTACCTTCACCGGTAGCCATTTCAGCAATCTTACCCTGATGCAATACAATACCGCCGAACAACTGGACATCGTAATGAATCATGTTCCAAGTAATCTCATTTCCACCAGCCATCCAATGGTTCTTCCAAATCGCTTTGTCGCCTTCAATACGAACAAAATCTTTTCCCATTGCTGCCAGGTCTTTATCCATTTCGGTAGCAGTAACTTCTATTTCTTCGTTTTCCGCAAAACGGCGTGCTGTATCCTTTACAATGGCAAAAGCCTGAGCACGAACCTGATTCAAAGCATTTTCATACTTATCAAGTACTTCCTTTTCCAGTTTATCAATCTGAGTAAAAATCGGCTCACGCTTATCGATATCAATCGATTCGATAGAAGCCTTCAGTTCCTCAATTTTCCGATTTTCCTCAAGTGCTGAATCTTTAATGATTTTCTTCAACTCTTCAGTTTTCGCACGCAGTTCATCGTTGCTCAACTTCGCAATTTCCGGATAGACTGCCTTGACTTCATTCACCAACGGCTGAATCTCCTTCATGTCACGAGTAGCCTTGTTTCCAAAAATCTTGCTGATAAATTCGTTAAATCCCATTTTATATTGTTGTTTTTATTATTTCTACTAATGATTAATTTTTGAGCTACAAAGATAACTAATTTACTGATTATCTTTAAAATATTATCTGCCAATATTACTTACGAATATCGATCAGAGGAGCCGTAGAAGCCGCATTGGGAGCGCGTATCCGCATATAATGAGCAACTGTGGGGGCTATTGTGCCAATCTTGACCGGAGTATATATTATATCAGGTTTTGTATTTGCTCCAAAAAACACCAAAGGAGCCGAAGTGTATACATTTCGCATCACTTTGCTTGAATGTGAATACTCGTCAACAATCGACCAACCTGGCATCACTTCAACGTAAATATCTCCAGAACAATTAGGATGGTATGAATTTTTCACACGGCCAATCTGAGGCGCCCACGAACCCAGTATCAGACGCTGCGAAGAATACGCATCCTTTACCCCGCTCATCTGTACAATAAAATTGGACGCACGGTTCAATATCTCAGTAAGATCGAGTTTCTTTTTCTCAATCAGTTTATGATTCAGGTAAATTTCATTGCCATAATAGGTTTCCACATATTCTCCGGGACCATAAATTGCCATGAGATACATATTCAACAAAGCCCCACAACGCTTGATATGGAACTCCCCTCCCGGAATTTTATATTCAGACGGGTCTTTGGGATCAGAATCTGAATAACCGGTTGTCGTTATGAATAACAAAGTGTTATGCAAGCCTACCTTACGGTCAATTATTTCCAACAAATCAGCAATGGATCTATCCAAACGGACATACATATCCTGTATTTCCATTGCATACTCTGAATTTGGACGATGATTATAGTTGCCTGCATAGTACGACAAAGCAAGCAAGTCAGGAATCTCATCCTTACCAACTTGAGAGCCCGACAAACAAGCTTCTACAAGTCTATTTACCTCATCATTCACATAAGGGCTGGTCTTGAAACATTTATATTTGTCAAAACGTTCATCCGCAAAATTATGTTTGAATGTAAGCTGCTTGACATCCGACGTAATAAACTTATAGGATGTAGTAGGTAAACAAGGTTCCCACGTAAGATTATCAATACGATAGTTTAACCCTTCCTTATCATTGTAGACAGATGCCCATGACGGAAATTCCCCATAATAAGTACTCCCACACCATTTTCCATTAATATCATTAAGCCAAAGAGCCGCTTTTGATGCGTGGCCTGCCGACAAAATGGCGACTTCACGAGTGGGGGCAATGGAATAGACTTCAGCAATTCCCTTAGTAGCAACCATCAACTCATCAGATAAAGAAGAAACCACCAAGTGTTTAGGAGAAGAACTTTCAGACGTATAGACTCCCATATAAGCAGAGTCATCTACACTTTTTATCAGTCGAAGAGAGTTCCTGTCCATCCATTGGTTACCAACAATACCATTATAATATGGAGTTGAACCTGTATAGATTGCTGCAACAGCTGATGAGCGGTCTATATTGACGAAATCATATTCAGCATTACAATAAACACGTCCTTCTTTTATAAGACGTTTGAATCCTTTTTCACCATATAATCCCGAAAAGGCTTCAATATAATCTGTCCGAAGCTGGTCTATTGTCAAGCCCACGACCAACTTAGGCACAGGTGAAGCAACCTGAGCCTGTAGAGTTGTAACTACAAAAGCCGTTATCAAAGATGTCAGCAAACGTTCCTTCATGATTTTTTACTCCAAACTAAAACATAGCTTGCTGAATTAACCAACAAACCGAGTGCCAAAGGTAATACTGATAAATTAATTTTTTGCCCACAAAACGGTACAATCAGCATAAAAAGTGTTAAATAAACCACATTTATGAGATGATAGTTGTCTTTACGTCCCTTTATACTACGATAAATCATTACCGGAAGATAAATAAGAGGTAATGGATTGAATAAAATCAGAAGCCAATTTGAACCGACTGTGGGATGTACGGAAAAGAAAAACAAAAAAGCAATAATACAACCGGCTATACCTTGTGCCAAAGTCAATACTGCACCCCATCCCCAATAGATGGTATGACGCCGCCATTGCAACCAACCGACAAGCACACAAGCAATCAAGAATATAATGGCACAACTTATCGGAGACAAGAAAAAGCCGGGTTTTGAAATCTTTGGTTGTACATCTACCAACATGGTTTCAGTCGCAACCAACGGCCTTTTTTCTCCTAAGCTATCGACAATGTAAGCACCGGAAGCATAATGTTTCATATAAAACGGCGCAAACATCTGAAGCCGTTTGCCAATCTGTTCATCCGCTTGACGCCCCAAACACAAATCAATTCCCAATTCATCCCATTTAGAATCCTTTGTATATTCATGTACGATACTACGGAAAGTACATTTCATCCCGACCGAATCAGGATAAACCACACTACCCTCAATAGCCTGTTCAATACGGTCACGGGCACGTGTAGTACAATTATCATAAAAATAATTATATCGGTATGTTCTGTTCTGAGGCAAGTAATTATCCTCTAAAAGAGCCAAAAGCCGGACCTTTTCTTCTTGTGTCAGATTCAACACCTGTTGATACACAGACGACCCTCTTTGGGCATACTCCATCTCAAAATAAGTATATGGCATTATACCCAACTCATAATCAGTTTCCCCTTTGACAAACCGCATCACAAAATTGGGGGTTCGAAAACTGAACATTCCATAATTGAACACCACGTCTACATTCCGCGTATAGTTTTCATAACGAATAGCAGTATGGCCAAACAATTCGTATATTTCATTACCGGGAGCACAGGTCAGCAAACTAAAACGGATACTATCCTGTCGCTGTGCCCAAGAAGACATAGTACAACACAAAAAGACGACAGCATATAGATATTTCAAAATTCTCATTTCTTAAACTAAATACATCCAGTCTATAATTACACATTAATTATAATTATAAGACACTATTAACAAAAATCCTGCACAAAAGTACAGCGAAATATTGACAACCGCTAAAGAAAATCTTCTAATTTATACCAAACCTATTCATTTTTTACGTTACTTTGCACCATAAACTGTTATAAGAAGAAGTGAATTTAATAATTGACATAGGAAATACAATTGCTAAAATTGCTGTATTCGACCACGGAGAAGTTGTGGAAGTCATACGAGGATCAAACCACTCTTTGGATTGCCTCAAGATGCTTTGCCATAAATACTCATTTAAACGAGGGATCATTGCTTCTGTAATCACATTAAGCAAAACGATACGCAAGCAATTGACAGAATTAGAGTTTCCGGTAATGGAGCTAAACCATAAAACCCCTATACCGATCCATAACATGTATAAGACACCAGAAACATTAGGAATGGACCGATTGGCAGCTGTTGTCGGGGCATATTCACAGTCTCCTGGGAAAAATCTACTTGTAGTGGATGCCGGTACAGCCATTACATACGAGTTCATTGATAAAAAAGGGCAATATTGGGGAGGTAACATCTCACCCGGAATCTATACCCGATTCAAGACTTTGAATGCGTGCTGCGACAAGCTACCATTAATAGAAAAGGAAGGAGATATACCCGATTTCGGATATAGTACAGAAACGGCAATAAGGGCCGGAGTTATCAAAGGCGTTGAATTTGAAATCACAGGGTATATCACTTTAATGAGAAAGAAATATCCCGATCTTTTGGTTTTTTTAACTGGAGGAGATAAATTTTCTTTTGATACAAATTTAAAAAATATCATATTTGCAGATAGATTTTTAGTTTTAAAAGGTTTAAACAGAATTTTAGACTACAATGTTGAACAATAAGGCACTAATTACCATACTGATGGTTGGAGGTTCACTTTCGGTTGCCGCACAATCAAGCACAAATTCTCCTTATACCCGATACGGACTAGGCGAATTGGCCGAGAACGGATTTACAAACAATGCAGCTATGGGAGGAATAGGCTATGGATTACGTAGCCCACATATAATAAATATGATAAATCCTGCATCCTACTCTGCAGTTGATTCTTTATCTTTCATGTTTGACGTTGGTATGAGTCTAAAAAGTTCAAACTATAAAGAACAAGGATTTAATAATAACGCTAAAAATTCAAGTTTCGACAATTTGGCAATCCAGTTCAGACTTCACCCGCGTCTCGGATTGGCTTTTGGATTCATTCCTTATACGACTTTAGGCTATTCATTTAACACAACAAACGCTGTAGACGGGAATAGTAATGTAACAGCAACTAATGTGTTTTATGGTGACGGTGGTTTGCAAATGATAATGGGTGGACTTGGATTTAAGATTCTAGACAATTTATCTATAGGTGTTAATGCAGGATATCTATATGGTAAATTGAACTACCAATCCAGTGTCAGCTTTAATACAACCAGCGACCAGACTATTGTATACAACAAACTTAAAGTAAATAGCTATGTCGCTAGTCTTGGTATTCAATACACTCAGAATATCAATAAAAATGATAACATTACTTTAGGTATGGTATATAGTCTGGGACATGATTTGAATTCTGAAGAAACACAAGGGACTCAGGTCACAGACAATTCAAGCTACACTTCAACAACCGAAAAAGTTATCGAAGACTCCTATGGTATTCCTAGTTCATTTGGTCTAGGAGCTGTCTACAACCATAAAGCGAACTGGACAATAGGAGCTGATTACACATTACAGAAATGGTCCAAGACCAAATATAATAATTTGAAAAATGCATATACAGATCGATCAAAGATGTCTGTTGGTGCAGAGTTCCTACCAAATCCAATGGGTCGAAACTATTTAAAACGAATCAGGTACCGTGTGGGAGCATATTATGCTACACCCTATCTGAAATTACCCCAATGTGAAGGTCCTTCTGAATATGGTATAAGTGCAGGATTCGGTTTACCGTTATACATGTTCCAAAGAAATTCTATATTGAATATCACAGGACAATACGTACATGTATCTCCTTCGGTTTCTAACATGTTGTCGGAAAACCGTTTTGTCATCAAAATCGGATTGACATTCAATGAACATTGGTTTATGAAATGGAAAGTTAACTAACAGAAAATAATTTATATACGATGAAAATGAAAATGTTTACAATGCTGGTTGCACTTTCATTAAGTTCAACCGCAGCTTTTGCTCAGAAAGGAGTAGAAGATGGTTCTCGTTTTGGACATGGAGAAGATAGTATCCGTTGCTTGCAAAACATAAGTATTTACACCGAATATGTAAAGACAAATAATTTTAAGGATGCATATACGCCTTGGAAGGCAGTATTCACTGAAGCTCCATTTGCACAGGTAGGTACCTATACAAACGGAGCAAAGATTCTGCGCGCCCTTATCGCATCGACAAAAGATGCGGCACAGCAGAAAACATATTTTGAAGAATTGATGGCGGTACATGACCAACGTATCAAATATCTTGACCAATTGAATACTTTGGTTAGAACTCCGGCTACCAAAGGCTCAATCCTCGGTATGAAAGCTCATGATTATCTGGGATTTGCCGGAAACAGCTTCGACCCGAATACAGCCTATGCAATCTCTAAGGAAGCTTTGGAACTTGAAAAAGCGAATTCCGACTATTTCATGTTTCTAGACTTTATGGACATAGCTTCTCGTAAACTCAAAAAAGACGACAGTTATAAAGAACAATTTATCCAAGACTATCTGTCAGCTTCAAGTTTAGCAGATCAGGCATACAAAGCTGCTACAAAGGAAAAAGACCAGAAACTCTTGAAGACTACGAAAAATAACATTGATGCTTATTTTATTAATAGTGGAACAGCTACATGCGAAAATCTTCAAACTATTTATGGTCCGAAAGTAGCTCAAAACAAGACCAATCTGGAATATTTGAAACAGGTTATCTCTGTAATGCAAAAGCTGAAATGTACAGAAGAAGAAGCATATTTCCAGGCTTCAGAAGCTGCCCACATGATTGAGCCAACTGCTGCAACAGCTGCAGGTTGTGCATATATGTATTACAAAAAAGGAGATATTGACAAGAGCATATCTTATTTCGATCAAGCCATTCAATTGGAAGAAGATCCAATTGAAAAAGCTGAATATGCATACAATACTGCTGTAGTATTATTCAGTAAGAAACAATTAAATCGTGCAAAAAGTTATGCTTTGAAATCAATTTCCTTCAATGGCAACAATGGAAAACCTTACATTCTGATTGCAAAAATGTATGCATCAAGCCCTAATTGGTCGGATGAAGCAGCGTTGAACAAATGCACCTACTTTGCTGTTATCGACAAATTACAAAGAGCTAAATCTGTTGACCCTAGCGTGGCTTCTGAAGCCAACCAACTGATAGGTATTTATGCAGGCCATACTCCTAAAGACGAAGACTTATTCTTCCTTGGTCTGAAGAAAGGATCATCCGTTACCATTGGTGGATGGATTGGTGAAACTACAACAATCAGATAATCCTATGTCATATAGATTTTATAAAAAAAAATATATGATTCTTTTAAACATAACAGTTGCCGTATGGGCAACTGTTATGTTTATTTTACTCCCTGCATGTAGCAAAAAAGAAAAATTTGCTGATGCAATCAATGAAAATGATCAAATCCCGGATTTACGGACTACCGGCGTTACAACCCTCATTTCCGACTCCGGAATGATCAGATATAAAATAATTACAGCCGAATGGCTTATATTCAATCAAGTAGACACACCTTTTTGGGCATTTGAGAAAGGTATTTATCTAGAAAAATTTGACAGCGTCTTTCATATAGATGCAACGATCAAAGCTGATACTGCCTATTTTATTGAACCCAAAAATCTGTGGGAACTACGTGGAAAAGTACATATCCGCAATCAACAAGGAGACAAATTTGACACAGAACAATTATTCTGGGATCAAAAAAAAGAAAAATTGTATTCCGATAAGTTCATCCGTATTGAACAACCTGATAAAATCCTAACCGGCTATGGTTTTGAGTCGAACCAACAATTAACTGAATATCAGATTTACAACAATACTGGAATTTTTACGGTAGAGGACAACAATCCCAGTGACACCGCAAAAACTAACAAGTAGAAAATTCACACGCCTATATGGGACTGATCATAGAAATAATTGTATCAATGGCGTTTTCAGCATTCTTTTCAGGGATGGAAATAGCCTTTGTTTCGTCCAATAAGCTACGTTTTGAGATGGACAAGGAAAACAACCTCTCAAGCCGTGTTCTTTCCATATTTTATCACAACCCCAATAATTTCATTTCAACCATGCTTGTTGGGAATAACATAGCATTGGTTATTTACGGTATATGGATGGCCCAACTAATAGAACAATATGTGTTAGGTGGTTTGTCAATCAATGAAGCTGTACTAGTCTTTCTAGAAACAATAATATCAACAGCCATAATTTTAGTAACCGGAGAATTTATACCTAAAACTCTTTTCAAGATCAATTCCAACAAAACCTTACGTATATTTGCTGTTCCTGCATTTATATGCTATATATTACTCTATCCAATCAGTAGGTTCGCTTCGTTTTTATCAAGCATTCTTCTCCGATTAAGCGGTACACGCATCAATAAAGAAGCTACCGACAAAGCTTTTACAAAAGTTGATCTTGACTACTTTATCCAAAGTAGCATTGATGAATCACAAAATCAAGACGAAATTGACACAGAAGTCGAAATATTCAAAAATGCCTTGGATTTTTCTAACATCAAGGTGAGGGATTGCATGATACCAAGAACAGAAATCATAGCAGTAGAATTTGATACTCCTTTGGAAACTTTAAAAGAAGAATTTATAGAAAACGGAATCAGTAAAGTTATTGTATATAAAGAAAACATCGACAATATCGTAGGTTACATACATTCATCAGAAATGTTCAAGCCAATAACTGATTGGAGACAGAACATAAAAAGCATTCCTATAATCCCAGAAACAATGAGCGCCCATAAACTGATGAAACTACTTATGCAGCAAAAAAGATCATTAGCTGTTATTGTAGATGAGTTTGGTGGAACATCAGGAATCGTATCTATGGAAGATCTCGTTGAGGAAATTTTAGGTGATATTGAAGATGAGCATGATACAAATTCTACAATAGCTAAATCCATTGGCGATAATGAATATATTTTTTCCGGAAGATTAGAAATCGAAAAAGCAAACGAAGAATTTAATCTGGAACTTCCAGAAAGCGATGAATATCAAACTATTGGAGGATTGATATTGAATGAATACCAAAGTTTTCCCCAAGCCCATGAAATAATAACTATCGATAAGTTCCAATTTAAAATTATCAAAGTGACTGCCACTAAGATAGAATTGGTAAAATTGAAAGTTTTGGAATAAATCCAGACTCCACACAAGATAGTAAACAATATACAAAAGAAAATGGTTAAAATACCTTGCAGAAAAAATTGTTCTCATTTTTTCTGTAAAAAAGAGCCTACTAAGCACATTTTTTGTATCTTCGTGCGCTAAAGAGAAAAACAATAAACAAAATAATAACTTTAAATGGCAACTTTACAAACAATTAGAAGCAAAGGACCCTTATTGGTCATTGTAATTGGTCTTGCCCTATTCGCATTCATTGCAGGTGATGCCTGGAAAATTCTTCAGCCACACCAAGGAAAGCAAGACGTGGGAGAAGTTAACGGAAAAACACTCTCTGCCCAGGATTATCAGCAGATGGTTGATGAATTCAGCGAAGTGATCAAGATGTCAAACGGCTTGAATTCATTAAGTGAAGATCAATTGAACAGCATCAAGGATCAAGTATGGAATACATACGTTACCAATGAGTTGATAGCAAGTGAAGCAGAAAAACTTGGTTTACAGGTTACTGATGCAGAACTTCAGTCAATCATCAATGAAGGTACCAATCCATTATTGATGCAGACTCCGTTCCGTAATCCTCAAACCGGAGCTTTTGATAAGGATATGCTGAAAAAATTCCTGGTAGATTATGCAAATCTGGATCCGAGCAAGATGCCGGCACAATATGTAGAATACTATCAGAAGATGGGAAATTTCTGGAAATTTATTGAAAAGACTTTGAAAGAGTCTGTTCTTGCCGAAAAATACCAGAATCTGATCGCTAAATCATTGGTTTCAAATCCGGTTGAAGCAGAAAATGTTTTCAATGCACGTAACAACCAATCGGATTTGCTTCTCGCAGGCATTCCTTATTCGTCAATAAGCGATTCAACAGTCACTGTTTCAAATGATGAGATCAAGCAATTGTACAACGAGAGAAAAGAATCTTTCAAACAGTTGGTTGAAACACGCAACATCAAATATATTGATGTACACGTTGTTCCTTCAGACATAGACCGTCAGGAAGTTCAGAAAGAAGTGACTGATTATAGCAACCAACTAGCTAAGGTAAATGCAGATTTCGCTACTTTTGTTCGTTCAACAGGTTCATCTGTAGCTTACAAAGATGTTCCGGTTAGCAAGACTGCACTTCCTTCGGATATTGCAGCACGTCTGGATTCTACAGCTTTAAATGAAGTTTATGGACCTTACTACAACCAGGCAGATGATTCATTCAACGCTTTCAAGGTTATCGCTAAAACAACATCACCCGACTCAATCCAGTTCCGTCTGATTCAGGTTGTAGCAGATACAGATGCAAAAACCACAACTCTTGCAGACAGCATCTACAATGCGATCAAAGGAGGTGCTGACTTTGCAGAAGTTGCCAAGAAATACGGACAGACCGGTGAATCAACTTGGGTAAATGCTCAGAGTTGGGAAGGTGCATCATTGGATGAAGAAAATGTAAAATTCATCAATTCATTGATTAACCAGCCTGTAAACGAACTTACAAATATCAAGCAGGGACAAGGCTATTTGATCCTTCAGGTGATGAACAAAAAAGCGATGAAGGATAAATATAAAGTTGCTGTCGTTAAACGTATCGTCGAATTCAGTAAAGATACCTATAGCGATGCTTATAACAAATTCAGCCAGTTCGTAGCTCAGAACACGACCCTTGAAGATATGGAAAAGAATGCTGAAGAAGCAGGCTATACTGTAATTCCAAGAGATAATTTCCGTAGCGACGAACATTATGTAGGTGGTATACCTTCAACTCGCGAAGCATTAAAATGGGTATTTGAAGCTAAACCGGGAGAAGTTTCACCATTGTACGAATGTGGAAACAATGACCATCTGATGGTAGTAGCTTTGGATGAAGTCAATCCGGCAGGTTATATGAACATCAACCAAGTGGCAGATGGATTGAAAGCAGAATTAATCCGTAACAAGAAGGCCGAAAAGATTATGGACCAGATGAAGGGATTCAACTCTTTGGCACAGGTAAAAGCAATCAAAGACGCTGTAAGCGATACTGTAAAACATGTAACTTTCGCAGCTCCTACTTATGTTGCAGTAACCCGTTCAAGCGAACCTGCTATCGGCGCTTATGCATCTAAAGCTGAAATAAACAAAGCATCCGCTCCTATTAAGGGTTATGCCGGCGTTTACATGATCCAGGTATACAACAAGGATAAAGGAATGGAAAAATTTGATGCTAAGAAGGAACTTGAATCAATCAAGAATATGGCAGCACGCTACGCAACACAGTGCATTTATGAATTACGCACAAAAGGTGAAGTAGTTGACCAACGCTACCTATTCTTCTAAGACATATCCGTCCATAAAAAAAAGAAATGCTCTGTAAGTAAATTACGGAGCATTTCTTTTTTTTATGGACGGACGATAATATAAGCCTGATACCTCGTCTCTGATTTTAAAGGTGTCAAGCTAAAATATCCCGACCGAATCCTTTTATTATTTGTAACCAAAGAATATCTAGACAACATATTTTGATGAAATATCTCCGCCTCACTATCAGAGCTATAATGCACTACATGAAAATTTCCGGTTGACGCTTCATCAAGCAAATTCCGATATAAAATATGTGAGACGACCCCCATATTCATCCGCAAATTGATTTCAACACAAGGATGTACGTAAAAAACACCATTATCGTGACAAATCATCATGTCCACTCCTAAATATCCTGTATAGGAGTTACCTAACAAACCAGTCATGACATCCAACAAGGCGGATCGTATATTCTCTAAACAACGGTATGTAGTATAAGCAGTCAATCTTCTCTCAATTTCAGCATCAGATAGAAGAAAATTTGATTTATAGTTACCATGAGAATCCGTTTCGAAAAGGGAATAACCGACAAACGACAGATGCCCTTCCCCATCCGCATAAAATTCCATAGCAAAATCAAGAATCCTATCATAATAAGGTTCCATCATAATTTCCTTCTGTGTACGGAGCAACCTGGAAATCCAACCCTCCAGAGAAGGATTCCACTTTTCGGCTGTTACATGTGCCAGTCCTCGTCCACTTCCGGACCAAGGTGATTTTAATATAATATTAGAATAATCTTTTAAAAAAATCTTAATTTCATCCAAATTACGAGCGATAGCAGTGTATCCGCACGTTCCCTCAAGAGATAAAAGTCTGTCTAAAACAAGAACCGTCTGCTGTCGTCCTGACAATCGGCGTAAATCATCCAGATATCCAGCAGGAGGTAAAAAAGCCTTATCAACCCCATTCTGTTGCAAATAATGCACTAGCGCCGGTGACCATCCCCATGGGAAATAATGCCCTTGTATCCAGGAATCAATGACAGACACAGATGACGGCAACAAGTCACCACAATATGCAAGATACTTTTCACATGATGTATATGATGGGACTTTCACTGCACTTCCCTCCGGCGCAAACCACATGGGAAGAATTGCCAAATCTGCAGCCATAACCTCTATTTCACCCGGTGATTTGTAATAAGGAGTGAAATTGGCCAAAGCCATGTCATTATCGGGATTGAACAAAAATATATCCATAAGAAACTCATTTTCCTTGCTACAAAGGTAGTAAGTTTTTACACCAGAACCTATTTGATTCTACACATTCTCATCGGTCTAGAGGCTGCCGAAAAATGAAGTTAAAAATAGCAAAAATGATGTTTACAAAAAGATATTTTTTTGCTATCTCCAGTTTGCAAATTAAGGAAGTATTACTATATTTGCAGCCAAGAAAAAGAAATTCATGGAAGTATTTTATAGGACACATAGCTACCTGGTTGAGCACACTAACGCCCCTGTACGCAGAGATTTGATGGACGAAATCAATTGGAATGACCGTCTGATCGGTATCAAAGGTACAAGAGGAGTCGGTAAGACAACATTTCTTCTGCAATATGCAAAAGAGAAGTTCGGCTTGGACCGTTCCTGCCTTTTCGTAAACATGAATAATTTCTATTTTTCACAGTATAGTCTGGTTGATTTCGCCGGAGAATTTGTGAAACGAGGAGGAAAGGTTTTACTTATAGACCAAGTATTCAAACTTCCAGATTGGAGTCATGACCTCCGCACCTGCTATGAACGTTATCCACAGTTGAAAATCGTTTTTACCGGATCGTCTGTCATGCGCCTTAAAGATGAGAATCCGGAACTGAACGGAATCGTTCATTCTTACAATCTGCGCGGTTTCTCATTCAGAGAATTTCTGAACCTACAGACAGGCAATCATTTCTCACCTTACACACTGGATGAGATTCTCAACAACCATGAACATATAGCCAAAACCATCTTACCACATATCAATCCGCTGAATTATTTTCAGGACTATATCCATCATGGTTTCTATCCGTTCTTTCTGGAAAAAAGAAATTTTTCAGAAAATCTGTTGAAGACCATGAACATGATGATAGAAGTAGATATTTTACTTATAAAACAAATTGAATTGAAATATCTCTCTAAAATCAAAAAATTACTATATTTGCTAGCAGTCGATGGACCGGTTGCTCCGAATGTCAGCCAACTTGCTGCTGATATCCAGACTTCTCGTGCAACAGTCATGAATTACATCAAATACCTGGCCGATGCACGTCTTATCAATATGGTCTATCCTAAAGGAGAAGTCTTTCCGAAAAAGCCGGCAAAAATTATGATGCATAACACAAACCTTATGTATAGCATCTATCCTGTAAAAGTTGAAGAACAGGATGTTTTGGAAACGTTCTTCGTAAATTCTCTATGGAAAGACCATAAGGTCAATAAGGGGGAAAAAGGCACTTCATTCCTAGTTGATGAAAACCTACATTTCCGCATCTGTACCGACGGTAGTAAATTCAAGAGCAATCCGAATGTGTACTATGCAATCCATAAAGCGGAAATAGGACATGGAAACCAAATTCCATTATGGATGTTCGGTTTCCTGTACTGATAAGAAGAAGACAGAGATTTTTATTACCTAATATATAATTAGTAATTGTATGACTAAACAAAAAAAATTCATCACTTGTGATGGTAACGAAGCTGCTGCACATATCTCGTATATGTTTACAGAAGTAGCGGCTATCTACCCTATCACCCCGTCATCTACAATGGCTGAACATGTAGACGAATGGGCTGCCGCAGGTCGTAAAAACATCTTCGGCGAAACAGTTTTGGTACAGGAAATGCAGTCTGAAGCTGGTGCTGCAGGTGCAGTACATGGTTCTCTTCAGGCTGGTGCATTGACAACTACTTATACAGCATCTCAGGGTCTTCTGCTGATGATCCCTAACATGTACAAGATTGCCGGTGAATTCTTGCCATGCGTATTCCACGTTTCAGCTCGTACATTGGCATCTCACGCATTGTGTATCTTCGGTGACCACCAGGATGTTATGTCTACCCGTCAGACAGGTTTCGCAATGTTGTGTGAAGGTTCTGTACAGGAAGTTATGGACTTGGCTGGTGTTGCTCACTTGGCTACTATCAAATCTCGTGTTCCTTTCGTTAACTTCTTCGACGGTTTCCGTACTTCTCACGAAATCCAGAAGATTGAAAAGCTGGACAACGAAGATTTGGCTCCGCTGATCGACAAAGAAGCTTTGGCTGAATTCCGTAACCGTGCTTTGTCTCCGAACAAACCGGTTGCTCGTGGTATGGCTGAAAACCCTGACCACTTCTTCCAGCACAGAGAATCTTGCAACTCATTCTATGATTCAGTTCCTGCAATCGTAGAAGAATATATGAACGAAATCAACAAGATCACAGGACGTAACTACGGTCTGTTCGATTACTATGGTGCTGAAGATGCAGAAAACATCATCATCGCTATGGGTTCTGTAACAGAAGCTACTCGCGAAGCTATCGACTACTTGGTTGCTCAGGGCAAGAAAGTCGGTTTGGTTGCTGTTCACTTGTATCGTCCGTTCTCTGCTAAGCACTTCTTGGCTAAAGTTCCTAAGACAGTTAAGCGTATTGCTGTTCTGGATCGTACTAAGGAACCGGGTGCTAACGGCGAACCTTTGTATCTTGACGTAAAAGACTGCTTCTATGGTCAGGAAAATGCTCCGTTGATCGTAGGTGGCCGTTACGGTTTGGGTTCTAAGGATACTACTCCTGCTCAGATCTTGTCTGTATACGAAAACTTGGAATTGCCGATGCCGAAGGATCACTTCACTATCGGTATCGTTGATGACGTTACTTTCACTTCTCTTCCTCAGAAAGAAGAAATCGCTTTGGGCGACGCTGGTATGTTCGAAGCTAAGTTCTATGGTTTGGGTGCCGACGGTACTGTAGGTGCTAACAAGAACTCAGTTAAGATCATCGGTGACAACACTGACAAGTATTGCCAGGCTTACTTCTCTTACGACTCTAAGAAGTCAGGTGGTTTCACTTGCTCTCACTTGCGTTTTGGTGATACTCCTATCCACTCTACTTACTTGGTAAATACCCCGAACTTCGTAGCTTGCCACGTACAGGCTTACTTGCACATGTACGATGTAACTCGTGGTTTGCGTAAGAACGGTACATTCTTGTTGAATACTATCTGGGAAGGTGAAGAATTGGCTAAGAACTTGCCTAACAAGGTTAAGAAATACTTCGCTCAGAACAATATCTCAGTTTACTATATCAACGCAACTCAGATTGCTCAGGAAATCGGTTTGGGTAACCGTACTAACACTATCCTGCAGTCTGCATTCTTCCGTATCACTGGCGTTATCCCAGTTGACTTGGCTGTAGAACAGATGAAGAAGTTCATCGTTAAGTCTTACGGTAAGAAAGGTGAAGACGTAGTCAACAAGAACTACGCTGCAGTTGACCGTGGTGGTGAATACAAACAGTTGACTATCGATCCGGCTTGGGCTAACTTGGAAGTTGAAGCTGCTGCATCTAACAACGATCCTGCATTCATCAACGAAGTTGTTCGTCCTATCAATGCTCAGGATGGTGACTTGTTGCCTGTATCTGCATTCAAGGGTATCGAAGACGGTACTTGGTATCAGGGAACAGCTAAATACGAAAAACGTGGTGTAGCTGCTTTCGTTCCTGAATGGAATGCTGAAAACTGTATCCAGTGTAACAAGTGTGCTTACGTTTGTCCTCATGCTGCTATCCGTCCGTTCGTTCTCGATGCTGAAGAACAGAAGGGTGCTAACTTCACTACATTGAAGGCTGTTGGTAAGCAGTTCGACGGTATGACATTCCGTATGCAGGTAGACGTTCTCGACTGCTTGGGTTGCGGTAACTGTGCCGATGTTTGTCCGGGTAACCCGAAGAAGGGTGGCAAGGCTTTGACTATGAAGCACTTGGAAAGCCAGCTTGCTGAAGCTGCCAACTGGACTTACTGCGTTGACAACGTTAAGTCTAAACAGCACTTGGTAGACATCAAGTCTAACGTTAAGAACTCTCAGTTCGCTACTCCGTTGTTCGAGTTCTCTGGAGCTTGCTCTGGTTGTGGTGAAACTCCATACGTTAAATTGATTTCTCAGTTGTTCGGTGACCGTGAAATGGTTGCTAACGCTACTGGATGTTCTTCAATTTACTCCGGTTCAGTTCCTTCAACTCCTTATACTACAAACGAAAAGGGTCAGGGTCCTGCTTGGGCTAACTCATTGTTCGAAGACTTCTGCGAATTCGGTTTGGGTATGGAATTGGCTAACAAGAAATTGCGTAACCGTCTGGAAGATGCAATGAAGAATGCTATCGCAAGTGATTCTTGTCCTGCTGAATACAAGGAAGCATTCCAGGAATGGATCGACGGCCGCAACGATGCCGACAAGAGCAAGGCTGCTGCTGAAAAGATCATCCCATTGGTAGAAGCTGCTAAAGATAAGTGCGAAAACTGCGCTACTATCTACGAATTCAGAGACTACCTGATCAAACGTTCTCAGTGGATTATCGGTGGTGACGGTGCTTCTTACGATATCGGTTACGGAGGTTTGGATCACGTTATCGCTTCTGGTGAAGATGTAAACATCCTGGTATTGGATACTGAAGTTTACTCTAACACCGGTGGTCAGTCTTCTAAGGCTACTCCTCTGGGTGCTATCGCTAAGTTCGCAGCTTCCGGTAAGCGTGTACGTAAGAAAGACCTTGGTCTGATCGCTACTACTTACGGTTATGTATATGTAGCTCAGATCGCTATGGGTGCCGACCAGGCTCAGACTTTGAAAGCTATCCGCGAAGCAGAAGCTTATCCAGGTCCGTCATTGGTTATCGCTTACGCTCCATGTATCAACCACGGTTTGAAAGCTGGTATGGGTAAATCTCAGGCTGAAGAAGCTAAGGCTGTAGAATGTGGTTACTGGCACTTGTGGCGCTTCAACCCAGCTTTGGAAGAAGAAGGTAAGAACCCATTCTCACTGGATTCTAAAGAACCGAACTGGGAAGGATTCCAGGATTATCTGAAGGGCGAAGTACGTTTCGCATCAGTTATGAAACAGTATCCTGCTGAAGCTGCCGGCTTGTTCGCTGCTTGCGAAGACATGGCTAAGAAACGTTACGCTTCTTACAAGCGTATGGCTGACATGGACTGGAGCAACAACGAATAATCTCTAGTAGAACAGTAAATACTCTATAAATTATAAAACGGCTGTCTGTAATAGGCAGCCGTTTTTATTTTATATCCTGCAAGACTTAACAAGTGATTAAATATCTAAAAAACATCAAAGCCTCAACCAGGCACTCCCCTATTTTGTTATTTTTGTAGAAATACTAATCTATAAAAATCATTTATCATGGCAAAAACAGCATTTCAGGGCACTCCAGTTTCACTGGCAGGCAATTTCGTAGCAGTTGGAACTCAGGCTCCAGACTTTTCATTAGTAAAAGGCGACCTCAGCAGTTACACCTTGGCCGATGCAAAAGGCAAATATGTCCTTCTAAATATTTTCCCAAGTATGGATACCGGTGTATGTGCTGCATCTGTACGTAAATTCAATAAATTGGCTGCAGAAATGACCAATACCGTTGTACTGGCAATTTCGAAGGATCTTCCTTTCGCTCAAGGACGTTTCTGCACTGCAGAAGGGATTGAAAATGTGATTCCATTGTCAGACTATCGTTATACATCCGATTTCGGAGAAAAATATGGTGTCCTTATGACTGATGGCGTATTGTGTGGACTGCTGGCACGTGCAGTAGTGGTAATCAACCCAGAAGGTAAGGTTGTATATACCGAATTAGTGCCGGAAATCACACAGGAGCCAAACTACGAAGCAGCTCTGGCAGCATTGAAATAATAAAGAAAAATTCTACTACAATAAAAAAGCCAATCAGATCACTATCGAACTGATTGGCTTTCTTTTTATAGCTTCAAAGCAATTATTCTTCACCTAAAAATTCCTTGATCCTCTGTTCCTCACTAAGCCTGCAAATCAACAGACAGTCATTCTTTTCGGCAACGATATATCCATCAAGCCCTTGAACGATAGTGCATTTTTCTTCAGTCGTATGGATTACACAATTTCTAGTTTCAAATAACTTGATATTCTCGCCGAGGCAAGCATTTTCATGAGCATCCTTTTTGGTATTTCCATGCAACGAACTCCATGTACCCAAATCACTCCATCCGAAAGAAGCCGGGAACACATAGATTTCTTCCGCTTTTTCCATCACTGCATAATCAATTGAGATATTTTCGCACATCGGAAACATTTCATCAATCATCGGTTGTTCCTTTTCAGTATAATAATAAGGCAACAGACGCTCGAAGATTTCTGCAGTTGGAGGCTGGTATACACGTAATGCATTCACAATAGTACTGACATTCCAAATGAATATACCCGAATTCCAAAAATAGTTTTTACGCTGTAAATAACGTTTAGCCACATCCAGGCTTGGCTTTTCCTTGAACGCATCTACACGATAGATTTCCTTATTAGACGGACAAGGCATACTTAAATCAGCTTCTATATAGCCATAACCGGTTTCCGGACGTGTGGCTTTCATTCCCAATGTTACAATCGCATCCGAATAGGCTGTAAACTTCATAGCCGATTCTACTACACGCGCAAATTCACGCGGATCCATAACCACATGATCACTTGGAGTAACAACAATATTAGCCTTGGGATTCTTTGCCTTAATCTTCCAACTCACATAGGCGATACAAGGCGCTGTATTACGACGACATGGTTCGAGCAATATATGTTGGTTGTCCAATTCAGGCAATTGTTCTTTAACTATATCTGCATATTTAGCTGAGGTAACTACCCACATATTTTCCGGAGGGCAAACACCCTTGAAACGGTCGGCAGTCAACTGAAGCAAAGTTCTTCCACAGCCCAACACATCGAGAAACTGTTTCGGAAGGTTTACTGTACTCATAGGCCAAAAACGGCTACCAACCCCACCAGCCATGATAACCAAATGATTATTATTGAGATTCATAGTTCAATTCAGTTTTAAGATATGCAAATATAAATTATTTTCCGAGAAAAAAATTATCCCGGCCGAATAAAATTCAACCGGGATAAAGAATGGTTTATTAAAACCTATTAGCAATACATATTTACAATAGCCTCATACAATTCCTGCTTACCGCTAGTCTGTTTCGGTTCGCCGTTAGCCTTAGCATAAGCAACAACATCTTCCAGAGTCAGCTTGCCTTCTTCGAATTCCTTACCCTTACCAGAGTCGAATGAAGCGTAGCGTTCAGCCAACATCTTCTTGTATGGAGATTCTTCCAACAATTTAGCAGCGCTCAGCAAAGCACGTGCCATAGCATCCATACCTGCGATATGTGCGATGAAGATATCTTCCAAGTCAGTAGAGTTACGACGAGTCTTGGCATCGAAGTTAGTACCACCGTTACCCAAACCACCGTTGCGGATAATCTGCATCCAAGCCTGAGTCAATTCGTAGTTATCGATCGGGAACTGGTCTGTATCCCATCCGTTCTGGTAGTCACCGCGGTTAGCGTCGATAGAACCCAACATACCGTTGTCGACAGCTACAGCCAATTCGTGTTCGAATGTGTGGCCAGCCAATGTAGCGTGATTTACTTCGATATTAACCTTGAAGTCCTTGTCCAAGTTGTGAGCTTTCAAGAAACCGATAACTGTTTCAGTATCAACATCATACTGGTGCTTAGATGGTTCCATTGGTTTCGGTTCGATCAAGAATGTACCGGTAAAGCCTTTAGAACGGGCATAGTCACGAGCCAGAGTCAACATCTGAGCCAAGTGTTCCTTTTCACGTTTCTGGTCAGTATTCAGCAATGACATGTAACCTTCACGTCCACCCCAGAATACGTAGTTAGTACCACCCAGTTCGATAGTAGCGTCGATAGCGTTCTTGATCTGAACAGCAGCACGAGCTACAACGTCGAAATCAGGGTTTGTAGCAGCACCGTTCATATAACGAGCATGACCGAATACGTTTGCAGTACCCCACAACAGTTTGATACCAGTTTCAGCCTGTTTCTGTTTAGCGTAAGCAACGATTTCTTTCAAGTTTGCTTCATATTCTTCAATTGTGTCAGCTTCAGCACACAAGTCTACATCGTGGAAGCAGTAGTATTCGATACCCATCTTCTGCATGAATTCGAAACCGGCATCCATCTTGTTCTTTGCTGCCTGAACTTTATCCGGATCACCATTCCAAGGGAATTTCTTTGTACCGCCACCGAACTGGTCAGCACCTTCAGCGCACAAAGTGTGCCACCATGCCATAGCGAATTTCAACCAATCCTTCATTTTCTTGCCCATAACGACTTTTTCAGCGTCATAGTAACGGAAAGCCATAGGATTCTTGCTTTCTACACCTTCGAATTTAATTTTACCAATTCCCGGAAAATACTCTTTTGTTGCCATAGTTATACTATATTTAAAAGTTAATGAATTTATTGTTTTTTATTTTGTAATCTTGTTCATACATTCCAACCAACGCTGGTAAGCATCTTCATAAGCTGCCTTGTTTGCCAGATCCGGTTCAATGACAGCCAACTTATCAAGGGTTGCAAACGCTTCCTTATTGTCCTTGTAGATACCAGCTCCCATACCGGCACCCTTAGCTGCACCTACAGAACCGTCTGTATCGTACAATTCGATGGTTGCCCCGGTAACACCGGCCAATGTATCACGGAATATCGGACTCAGGAACATATTTGCATGTCCGGCATGAATCTTCTGAACATTCATTCCCATACCCTTCATGATATCGATACCATACTTGAACGAGAAGACGATACCTTCCTGAGCAGCACGGATTACGTGGTTACGTGTATGGATATTGAAGTTGATGCCATTGATAGAACAGCCGGCTTCCTGATTCTGCAACATACGTTCCGCACCGTTTCCGAAAGGAAGGATACTGATACCTGCCGAACCGATAGGTGCCTGTGCAGCCAGATCATTCATCTGTGCATAAGATACACCTTCAGGAACTACTGTACGCTTGATCCATGAGTTCAGGATACCTGTTCCGTTAATGCAAAGCAATACTCCCAAACGAGTCTGGTCTGCAGTATGGTTTACATGAGCGAATGTATTGACACGTGATTTCGGATCATAGTTAACGGAACCGTTCACACCATAAACAACACCTGATGTACCTGCAGTAGAAGCGATTTCGCCCGGATTGAATACATTCAAAGAAAGAGCGTTGTTCGGCTGGTCGCCACCACGGTAAGTAACAGGAATTCCTTCCTTCAAGCCCAGTTCTGCAGCAGCTGCAGCAGTCATTCGTCCCTGTTCAGAGAAAGTAGGACGGATAGTCGGAATCAACGAACTGTCAAAACCGTAGTAATCCATCAGGAACTTGGCAACTTCGTTATTCTTGAAGTCCCAGAACATACCTTCCGAAAGACCGGAAACTGTAGTGCAGACTTCACCGGTCAGCTTCATTGCAATATAATCGCCCGGAAGCATAATCTTATCGATCTTTGCATAGATATCCGGTTCATTCTCCTTCACCCATGCCAATTTAGATGCAGTAAAGTTACCCGGAGAGTTCAACAGATGCGACAAGCATTTTTCCTCGCCCAAAGTTTTAAAAGCTTTATCTCCGTAAGGAACTGCACGAGAGTCGCACCAGATGATAGCCGGACGAAGTACATTCTGATCCTTATCCACACATACCAGACCGTGCATCTGATAAGAAATACCGATTGCGGCAATCTCTTCTTTTTTAGCACCGCTCTCAGCCATAATCGCTTCAGTAGCGAGTTTCAAGTTTGCCCACCACATTTCAGGTTTCTGTTCCGCCCATCCCGGATGAACGGCAATGATTTCCGCTTCAGTTTTCGGATAGAAAGCAGAAGCTACACATTTTCCTGTTTCGGCATTGACCAGACTAGCCTTTACCGAAGAACTGCCGATATCATAACCTAACAAATACATCATATATCTTATTTCTTATATTTATTATAAATAGTTCTATCGAATCTGTAATAACGTGCCGCACGATGTCTTACCCCCTTTTCCTTTTCTTCCATCGGGACAACATAAGGCATCTGCGCTATTTTCTTATGGAAGTTTCTCGCATCAAATTCCCGATCGTATATCAACTGATAGAGCAAACGGAGCTGTGCGACAGTAAACTTACGAGGCAAAAGGTCAAACATGACCGAAGGAACGTTTTCCACATAATGACGAACAAAGGTCAATGCATCCTTGCAGATTTCAGTATGGTCGAATGCCAAGTTCTTCACTTCCGAAACCGGAGTCCAACAAGCATCGTAAGTATCCGAAAGCTGACGATAACGGTTGTCAATCTTCAAAAGGGAAAGATAAGCGATTGTAACGATCCGTCCCACCTTATTGGAGGTAATCCGATGAAAACGTTCCAACCACATCACATCCCGAGGATCGGCCGTACGGTTTTTCGAGCCATAAGCCTTGAACTGAGTCATCTTTACATTCTTCAAACCGGTCAGTTCATTCAATACACGCTTAGCCGCTTCATCCAAATCCTCATCAGCATAAATCAAGCTACCCGGAAGCTTCAGATCGTTGACATCCGCATCAGGTTGTTTGCCTATCTGTCTGACCAACAGCACACGGAACTGTTCTCCATCGAATCCGATCAATACACAATCGACCGAAACATGTACATCTATAATCTGGTTAGATTCCGTTTGTTTTTCCATGTGTCATTTCATTTAGACGTTGCAAATATAAATAGTTTCCCAATAGGATGTATAAAAAAAACGAATTATTTATCATGTTATAAAACACTATTTTTCAATCAAATACTTTTCGTATTTCATACGATATTAAAATAATGTTATCGTAACGCATACGAAAAGTAATCTATTTGTTTGAATCACAATACTTTCTTATATTTGCATTAACATTTTAAATCGAATTTTGAGTATGAAACGCTACCCTTGTGTATTGACTATAGCCGGTTCCGACTGCAGTGGAGGAGCCGGAATTCAGGCCGACATTAAAGCAATTTCGGCATTGGGTGCCTATGCGGCCAGTGCCATTACTGCTATTACGGTACAGAACACTTGTGGTGTGACGGGTATTCATCCTGTCCCACCAGCCTACGTGAAAGGACAGATTGAATCTGTGATGACAGACATCCGCCCTAAAGCTGTCAAGATTGGAATGATCAATGACATCGAGATCGTGAAGGTTATAGAAGAATCGCTGAAACGCTTCCGACCTGAATTTGTGGTGTTCGACCCGGTTATGGTATCGACCAGTGGATGCAAACTGATGGAAGACGATGCCATCGAAGCTATCACAACCCGGCTGATGCCTCTCAGTACTATAATCACCCCAAATCTGAGCGAAGCCGAAGTACTGCTCGGATATCCAATCCGGGATATAGATACGATGAAGAAAGCGGCCGTAAAACTACTCGATTACGGATGCAGGTCGGTTCTTGTAAAAGGTGGGCATCTGGCCGACGGCGGAATGTGCGACGTACTCCAGACCAAAGACGAAAACGAGCCTCATCTCTACTCTGCACAGAAAATAGACAGCAAGAACACACATGGAACGGGTTGTACCCTTTCATCGTCCATCGCCACCTATCTTGCTTTGGGAGAAACCTTGCCTGAGGCCGTACGAAAAGCCAAAGAATATGTATATAAGGGTATACTTTCGGGAAAAGATGTACATATCGGCGAAGGGCACGGACCGCTCAACCATTTCCACTCCCCTGTCGCTATGCACATTCTCGACGAAAATGAGTAATATTTCAAAAGAATCATTACCTTTGCAAAAACATGTTTAACAAAAAGATTAATATATGAAAGCATTTGTATTCCCAGGACAGGGTGCCCAATTTGTTGGAATGGGCAAAGACTTGTACGATAACTCGCCTCTGGCAAAAGAATTATTCGAAAAAGCAAACGAAATTTTAGGATACCGCATTACAGACATCATGTTCAACGGAACCGACGAAGATCTTCGTCAGACTAAGGTTACTCAGCCTGCCGTATTCCTTCATTCGGTAATTTCCGCTCTTTGTCTGGGCGATGAGTTCAAACCGGAAATGACTGCCGGCCACTCGTTGGGCGAATTTTCTGCATTGGTCGCCGCAGGTGCCCTTTCCTTCGAAGACGGATTGAAATTGGTTTATGCCCGTGCAATGGCTATGCAGAAAGCTTGCGAAATGCAGCCTTCTACAATGGCAGCCATCATCGCCTTGCCGGATGAAAAGGTTGAAGAGATTTGCGCAAGTGTTGCCGCCGAAGGTGAAGTTTGCGTAGCAGCCAACTACAACTGTCCGGGACAGATCGTTATCTCAGGTTCAATCGAAGGTATCAACAAGGCTTGCGAACTGATGAAGGCAGCCGGTGCCAAACGTGCCTTGCCGTTGAAGGTAGGCGGTGCTTTCCACTCACCGTTGATGGATCCTGCCAAAGTCGAATTGGAAGCAGCTATCCAGGCTACTGATTTCCATACTCCGAAATGCCCTGTTTACCAGAATGTAGATGCAAAACCTCATACCGATCCTGCTGAAATCAAGACCAATCTGGTTGCACAGCTGACCGCTTCCGTACGTTGGACACAGACCGTACAGAATATGATTGCCGACGGTGCTACCGAATTCGTTGAATGCGGTCCGGGGGCAGTTCTGCAAGGCTTGATCAAGAAAATCGACAAGGAAGCCAATGCACATGGTATCGCTTGATACGTTTGCAGACTATCCACAATAAGATAAAAATAATCCCTTTCCTGAAACGACATTTCAAATGAAGTTCAAGAAAGGGATTTTTATTTTCCTACCGGATTGGGCCGGAATCATCACAAACCTCCAACCGAAACCGGCTCAATCAGACTAAAGCAGAATCCTTAACATCTTACCTCCACGTGCGGGCAAATCAAGCGTAGTAGGCTTATCGGCAGTAAACGATATCTTTTCATTTTTACCCGTAAGCAAGTCCTTTGCCTCGCATTTCGGCATGCACGGCATCTTCAGGAAATCGAAGGCATGCTGTGGAATATTTACAGAAACACGGATAGGTATATCTTCAAAATTAACCACCACCAGAACCACTTCCTTGTCGCTTTTGCGCAGGAAAGCATACTGACGATGTTCGTTCATCTGCCAACCTCCCTGATTTACATACATCAGATCGAAGAACTGACCTTGCGACAATGCTTCATCGCTGTTGCAGAGGTTCAGGACAGTTTTATAATACTCACGCAATTCCTTCTCTTTCGGAGTCAGCAAATGAGTGTTGAAACGTTTGTGGTTATTCCACCGGCGGATAGTGTCGACGCTCCAATAATCGAAAATGGTAGTGCGTCCGTCACGTCCGCTGAAACCTTCGCTATCCATGCCCGGCTCACCCAATTCCTGACCGAAATAGATCATCATCGGATTCGTATTCATACAAGCCGAAACCAACAAGGCAGGCAGTGCCTTGCGTGCATCACCAGCAAAGAAATCGGAAGCGATTCGCTGTTCATCGTGATTCTCGAGGAAATTCAGCATCTTGTCCTGGATATCGTTCACACTCTGCCAACAACCCGTAATTGCCGTTGCCGAAGCATAGCCGCAAGTAATGGCACGAAGGGTATCGTACAGTCCGACCTTATCGTAAAGGTAATCGAAATGACCGTTGTAGATATAGTTCCGATATTCGTTCGGATTATAGACTTCGGCTATAAAGATCAGCTTCGGATAGCGTTTCTTGACCTGAGGGATCATCCAGCCCCAAAATTCACACGGAACCATCTCGGCCATATCACAACGCAATCCGTCGATTCCTTTCGATGCCCAGAACATGACGATATCCTTCATCTTTTTCCAAGTATCGGGGACCGGATCGAAATGGCAGCCGGTATTACCGATAAAATCCACACCATAGTTCAATTTCACGGTTTCATACCAATCGTTCTTGTTCGGATAGGCATCGAAACGGTTGTTTCCGGTCGCCTTGGCAGGTTCCTCCACATATTCACCGGCCTGCAAGTCGTACAGGTCCACTTCTCCCTGCAACTTCTGTCCCGGTATATAATAGAAATTGTTGTTCGGATCGAAAGCCTTTGAGGTGTCATCCTTTGCACCAAGGTCCTTCACTCTCGCCGGACGGGCTATGGAATGATATTCACGTGCTACATGATTCGGCACAAAATCCATAATCACCTTCAATCCGTTATCGTGAGTACGTTTTACCAATTCCTCGAATTCTTCCATCCGCCGATCGACATTGACAGCCAAATCGGGATCCACATCATAATAATCACGGATGGCATAAGGAGACCCCGCTTTACCCTTGACAATGGACGGATGATTTTTCGGAATACCGTGAGCTGAATAGTCGGTCTGGCTGGCATGTGCAATGATACCGGTATACCAAATATGCGTAGCACCCAGTTTCTTTATTTCAGCCAACGCTTTCGACGTAAAATCGGCCATCTTTCCGCAGCCATTACATTCTATGCTACCGTTATTCGCATTACGTACTCCTATATTACCGAACAAACGTGTGAAAACCTGATAAATGATCATCTTTTCATTTTTTTCCATAGTCTATCTTGTTATATTCTTTAATATCTATCCTATCGAGAATCTTCAGGGTTTCGAAATAGCCTATACTGAATATCTCTTCGGCTCTGTTAAACTCTCTGTTGGAAAACTGTTCAAGCCCTTGAGGAGATACAACCAGATCGGCTTGGGCAAATTCCTTTTCCATATTAGCCTTGAACATAAAATGAAAGGCCCTCGATGCAACGTTGACAAGGTTCAAACTGTATTTTTCATCAAGCATGCTATAGACACTCAATGCAATCACCTTTTCACACTGATTACGTATAGGACTCACAGGCAGGTTCATGAATATACCGCCATCCACATAATGTATCCCCTTCAGCTTGACGGGAGCGAACAATACAGGTTGGCAACAGGAAGCCGCTACCCTCCGTCCGATTTCCCCTCGTGTGAAATGCACACACTTACCGTGATCCAAATCGGTAGCTGTAACGATGACGGGGATGGGGAGATCTTCAAGATTACGGGTCTTGAGGTTACTCCGCATGAAGTCCATAAAGTAATCGAGTTTGAAAATTCCGGCCTTATCGGGACGGACCTTGGCCAGATCTGTAAAACTACGGCACAAGAAAAGTTCCATCACCTCAAAAGGTTGCTTGCCGTCGGCCAGAAAAACACTTGCAATGGCACCGGCACTTGTTCCCGAAAAGATATCGGGACGAATATTGTATTCATAAAAGGCCTGCATCATTCCCAGATGAGCAATTCCTTTGATGAACCCGCCACTCAAAGCAAATCCTGTGTGATATCTCTTCATTGTCATAGTATCAAGTTCCGTGCCTTTCAGGCACAAATATAAAGGAAAAATAATATTATGCCAACAAAATCATTTTTCTCTATACAATTCAAACCAATAAAACAATAAAAAAGTCCGAAGCTGCGAACACTTTCTGCCATTCAGGCTACAAATTGATGTTCACACTTCGGACTTTTTCTAGTTATCCGTACCGATTATCCCGTCAACGCTTCAGGAGCGCGATCTTCAGATTCAGCTTGAAGTAATACACCCCATTCTCACGTTCCAGATAACCGTATTTGTCTTTTTCGGTAGAGCCTTTTTCCAATCTTGAATTGTAAAAGAGGAAATCGGCGAAGGTCTGACGGAAAGCTCGCTGGTAACAAAGCACTTGTCCGTCGCCTGTCACGAAAAGGAATCCGGCAATGGCCGATTCGGTTCCGTTATACAGCTTGGCAGGACGCATTCCTGTAGCAAGCGCCAACAGGAATTCCTTTATCTTGTATTCATAGAATCCATGCTTGCTGATAAGTTCATCCTTTATCTTCAACGGATTGAGCTTCTTGATTTCTTCCGTCAGATCGGCCACTTTCGTGATGCCGTCGAGCCACATCAACCGGGTCATTTCGGCCAATAGACGTCCCATGTGCAAGTCGATCATCGACAAGTTGCTGCGGAAGATCTTATCGGCCACGTCATTGTACTTGAGATTGCCTCCCAAACGCTCGATCATCAGCATACGGCCTATCACATCATCTTCTTCGCCGAACGCATTGATCTTGTTGACTGTCGGCGTAGCAAACTTCACACCGGTCTGTTCGAACTTGAAATTAGCCGAGCGTCCACCGTCTATCAACGGAAACATCAGTCCTAAACGCGAACGGACACAAAATCCGGTGAGCGGAGCATCGATACTATAAAATGCCACACTGAAATCGGTACGGTCGTCGGTTTTCGCCTCCAGATCGTAAATAGCCACTTCATCCAGAAACTCTTCCACACCGTCGGGTGAAGTTACATCATCCTCCCTGCAGTTGCGGATGGCCTGAAGGACAAGTTCGGCTACCGTCTCGAAATCCTCACGAGGCACACGCTTATCCATATTCTCGCCTACGATATGGATATTCTCCTTTTCGATGATATATCGGCGAGTTCCGTCGTGCTCCTCACGCTGCACCATAGCCACGGGAATGCGGTGCGCTTCGTTTCTCTTTACGTCGGGAGTACCGGCGTACACAAATCCATCGGCCAGCAAGCGAAAAAACGCATAAAGCTCGCCCCACTCTCTTTTTGTTGCTTCGAATGCCATAAACACGTTGAGTTTTTAATACATGCAAAGATACGTAAAAGGTATGTTAATAAGAAATCATCGGATGTGCGTTTTAATTAAAGCATGTTATAATCCGACAATTTATGGCTGTAAAATTTGTATTTAATCAAAAACTCCGTACCTTTGTAATGTGTTTTTCATAGTATTAGATTTAAGGTTAACAAAGGTTGGAGTACAGCGGTACTCCTTTTTTTATGCCCATACGCAAACTTACTCCGATTTTATTTTTATATTTTTTGCTTTCACTCTTTCAACTCACTAAACTACAATGTGTTACGGGTGAAAGCAATTAAATTTACCTTTCACATCCGCTTTCACCCGAAATTCAATGCAAGAAGATTTCCCCAATTGGGCCACGGATACGAGTTTATTTCTTATTTTTGCCGTCGGATCTCAAAAAACAAGTATATGGAACAAACTCCACAATTGAACGAACATAACAAGCAGGAATACCCTCCCATGCACACCTGCGAACATATCGTAAACCGTACAATGGTAAATCTTTTCGGATGCGGACGTGCCGTTTCGGCCCACATCGAACGGAAGAAAAGCAAACTCGATTTTGCCCTTCCACAAGCGCCCACCGAAGAACAGATCAAGCAGATAGAAGACAAGGTGAATGAAGTGATCGCCCGTCGTCTGCCCGTAACCACCGAATTCATCACACAGGCTGAAGCCATCGACCGTTTCGACATGAAACGATTGCCGGAAGGAGCATCCGATACCGTGCGCATTGTCCATGTCGGCGATTACGACGAATGTCTGTGCATCGGACTGCACGTAGAAAACACATCCGAAATAGGTACATTCAAGATTATAAGTTCCGATTTCAACGACGGAATCTTCCGTATGCGATTCAAGTTACTCTAAACACATAAAGACATTACACTATGGGAAGAAGAAGAAAAAAAGGTAATTCAGGATTGAAAGGATTTTTGCTGTTGATTATCATCATTGCCGGGGCTTTATATTACTATCAGAAAGGAGAAAGCAAGACTCCCGGAAACGTTTCCATCGAACAGCAGGATATTCCTTCCGCAGCCACCAACAATTCGGAAAGTTCAGACGACAAGTCAAGTGCATCCACATCGCAATCCAAATACAGCAGCAAGCTGGAAATTCCGGTGAGCATAACCAAGCGGGATGAAATCAAACTTGTCCGAACCGGATACACGGTATCATACAATAATACATACAAGACTCCGAACTGGGTTGCCTGGGAACTTACACGTCAGGAAACCAACGGAGAGGAAGGACGTAAAAAGAAGTTCTCGCCCGATCCCGATCTGCCAGAGCCTCGTGTTGAACACTACGACTATACCAATTCCGGATACGACCGCGGACACATGGTTCCGGCAGCCGATATGAAATGGAGCGAACAGGCGATGGAAGAATCGTTCTACATGAGCAACGTTTGTCCGCAGAATCAGAAACTCAACCGCGATGATTGGGGCGATCTGGAAGAGACCTGCCGAGGATGGGCACGCAAATACGGAACAGTCTATATCGCTTGCGGACCGATTTACGACAGCAAATCACCGAAACGTATCGGCGAACACCAGGTTGCAGTTCCCGACCGATTCTTCAAGGTGGTACTTATCTATAACCGCAAGAACCCTATCGCTATGGGATTCCTTTTCGAAAACAAGGCACACCATCAGAAACTATCGAACTATATGGTCCCCGTGGATGAAGTGGAAGAGATTACCGGGCTCGATTTCTTTTCCAAACTCCCCGACAATGTGGAGAACAAGATCGAGGCAATCGTACCTGAAATGCCTACGACAAGATAAGGAAGATTTTTTATATTTGTCTAGAAGAGTTTATCATTTGACTCTAGTCGACCGCTCAGTTGACTAGAGTCAAACCGATCGGTTGACTTAAGTCAACAGCTTAGTTGACAATAGTCAAATGCAAAAAACACATTGACATAAGCCAAAAAGTGCAGTATCATCTTATCATTTATGCAGATATTGTCCTTTATTCTGAGTCTGACTGCCATAAGCTATCGCATGCTTCGGACAATGGTGATAACACGACAGACACATGGTACAATCGCTCCCCCACTCAGGCTTCTCATTCATCTTGATGTTATGCACCGGACACACCTGTTCGCACAATCCGCAACGGATACAATCGTCGGTTACATGGAACTTCTTCGGAGAAGAGAGAAAAGCGTTGAACAACGGACGGATAAAATAACTCTTCAATATCGGCAATCCTCCCTCATGACAATCGAATCCCTTCAGGCGATGCATTACTGCACCCAATACCACCTCCATCCGTCCGTTCGATTCCTCAAGCTTCTTCTCTTCCACCGACTTGAAATCGACATCAAAACTCGGAAGGCAGACATACGTATTAGGCATGATGACAGAAAAGCCCGCCTTACACCGCCAACCTTTCTTCTTTACGGCACGTCGGAAAATGGCGGCAGTCTTACCGACATCATCACCGCAGGTACAGACAAAATACAGATAAGAAGGAACAACGTCGAACGACAATGCCTCGAGTACCTTCAGCACAATCTGAGGTGGTCCCCATGAATACACAGGAAAGACAAAGCCCAAAGGCTCATCCTTTCCCAACACCAGTTTTCTCGACTCAAGATACAGTTCGGCAATGGAAAGCATCTCATCATTCAGCCCGTCGGCCAGCTGTCGAGCTACCCACCGTGAATTTCCTGTACCTGAAAAATAAAGTATCATAGAAAAAAGAATAGATGAAACATAGGGATATAAGAAGAGCCGTACCCGAGGCGTGACGAAACTCCGAAAGACATGATTTGAGTGCTCTCCCCCTTTGTAATCCACCGGCATAAATGCTACCCGAAGGCGTGGCCCGCCATTGAGAGATGAAGCTGTTCTCGGTATTTCCTATAAATTTGATGAGTTTCCCGATTCTGCAAGTACGGCTCCATTTTTATCTATGACAAAGATACAATATTAATCCGAATGTGCAAAGAAAATATAGATTTTCTTATTGCATTTGCCTATTTTTACTTTCTATAACAAGTGCTCATGCAAATAATATACAAGAGACAGATTACCGGTCTGATTATTCACCTTTACAAACCTTATCAATCACAGCCGACAAATAATATCAGAAATTGAAATCATAATACTATCAGAATCGTTCCGGTACCGATCAATTATCACGTATCATCCAACAAAGGCTATCAAATGTTTTGGATTATAAAATTTAAAATTTATATTTGTCGTATCAAACCGATATTATGAAACAAATCGCCACCCCAAACCTAGTTTGGGAGAGAAAACAGGATGGCATTTTTTGACAGACAAAACACAAACAAGTAATTAACGTGAGTTCGATGAATTTAGAATAAGGCAAGCTGTGTATCCAATGTGCGTTGTACATGGATGCAAGGCTT
>CALUKX010000017.1 GCA_944321335.1 uncultured Phocaeicola sp. | reverse complement strand
AACCGTCACTCAATATTGACATCATTGATAAAAGTAGGCTTATTGCATAAGATTATTATACCGAACTCACGTTAAACAAGAACAAAGAAATCACCTACCCAATAATAATTTATGCATAAAAAGTGGCTAAAAATTGAAGAATGTTATAATTAATGATACCCTTGCACGAAGTTATCAGTATCATATAGCCATATATCATCACAGAATTTAACATTTAGCACCCATAATATACTGACATTATGAAACAAAAAACACACATAATAAAAACAGAATGTCGGCAAACAAAAAAAACGTGCCGCCAACATTATGCTGACTGCACGTTCTATCTGGTTATATTCCACAAATCCGATTAAAGCGGCATATTGCCGTGCTTCTTCGGAGGATTACTTACACTCTTGTTTTCGGTCATTTCCAATGCCTGGATCAACTTGTAACGGGTGTCTTTCGGAAGAATGATTTCGTCGATGTAACCTTGTTCGGCTGCACGATACGGGTTCGAGAACTTTTCCT
Source organism: uncultured Phocaeicola sp. (assembly GCA_944321335.1). Classification (GTDB taxonomy): domain Bacteria; phylum Bacteroidota; class Bacteroidia; order Bacteroidales; family Bacteroidaceae; genus Phocaeicola. Next base: position 42,519 of record CALUKX010000017.1, on the reverse strand, counting down.
TGTATTCTTCCACCGCTTTCGCTTTCTCTTCCGGAGTAGCCTTACGGTACAGGATGTTCACTGCACCGTCTGCTCCCATCACGGCGATTTCTGCAGTCGGATAAGAGAAGTTAACATCGGCACCGATCGGTTTGCTGTTCATTACGATGTATGCACCACCGTAAGCCTTACGGGTGATGACTGTAATCTTAGGTACAGTAGCTTCGGCGTATGCATAAACAATCTTCGCACCGTGACGGATAATTCCGTTGTGTTCCTGGTCGCATCCCGGCAAGAAGCCCGGAACGTCTTCGAACGTTACGATAGGAATATTGAAGCAGTCGCAGAAACGGATGAAACGTGATGCTTTGTCGGATGCATCGATATCCAGAACACCTGCCAGATATGCCGGCTGGTTGGCAACGATACCTACCGAGCGACCGCCCAAACGTGCGAAACCGATTACGATGTTCTTAGCGAAGTGCGGCATGATTTCGAAGAAGTAGTGGTTATCGACTACCGGTTCGATGATATTCTTGATATCGTACGGCATGTTCGGATCGTCAGGAATAACGTTCATCAGCGATTCTTCCACACGACGGATATCGTCGGTGCAAGGAATGCTCGGTGCGTCTTCCATATTGTTCGACGGCAGGAAGCTCAAGAGTTCTCGGATGCTCATCAAAGTTTCTTCTTCCGTGTCGCAAAGGAAGTGAGTTACACCGCTCTTGCTGCTGTGGGTATATGCACCACCCAACTCTTCCTTGTCCACTTCTTCGTGAGTAACAGCCTTCACTACATCCGGACCGGTAATGAACATGTGGCTCTTTTCCTTCACCATGAAGATGAAGTCGGTCAATGCCGGAGAGTAGCAAGCGCCACCTGCACACGGACCGAGGATAGCCGAGATCTGCGGAACAACCCCCGAAGCGATGGTATTCTGATAGAAGATGGAAGCGTAACCCGAGATACTGCCTACACCTTCCTGGATACGTGCACCACCCGAGTCGTTCAATGCGATGACCGGAGCACCGTTCTTCAATGCCAGCTGCTGTACCTTGACAATCTTCTGTGCACCGGTTGTACCCAATGTACCGCCATATACGGTAAAATCGTAAGCATAAACGTAGACCAGACGGCCGTCTATCTTACCATAACCGCAAACGATACCGTCGCCCGGGATATGAGTCTTGTCGATACCGAAATCGCTGCAGTTGTGAATCACGAACTTGTCGATTTCATTGAAAGTACCTTTATCCAGCAACATGTCGATACGTTCACGAGCTGTCATGTGGCCATTGGCGTGTTGTCTTTCCACGCGTTCTACACCACCGCCTTGAGAAGCCTGCTTATCCAGTTCCTCAAACTTTTTATATTGTTCTGCTGTTGTCATAATTATTTTTCCTCTTCATTAATTACATCCAAAGTCATAATCACTTGGTTGCTGTTTACCGAGTCGCCTTCGTTCACCATGATTTCCTTCACCATGCAAGGACTGTTCACTTTGTAGTTGCTCTGCATCTTCATGGCTTCGATTACCACTACGATATCGCCTGCCTCGAGCTTGTCGCCTACCTTCACAGGAATCTTCACAACCTTACCCGGCATCGGAGAGATGATCTTGTCCGACTGCTTTTCGTCGTTCGACTTACGCATGCGCAGGTATTTGGCCTGAGAGTCGATGATATCGATATTGTACGACTGGTAATGTGCATTCACGGTATAGCTCTTGCCACCTTCCTTACGGATCAGTTCGGCATTGTACGACTTTCCGTCGTGCAGAATCGAGCAGCTACCGTTTTCGGCCATTACAATATCTACATCGTAAGGAACACCGTCGATTGTCAATTGTACCTTGTTGCCTTCCTTGCTAACCAAAGTAACGTCGGCAACTCTGCTTCCAATATGTATTTCCATAATTTTCCTTTCCTTATTTATTAGATACGCAATACACCTTTCTTCAATCCGAATTCACGCCAGCGGCTGATCGGACGGTTATCGGTAGAACCCGACTTGTTTTCTTCGAGGTTCATCAGGTAATCGATGTAAGCGGCGATCATGGCGATGTTCTCGGTTTCCTCTTCCTTCTTTCCGGCCCATTCACGCAACATATCCTGATGCTTCGGAATGAACAAGGTATTGTAATGACCTTCCACGAAATCAGGTACATTCATAATGTGACGCAGATAACCGATGTTGGTCTTCAGACCCGTAATCTTGTATTCGTAAAGCACACGACGCATACGTTCGATAGCGAACTGACGGGTAGTTGCCCATACAATCAGCTTACCGATCATCGGGTCGTAGTAGATAGGGATTTCATAGCTTTCGTATACGTAGCTGTCGATACGCACACCGATACCGTTCGGTTCCATCAGCTGACGGATGACACCCGGTGACGGCATGAAGTTGTTTTCCGAATCTTCGGCACAGATACGACACTCGATAGCGTGACCACGCTGTTTCAAGTCTTCCTGCTTGAAATGCAAAGGTTCGCCGCTTGCGATGCGGAGCTGTTCCTTAACGAGGTCAACACCAACCACCTCTTCGGTAATCGGATGTTCCACCTGCAGACGGGTATTCATTTCGAGGAAATAGAAATTACGATGCTTGTCGACAAGGAACTCGATAGTTCCGGCACCTTTATAATTTACAGCCTTCGCTGCAGCAACGGCAGCCTCTCCCATCTTCTGACGAAGTTCGGGAGTAACGAAAGGCGAAGGAGTTTCCTCTACAATCTTCTGGTTACGGCGCTGGATTGAACATTCACGTTCGAACAAGTGAACAGCATTGCCGAAGTTATCTCCAAGAATCTGGAATTCGATGTGATGAGGTTCTTCAACGAACTTTTCAAGGTAAACGGTATCGTCGCCGAATGATGACATAGATTCCGAACGGGCTGTATTGTAAGCTTCTTCCACTTCATCGATGTTGTGGATCAGACGCATACCTTTACCGCCACCACCCATAGAAGCTTTCAGCATAACAGGATAGCCGATCTTATTACAGATTTCCTTTGCCTCTTCAACACTGCTCAAAGGCTTTTCTGTACCAGGAACAACCGGTACCCCTGCAGCAATCATGTGTTTACGGGCAGAAATCTTATCACCCATCGCATCCATCGTTTCAGGATCCGGACCGATAAAAATAATACCTTCTTCACGGCAGCGACGTGCAAATTCCGAATTCTCCGACAAGAAACCATATCCCGGATGAATCGCATCCGCTCCATGAGTCTTCGCTGCATTAATGATCTTATCAATGTTCAAATAACTTTCACGCGATGCTGCCGGACCAATGAAACAGGCCTCATCCGCATAAAGTACGTGGCGGGCCGTTCTGTCGGCTTCCGAGAATACTGCAACGGTGCGGATGCCCATCTCACGGCAAGAACGCATTACACGCACAGCAATTTCACCACGGTTAGCGATCAATACTTTCTGTATCATGCTTTATGTTTTAAATATATTCATCTATAAGGTTCATTTCCGACCGCTTCGGGCGATCCTGAAGTTCATCTGCCACTTTAGTCTGTTAGCACATGAAACCTAAAACTGTGCAAAAGTAGGAAAAAAAGAGATACCCTTCCCTACAAAAGGCGATTTTTTAGGTTGAAGAGCATATTTTTCTGTCAAAATAAGGAAAATTTTCCCTAATTAGCTTTCAACTGTTAGAAAAAGACAACTCCAGTTTACAAAACGAAAAGCCCGACGAAAAAGTATCATTTCCGTCGGGCCTTTCATAATTTTAAAGACCTATATCAATATTCTATCAAATCGCATCCGATAGAATCGGAGTTATTTCTTACGGCTTACAGTATAGAGTACCTTACCTTCCTTGTTGATCATGTGAAGGTTGAGTTCCTTCTTGTCGGCAGCAATCAATGAGAAGCCAGTTTCACCGCTACAGAACTTGGTTCCGTCGATTGGTTTTACATCACGGCTCAATGATGCTGATGAGTTGACAACATAATCAATGTTGCTGTCGGCCTTGCGGATGTACTGGAAGTTGTGGATATGACCGCAAAGATACATATCTACGTTATGTTTGCGCAAGATAGAGTCTACACGCTTTTGCATGTCTAGACGTTCAGAGTCGTTTTTCTTTGTATCCGCATAGATAGGATGATGACCAACTACAAGCACCCAGTCTTCCTTAGCCGATGTGAGTACTGAATCTATCCAAGCCAACTGCTTGTCGATATCCTGTTTGCATGCATCCGGATATTTTTCAGTATCTTCACGATACTTGTCGAGCAGCGGAGATGTATCGATCATCACCAGACGGACTGTGATATCATCGTTTTCCACTACCTTAGTATAATATTTGTCGGGCATTTCCCAACGGGCGCTCACATTCGAATAATCGACTACAGCCTGTGTGTTTCCACGGTATTCATGGTTACCTAAGATTGGATACCAAGGCAACATAAGTTCCGGATGGCTATAAACCAGTTCGTAGTTCGTCATCCACAACGGGTCATTCACGCTGCGGACACCTTCGAAATGATGAACGTCGCCGGCAGCCACCACACATTCGATGTCGAGATTTTCGGCCATAGTCCCCATAAGTTCCGCTATCGGTTTCTGATCATAGTAGCCGTTTCGTCCCAGGTCGTTTGCCAGATAGAAATTCAGAGGCTTTTCGAGTGTCTTCCATACTTCGGGAGTTTGTGCAAAAGCAAATGCCGATACCAATGCCAATGATAAGGCAATCAATGATTTTTTAATCGAAAACATAAATTATAGTTTAAATGTGAATAATTGGATATTTTTAATGATACAAAGATGAGTATCAAAACTGAAATGAATCTGAAAAACGGAGATTTTTTCCGTAAAATATTTCATACATAATTTCATTCGTTCGAGAGAATTCCGAAAAGTATCAGGAATTCGCCCGAGAAGGACGAAATGTATATTTCAAGATATCAAATCATATCCATCCAAATGACAAAACATTTTTCCGACTGCGTCAAGGAATCTCCAGCAATCTGTCAAGGGATATTTTGGAATATATCAAATAATTCTGCAGAAATGTCAAGGGGTTTATACTCCCCCCCATGCCCTTACAGGAAGAATGAGGAAATCCGATAGGAAAGCTATTACGGAGACACCTTATACAGGTAAAAAGAATACACATAAACTTAAAAGTCCGGCTCTGGAACAAATTTTCAGGCCGGACTTTAAAAGATCTATAAATTGTGTATTAGGGAGTCGGATTATTTAGTACCGAAAGCACCGAAGTGATTTGCAATAGCCGGTGATTTGTACGACTTGCCGTTTACTGTCAGACCACCTGCAAAATACGGAGTGATATCCGATTTAGGATAAGCACCGCTCAATACCGGTGAGTTAGCCTGTACGTGGAAGTCCCAAGCAGCATCGTAAACATAGTCAGTCAGACCGACACCGTTGATGTCGAAGTTAACGAACATCGGGTCTTCAGAGTTTTCTTCTGTAGCGATTACACTGTTCTTGTCAACCACGCCGTTGTAATAGTTTTCGTGTGCGTAGTTGTAACCCTGCCATGAGTAAGCTACACCTGTATCTTCCGGACCATCGAACACTACATCACTCTTCTGGCTTCCTGAAGTGTAGTAGTTATAATCTACGATTGAGTTTTCATCATAACCTTCTTCCGGATCGTTCGGTGTTTCGTAGTTCGGAGTCATTGCACGGAACTTACAGTTAACCATCAAGTTGTTGATTACGTTAACCAAAGCGTTCTTTTCAGTGTAGATACATCCACCCTTTTCACCGTCACGACGCCATCCTGCGTTGATGATGGTATTGTTGTAAGCCTGAACCTTAGCCTGTCCACGGTTTTCGCTCTGACCTGAACTAGACAACTTCATACCGTTGGTGTTCGGGCTGAACATTACGTTACCTGCAACGTCTACCTTACATCCGGCCTTTACGTTAACAGCTTCTGCACCGTCGTAACCGTTAGCAGCAAATGTATTGTTGGCAATGATTGCATTACCACCCATCAGGTAGATACCGTCCGACCAACCGTTACGCAATACCGAGTTGGTGATAACGTATTTTCCGTTGATGTTGTTTGTAGTAATCTGCGGATAAGCATCGTCACCTGCAGTATACACACCGTTAGTAGCGGCAGGAGAACCTTCGATTACCTGACCACCGGTGTATTCGATAATAGTATGGTCGATCAACATTTCCTCACAAGTAGATGAAGCAACGATACCACCCCACAAACCTTCAAAGATATTGGCTTCTGTACGGTCTTCTTCAGCAACCGACATCAGAATAGGATTTGCTTCTGTTCCTTCGCAATACAAGTTACCGTTTACGGTAAATTCGATCGGAGCATGATTTACACCTACACCTTTATCGTCGAAGATCACCTGAACACCTTCTTCGATAGTCAGTGTCTTTCCTTCCGGAACTACGATGTGGCCACCTACCTTAACAATGGAGTTTGCTTTCCAAACGCCTTCTACATTACCGGAAACCATTTCGGTAGTAGGTTCGTTACCTCCGTTGTTTCCGCCGTTACCACCATTGTCAACAGTGTTGTCGTCATCACTACATGCTACCAATGTCATTGACATCAAAGCTGCACTTACTAAAAATGCATTGAATTTCATAAAGTAAATAATTAGTTAAACTGAATTTTCTATTTTAATAATGTTGTAAAATTTTCTCTTAAAGTTTGAATCGTACACCGAGCATGAACGACTGTCCGTGCCATTCCTTACGTTCGATTACGTTTCCTTTGTGACGGTCGGAATTTACATTGGCTGTATGAGGACCGTCCTGTATGAATCGGAGCAACGGAGTATCGAGCAGGTTCGATGCCTTGGCAAAGATGCTGAGTCCGTTTTTCCAGCTTTTCTCAACCGATGCGTCGAGCTGGAAATATCCGTCTTCCCAAATATCGTCGTCGTACCAGTTGGAGATATCGCTCAGACGTTTTCCGGTATAGCTACCTGCAATCTGTCCTTCCCATCCGTGTTTGGTATCCTTGAAGAGCAAGGAAAGGTTGGCTACGTGTGCCGCCTGACCGAACAACGGACGCGACTGGCGCTTGGAGGTAACTTCCGATCCGTTCATGATACGTTTGTCGGTTGTAATCTTCGAGTGAGTGTATGTATAATTGGCCTTGATACCGAACCAGTTGAAATACTTCATCACATCGATTTCCGCTCCAAGGTTATTGGCATTACCAAAGTTCATCGGCTTGTAGTAAGTATCCTGTCCTTCGTTGAGCAATCCATATTCGATCGGGTTCTTCAGACGCTTATAGAACAAGCCCACCATAATCTGTTCGGAAGAACGTGGGAAGAATTCGTAACGGATATCCACGTTGTCGGCTACCGTATGTTCCAAGTCCGGATTACCTTTCTCCTTATAGTCTTCGTTGATGATGCTGTAAGGAACGATTTCGAAGAAGCTCGGACGGTTGATTGAGCGGGCGTAAGAGAAACGCAGATTGGCATTCTCGTGCACCGCATACTTGGCATGGAAGCTAGGCAATACATCGGTATATTTCTGATTACCTTCCGGATCCACGTCACGGGCGAATTTCAACACATATCCCTGATCGGTATGTTCCACACGTACACCGGCAATCAATTCCAGTTTACCTAACGTATATTTCACCATACCGTATCCGGCACCGATCTTTTCGGTTGCATCGTAGTTCAAAGGGTCGCCGATGTTTCCGTAAGGACGCGGAGTAAGAAGGATTTCATCGAAGTTGTTCCAATCCTCACCGATATACTGCGGATCCTTGTTTCCTGTTGCCGAATTGAATGTATATTCATTGAAGAAGCTGTCGCGTTTCTTGTCGCGGTACATACCTCCTATAGAAAAGTCGAATACAGAACCGTTGTCGAGTTTCAGCTTGTACATCAAATCCAGGTAACCTGCAAAATCCTTGTCGGAATTGTGTTCCCAACGGCGGATGGCAGCGCCTGAAGTCTGAACATGCGATCCCTGCATATAGATTTCGGCATTATCCGGAGTTTCGCTGTAAGCTTTCGATACCACAGCCGACCAGTTCAGGCGCAAAGCACCGTCGTTCATGAACTGATGCTCACCCTTCAAGGTCGAGTTGATGATATACTGATGATTCCATTTCATACGGATCTGACGTTCCTTATCGTCCTTTCCGTCACGTACTTCGGCTTCGATCATATCCATATAACCGTTGTACCAAGTAAGTTTATGATTCTGATTGATCTGATAATCGAGTTTCACGTGAGCCCCGATACGTGTCTGTTGCGAAGAATAATTACGATACTCGATACCGTTGTGGGCAGTTCCCGGCTGATAGTAAAGTTCGCTTTCCTTACCACGATAGGTATTCAGGAAACTACCTGCCAGCATCACACCCAACTTGTCTTTGAAGAAACGATCGCCGTAAGAAATACCTGCAGTAAGGTCGGGCAAAGGTTTCTTCCAATCCATGCGCAAGTTCGACATCTTGAAGTTATCGGCTGTAACCTTATAGTCTTCGGGCATTCCCATTGCTTCGTACGGCGACTTCTTGGCGATATCGCCATGTTTGAACGACTGGAAATCACGGTCGAAATACATTGCATTATAACCGGTAGAAATGTTTGCAGTAAACTGGCGTTCGGTCGGTGCATCCTTCATAATCAGGTTTACGGCACCACCGATACCGTCGCCTTCCATATTTGCAGTCAATGATTTGGTCACCTCCAGACGATCCAGCATTTCCGACGGGAAAATATCCAACGGCACGAAACGGTTCTTGTTGTCCGGACTCGGAATCTTCACTCCGTTGACCAATGTATAGTTATATCTCTTATCCATACCGCGAAGGATCGCATACTGTCCTTCACCGCTACTGTTGCGTTCAACAGTTACACCCGACATACGCTGGATGACGTTTGCCACCGTAATATCCGGAGAAAGCTCGATCGCTTTCGCACTCATCACGTTCACCACGTTCATAGCCTGCTTTTCGATTCCGCGCGCACCCGCTTCGGTTCTACCCGGATTCTTTGCAACAACAGTGATACCAGCCAGTTCCACGTCGTCGGTCTTCATTGGAATTTCAATTTCCTTACGCGAAGCATCCACTTCGATTTCCACTCTCTTATAACCTACATAAGAGCAAACCAGCGTGTACTTCTTTCTACTGACCGAAAGATTGAAGCTACCGTCCAATCCGGTTACAGCTCCCCTTCCCGGTTCCTCCTTCACCATTACCGATGCACCGATAATCTCCTCCCCAGTCAGTGCATCTTTAATTCTTCCTTTAATGTCCCATGCTTGAGCCTGCAAAGAAGCCAACAAGCATAAACCTAATACCAATTTCGATTTCATCTCTATTTTTTATTTGCTGCAAAGGTATGGAGGTCGCTTTTCATGTTTGTTGCAGGCTTGTTACATTCACACTACACATTTTAAGATTCTGTTACAAACAAACAGAAAGGCCTGCAATGCATTTATTTTCAACACATTGCAGGCCATTTATATTCATATATCTATTGATTATTGCTTTGCCGGGAGGTCAATTCCGTCTACAACCTTTTTCCAATAACCTCGTACGTCCTTCCATTTATAATAAGGAGCGGTGTCGGTAGCAAGCGGCAAACGGACTTCGCGCTCATTGAGCAGAAGTTTGACCAGAATATCTTTCGAACCTTTCTTCTTATAGAAGATGAGCTGCACATTTCCACACATCGGGATAATACGGTAAGTACGATAGGTATCGGCAATCTTCTGCCAGTCGGCAGTGGATGTCTGCAGTTCGTTGATTCCCATCAAGGCAGCCAACGGTGCCAGATTCGTATCGTGTCCGTAACGCAAGGTTACCGCATTCTTCTTCGAAGCGATGACCGTATCGGCTGTTTCGATAAAGTTGTTCAACAGATTGCGTTCGAGTTTATACATGCAATTGTCGCTCAACGGTGAAGCACCCTTTTCGTAATACCATTCAAAATTGTTTCGCTGCCACATATTATACAATTCTTCATCGGTAAACAGGAACGAAAGGTCGGGCTGGTTGTAACTGCTCTGGCTGATTCCGTGAAGCTCAAACAGGTCAGCCATCAGCTTTACAGGATCCTTGATGTTCTGTGCAACATAAGCCGAATCCTTGAACAGCTGTTTCATCAAACGTTGCGGATGTACGTAAACACTGTCGGCAGCCTGATAAACCGAATCGATGTTTTCCAGATGTTGTGCCTCATAAAGCGGATTCTTATACTTTATATAATAGGTATCCGCTTCGCTGGTATTGGTAGTAACATTCAACTGCGGATTCAAACCCTTCAGCTCTACACAAGCGGCAGCCATCGAAAGGAAAGCCCGTGTCTTATAAGTGGAACGCGCATCGACATGGATACCATTCTGAAATACCTGCGGATAATTCTTATACATGCGGCCGATAAGCTCGCGATGCTGCTGGGCTCCTTTCGGAGTAAGTTCACCGTATTTGTTTTCGGCTTCCTGAGCCAATGCGGCCACCACCTTCAAAGTGCGTTTTCCATCGGCAGTCAGCGCCCCGGCCTCATCGGCAGCAAGCAACTGTCCCAAAGGTTGGGCATATTTCTTTTCTTTGGTAAGATAACGCGACCCGTGACGGGCAAAGGCAGAAATGTAAAACGGTTCATAACCATCGGGAGCCGGAGTGAGCTGCACATCGGGTGCCTGATAAGCATAATACTTTCCGGAAGCCAAAGCCGGATCCTTCTGAATTTCCTCTCTTGCTGTCTGAGCCTGAACCGAAAAGGCCAGGCTAAACAGCGATACCACTAAAAACACTTTCTTCATTGATTGACTATCATCTTTTTTATGCGTGGCAAAAATAATCGTTCACCGATTTGGCATAATATAAATAAGGTAAGAAAAACACGTTTTCTCCTCACATGAAACAGAAATGAAACCCGATTGTTACAAAACTTCAAAAACAGAAGGGACATCGGGCAGGAAATATATAAAAAACATCCTTTCCTCTAGAAGTCATAGCCGAAAAGGCTTTATCGGATGACTTACCGGTTAAAGGATGTGAAGTCACGTGAAGCGTTGTGAAGGGAAAGTGAAGGGAAATCGCACCTCCTTTCACAACAACCCGCAAGGAATCAATACGTTACAAAAAATATGCCGAAATTAAGGAAAAAACCTGCTGAGAGAGGAGATCACAACGGCCGTCAATCGTCCGTCAGATGGGGCTCTTCGCTCTGTTTCTTCTTCAACTCTTCAATCAGTCTGGAGATATTCTTCTCAGAGAACAATTTATGGAGTTTTTCGGAAGTAAGGGTTTCGTCCCTCATGTGGAAACGACGAGTAAGAATCCAAAGCCCATAGATAAGATAAACCGTTACCCGTTTAGCCACATCGGCCGTGATAAAGGAATTGGTCGGACATAGCTCGTTGAGCAACACCATCAACCGTCGTCCTATCTGGATCATCAGTTCCTTATCCCCCTGGATACAATTATCGAATCCATATACACAAAACAGATCGGCAGCATTCCATATCTGCAACGACGACAACGCATTCATACTATACGAAGTAGGCGCCGCACCCAAAGCACCGGCGGCAGCACGATACGATTTGTTCCGTTCGCGTGCTTCCTCATCCTTCAAATCTATATTCAGACGTTGTGAAACGATGAATCCGCGACGGAGTTCTTCCTTGTCCTTCAACAAGGAAACCGACCATTCCATCAACGGATTCCAATCGATATCATGATCTTTCACTTTCTTCGCAGAAATCTGGAAACTCCGGATTCTGTTGCCGAACTTCTCGGAAACGAAAGTCTGCATCATATCCAAGACATCACGTGGGGGAACATCAGTACCATCGGGCGTATAGATGATACAAGTGGGCAACATCCGTTCCTTTACCAGATACTCGATATTGTAGTAATCGTAATAAAGGCTTCGTTCCGTAAAATCACTGATAAAATACCAGACCATGTGTATTTTCCTGTCAAAGAGATTACCACTCTCCTGTTCCAGACGTTCGATACCCTTGCTTGCAATCACATCAATCGGAATATGTTCACTGGCATAGGTATGGAAACCTTTTGCATTGGCATCATCCTTCGATGATACATCCATATCCTGCCCGAACATGAAACGAATCAGCGACGGTTTGTATTTATCAGTCAAACCCGGAATCAAAATGGTTGGTTTCTGTACACGCTTGCGAAATTCGGTAAAAGCATCGCGGAAATGTCCTAAAAGTTCATTGTCGGATAGGAAGAAATTATTTACGGTATTCATAGCTTAATAAGGTTAAATCAAAGAATTATTAATGTGTTTCTCCAAACTTAATAAAAATATTTCATTAAACAAAGATTTTAACCTCTGATATTTTCTCTAGATAAACCGGAAACCGGTCTGTTTACTTCACAAATGTCGGCAATAAACAACAAGAAGGCGGTATGGACATGCAGCCCATACCGCCTCCGATATCCATCGAAAGGGAATATTATGTAAGACTTACTATTTCCTGCAAAATCCGCACAGCCTGTTCTACATTAGTAATATCTTTGATTACCATACTCCGCTTTCCGTTCTGTTCACGCAGATTGCAGTTGCGGGGATATTTCGACATGTAATTGATAATCTTGCCGAAAGCATCGCTCTGGTAATACGGACTGTCGAGATTGCTTACGAAAAACATGGTCATACGTTCGGCCTTGAGAATGACCTTTTCCACGCCGAGCCGTTTGGCCAAACGGCGTAACGGGACAATACGGATAAGCTCCTCCCCTTCGGGCGGAATCTTTCCGAAACGGTCGACCAACCGCGACTTAAACGCTTCGACATCCTTGTCGAGTTCCAGTTTATCAAGTTCACGGTACAACAACATACGTTCGCTGCTGCTCGGAATATATTCGTTGGGGAACAGCAATTCCAAATCGCTTTCCACCGTACATTCATCGACAAATTCCTCTCCGCTTATCTTTTCCTCACCTGCCTTGATTTCATCGGCATACAAATCGGCAAACTCATCGTTCTTCAATTCGGTAACAGCCTCAGCCAATATCTTCTGATAAGTTTCATAACCTAAGTCGGCAATGAATCCGCTCTGTTCAGCCCCCAACATATTTCCCGCACCACGGATATCCAAATCCTGCATAGCGATATGAATACCGCTTCCCAAATCGCTGAAATTTTCGATGGCCTGCAGACGACGTTTCGCCTCAGGAGTCAGGCTGGTCAAAGGAGGAGCCAACAGATAACAAAAAGCCTTTTTGTTGCTTCGTCCCACACGACCACGCATCTGATGCAGGTCGCTCAATCCGAAATTCTGCGCCTGATTGATGATGATGGTATTGGCATTCGGAATATCAATGCCGCTCTCGATGATGGTCGTAGCCAACAACACATCATAATCGTAGTTTACGAAATCGAATATCACCTTCTCCAGTTCCTCCGGCTGCATCTGTCCGTGACCGACACATACACGGCAATCAGGAATGTTGCGGAGAATCATCGCTTTAAGTTCGAGCAGATTCTGAATACGGTTGTTGACGAAGAACACCTGTCCGTTACGGCTCATTTCGAAATTGATGGCTTCGGTAATAATCTCCTCGTTGAACGTATGAACTTCTGTCTGTATAGGATAACGGTTGGGCGGCGGTGTCTGGATAACCGATAAATCGCGTGCTCCCATCAATGAGAATTGCAAGGTTCGTGGAATCGGAGTGGCCGTCATCGTCAACGTATCGACATTAACCTTCAACTGACGCAATTTCTCCTTCACGCTCACGCCAAACTTCTGTTCCTCATCGATAATCAGCAATCCCAAATCCTTGAATTTGACACTCTTCCCTATTATTTTATGAGTACCGATCAGAATATTGATATCACCCGAAGCCAGTTCCTTGATGATGCGTGACGTATCTTTGGCTGTACGTGCACGGCTCAGATATTCGACCTTGCAAGGCAATCCTTCCAATCGTTTCTTGAATGTCTGGAAATGCTGATAAGCCAAAACAGTAGTCGGTACAAGCACAGCTACCTGCTTATTGTCGGCAACAGCCTTGAAAGCGGCACGGATTGCCACCTCGGTCTTACCAAATCCCACATCCCCACATACCAGACGGTCCATCGGACGGTCGCTTTCCATATCAGCTTTCACTTCCTGAGTCGCTTTCAGCTGATCGGGAGTATCTTCGTAGATAAAGCTCGCCTCCAGTTCGTGCTGCAGGAAACTGTCGGGACTATATTTGAAACCTTTTTCCTGTTTTCGTTGCGAATAAAGCTTGATCAGATCGCGGGCAATATCCTTGATTTTCGTCTTTGTCCGCTCCTTCATCTTCTCCCAAGCACCTGTACCCAACTTACTGATACGGGGCTGTTCGCCTTCCTTACCTTTATATTTGGAAATCTTGTGCAGTGAATGGATAGAAACGAACACCACATCATCGTTCTGATAAATCAGTTTGATGACTTCTTGCGTAGTGTTTCCGTTCGGGATACGGACCAGTCCGGCAAACCGTCCGATACCATGATCTATATGTACCACATAATCTCCCGGTTCGAACATATTCAACTCCTTGAGCGAGAGGGCCACCTTACCGCTACGTGCCTTATCGCTACGAAGGTTGTATTTATGGAATCGGTCGAAAATCTGATGGTCGGTAAAGATACAACTCTTCAGATTATGATCGATGAAACCTTCGTGCAAGGTACGGTCGACCGGAACGAAATCAATCTTGTCACCTCGTTCCTTAAAGATATCCTTCAGACGGTCGGTCTGTTTGACACTGTCGGAACAAATGTATATCGTATAGCCACGCTGCAAATAATCGGTCAGCGTACTGGCCACCAGATCAAAATTCTTATGAAAAATAGGTTGGATAGAAGTATTGAAAGTCAGCTTCGCCTGCGGCGTACCTGTCGGCTTGTTACCGAAATCAACACGTACAAAATCCAAAGCCCTAACAGTAAACTCGGCACCGTTTATCAGTTTCTTTTCCAGATTCAGCAAATCAGTCTGCTCCCCTTCGTAAGCCTGCAAGGCCTGTGGGGAAACGGCCTCCTCATGAATCGACTGGATACGCTCGCGCACCCACATCAGATCCTTAATCCAAAGGATAGAATCGGTCGGAATGAAATCGAGGAACGAAACATCGCTACCAGAACTCGGAGCCAATTCCGGCACAATGCTGATGGAGGTCTTCTTCTCTTTCGACAACTGGCTTTCCACTTCAAAACTGCGGATACTATCAATTTCATCACCGAAGAAATCAATACGATACGGATATTCCGATGCAAATGAAAACACATCAAGGATACTTCCTCGTGTGGCAAACTGTCCCGGTTCGTATACATAATCTACATGATCGAAACCATAGTCCACCAGTTCTTTCGTAATCGCATCGGTCGCAATATGTTGTCCTACCTTCAACTTCAGGGTACGTTCGCTCAGCACTTTCTGCGAAACCACCTTTTCGGCCAAAGCTTCGGGATATGTCACGACCGCTACCGGCTCCTTCTTCTCCAACCGGCTCAACACTTCGGTACGAAGAATTTCATTGGCGGCATCCTTCTGCCCGTACTTGATGGCACGACGATACGATGAAGGAAAGAACAATATATTATCCTCCCCGTTCACCTGCACTAGATCGTGATAGAAATACCCCGCTTCTTCAAGGTCATTCAGCATAAAGACAGAAACACGGGAATCCCTCTTCACAAAGGCAGATGCAAACAGCGAAGCACACGATGCATGTACTCCCTCTAAAAAAACAGTACGTATATCTTTATTATTCAGCAAGGAATCCAATCCCTCGGTATTGGGATGCTTGGCATAAATCTTTTGAAGTTCTGCTATTTCCATTGTAAATTGTCTATCGGCTGCAAAATTACAAAAAATATCCGCGACAAGAATCAGTTTTTTCTGAATGAAGCCAACTTGTTCCTATAATAAGACTCCACATCCTTCCAATGATAATAAGGAGCCATATCTGTCTCGACAGGTAATGTTGCCTCCGTTTCGTTCAAAAGCACCTTCAACAGGATATCATCCGATTTCTTCTTGCGATAAAAGATAAACTGGACATTGGAAGCCATCGGGAAAAACTTATAATTCCGCCACTCTTTGTCCAGATTATCCAGATCGGTTGTCTGATAATCTGCATTGTCCAATTCCAACAGGCAGACCAAAGGCAACAGACAAGACTCATGTCCGAAACGTAAGGTGGCGGTATTATCCTTCTTCACGATGCAAGTATCAGCCGTATCCAAAAAGTTCTCCAACAGATTTGCCTGTATATAAGGCATCTTGCCTTCCGTAAGCGGGGCAGGACCGAAAGCGGCATACCAATATACATTCGTTATCCGCCACAAATCATACAATTCATCTTTCGTAAATAAAGAGAACAGCTCCATGTCGGTATCATGGCTCTGCATATTTACAGCCACACTATACAGCCGGATCATCAACTCCGTTCCATCAATTTTCCATTTGATATAATCGGTATCCTTGAAAAGTGATTTCATCAGACGTTCGGGGTGAGCATATTTTTTCTTCAAATCAGCAAACAAAGAATCGATTCGATTTCCCTCACGGATATTCACGAAATAAGGGTCGTTATTATTCATATAATACATATCGTGATGGCTGGCGTCTGCCGCGATATGAAGTTTAGGATTGAGGGCCTGCAACTGATTGCACTCTGCCATCATCGACAAGATACAACGGATTACCACTGTAGAGCGTGCATCGATTGTAGCATCACCCTGAAATATTTCAGGAAAATTCCGGTACATCCGTGCTGCAATCTCTTTATGCTGACGGGCTCCCAATGCCGTCAGTTCACCATAACGTCCTTCAGCCATTGCAGAAATGCTGTCGAGTATCGTCAATGTATTTTCTCCTAAGCCGGTCAACACATCATTGTGTTTTGCTTCCTGCAGCACATGCAACGGATATTTGTAATCATTCGGATCAATCAGATACCTGGATCCGTGGCGGCCGTAATGACTGAGATAAAATGGCTTGTAACCGGAAGGCGCCGGAGTAAGTTTCGATGTCGGGTTCGGATAAGCATAATAATTGGCGGCCGAAAGATAAATATTGTCGTTTATTTCTTCCTTGGCTGTCTGTGCATTAAGGACAAAGTAACTACAACAAAGCAGTCCCAATAAAAAAGATTTTTTCATACGGAGTGTGATTTATCAGGACACAAAGATAGAAGGTTTTCAAAAAATATCCCAACGCAGAATCATACATATACTCTATTGATGCGTTACTTTTATGGGACAGGACAAAGTCACAATCGAAATTATTACTACATTTGCAAGTAACGAAACAGACAAATACAGATTTATGTACAACGATATTATCCAATTACTCGACCAACATCGATTGAAAGAAGCCTTTGTCCAACTCCAGGCTTTGGCAGAAGAAACCGATAGTTGGGAATTGAAGTCTCAGGTGGAAAACCTTCAGACTACCTATGGCTATATGCTACAATATGCAGCGCAAGGCATGAATGATCCGGAACGCAGTAAAATGTATGTAGGTATGCATCGTACAGGATATGAATTGGCCGACCGAATTGAATTCATCCGAAAATATAAAAAAGAATACGGACATTACGGTGACAAGTTCAGAAGTTCTACAATGTCACCTCTGCATACCATCTCCGAGCTTCAGCTTAGTCTGGAAACAATCAGTGAAGACCTGAGCGTACTCCAATTTACAGAAAACAATCCGATACTCCGCCAACAGAAGATTCGGGAACTGGCACAACGGCGTGAGCAGACTCTCGACGAACTTTTCGACCGTGTCTGGACTTCTCCCTTTTGGAAAGAAGATGATTTTACTGCCGCACAAGCCCTTGTAGATTCAGTCATGCTTCCAGCCAACGACCTGGCTGTAATAATCAGTGCAGCCACATTGAATCTGCTCCGCATCTTCGATCCGTTGAAATTCCGCTTCCTAATAAATGCATTTCTCAATCATTCCGATGTGAATGTAACCCAACGAGCCTTGGTAGGTATTCTGCTTACAGCCTATTATCAGGATCAACGCCTTAGTCTTTATCCAGACCTATCGGCAATTTTTCCCTTGTATGCAGAGAATGAAAAAACTTTGCAGATGATTTGCAGCGTACAGTTATTTTTTCTGCTTTCTAGAGAAACGGAGAAGATAGACAAACGTATGCGCGAAGAAATAATTCCGCAAATGATGCGCAGTTCCAAACTGATGAATCCAGACACAAAAATTATCGATATCGAAGATCTGGAAGAGTTGGAAGACAAAAACCCAGAATGGAACAAAGAACTCGACCAGATAAAGGATCACATAGTGGAGTTAGGGCAACTTCAGATGGAAGGGGCTGATACTTACATGAGCACATTCTCACACCTGAAAAGTTACCCGTTCTTCCGTCAAGCTGCACATTGGTTCTATCCATTCGACAAGAATAATTCTGCCGTTTCATTCCTGTTCCGCAATGAAGACAAATCATCCATAATTGATGCCCTGATAGGCTCGACTATGTTTTGTAATTCCGACAAGTATTCGTTCTGCCTTTCTCTCAGTTCATTACCAGAAAAACAGCGTGAAATGCTGAGTATGCAGATGATTGACATGAACAATTCAAAAGAAGAACTGAAGATGATTGAAGAAGACAGCAAGAATGCATCAAAACCGTCTGTTGTCTGCCGCCAATACATCCAGGACCTGTACCGTTTCCTTAAATTATGGATGTTCCGCAATGAAGAGAAAGATATCTTCAAAGATAAAATCGATTTATGGAACACACCATTGCTCAAACCGGTTCTCGACCAGCCCGAACAACTGATCAGAATTGCCGGTCATCTATTCAACAAAGAATATTATCAGGAAGCTGCAGACGTATATATCCGATTAAGTCAGACTAAGAAAGACGATCCGGAAATCTGGCAAAAGTTAGGATTCAGCCTACAAAAGCTGAAACAATATCCGGAAGCTATACAAGCCATGAAAGAGGCAGATATACTCAAGCCAGACAATGTATGGACCTTAAAACACATGGCTCAATGTTACAAACGTATGCATCTGTATGAAGAGGCTTTGGAATATTTTCAGAAAGTCGAAACCATGCAACCGGATAATCTGAACTTGCTTCTTCAGATCGGTCAGTGCCTAGCGACCTTGCGTAGATACGATAAGGCCTTATCCTATTTCTTTAAAGTAGAATATCTTGAAAAGGCTCCTGCAAATGCACAGAGAGCAATCGGCTGGTGTTATTTCATGACCGGCAAATACGATGACTCATTGCGCTTCTACAACAAACTGACATCGACTGACAAAGCTCAGACAAGCGATTGGTTGAATACCGGCCATGTATATCTGGCTCAAGGGAATATTCCGAAAGCAATTGAAGCCTACAAGGAGGCTGAAAAGCTATGTGAATCGCACGACGCTTTCCTGAAACTCTTCCTTGCCGATAAAGAAGCATTGCTTGAGCAGCATATTTCGCAAGAGAACATTTATCTGATACCTGATTTAATTCTGTCATGAACATGAAAAGAATATCTACATTATTTATGGTCTGTACATTCAGTTCCATTCTGTCAGCCCAACAGGCTTTATGGAATAACGGAGAGATTGTTTCTCCCCAAGTGAACCCGGACAATACGGTTACGTTCCGTATTTCAGCTCCGAAAGCATCTAAAGTGGAAGTGGAAGGAGATTTCCTTGCTCCGCGGAAGATTGATACTCCCTTCGGCATACAGGAAGCCCCTGGCAAGGCAGAATTGAAGCAAACCACCAACAGAATATGGGAATACACAACAAATGCCTTATCGAGCGAATTGTATAGCTACCATTTTCTAGTCGACGGACTGCGGATGAATGACCCCAATAATGTATATCAGAATCGGGATATTTCCACCATCTCCAACATCTTTATTGTAGGAGGAGGAAAAGGTGATTTATACAAGGTCCAGGATGTCCCCCACGGTAATGTTTCGAAAGTTTGGTACAGCAGCCCGACCTTAGGGATGAAACAGCGACGCATGACGGTGTACACCCCAGCCGGATATACAGAAAGTAACCAAAGTTATCCTGTATTGTATCTGCTGCATGGTGCAGGCGGTGATGAAGATGCATGGGGAGAACTAGGACGTGCTTTCCAGATATTGGACAATCTGATAGCTCAAGGGAAAGTAGAGCCGATGATTGTTGTGATGCCCAACGGCAATGGAGCGCAACAGGCAGCACCGGGAATAGGAGCCGACGGTATGCCGAAGCCTCAATTTATGAATCCGAAAACAATGGAAGGCTCTATCGAAAAAGCTTTCCCGGATGTCATGAAATATATCGAGGATAATTACCGCACAATCAACGACAAGAGCCATCGGGCTATCTGTGGGCTGTCAATGGGTGGTTTCCATTCATTATATATATCAGCACTTTATCCTGATAAGTTCGGCTATATCGGCTTGTTCTCTGCCGCCATCAACAAACAGACTAAAGGAGAAAATACAGATGTATATGAAAATTTGGAACAGAAGCTTGATACTTTATTCAAGGATGTCCCAAAACTCTATTGGATAGGTATAGGTTCGACCGATTTTCTATATAAGGACAATACCGATTTTCGGAAATTGTTGGATAGTAAAGGATATAAATACACCTACATGGAAACCGACGGCGGGCACATATGGAAAAATTGGCGTATTTATCTGAGTGAATTTACGCAACTCTTATTCAAATAAACATATTTATTCATTATCTTTGTCCCATAAATTAGACTAAGATATGCAAACTAGCGATAGCATTGTCATTATTCCAACTTATAACGAGAAGGAAAATATTGAAAATATCATTCGTGCCGTCTTCGGGCTGGAAAAATGTTTCCACATTCTGATTATCGAAGACAATTCTCCCGACGGCACAGCCGATATCGTGCGTCGGCTGCAGGCGGAATTCCCGGAACGTTTATTTATGATTGAACGGAAAGGGAAATTAGGCCTTGGAACCGCTTACATCACAGGTTTCAAATGGGCAATCGAGAAAAGATACGATTATATTTTCGAAATGGATGCCGATTTCAGCCATAACCCAGACGATTTACCCCGTTTGTTCAAGGCATGCCATGAAGACGGTGCTGACCTCTCTATCGGTTCACGATACGTAAGTGGTGTAAATGTAGTGAATTGGCCAATGGGTCGTGTTCTGATGTCGTATTTTGCATCAAAATACGTACGTATCATTACCGGTCTTCCCATTCATGACACTACTGCCGGATTTGTTTGCTATCGCCGTGAAGTTCTTGAAACTATCAACTTAGATAAAATCCGTTTCAAAGGCTATGCCTTCCAGATTGAGATGAAATTTACAGCCTACAAATGCGGATTCAAGGTAACAGAAGTGCCTGTCATCTTCGTCAACCGTGTATTGGGAACATCGAAGATGAACTCAAGTATTTTCGGAGAAGCTGTATTCGGCGTCATCCGATTGAAATGGGACAGCTGGTTCAAGAAATACCCAAAGAAAAAACAATAACTGCAGCCTATGAAACGTACATGGATAAGACATGCAACCATCGTAAACGAAGGACGAAAGTTCCAAGGTTCGGTTGTAATTGAAAATGATTTGATTTCTGAAGTTCTGGAAAGGAATGTTTCCCCTTCTCTGCCATGCGAAGAAATTATTGAAGCCGACGGACTCCTGTTATTGCCCGGAGTCATTGATGACCATGTACATTTCCGTGATCCGGGACTTACCCACAAAGCGGATATGGCAACAGAAACAGCAGCCGCTGCGGCTGGTGGTGTAACATCTTTTATGGATATGCCCAATTGTAATCCGCAGACAACCAGTCTGGAGGCTTTGGATGCAAAATTTGCGGATGCAGCCACAAAATGTATTGTCAATTATTCGTTCTACTTCGGAGCGACTAATAATAACGTAGACTTATTACAGAAACTCGACAAGACCCATGTATGTGGAATCAAACTTTTCATGGGTGCCAGTACCGGAAACATGCTGGTCGACCGTATGGAATCGTTGCGGAAGATATTTTCCAATGCCGGAATACTGATTGCCACACATTGCGAAGACCAAAATATCATCCGCAAAAACACAGATAAATATAAGGAGAAATATGGTGAAGATCCGGATATCACCTGTCATCCCCTCATCCGCAGTGAAGAGGCTTGTTGGGAATCGTCCTCATTGGCTGTAAAACTGGCCAAGGAAACCGGTGCACGGCTACACATATTACATATCAGTACCGCACGCGAACTGGAACTATTCGAAGACAAGCCGTTGACTGAAAAAAAAATTACCGCCGAAGCTTGTGTTTCTCATCTGATGTTCTGTAATGAAGACTACAAGACGATGGGAGCAAGAATCAAATGCAATCCAAGCATCAAAACCCGCTCAGATAGAGATGCTCTCCGACATGCCTTGAATACGAATCTGATTGATGTTATCGGTACCGATCATGCCCCTCACCTATTGTCGGAAAAAACAGGTGGAGCCTTGAAAGCTGTATCGGGTATGCCAACATTACAATTCTCATTGGTAAGTATGTTGGAATTGGTTCGTGAAGGTATATTTTCAACAGAACAATTGGTTCAAAAAATGTGTCATGCACCAGCCCAACTCTATCAAATCAGCAAACGAGGATTTATCCGTCCCGGATATAAGGCCGATTTGGTTTTGGTAAATCCGGATAAGGAATGGGAAGTGACAACCGATTGCATTGAGAGTAAATGTGGATGGAGTCCGATGGAAGGCAAGCGTTTCCATTCTAAAGTAGAAAAGACTTTCGTCAACGGAGCTTTGGTTTATGATAATGGAACAGTCAATAAAAACCACCGTGGCGAACCCCTTATTTTTGAACGATAAAATATTCTTCAGACAATATGCAGACAGCTATTACGACCGTAACTTATCAGATACATGATTTGGCCGAATACATTAACTGGATCTACTTCTTCCATGCTTGGGGATTCCAGCCTCGTTTTGCGGCCATTGCAGATATTCACGGTTGCGATTCCTGCCGTGCCGGCTGGTTGGCAAGTTTTCCAGAAGAGGACCGCACTAAAGCATCTGAAGCAATGCAACTATATAAGGAAGCGACACGTATGCTCAACCAGATAGATTGCCGATATCAGGTGTTTGCTGTCTATAAACTGATGGATGCCAATGCAGACGGCGACAATCTTATACTAGATGGTATGCGTTTCCCTTTATTACGGCAACAAACCCGTGTTCGTCCTGAAGATCCATACCTATGTCTGAGCGATTTCGTTCGCCCCTTATCTTCTGGTATCAAAGATACTGTCGGCGGATTCGCTACAACAATTGACGAAAATATGGAGAAAGAATATGAGCACGACGACTATCAATATATGCTAATCAAAACCTTGGGCGAACGTTTGGCCGAAGCTGCAGCTGAAAAAATACATGAAACTGTCCGCAAAGAAGTGTGGGGTTATGCAAAGGATGAAAAGCTTACTATCAAACAATTGTTGAACGAAGACTACCAAGGAATCCGTCCTGCTGTGGGATACCCTTCCATGCCGGATATTTCCGTAAGTTATCTTTTGGACAAGCTGATTGACATGAAACGTATAGGAATCCGACTTACAGAAAATGGGATGATGCAACCTCACGCATCTGTTTGTGGGCTGATGTTTGCACATCCGGCATCCCATTATTTTGCTGTAGGTAAGATTGATAACGAACAATTGAATGATTATGCAGCACGCAGAGGATGCAGCGTTGATCAAATCAGAAAATATTTATTGGCAAATCTTCAACATTGATATAATATGATACTACTTCGAGTCGCATTGATATTACTGGCTTTATTGATACTACCCGATTGGTATCTTTACCAAACTTATATCCGGAAATCATCCAAACGTTGGATTAAACTGTTTTTCTGGTTTCCAAGTATCCTATTATTGATTGCAATGCTTGTCTTAGTATTGCTTCGCGACACTTTACATAATGCTTTAGGAATCTATCTTATTGTAGTTCTGTGCATTGTTTTACCCAAACTGATATTTTCGATAGCAAGCCTGCTTTTTCGAGGAACCGGATGGCTCGCTTCCAGATACTTCTGTTACAAAAGGAACAGTCTCTGCCTTATAGGATTGGGATTCTGCTCTTTGTTCGGCCTAGCCTCATTCGGCTATCTGCTTTTCGGAGCAATCGAAGGGAAAGAAAATTTTCAAGTACGTGAAGTAACGTTCCATTCTCCCGATCTGCCGGATGCGTTCGATGGGTATCGGATTTTGCAAATATCCGATCTTCATACCGGAAGTTGGAACGGAGATACAACAGCCATAAGCAAAGCGATAGAATTATGTAACGCACAGCATGCCGATTTAGCTGTATTTACCGGCGATTTGGTAAACAGCATGGCAGATGAATTGCTACCGCACATGCCTGTTTTATCCAGACTAAAAGCTAAAGACGGCGTTTATTCTGTTTTGGGCAATCATGATTATGCCATATACCACCATTGGGCAAATGAAAAGGATCGTATCGCCAACATAGATTCTCTGATTATACGTGAAGAACGCATGGGTTGGCACATGCTCAACAATACAAACCACTTGATAAAACGTGGCGATGAATCAATAGCATTGCTTGGTGTTGAAAACAGTGGAAATCCTCCTTTTCCCAACCGAGGCAATCTTCCCAAAGCATTAAAAGGTACAGATGGGCTGTTCAAGATATTACTCAGTCATGATCCGACACATTGGAGAAGAGAAGTTTTACCAGAAACAGACATACAACTTATGTTATCTGGACATACACACGATATGCAATTCAATATTTTCGGTTTTTCCGCATCACGGTTCATGTATCCCGAACATAACGGACTATATCTGGAAGGTAGCAGAGGTTTATATGTCAACATTGGTTTGGGCTTTGTTTTATTTCCTATGCGCCTTGGTGCTTGGCCTGAAATTACAGTCATCACTCTTAAGAAAAGTAACTAACCATATAACTATACTAACAACAAATGAAATATTTATATTACGTCTATCAGATCTGCATCGGACTTCCGATTTTTTTAGTGCTGACCATATTGGCTGCACTTACAACTATGGCAGGATGCTGGTTGGGGAACGGACATTTCTGGGGTTATTATCCCGGAAAGATTTGGGCTAACCTCACCTGTCGACTTTTTCTGTTACCGGTTAAGGTGAAAGGACATGAGTATCTCGACAAGAAGACCTCTTATGTATTTGTAGCCAATCATCAAGGTGCATTCGATATATTCCTGGTATATGGATTTCTAGGACGTAACTTTAAATGGATGATGAAAAAGAGTCTCCGTAAGATACCGTTTGTAGGAAAAGCATGCGAATCGGCAGGATTCATTTTTGTCGACAAATCCAGTCCACGAAAAGTATACGAAACTATCAAGAATGCTGAAAAAGTATTGAAAGATGGAACGTCACTTGTCGTTTTCCCCGAAGGTGCTAGAACCTTTACCGGACATATGGCTGATTTCAAAAAAGGAGCATTCCTTTTGGCTCATCAACTTCAACTTCCGGTAGTACCACTTACTATTGACGGTCCGTTCAATGTATTGCCCCGAACAAGTAAACTATTGCATTGGCACAAACTTAAACTTACCATCCATCAACCGATCTTCCCAACAGGAAAGACAGACGAAAACCTGCAACGCATAATGGAAGAATCATACAAGGAAATCGAAAAGGATCTTCCGGTTGAATATCAAGGGAAAATAGCCAATCCAGACCAATAAAAGAAAAAAAAAATCAGTTGCTTGATGTAAGCAACTGATTTTTTCTTTATTCCCAATATGTCCATCAATTCATGGACCGAAGTTTTTCCATATTACTTTTAGCGACCGAAACATATTCCTTAATCATCGGATCATTTTTGAAAGAATCCGGAGCCTGATTCACAATCTCCTCCATCACTGGAGTAAGTACCGGATAAGGCAAGCTGTTGCACAGCATGATGAAAACCCCGGGGCCAAGAACATTATCATAGTTCTTCTGAATAAAGTTCTTTGCCAGATTATCCATTTCCATAGCAAGTTCCGAACGTTTCTTCTCAATTTCAGTGCGGATAGTTTCCGGATCATCTCCATTCATGATCATCTGGCTCTCAAGACGTTCAACATCATAAGCCTTATCATCCAAAGAATTCTTCTGCATTACGAAATCATTGAAACTATCATTGAGCGGAGTACCTTTTACAGTAATACCCGCATTGTCTATATTAATATCAATATGTCCGCTTTCTATAACCAACGGCATAATACATTCATCGTCCATATAAAGAGAACCGATAACAGTAGAATCAACAGTTCCCTCCATTTTGAACAATCCATGTATAACTTCAGCTGAATCGATGTTGACCATCTGCCCCCCTGATGGTACTTTAATGAACAACATCTTACCATCAAGGCTGGATACTGAAGATACCCCATCTATTTTATATTTTTTGCCGCATGAAGTGCAAATCACAGCACAAATCAAGAAAAAATAAAATTTATACATGCAATAAGCCTTTAATAATTTCAAGACAAAAATATAATGTTTCGCGAAACATGAAAAATAAATTACCAAAATTTAAACTTAATAGAGGAATATTACTTTCTGATAAGGTATTAACGGCTTTTTTTAATATCTTTGTACGCTTGACAATTTGAATTCAATTCTAATTTTAATACAAAACACATGAGAAAATTAAAAGTTTTGGCATTGGCACTGATTTGTGCCGTCTTTGCACCGGTGAAAGCCGATGAAGGAATGTGGCTTCTTCAGCTCATGCAGGAACAGAACCTGTCCGACCGTATGAAAGCACAGGGGTTAAAGATGGATGTTGCAGACATCTATAATCCGAATGGTATTTCATTGAAAGATGCTGTAGGTATTTTTGGCCGTGGATGCACAGGAGAAATCATTTCTCCTGATGGACTGATTCTGACTAACCACCATTGTGGATACGATGCAATCCAACAGCATAGTTCTGTTGAACACGATTACTTGACCGATGGTTTCTGGGCTAAAGACCGTTCACAGGAACTTCCTACCCCGGGTCTGACTTTCAAGTTCGTTGAAAGAATTGTAGATATTACCGATAAGGTAAATGAAGATATCAAGAAAGGTAAAGTTACAGAAATCAATTCCTTCGGGTACGAATATCTTGACAAACTCGCTAAACAGGAATTGAAGAAGAGCGACCTGAAAGGGAAACCGGGTATCTCAACTTTGGCATTGCCGTTCTATGAAGGCAACAAATTCTATTTGTTCTTCATCAAGACCTACAATGACGTACGTATGGTTGCAGCCCCTCCTTCATCAATCGGAAAATTCGGAGGTGAAACTGATAACTGGATGTGGCCGCGTCACACAGGCGACTTCTCCATGTTCCGTATCTATGCCGACAAAAATGGCAATCCAGCTGCTTACAGTAAGGATAATGTGCCATTGAAGGTAAAGAAACATCTGGCTATTTCACTGAAAGGTTTGCAGGAAGGCGATTATGCCATGATTATGGGATTCCCTGGAAGTACCAGTCGTTACCTGACTCAGAGTGAAGTCAAACTTCGCATGGATGCAGTAAACACTCCACGCATCCAAGTTCGTGAAGCACGTCAGGACGTATTGCGCAAGGAAATGGCTGCAAGCGACAAAGTTCGTATTCAGTATGCCAGCAAGTTTGCAAGTTCAAGCAACTACTGGAAGAACTCAATCGGTATGAACAAAGCGATCATCGACAATAATGTATTGGAAACTAAAGCGGAACAAGAAGCAAAGTTCGCTCAGTATGCAAAAGACAAGAACAACGCCGATTATGCCAAGGTAGTTTCTGAAATCGATGATTATGTAGCAAACATCACACCGATTACCAAAGAACAGACTTACTTTAACGAAACTTTCCGCAACGGTATCGAATTCGGTGCTACATATATGATCTTCAATAATCTGAAGACTGCTCTCCAGAAAGGCAAAAAGAAAGACATTGAAAAAAGCATCGAACAATTGAAGGAAGCTTACAACGCTATCCACAACAAAGATTACGACCATGAAGTAGACCGCAAGGTTGCCAAGGTGCTGATTCCATTGTATGCACAGAGTGTTGATGCAGATGCACTTCCCGTATTCTACGAAACCATCAAGACTAAATTCAATGGCGATTACAATGCTTATATTGATGCTTTGTATGATAACAGCATCTTCTCGAATGAAAAGAACTTCAATGCGTTCATTGAAAATCCGACAGTAGAAGCTATCGACAACGACTTGGCTATTGCATATTCAACTACAAAAAATGAAATGGCAAAAAAGCTATATGACAAGCGTGAGAAAGCGAGCGGTAATATCGATTTGTTGCACAAAACATATGTTCGTGGTTTGTGCGAAATGTATGCTCCTACCCCGAAAGCTCCGGACGCAAACTTTACTATTCGTCTGACTTATGGAAATGTGAAACCATACGATCCGAAAGATGGTATCCACTATAACTATTACACTACCTTGAAAGGAGTAATGGAAAAAGAAGATCCTAACAATCCGGAGTTCGTTGTACCTGCAAAATTGAAAGAACTGTATAACAACAAGGATTTCGGACGCTATGCAATGCCTAACGGTGAAATGCCGACCTGTTTCCTGACCACCAACGATATTACCGGCGGAAACTCCGGTTCACCGGTCATCAACGGAAGCGGTGAACTGATCGGTGCAGCATTCGACGGTAACTGGGAATCTCTTTCAGGCGATATCAATTTCGACAATAACCTCCAGCGTTGCATTGCAGTTGATATCCGCTATATCCTTTTCATCGTTGAAAAATTGGGTGGCTGCAAGAACCTGATCGATGAAATGACAATCATTGAATAATTTCTGATTCGATAACGACCGAAGCCTCTGTCCTAACCGACAGGGGCTTTTGTTTATCTTCCGTTTTTTATTAAATTTGCATAAACCAACTTCTATGCAACAATCAATTTCATCTTATGTTATGAAGAAAACTATTCTGACCACCCTCTTGGCTGCATCGTTCCTTACAGGATATGCCGATGAAGGAATGTGGATGCTTACCGACCTGAAGAAACAGAATGCTGCAGTCATGCAGGATTTGGGATTGGATTTGGCTATCGATAAAATCTATTGCCCCGACAATATCAGCCTGAAAGACGCTGTCGTACACTTCGGTGGCGGTTGTACCGGAGAAATAATTTCGTCGGAAGGTTTGGTACTGACAAACCACCATTGCGGTTACGGCTATATCCAGCAACACAGTTCTGTAGAACATGACTATCTGACCGATGGATTCTGGGCCATGCAACGCAGTGAAGAGCTACCCTGCCAAGGATTGACCATTACATTTATTGACCGCATTTTGGATGTAACATCCTATGTACAGGAGCAATTGAAAAAAGACAAAGATCCGGAAGGACTGAACTATCTTTCTCCATCATACCTTGAGAAAGTTGCAAAACGCTTTGCAAAAAAAGAGAAGATCAAGACCGACGAATTCACCGTTCTGGAATTGAAACCGTTCTATGGAGCCAACAAATATTATCTTTTTGTAAAGACCGTCTACGAAGACATCCGTATGGTGGGTGCTCCACCCTCTTCCATCGGGAAGTTCGGTGCCGATACCGACAATTGGATGTGGCCACGCCATTGCGGCGATTTCTCCATCTTCCGCATCTATGCTACAGCCGACGGTAAACCGGCAAAATATTCTGAAAAGAACGTACCGCTGAAAGTGAAGAAACATATCACCATCAACATGAAAGGGATTGAAGAAGGTGATTTTACTTTCGTAATGGGATTTCCAGGAAGGAACTGGCGATACATGATCAGTGACGAAGTGGAAGAACGCATGCAGACTACCAATTTCATGCGTGATACGATCCGTGGTGTACGCCTCCGTATCTTGGGTGAAGAAATGGCCAAAGACGCAAAAACCCGTATCCAGTATGCTGCCAAATATGCTTCTTCGGCCAATTATTGGAAGAATGCGATCGGTATGAACGAAGGATTGGTCAAGCTGAAAGTGCTTGACCGGAAGCGTGCCGAGCAAGAAAAGTTGCTGGCCTATGGAAGAGAAACAGATAACCCGGCTTATCAGGATGCCTATAATGCCATCAAACAGATTGTGGCTAAACGATATCAGTATGTCTATCACCAGCAAGCCATTTACGAAGCCTTGATGTTAGGTACGGAATTCTCCAGGATTCCAGCTACCGGAAAGCTTCTTACCGCACTGCAGACCGGTAAATCAAAAGAAATAGAAAAGGAATTGGCAGAACTGAAAACAGCTGGCGAGAAATATTTCAATAAGGATTATAATACGGCTGTCGACCGTAAAGTATCCAAGCAACTTATTTCGTTATATGCCCGATTAATTCCGACAGACCAACGAATCAGTATTTTCGAACGTATCGACAAGGAATTCAAAGGTAATATTGACGCTTTTGTAGATGCCTGTTTCGATACCTCTATTTTCAGAAGTCCGGAAGCTTTGGCCGATTTCATAGCCAATCCTTCGGCCGATACATTACAAGATGACCTTATGACCGATTATGCCGAATCTGTCAGAAACGGGTATAAGGCTACAAGCGAAGCCATGAAAGCCGAAACCGATGCTTATAACAGGGCACACAAGATTTGGATAGCCGGAATGTTGGAATTGAAAAAGAAAGAAGGCAAAGCTGTTTATCCAGATGCAAATTCCACACTACGCCTCACCTATGGCAAGATAGGTTCTTATTCGCCTGCCGACGGGATTGAATATCTTTACTTCACCACATTAGATGGGGTGATGCAGAAAGAAGATCCTAACAATCCGGAATTTGTAGTTCCGAGCAAGTTGAAAGAGCTATACAAGAACAAAGATTTCGGCCCTTATGCTATGGCCGACGGACGTATGCCGGTGTGTTTTGCTACAGCTACAGATAATACAGGCGGTAATTCCGGTTCACCTGTATTCAACAGCAAAGGTGAGCTTATCGGTACCGGCTTCGACCGCAATTATGAAGGACTGACAGGTGATATCGCTTATAACCCTGCCCTTCAAAGAGCCGCCTGCGTAGATATCCGATACATTTTGTTTATCATCGATAAATATGCAGGAGCCAAACATCTGATTGAAGAAATGGATATCATCCGATAATTTCAAAAGCTCCATATCTGCATCCCGGATATGGAGCTTTCTTTTTACCCTTAACATTTTATTTCAGAAAGAAAATCGAATGATTGCAACCGCCGATACCACTTTTTTGGTAACTTTGGTACATCTTTAGAACATTACTATGAATCGTACAGAATTATCCAAACGATATTTACTTTTCTTATTGGCAATCTTCGTAAATTCATTCAGTATTGCCGTTATTACAAAAGCCTTATTGGGAACATCACCCATTTCGAGCGTCCCCTATGTTCTTAGTCTATTCTCTCCGTTCACGATGGGACAATACACCATTATCATGAATTTCCTTTTCATTCTCATGGAAATGACCTTGATGAAACGGAAAGAAATACGGGAGAAGAAATATGAACTGATAATGCAGGTTCCGATCACCCTCTTCTTCGGGTCGTTTATTGATGTATCCATGAATATCCTTTATTGGCTGGAACCGTCGAATTATGTCA
This sequence comes from uncultured Phocaeicola sp., assembly GCA_944321335.1. Lineage (GTDB taxonomy): Bacteria > Bacteroidota > Bacteroidia > Bacteroidales > Bacteroidaceae > Phocaeicola. The sequence continues at coordinate 10,967 of CALUKX010000017.1, read as the reverse complement.
CACAGATGGTAACCTTGCTCATCGGATGCTTAATTCTGGCTTTGGGTATCAGTCTGGAAGTAAGGGCTAATGTCGCTATGGTCGTCGGTGAATATTTTGTACAGGTAATATCCAAATTCGTGAAAAAAGAATTCGGTTTCATCAAAGTATGTTTCGATTGTACATTGGTAGCCATATCCTGCATCCTTTCTTTCACTTTTATAGGACATTTGGATGGAGTACGCGAAGGTACGGTTATTGCGGCCTTGATTGTAGGACCGATAGTGCATTTTCTTAATCCCTATGTCGCTGTTCTCGACCGTTGGCTGATAACCAAACGCCCTACGGCTACCGAACCCGAAACATCCGCCCAATTGCCGGTTGTCATTACCATTGCCCGTGAATATGGAAGCGGAGGCCGTTTGTTGGGAAAGAAGATTGCCCAACAATTGGGAATCAAATATTACGACAAGGAACTGATAGCAATGGTTGCCAACGAAAGCCAATTTACAGAGAAATACATTTCACAAAACGAACAGTCACGGTCGTCAAACTATTTGCTCAACATCATTCTGCAGGATTATGAATCCCCTATCGAAAAGAGCCTTTCTTCGGCCGATGCATTGTTCGTTTCCCAAAGTCGTGTAATCCGTGAACTGGCACAGAAAGAACCGTGTGTCATCATCGGACGTTGTTCGGATTATATACTGAAGGACCGTAGTTCCGATTCTCTCATCAAAATATTCTGTTATACCGACGAGAAAAATGCAATCCGTAGATGCATCCGATACTATCATGTTGCAGAAAACAAGGCACCGGAAGAGATTGAACGTATCAACAAAGCCCGCATTTCCCATTACCAGCACTACACAAACCTGAAATGGGGAGATCCGCACAATTATGATCTGACTATCAATACAGGAAGTATGGATATCGATACAGCCTGCAACCTGATTTGTGAACTATATCACAGTAAGCTACACCACGATGAACAAGCCGCTTCTTAAATCAAGAGCCGACATATCGATTGCCAAAGCTATCGGAATTATATTGGTAGTCGTCGGTCATGCAGGTGCACCTTCATGGCTCTCACACTTTCTATATGAATTCCATATGCCGCTCTTCTTCATTGCAGCAGGTTATTTCTTTGCACCTTCCCAAGCGGAAAAACCGTGGGAATTTGTAGGCAAACGTTTCAAGGGGCTTTATTTACCTTTTCTAAAATGGGGACTGTTGTTTCTGATACTACATAACCTATTTTGTCACATAGGCATCATCAATTCCCTATGCGGAGCACAACCTTACACACATGCCGATATAACCAAACGCATCGGTTGGATGGTATTTATGATGAGCGGTCAGGAAAATCATCTGTTGGGAGCTATGTGGTTTCTCCGTTCCCTGTTTGTAGCCAGTCTGCTATTCATGGGATTATTCTGCCTGTTGTACAAGACTTTCAAGATAAAAAATCCTACAACAATCACCTTCATCATATTACTGCTTATGATTGGGGTAACTTCCTATCTACGTGGTTTTAACCTGACTATCGGAATCACCCAAGGAGGGTATCGGGAATGTGCGGGTACTGTATTTTATGCCATCGGAGTCTTATACCGCACTTTCGAGAATAAAATTCCATTCAATGCATGGATGTTGTTGCTTGCAATCGGTATTGTAACGGTTTTCTCAATAATATCCCCTGCGAGCATGGCATACAATGCCAGCTTAAAGATGTTCTATACGATTCTTGTTCCTGGATTTTTCGGATGGTTGATGGCTTATTATTTAGGGAAATACCTATCAAAAACACGATGTGCAAGTTGGATGGCGTATATCGGCAACCATTCTTTGGAGATTCTTGCCTTGCACTTTTTGGCCTTCAAGGCTGTAAGTGCGCTCAAGATAGTGTGCTACAATTTACCTCCGGAGGAACTCGGCCGGCATCCGATTATCGGGGTCCACAATGAATATTTCTGGATACTCTACACCCTTGCAGGCATTCTTCTACCTTTAGGCATATATGCTTGTTACAATTGGATAAAAGGGAAATGCAGGAACTAGCGTTTCTTTCCACGCTCTTCTTCCTGCGGAATACGGAATGCAGTATATAGTTCAAGCACTGCAGCAATGGTCAAGGCAATTACCCATTCATTACGATGCCAGACAATCATCATCACACCGGCTACGACCAACAGAATCGCTCCGACAATTTGTTGTCCGCGCAGACGCTTGAGCACGATATTCTTTCCATCGTACCCGCCCGACATTACCTGTACGTATGAAAACATGATTGCTCCCAACAGATACAGATAAGGAGCCCATTCAAGTCGTGTAATCTGAAGCAACGCACCGATAAGCAGAAGTACGGCACCAATGACAGCTATAGTGGGATAAAATTTACTCATCGTTTTTATTCTTCTCCAAGTCTTCCTCAAAAATATAAATATCCTCGTTTTCCTCCTTCATCAGATACTTTTCACGAGCAACCTTTTCCAATGCTTTCGGATTGTTTGTAAGCTCTTTCAAGGTACGGCTATCCTCTTCATACTGCTTGCGGTACTTATCGATTTCCGAATTCAGTTCATGAATCTCACGAAGATGGGCAGCCCGCTGGATCAGACTGTTTTCATCATCAAGCACACCGATTATCAGTAGGAAGATGATAAAAGTAAACATATATTTGTGACGGCGGATATACCCCCACACGTTCTTCAGCTTATTCATAGGATTCTATCTGATGATTACGAAGCAAAGATATAAATTTTCAAGTCAAGGACATCAGAAAACAGAGTATTTTATATACTTTTGTACATAGATATTTACCGATTTTTTTACTTAGCATATCAGCCTATGGAGAATTATATTGTATCAGCACGCAAATACCGTCCAGCCACTTTCGATACGGTTGTCGGACAACGCGCACTGACTACTACCTTGAAGAACGCTATCGCCAGCAACAAACTGGCACATGCCTACCTGTTCTGCGGTCCCCGCGGTGTGGGAAAGACTTCATGTGCCCGAATATTCGCCAAGACCATCAACTGCCTGCACCCTACTGCCGACGGAGAGGCCTGCAATGAGTGTGAATCGTGTAAAGCTTTTAACGAACAGCGTTCCTACAATATCCATGAACTGGATGCCGCATCAAACAACTCGGTCGATGATATCCGTAACCTGATCGATCAGGTCCGTGTACCGCCACAAATCGGTAAATATAAGGTATATATCATCGACGAGGTACATATGCTGTCGCCTTCCGCCTTCAATGCATTCCTGAAGACATTGGAAGAACCGCCTCAGCATGCCATCTTCATTCTGGCGACTACAGAAAAATACAAGCTGCTTCCTACAATCCTGAGCCGATGCCAGATTTATGATTTCAGCCGCATCAATGTAACCGATATCGTTGAACATCTGGAGAATGTAGCCTCCAAAGAACATATCGAAGCCGAACCGGAAGCATTGACAGTGATTGCCCAAAAGGCCGATGGCGGTATGCGTGATGCGCTTTCAATCTTCGATCAGGTAGTCAGCTTTACCAACGGACATATTACCTACCAAAGTGTAATCGAGAATCTGAATGTTCTCGATTACGAATATTATTTCAAGCTTACCGATTTCTTCCTCGAAAACAAGGTAAGTGAAAGCTTGTTGCTCTTCAATGAAGTTCTCTGCAAAGGATTCGACGGCAATCATTTTGTAACCGGATTGGCCGGCCATTTCCGTGACCTGCTTGTAAGCCGGGATGCTGAAACCCTGCAACTACTTGAAGTAGGTGCTTCCATACGCGACCGTTATCAGGAACAGGCACAGAAGTGTTCACCTCAATTCCTTTATAAAGCGATGAAGTTGTGCAACGATTGCGACCTGAACTACCGTGTAAGCAAAAACAAACGTCTGCTTGTAGAGCTTACACTCATCCAACTTGCACAAATTACAGCCGAAGCTGATGAACCGGGACAGGGGCGTAGCCCTAAACAGACCTTAAAACCTATCTTCAACCAGCAAACACAAGCTGCCCAACCTAATGTGCAAACTCAAGCTGCCGCTCCGACTAACACAGCACAGCAAACCGGCGCTCGTCCTCAAGTCGGGCAGCAATCAACACAGCCTCAACCTGTACAATCGGAACAAGTCCGTACTCAAGTACAGCCTCAACAGGTAGGCCAACCACGTCAGAATACCGGGAGTCCGCTTCCTCCTCCAACAACCGGTAGTAAAATTCCGGTAATGAAGGCAGGAAGTATCGGAACCTTCTCAATCCGACAGAAACCGGGACAACAAACGAATGCACCCCAACAGAACCAACCGGTTCAGGCAACCACCCAACCGACTTCGACTGTCGATGATTACGAAGATTACATCTTCAATGAAAAGGACCTGAACTATTATTGGCGCGAATTTGCATCCAACCTGCCCAAAGAAGAGAGCGCCAATGCGGCACGTATGATGAATATCCAACCCCATCTGCTCGATGACAAGCAAACTTTCGAAGCTGTAGTCGATAATGGAATGGTACAGAAATACATGCAGACTTTGGCTCCCCACATTGAAGCTCATCTGCGTAAACAACTGCATAACCGCAAAATCAAGATGACGGTACGGGTAAGTGAAAACAATGAAAATGTCCGAGCCTATAGCCATGTTGAACGATTCCAGATGATGAGCAAGAAGAATCCCGATCTGCTGGAGCTGAAGAAGACATTCGGCCTGGAACTATCATAAGGAATACAAGAGATTCATATACAGAAGAAGCCCCCGAAAGTGAGATCACTTCGAGGGCTTCGGTATTTATAGCTTATATCAAATTTCGGGATTAAAGGTCGTGGTTACGCATACGGTATTCCGCCAGTTCTTCATACTTTGTTCCCGGACGACCGTAATTACAATACGGATAGATGGAGATACCGCCACGTGGAGTGAAGATACCTGTCACCTCAATGTACTTCGGGTCCATCAGCTTAATCAAATCCTTCATGATGATATTCACGCAATCTTCATGGAAATCACCGTGATTACGGAAACTGAACAAGTATAATTTCAAGCTTTTGCTTTCCACCATCTTGATATCCGGCAAATAGCTGATACGGATTTCGGCAAAGTCAGGCTGACCGGTAATCGGACAAAGGCTCGTAAACTCGGGGCAGTTGAAACGTACCCAATAATCATTCTCCGGGTGCTTGTTGACAAAAGCCTCCAACACTTCCGGAGCATAATCCTGCTTGTAGGCTGTAGTCTTACCCAAGATTGTCAATTCATCTTTTCTTTCCATATTACTTGTTGTTCGTTTCTTTTCAAATCATACATTATTCGATATCTGCAGCTTCCATCGACTTGCGGACTTCTTCTTTCGAAGCGAGATACTTTTCCAAACCTTCACGACGAAGCTTGCAAGCCGGACAATGGCCGCATCCGTCACCTTGTACCCCGTTGTAGCAAGTCAAAGTATCATGACGCACAATATCCAATACACCGAGTTCATCGGCAAGTGCCCAAGTTTCAGCTTTGTCAATCCACATCAGCGGAGTATGAATTACGAACTGCTCGTCCATAGCCAGGTTCAAAGTCACGTTCAGCGACTTGATGAACGAATCACGGCAATCGGGATAACCGCTGAAATCGGTCTGCGAAACACCTGTAACCATGTGGAAGATACCTCTTTCACGAGCATAGACAGCTGCGATACTCAAGAAAAACAAGTTTCGTCCCGGCACGAACGTATTCGGGAACGAATCGGCAGGCTTCTCCTGGTCCATCTGGATAGAAGTGTCCGTAAGCGAGTTCTTGCCCAACTGCCCGATAAACGACACATCCATCACATCGAAATGGACATCCGCCTTTCGTGCGATTTCACGAGCCAGTTCCACCTCTTTCACGTGTTTCTGACCATAAACAAAACTCAAGGCATAAACCTCCTTAAAATGTTTTTTCGCCCAGAAAAGGCAAGTGGTAGAATCCTGTCCGCCACTGAAAACCACAAGTGCAGCTTGATTTATCATATTTAGATTTCTTTAATTTTCAATATGTTATAAGAAATATGTTCATCGTAAACATCACAATCGTCCACACGCTTGATGTAGTTTACCACACGGATAGTCACCGGAAGAATAATGATTTCGTAAGCGGTTTTCAAGACAACCTGCACCAACATCATCTTTCCAAGTTCCTCTACCGGCATCAATCCCCCGAAAGCCAACGGGAAAAAGATAATGGAATCGGCACTTTCGCCGGCCAAAGTCGACAAGATGGCACGTGCTGAAAAATGACGGCCTTGCGAAGCTACCTTCATCCTACTCATGACATAAGCATTCAGGAATGAGCCGACCAAGAAAGCCAACAGACTGGCAGCGGCAATTCGAGGAGCCATACCGAAGACAAAATCGAAAGCCTCTTCCCCCTCCCAGAAAGGAGCGGCAGGAATAGCAATAGTGATCTGCCCCAAGGCAACCACAAAGAAGTTCATCAGAAATCCCATCCAGATAATGAGACGCGCCTTCTTGAAGCCCCAAACTTCGGCAATACAGTCGTTAATAATGTAAGATACAGGGAAAACAATCAGTCCGGCAGTAACGGCAATCGGACCCAATTGGACAACTTTGGTTTCTAAAAGATTAGCTGCCACAAGGCAGATACAAAACACAATACCCAAAACCATAAAAGGTACTGATACGAGATTTTCTTTTTTCATCGCTCCTGTTTTTTACGTGGTGTTCTAGAATACACGGCCGTTATTCACGGCATCACATGTTATAGTTCTCTTTTTAAAATTCGGGTGCAAAGGTACGAATAATTATTGGATTATGCAATGGACTTCACCGTTTAAGCTTTTTGTCAGTACTTAATTATGGCGAATTCAACCTATCTTATAGATTATACCCGAGCCTTAAATCCATGTATATTATCTAGCAAACGACTTATATTAAAAAAAGCCGCTTTATCATTATCTGTTTTTTTTCGGTTTTACACTTCTAGTTTTCTTCACTACATGTTTGAACTTCACAGCCATCAGATTCAATTCGACAGAAGATTCTGTTTCTGTAGTTTCGGTGTCACCCGTCAATATATCAGATAACAGTTCACCTGTATGCTGAAGAAGCCTTTTCTTCTTTTCTATATCCAATACCTCAGAGACATCAGACAAATTACGGGTCAAATCTCTTAATTTTTTGAAAGTCCGGATAATGGCAATCGTAGTAGCTGTTGCACGCGGACTCTTCAAAACCGTAGCCATCATATAAAGCCCTTCTTCTGTAAATGCTTTCGGTTCTACTGAAGATTTCAACAACGGTTTAAACCGGTCGCAAATTGCGACCACATCCTGAGTTTCAGACACTTGCAACTGAAAACAAAAATCATTCGGGAACTTTTCAGGATTTCTTCTTACCGCTTCATTGACACGTTTTGTCTCTACTCCATAAAGAGCAGCTACATCGGCATCCAACAAAACTTTTTGTCCACGAACTTCAATTATCCGTGATTCCACTTCCTTCATTCCAATAATCTGCATCTCCTTTTCCATAATATAACTATAATAATGATTACGAACTGTTTTTATCCTATAAACGCCAATAACTCATATTATTATCCGTTGGCATACATTATTTTCAATTTCCCTTGTAAAAATAGCCATAGTATCTATTTTCGGGCAACCCCTTCTTTTTTAGAGTCTTTTGTTATTGATTTCTCTTCAGTCCTTAGCCTCCGTTCCACTTTCTTTATATCTTCTCCTGCAGGAAGCAGTTCAGGAACAATGCCACGTTGCAAAAGCATATTTCTGACAGCTGTATTATTATCCACATGTTCTTCTCCAATAACAACCGGCCCATACAAATCTTTCTGCTGCACATTGACTGATGTCATTTCTGCCGCAAAATCTTTCGCTTTAATGCTTATGGTAGGCAGAAAATCTGCCAATGACCGGGAACCAGGCATACCCAACTTACGTTTCAACATGGCTGTATCCAGACGAAACAATGCCTTGTCGCCTTTCGAACGGATGAGTGCAAACCCTTTGCTGTCTATCCCCCTTTCGTATAGGATACCAGACAAACGTTTTTCCGTATCGGCAAGCTTACTTCTTGCCTGCACACGCTCATAATTCAGAATCCGTTGCTGGACAAGCTCTGCACGCCGGGTCTGTACAGCAAAATAGTTTTGCGCAAAAGCAATCTGAGGTTTACGGGGATCTCCGTTCTGAGCTACAAGATAACAGGCATAGCGTGTCAAAAGATAATCATTAACATTCCGCTGTGCTCCTTTAGCCAATTCTATCATTTTGCTGACGTCAGCAAAATGATAACCAACTTCCTGCCCTGCATTTTCACATGCTTCCTTAGCCTTATCGATGATATTCTCGAAGTTTCTCCATTGGGTATATCCAAGCAATTTCGACAATTCCCTCGCACTCCAACATTCTATCCCTTGATACTCATTGGCTATGCTTTCGAATTGATGAAACAAAGCCATTATTTCTTCTGTTTTCATGGTTCAATATTATGAATGATATTTCTACCTTTCATAACGCAAAAACTGAAAGAAATTTATTTTCGACATAAAGAAATTCTATTTGATTAATACCAAACAGTGGTTTAAAAGAACATCTGAACAAGATAACAGATGCAACGACTCACAATTGTTCAATCACCTTCTACATGAACGAAGAAAAATCCGAAATTCCGATCATGGCTTTCTAACGAATTGTGTTACAACGTATTTGCGTGAACCCACCCCCTTCAGAACGCTTCACCACGTTGTTTTTCCCTTCATGTCCCTTCACGCAAACCCGTTGATAATCAGCAAAAACAGGGGTTTTGAAAATACCCCTGAAAACGATGTTTTTATGAAGCCTTCTCCAGTTTTTGATGAAAATTGACACATAAACCGTCCACCGTACCATGGACGATCGTCTTCCGTACCGAGGACGACCGTCTTCCGTACCGAGGACGGTTAAAACACGCTTATGTTTCAAGGGACTTCAGCCGAAGGATATTGTCACGGCATCAGAAAGCTTCACAATCTTTTGCCTATTCTCTTGGAATCAACTATTTTTGTGATACCATAAAGGGTTTCAGAATTATGACGAAAAACAATCTTCTTAGCGAACAGTTGAACTACAACGGAGCCAGTCGGACACCCACACATCTGCATCTTTGTTGTTATAATGCAAACGATGTATCCAGATATAAAGCCGATACCATCGAAGAGCTGGACCAATCGTTGCGGAACGACTGCATCAACTGGCTTCAGGTACACGGATTGCAGAACGCCGCTTCGGTGCGACAGGTCTGCGAACGTTTCAACATCGATTTTCTGACTACCCAGGATATTCTCAACTCGAATCACCTGACAAAGATTGAAGAACACGAGAGCTATAACGTGGTAATCCTGAAACTTTTTACACGAAATGCGGAACAGGATTATGAGCCTCAGCAACTTTGTATCATCGAAGGCGAAAATTTTCTCATTACCTTCACCGAACAGGAAACCGATATCTTCAACGATATACATTCGGCAATCGATAACAACGTATTGAAAATCAGAAACCGACAGACCGATTATCTGCTAAGTGTGATACTGAACAGCTCGATGGCCAATTTCACATCCATCCTTTCGACAATGGAAGACGAGCTGGAAGATATGGAAGAACGTTTCCTTTCACCCGACCCCGATGACGATCCCGGCATCGACGATATACAGGCTTACCGGCGGAATTACCGGCTCATCCGGAAGAACATCCTTCCGCTGAAAGAGCAGTTCGGCAAGCTTTTCCGGGCGGAAAACAATCTGCTTCACAAGGCCAACCGACCTTTCTTCAACGACGTGAACGACCATCTGCAGTTCGCTTTACAGACCTTGGAAAGCTGCCGCGATATGATTACCGCATTGGTCGATCTCTATCTGTCGAACAACGACCGCCGCATGAACAATATCATGAAGCAACTCACTATGGTTTCCACCATCTTCATTCCGCTGACCTTCCTTGCAGGAATTTGGGGAATGAATTTCCAGCACATGCCCGAACTGAGTTGGAAATATGGTTATCTTTGTGCCTGGATACTGATGATTATCCTTGCAGTAGCCGTATATTATTACTTCAAACATAAGAAATGGTATTAAACCTCATAAACCGATGAGAAAACAGGAACTTTACAATAAAGTAATCGACTACTTCCAGCATGCGATGCCTGTAGCCGAAACCGAACTTCACTACAACAATCCGTTCGAACTGTTGATAGCTGTGATTCTGAGTGCCCAATGCACCGACAAGCGGGTGAATATGATTACCCCTCCGCTTTACCGCGACTTCCCTACACCGGAAGCAATGGCGGCCACCACGCCGGAAGTAATCTACGAGTATATCCGCAGCGTGAGTTATCCGAACAACAAGGCGAAACATCTGGTGGGTATGGCACAGATGCTGGTGAAGGATTTCAATAGTGAAGTTCCCGACAATCTGGAAGATCTAGTAAAATTGCCGGGTGTAGGAAGAAAGACGGCCAACGTGATTCAGAGTGTAGTTTTCAATAAGGCAGCAATGGCTGTAGATACCCACGTGTTCCGCGTCAGCCATCGTATCGGACTTGTACCGATGAGCTGCACCACTCCTTATGCCACCGAAAAATATCTGATGAAATATATCCCGAAAGAGATTGTTCCGACGGCTCATCATTGGCTGATCCTTCACGGACGTTATATCTGTGTGGCACGCAAACCGAAATGCGAGCAATGCGGGTTGAACGGATTGTGCAAGGAATCGCTGAAGGCTACGGCAGGAAATCCGTAAGACAACAATTAATAATTTTTATTGTTGATTTGAACGAATTTATCAATAAAAAAATTATCTTTGAGTACAACAAATACTAAATGCCAATGAAATAAACAAACAATCGTTACATAAAAAGATAGATAAATAAGCGTTATGCTTATTTTCCTATACTGAAATACAGTTAGTTGCATACGCTGTTCTTAAAGGTTGTTCTTGCCTTATC
>CALUKX010000016.1 GCA_944321335.1 uncultured Phocaeicola sp. | reverse complement strand
AAACTGGGTTACAGAACGTACCAAACAGCTTAAAAATGTAGGCTAAATTGGGAACGTTAAACTGGACACCCTAATTATTAATTCATACAAACTGTTCAAAGATGAGAATGAGAAGACAATTTTTACTCCTTTGGGTTATGATATTCATGGCAGGGGTATTGTGGAGTTGTAAGGATGACAATGAGGTCGCTCCTGTAGTCATAACACAGGAAACGACTGATGCGACTAGTGAGGTTTACGCTACTTCGGCTACATTCAAATTGACTACTTCCGGTATTCAGGCAGTAGCTTATAAAGTTGTTCAGGGTGAAAGCTCCGAAACTATTGATCCCGCTGTAATCTTTGCGGAGGCACAGGACAACAATCAGATGATGCCGGTAACTGATGGCGAAAATAAGATAACGGTTTATGGTCTGGAAGGAAATACTACCTATACCGTTTATTTTGCATTGAAACAGAATGATAAATTCCTTCTGGAATCACAGGTTATCACCACTCCTGCATATACAAGAAAAATTACCGTTATTGAAACCAATCCGTATAGTTTGAAGGTGCATATCGAGGTGCCTCAGGATAAATACTGGAGATTCGCTTTCCGTAGACTTGATAACTATGAGGTAGGTAAGGATCAGTTCATGTGGACTGATATTACAGTATTGAAATATGGAGATGTATTTAAAGGACCGCGTACCATTAATATGGAAAATGGCAAATCCATTACCGATGATCCCGAACGGACTGTACAGGTATTGCCGGGATGTGCTTATGTCATCCTGATCGCTGAATGTGATGCCGATGGAAATATCTTGTTTGAGGAACATTATCCGGAATGGGATGAAGACAATTGGGGTTCTGGCTATTCAGCGACGAAGTCAACCCGTGCAACAGAAGCTCCTTCTGTCGGTGATTATACGGAAACTTGTACCGACGAATACATTACGTTCAATGGATTCTATGCAAAACACTATCTCTATGGTGGTGTAACGATGGTCGATTCCCAGATTGAGGTTGATGTCAAGAAGATGACCGAGCGTAGAGCTGTGTTTACTATCAAACCATCAGATGATGTCGTATCGTATGTTGTTGTTCCGATGACGGACGAGGACTATGAAATGATTAAAGGATGGGTGACAGAAAAAGGTGTTGCAAATTATTTACTGACCCATTCCGATATGATGACCGGTTACCAGGATATCCAGACCGATCCGGCTTATTTCCCGCTTGAAGTCGGAAAGAACTATAAATTGTATATCGTCGGTACATACAACGAAGATTATAGTATACAGAGTATCCAGGCTTATGAGTTCTCGCCGACTGCTTCAACAAAGCCGGCTTCAGAACTTTTGGTAACGGCAAAAGAAGATCCCGACAAGAGCCCTTGGAAAGTTTGGTTTAATATCAAGGCTCCTAACAAGGATTGTTCATACATCCGTTACTTGGTAGATTATACAAAAGAATGGGTGCCGATGATGAATACTGGATTCACGGAAGAAATGTTGCTCGAATTTTATGGAGTCGATATTACAGATCCGGAAGTACTCTCTGCAATCAACAGTGACCAAGGTTATGATATGTATTTCTCTTCTTGGGAAGATTCTGAATCCATGTTGGTAGTTGCATCTTATAATGTGGATGAAAAGATGAAAGTGTTCTCTGCCAAGGCTATGTCATTGCCTGAACAGGATAAACCACGTGTCGAATCTGCATTGTTCTCTGATTTGGTGGGCGACTGGACTGCAACTTGCCAGGCTTCATGGTATGATTATTCCGGAAATATGACAACGGATACATATACATTCAAGGTGACTATTGCAGGAGAACCGGAACAGGGACCGGCTTCTGTCAGTGATATGGATAAGTCGTCTTACGATGCTATGTTCGATTATTTCAAACAACAGGCTGTAGCCAATGGTTCGCAGGAAGCGGAAGCTACCGACTATGCGAAGACTATGATTTCCGACCTGTTTAAAGATTATAAGACTTCGGCAAAGAAATATGCTGACAAATATAGAGGCCAGAACCGTATGGTTGGTTTGGGATTCGGACTTGCCGGTGAATACATGAGTCCTTGGGATTTGTTCTGTGATGTGAATTATTCGGCTTACGATACAGATGAATTGTTCTACGATTATGGTCCGAAATTCTTCCTCGAAATCAGTCAGGAAAATGGAAAAGATAAGGTTGAACTGGTTAGCGATAGAGATAAGATCGCTCCGTTGGTTTCTTGGAGCTATTACCAATTCTATCTGTTGGGATATAATGCAGTGAATTTCAATAACTACCATATGGGTAGTTTCCCTGTTACCGTTTCGGAAGATAAACAGACCATTGTTATTGATGGAGTAGAAGTGGATGGTACGATGTGTTATCCTTCTCCGGCCGACGTTTCCACAGGTTTCGTGAATTTCTCAGCTTATACCTTGTCGCCGATTACTTTGACAAAAGGATGGACCGAAACTGCATCGGCTTCTTATGCATCACCTAAATCGAGAGCTTCATCGGCTCAGCGTCCGATGCATTATGGTAATCGTTTGGTTAGAACTAATCTGCCGTTTACCAAAGATGGTAAGCTTCCTATGATCAAGACTAAGACCTTGAATGGAGAGCCTGTAGTTCAAAAGACTCTTAAGGAGGTTGGAGAGCTTAGCCGTACGATGGGATTGGCAAAGTAATGTCCGATAGTGAAGTTTAATTTTTAGAGACATAAATCTTGACGCCCGGCCGTTTCAAACGGTCGGGCGTCTTTATTGCCCGTTTATTGGAAACAGATACAAAAAAAGGAGCTATGTCGTTCAGACATAGCTCCTTAATATATTACTGCCTTTCGGCGTTTATCAGATTCACATGAAAGCCAGTTGCTTATAGCCTCCGGCTGTTATTTGCAATTTACTTGCTGAGTTTGTCATTCAGCATTACGTAACCCCAGATCATAGGATCTGCATTTACGATTTTGTGGAAAATTCTTTTTACCTTTTTCATAATGTTATCCTTTCTTCTTTAAGTTAAACAATAATACCTGAAAACTTTAATACCTAAAAACTTAAAAACCTTAATTTAAACAATCTTTTTTAATCTTCATTGGCGGACCTCACGGCCGGCCTGCATTATCCTTAAAAACTTTACCTTAAAAAACTAACTTTATATTTAATAGTTTAATTAAATCTAGTTTTGTGTTGTTCTTTAATTACACTGCAAAGATACGGCCTTTTTTGATATAAAATATGTTTTATAGCATAAAAATTGCTCTTTCCATCGTTTTATTGACTTAAATCAAGATAATCTTAGGATATATGACAAGATTGCAACAAAAAAGCGGACTTTTTGGCATATTATGTTGCATAACATATAAATGGCTGTCATGACAAAATGAGTGTTTTATATATTTGTGATATCAAAATAATATCAAAATATAAATATATGGAAAACCGTGAATTTGCTTTTAAGAGTATGGTAATCAATGGATTTGTGATGATATTCATAATTCTTGCCATAACTGCATTGTCTGTTTCTTGCTTCTTCCTTGAGGAATATTTGGGCGTTGCAGCTTATGTATTGGGAGCTGTTGGCTTGGTGTTGACTTTTTTCCTTTGGCCGGGAATTATCCAACTCGAGCCGAACGAAGCGCGTGCTATGGTGTTTTTCGGTACTTATAAGGGGACATTCAGCAAAACCGGTATCTTTTGGGTGCATCCGTTTATGACTGCCAAAAAGGTATCCTTACGTGCGCGTAACCTGAATGTCGATCCTATCAAGGTAAACGATAAGGTGGGTAATCCTATCCTGATTGGTCTCGTGCTGGTGTGGAAACTGAAGGATACATATAAGGCTTTGTTTGAGATTGATTCGCAGACTATGGCGAGCAAACCGAATGAGGTGGGCGCTTCCTTAGCCGGACGGATGAAGGCTTTCGAAGATTTCGTGAGGGTACAAAGTGATGCCGCTCTCCGTCAGGTTGCCGGATTGTATGCTTATGATAACAACGAAGGCGGTGAAGAGGAACTGACTTTGCGTAACGGGGGTGATGAAGTGAACGAACAACTGGTGCAAAAGCTGAACGAACGTCTGGATATGGCGGGGATGGAGGTGATTGAGGCACGTATCAATTATCTCGCATACGCTCCGGAGATTGCTGCAGTGATGTTGCGTCGTCAGCAGGCGAGTGCCATTATCAGTGCCCGTGAAAAGATTGTAGAAGGTGCCGTTTCGATGGTGAAGATGGCGCTCGATCGTTTGGATTCGGATGAAATTGTTGATTTGGATGAGGAAAAGAAGGCGGCAATGGTGAGCAACCTGTTGGTTGTGCTTTGCGCTGATGAGCCGGCTCAACCTGTCATCAATTCAGGTACATTGAATCATTGATTGTTGGTTAAAGATAGAAACTTGAGATGAAAAAGGTTTTGGTTTTAATCGGATTTTTTCTCTGTTGCAGTTTGTGCGTTATGGCGCAGACTAATAGAGAACGGGCTGTAAAGCTGTTGGAATGGGTAAAACAGAACCAGACCGACAGCGTTTATGCTCATCTTGACTTCAATACGCGTAAGATGATACAGAAGTCGCAGTTGGAAGGTATGTGGCAACAGCTTGTCCAACAGGTAGGAGAGGTAGATTCGGAAGGTGAATGGATGCAGGATGCAGTGCAGGGCATAATCCTCTATTATAAAGACATTAATTTCAAGAGAATGCCTTTACGTTTCGTGGTTTCATTTGATGCCGACGGACAGGTGAATAAGTTGCGATTTGTTCCGGTACCGGCAGCTGTGAAGCCGGTTGAGGCAGTGTTCGATTCGGTCCGTCTGGAGGAACGTGCGATGGAAGTTGTTACCGGAGAATATCATCTGCCGGCAACGCTGACTTTTCCTCGAGATGGAAATAATCTGCCTTTGGTTATTCTTGTGCAAGGTTCCGGACCGCACGATCGTGATGGTAGTATCGGACCGAACAAGGTGTATCGTGATTTGGCTTGGGGCTTGGCTGAAAAAGGAATAGCTGTGCTGCGGTTTGACAAACGTACTTATATATATAAGGATAAGTCGGTACCGAAAGGAATGGAGATCACCCCTAAGGAAGAGGTTATTGACGATGTGCTTTCGGCTATCCGGTTGGCTGGTAATATAAAAGAGGTTGATACCAAACGTGTTTTTGTGGCCGGTCATAGTTTGGGTGGCCTGTTGGCTCCACAGATAGCCAAAGAAGCCGATTGCCTGAAAGGGGTCATTATGTTAGCAGCTTCCTGCCGTCCTTTGGATAAAGTGATGGAGGAGCAGATACGTTATATTGCCTCTTTGGAAGGGGGAGTTACAGAAGAACAAATTCGCCAGCAAATTGAGCAATCGAAAAAAATGGCTCCTCAGGCTTATTGGAAATGGTTGCAGAGTTATGAACCGGTCATGACGGCTTATGGTCTGACACTTCCTATGTTGTTTCTGCAAGGTGAAAGGGATTATCAGGTAACCATGCAGGATTTTGCGATGTGGAAACTGGGATTGTTTGGAAAGCCGAATGCGACATTCAAATCGTATCCGCCGTTGAACCATTGTTTCATGGAAGGGGAGGGAAAATCCACTCCAATGGAATACAATCATCCGGCACGGGTTTCTCAAAGTGTGATAGAAGATGTTGCTGATTGGATTTTGAAAAACTGAATGGCAAAGAAAGAAACGACAAAAAGTTTTGTGCTTCGTATTGATGCAGAAATGATGGATGCAATCGAGGCATGGGCGGCCGACGAGTTTCGTTCGACGAACGGTCAGCTGCAATGGATCATTGCGGAAGCTTTGAAAAAGAGCGGACGCTTAAAGAAACCGAAGAAACAGAAACCGGTTTCGGATGATGAATCGGGAAAACTTTAATGGTAGAATTTGTTATGATAAAATTTTTTTCATTGAATCAGAGTGGTAGTGAACTTCCTTACAGGATGATTGACCGTATTTTGGATGTTATAGGTATTATAATGGTCATTGTTCTGGTCGGGCTGTCGGTGTTTTTTTATTGTACTTCCGATAACATGGTTCCTACAGGTTTTTATGCCAACGGTGAGCCTCGTGATTGGGGGGACAAGTTTATTTACCTTATTCAAGGAGGTTTAGGAATACTATTATGGCTCTGCTGTTTCTTTACTGCACGTAATCCTAAATTCATCAATCTTCCGATTATAATCCGGAAGGAACGGGCTGTAGTACAGAATTATTGGAAGTGTCATTTTTGCCGCTGGATGTTGCTTTGCTTATTGGGGGTGTTTTATTTCACCGCCTTTGCTTTGCGTTGTGCTGAATTAGGTATAGATGATAGCTGGGCATGGATGGGATTCAGTTTATCATTGGTGCTGGTATTCATTGTTATATTTATTATGTGTGTTCGTGTATATCGTTCCGGTCGGGCATGAATTCCCTTGATGTATTAAATAAACTGATTAATCCGGAGTATAAGGGCTATCTTTGTTCCTAAGGGAAAATGGTTTCTTTTTTAGTCCTTTATGCATATTTTTCTTAAATTTGCAACATAATTTAAACACTGACTAAACAGAAGTTAAAAAAGAGACATGAAAAAACTAGTTCTTTTATTCGTCTTCATCTGCAGCATGGTAGCTACTGCTTTTGCGCAGAATATTCAGTTACATTATGATTTCGGTAGTGCAATGTACAATGAGCTTGATGAGCGCCCGAAATTTACGACAACTGTGGAAATGTTCAAGCCCGACAAATGGGGTAGTACCTATTTCTTCGTTGATATGGATTATGCCGACAAAGGTGTGGCTTCCGCCTATTGGGAAATCAGTCGTGAACTACGTTTCTGGAAAGCTCCTATTTCGGCTCATGTAGAATACAACGGTGGATTGAACTACATTAATAATGCTTATCTGGCAGGTGCTACCTACTCGTGGAACAGTGCGGATTTCAATCGTGTATTTACGTTCAGTGCATTGTACAAATACATCGAGAAGAATGAAAAGCCGAATAATTTCCAGTTGACTGCAACTTGGACTGTCAACTTCTGGAAGCAACGTCTTACTTTTAGTGGTTTTGCCGATTTCTGGAGAGAGAAACATACGGATGTAGAAGGTAATAATCATGATTTTATCTTTATTACCGAACCTCAGTTGTGGTTGAATTTGAACAAATTCCCAAAGGTGGATAATGACTTTAACCTGAGTGTTGGAACCGAATGGGAGATCAGTACTAACTTTGCTACCCGCGATGGCTTCTATTTTATTCCTACACTCGCAATGAAGTGGAGTTTCTAAATTTTTACAATAAGATATTATGTTGGAAAAATTATTTGGTTTTGATCGTAAGTCAACACGTATCCGGACAGAAATTTTGGCAGGAATTACGACATTTCTGACTATGGCCTATATTCTGGCAGTAAATCCGAATATATTGAGTGCAACGGGTATGGATAAAGGCGCATTATTTACTACTACCGTGATAGCATCGGCCTTTGCTACCCTATTGATGGCTCTTTATGCCAAATTACCTTTTGCTTTGGCTCCTGGGATGGGGTTGAATGCATTCTTTGCCTATACAGTTTGTCTCACTTTAGGTTATACATGGCAGTTTGCTTTAACTGCAGTATTAATCGAAGGGATAATCTTCATCCTACTTACTGTCACAAACCTGCGCGAAAAGATTGTCAACGCATTGCCTATAACCTTGAAAAATGCCATTAGTGCCGGTATCGGTCTTTTTATCGCTTTTCTTGGTTTGCAGAATGCAGGGATTATCGTGAACAATGATGCTACGCTCATCAGCTTGGGTGATGTTACTTCAGGTTCGGCATTATTGGGTATGATAGGGTTGCTTATCACTTCCATTCTGTTGATAAAGCGTGTGCGCGGAGCCCTTCTTTTGGGGATTTTAGCTACAACCATTATCGGAATTCCAATGGGACTGACTCATATTGATGGGATTCTGAGTGCACCTCCAAGCATCGAACCTATCTTATTTAAGTTCGAATGGCATAACATTCTTACGAAAGAAATGGTGATAGTTGTATTTACTTTCCTTTTTGTAGATATGTTTGATACCATAGGTACTTTGGTGGGAGTTTCCACTAAGGCAGGTATGGTAGACAAGAATGGACGTATCCCTCATCTGAAACAGGCATTTCTTGTTGATGCCATTGGAACTACAGCAGGGGCATGTCTGGGTACAAGTACTATAACTACCTTCGTTGAGAGTGCTTCTGGAGTAGGTGAAGGTGGACGCAGTGGACTTACTTCCTTTGTGACCGCCATTTGCTTCTTGTTGGCTTTATTTTTTGCTCCTTTTTTTCTGGCGGTTCCAGGTTCGGCAACGGCTCCGGTTCTGATATTGGTAGGTTTGATGATGATGTCATCTATAAAGAAGGTGGAGCTTAATGATTATTCTGAGGCTATTCCGGCATTTATCTGTATCATCTTCATGCCGTTGGCGTATAGTATATCCGACGGTATCGTATTGGGGTTGATCAGCTATGTGTTGATTAACTTACTCTGTGGCAAGTTTAATAAACTGACACCTGCTATGTATATTCTGTCGGTCATTTTTGTATTTAAGTTCTTTATTTAGAATATCATTCCGATAGAAGCAAAAGTGGCGGATTATCCAATAATCACTATTGGTTCTCCGCCATTTTACTCTTCAATATATCAATGTAAACAGATGAGAGATCTTATAGTTTGTTGTCTATGGATATAATGCCATAGTTAATGGCTTTCAATACCAAATCAACAGCATTTTTTGCTTCGAGTTTAATCATCAGATTTTTTCGGTGTGACTCAATGGTATTACTTGATACATGAAAAAACTCAGCGATTTCACGGGTATTCAACCCTTGAGCTATAGCTTTAAGAACTTCTATCTCCCTTTGGGTAAGTCGATCTTTTACTGATGATTCGACTTTACTATTGTTGCTTCGTTGTAAAATACGTTCGAAACGTCTGCAAAAATAGGTTTCTCCACCCATAATTTTTTGTATTGCCAGTTTTAATTCAAAAGTATCGGTAGATTTTAGAACAGCTCCATCAATATTATTTTGTATTAGTCTCTTTATTGTCCATATCTCCTCATGCATGGTACTTATCAAGATACGTGCTTGAGTTTTTTTTTCACGTATCACTTCAATGAGCTCGAAACCTGTCATATCCGGTAACTCCAAATCAAGCATATACAGGTCAAACGGTTGTGAGTTGATAATGTGTACAGCTTCTTTTCCTGTAGAGGCTGTTGATACATTACCAATCTCTGGCATCTGTTGGATGAGGTGTTTCATTCCCTGTAGGATTAGGGCATGGTCGTCTACCAACAATATATTACTTTTCCCCTCGTTCATAGTTCTTGGTTAAATTATTATTAACAAAGGAAACTATATTCAATGAAACTGTTTTCACCGAAAACCGTGATTTTACTTTTCGTTGTTTATAAAAATCTCTATACCGCTAACATTTTTGTCCTTATGGATTTCTGCTTTTCCATTAATAGTTTTCAGACGATCTTCCAAAGTACGCATTCCGATTCCGTTGGTAGGGTTGTCTTGGGTTTCCCATAAAGCGTTGAATCTATAGTCAAGATGTACCTGTTTGTTTTTGTATTCAAGTTTTATTTTGATTTCAGTCGCTTGCGAATGTTTTAAAGTATTGCTGATGCATTCTTGAACGATACGATATAGCTCATATCCGATGTTCTCTGAAATGTCTTCCCATTTTGAGTCGGTTTCAGCATGATAAGAAATTGTAACTTTTGATAATTTCTGCATGGAATTCAGGTAATTATCAAACATCTCATCAATGTTGGCAAATTGGAAACTAGGTGGCATCAGTTCGTGGGATATAGCACGGACGTTGGTTCGTATGGTTTCCAGCAACCCTACAGTATGTGTCTTTGTTTCATCATTGGCATCATGTCCACTTACATGAAGTATAATGCCCAACAGATCGTTGCAGATTCCGTCATGCAGGTCTTTTGCCAAACGTTTACGTTCTGATTCCAATCCGTCTATATATTTCCTTGCAGCAATGAGTGCAGTTTCTTTCTTTTGCATCTTACGTTTGTACTGCATGAAAGCGATAATCAGAACCAGAATGAGGATGACCGAACTATATATGATAGTATATATCAATTGGCTTTCTTTCTGGCGTGCTTTATCTGCTTCTAATTGTACGATTTTCAATTGGTTTTCATGCAGTCTCAGTTTTGCATACAGACTGGCAATCTCTTTGTCCGATTCAATCGTTTTGATTGAATCGAGTTCAATATAAGCTTTATTTAAATGCTTGAATGCTTGAGGATAATTGTTCAGCTTTGCATAGTCTTGCGCCATTGTATAATTTAGTTCATAGCTCGAAGTCTGACCTTTGTAGGCCTCTAGTTTCTTGCAAGCCTCCAAACTTTTCTGATATTCGCCTAAGTAATAATAAGATTTACCTTGAACTTCATAAAATGCCACTTTACCTAAACCTTGTTCAGGCAGTTTATTTATGATTTCTTCTCCGTAAGCTAGATAGTGGCGGACTGAATCTTTGGAATCAATATATTGTAAAGTAGAAATAAGAGCAGGCAGTGACTTCATGATGAGATAGGGGGATTCGACCTTTTCGCCGAGTTTGATTCCTTGTTCCAGAGCTTCCACTGCACCTTTATAATCTTTCAGCATAGATAATGCTCCCCCCTTTAGTGAATAAACAGCTATCTGGGCAGTAATATCATCCGATTCTATGGCATATTTCATAGCCATATCTGCGGCGTCAACGGCTTCCTTAAATTGTTTGTTGGCATGGTGGAGTACCCCGATGTTATAATAAAGAGTGGCTGTCAGACTTTTATCTTGTACTTTTTCAGTTGCTTCAATTCCTTTCTTGTAGATATAAATGGCCGAATCATTCATTTCCATACGGCGGTAGGTCACCCCCATTGATAGATAAATACCTATCAGTAGATCGGCATCGTCTGCTTGATATTGTTTTGCGTAGTGTAATGTTTCTTTGAAGATTGACAAGGCTTTATTCCATTTGCCATCGATGAAATCACAGTTTCCCAAATCATAATATAGATAGAGATATGCCGGGTTTTTAAAGTCCGGTTTTTCAAATAAGGCTAATCCTTTTTCTACATAATAACGGGAAGAGTCATTATCTATATTGTTGTAATATGCATCTAATGTCTGGTAGAGTTCAGCTAAACGGTCTTTTGATGCATTCTGTTCCAATGCAATGGATAATTCGTTTTTCAGACTGTCAATTACGGATTTCACATCGTTTTGGGCAGTTATAACTCCTTGGTAAAGAATAAAAGCCAATAATAGAGATATTAGTTTTTTCATTTTCAATGATTTGTTTGTTAGTCTTTAGGGTTGACAAAGGAACGTCCAGACAATAATCCGAAAAAACGGATTGATTGTCTGGACGTATTGGCCTCCTCTAAAGGATTATTCTTCTGTTTCAAGTAACATTTCCATTATCTGGCAGGCAGATCTCGCAACCGATGTACCCGGGCCAAAAATGGCCACTACACCTGCCTTATATAGAAAGTCGTAGTCTTGAGCCGGAATGACACCACCTGCAAATACCATAATGTCCTCCCGTCCTAGTTTTTTGAGTTCTGCAATGATTTGTGGAACTAAAGTCTTGTGCCCTGCAGCCAATGAAGAAACTCCGACTGCATTGACATCATTTTCTACAGCTTCACGTGCTGCTTCTTCCGGAGTTTGGAACAACGGTCCCATATCTACATCAAAGCCACAATCGGCATAACCGGTAGCTACAACTTTTGCTCCTCGATCGTGTCCGTCTTGCCCCATTTTGGCAATCATGACACGCGGACGACGTCCTTCTCGCTTAGCGAACTCTTCTGTTAATTTGCAAGCTCTTGCAAAATCGGAATCTTTTTTACTTTCTGATGAATACACGCCTGAAATAGTTCTGATTATTGCTTTATAACGTCCTACGATTTTTTCGCAGGCGTCTGAAATTTCTCCCAAGGTTGCACGTACCCGTGCGGCCTCCACTGCCAGTTCGAGCAGGTTGCCCTTACCTGTCTTGACACATTCGGTAATGGCATCCAAAGCCTTGTCGACTTCGTCTTGGTTTCGTCCTTCTTTCAAACGGCGCAGGTTTTCAATCTGTTCCTGGCGTACGGCAGTATTGTCAACTTCCAGAATATCGATCGGGTCTTCTTTTTCCAGACGATACTTATTGGTTCCTACAATGGTCTGTTCTCCGGAATCGATTCGTGCTTGGGTACGGGCAGCGGCTTCTTCAATGCGCATTTTCGGAATACCGGTTTCGATAGCTTTGGCCATACCACCTAACTTTTCGATTTCTTGGATATGTTCCCATGCTTTATGTGCCAGTTCGTTGGTCAGAGATTCTACATAATATGAACCTGCCCACGGATCGACATTCTTGCATATTTGGGTTTCTTCTTGAATATAGATCTGGGTATTACGCGCGATGCGGGCCGAAAAGTCGGTTGGAAGTGCAATCGCTTCATCCAAAGCATTGGTATGTAAAGACTGTGTATGTCCCAATGCTGCAGCCATCGCTTCGATACAAGTACGTCCTACGTTGTTGAACGGATCCTGTTCTGTCAGTGACCAGCCTGAAGTCTGTGAGTGAGTACGCAAAGCCAATGATTTTGGATTTTGGGGGTTGAATTGTTTCACAATCTTCGCCCATAACATACGGGCTGCACGCATCTTGGCTATTTCCATGAAATGATTCATGCCAATAGCCCAGAAGAAGGAAAGGCGAGGAGCAAAGGCATCAATGTCAATACCTGCCGCTACCCCGGCACGGAGATATTCCAGACCATCGGCAAGTGTGTATGCCAATTCGATGTCGGCAGTAGCACCGGCTTCCTGCATGTGATAACCCGAAATGGAGATTGAATTGAACTTCGGCATCTTCTGTGATGTGTATTCGAAAATGTCCGAAATAATCTTCATGGAGAATGCAGGAGGATAGATATAGGTATTACGTACCATGAACTCCTTCAGAATATCGTTCTGAATTGTACCGGCCATTTCTTCCAGTTTAGCGCCTTGTTCCAGTCCGGCATTGATATAGAATGCCATAACGGGAAGTACAGCACCGTTCATGGTCATTGATACTGACATCTTGTTCAGTGGAATGCCGTCGAACAGGACTTTCATGTTTTCCAACGAACAGATTGATACACCTGCCTTACCTACATCACCTACAACACGCGGATGATCCGGGTCGTAACCACGGTGGGTAGGAAGGTCGAATGCAACCGACAAACCTTTTTGTCCGGAGGCCAGGTTGCGGCGATAGAAAGCGTTCGATTCTTCAGCAGTAGAGAATCCGGCATATTGGCGGATAGTCCACGGACGGAAAGTATACATCATGGAATACGGACCGCGCAGATAAGGTGGAATACCGGCTGCATAGTTCAGATGCTCCATACCTTCCAAATCTTCTTTTGTATATACCGGTTTGACCTGTATCTGTTCCGGTGTTCTCCAATTGGCGGTAATGCCATTGGTCTGTTGCCATTCCATTCCATTTTGAGGATGGAATCCGGCATATATATCGATATTTTTGAAATTCGGTTTCATAGTACTTACTTAATTCCTAACTTTTCGTTATATTCTTTCAAGGTTTCCAGCACATTGCAACGGACATGGATGAAGTTCTCGATACCTGCAGCTTTCAATTCGTCCATGCAGGCAGGAGCTCCGGCAACGATAAACATAGCACGTCCGTCGACAGCCTTGAATGCCGGAATGGCATATTCTGCATATTCATCATCGCTCGAGCAGATTACTACGATATCTGCCTGAGCCTTCATGGCTGCATCTACACCTTCTTCTACCGAATTGAATCCTAGGTTGTCTATTACTTGATATCCGGCGCAAGCCAGGAAATTACACGAGAACTGAGCGCGGGCCTGACGCATGGCGAGGTTGCCGATAGTAAGCATGAATGCTTTCGGACGCTTACCTGAATGTTCTGTCTGCAGACGGAGTGCTTCAAATTCACTTGCGGCGCGGTCGGAAATCAATTTAGCAAATGATGTACCATCTGTATGATGTTCGTGATGGGTACCTCCACAACCGCAATTGTGGCAACCGTCTGTCGGAGTCTTTCCGCCTGCCAATTCATTGAAGTTCGGATATTGATTGGTTCCCAACAGAATTTCCTTACGTTTGGCAACAGCTTCATGGCGGGTCTTGTTGCTGGTATTGATAGCATTCTGTATACTTTCGTTTAGAATTGCCTTCACTATTCCACCTTCATCTTCTATCTGCAAGAAAAGTTTCCAGGCTTCTTCGGCAATGGATACAGTAAGATTTTCTATATAATAAGAGCCACCTGCCGGATCTACAATACGGTTCATGTGGGATTCTTCTTTCAACAACAGTTGCTGGTTGCGTGCGATACGTTCCGAGAAATCATCCGGCGTTTGATAGGCCTTGTCGAACGGAGTGACTGTAATGGAATTGACTCCTGCAATGGCTGCACTCATCGCTTCGGTTTGGGTACGCAACAGATTTACGTGTGCGTCAAATAAAGTAAGGTTGAAACTGGATGTTTCTGCATGAACAATCATTTTGCAGGCACAGTTGCAGGTTCCATCTTCGCCGGTATTTTTGCAGTCGGTACGCGGACACATCGGTTGATAGGCTTTGACGATATTGGCCCACAGCATACGTGCTGCGCGGAATTTTGCGATTTCCATGAAATAATTGGAACTGATACCGAAGTTGAACTTGATCTTCTTTGCGGCCAAGGCAGCTGGAACCCCCGCTTCAATCAGAGTATTCAAATAGTAGTTTCCCCATGCCAATGCATATCCTAATTCTTGATAGATATAGGCTCCAGCATTGTTCAATATAATAGAATTGACATTAATACACCGGAAGTGAGGATATTCTTTTAATGTTTCGACCAGCTCTTTTGCTTTGCTGATAATCGGACTGGTGTCTTTCCCCTTTTGCAACATTTTGCTGATAGGGTCGAAATTGATGGATCCTCTGATTTTTGTCGGGTCATATCCTTTTTCCTTGAAATAGCTTACCAGCAATTCTGCAAGAAGCAGGCTGCGTCGTTGGCAAGTCTTGAAATTGATTTCAATACATTCGCAGCAAATATCTTTCAATAAGGTACGGAGGTAGTCGATATTCAAATCGTCAGCCTTCACCTTGAATCCCAACGAGTCGATACCTTTATTCAGAATATCGAGTGCTTTGGCATTTGCGGTTGCCGCATCTTCGACTACGATGTCCTGACGGATAAACCACGTATTGTCATCTTTTTTATTACCTCTGATAAAAGGGAATTGGCCGGGCAGGCCTTCGGTTGTCTTTAATCCTTCCAGATCTTCCTGACGATAAAATGGTTTCACTTTGAAACCTTCATTGGTTCTCCACACCAATTTCTTCTCATAATCGGCTCCTTTCAAGTCGACCATAATCTTGTCCATCCATTCTTGGGTAGACACCGGAGGAAAATCTGAAAAGAGTTTCTCTTTACTATCTGCCATAGTGAATCAGTGTTTTTAATGATATTTAGATTTAATGTTGATGCATCGGTTGGATACCATGCAAAGGCAAATATACAAATTTATTGCACATAGCAGCATTGTGTGAGAAATTTTTTGATTGCATTGTTTGTCGGTTCTTTGAATTTTTTTACTTTTGCTCCCACTTAAAATGTAATATTATGAATTGGTTACAAGATTTATTGACAAACCCAAACTCCATAGCACATATTGTTGCACTTTATGCCTTTGTTATTGCAGCTGGGGTGCTATTGGGAAAAATTAAGGTCTTCGGCATTTCTCTCGGAGTGACTTTCGTATTATTTGTAGGTATCTTGATGGGGCATTTCGGTTTTACGGGTAATACCTCCATCTTGTCCTTTATCCAAGATTTCGGATTGATTTTGTTCGTTTTCTGTATCGGTCTGCAGGTTGGACCTTCCTTCTTTTCTTCATTCAAGAAAGGTGGAATTACAATGAACTTGCTGGCAGTTGGAATTGTGGCCTTGAATATCGCTGTGGCCTTGATCATTTATTTTGCGCTACAGGGCAGGGTAGATATTCCGATGATGGTGGGTATCCTTTGTGGTGCGGTTACTAATACTCCTGGTCTTGGTGCTGCTAACGAGGCGTTGCAACAGTTGCATTATGATGGACCGGAAATCGCGATGGGATATGCTTGTGCTTATCCACTTGGTGTGATGGGTATCATCCTCTCCTTGATTATAGTCCGTTATGTATGCCGGGTAAATCTGGATAAGGAAACGGATGATTTGCAGAAAGAAGAAGAGGCTAATCCTCATCTGAAACCTTATAATATTTCATTGAGGGTGCAGAATGAGGCGTTGAGCGGAAAGAAATTGTCGCAGGTCCAGAGTTTCCTTGCCAGGGATTTTGTGTGTTCTCGTATCTTACAGGATGGGCATGTACATATTCCTAATGCCGAAACGGTTCTTCGTATCGGTGATGAAATGAATATCGTTTGTGCTGAGGACGATTCGGAAGCGATTCAGGCTTTCATCGGTCCGAAGATAGATGAGATTGATTGGGATGATCAGAAGCAGGATAAACCGATGGTTTCCCGTCGTATTTTGGTTACACAGCCGGCTATTAACGGTAAGACATTGGGTGAACTTCATTTCAGCAGTATGTATGGTGTGAATGTGACCCGTATCAACCGTTCGGGTATGGACCTTTTTGCTGCACGTCAGCTTACCTTGCAGGTGGGTGACCGTGTGATGGTTGTCGGTCCGCAGGATGCGATTGACCGTGTTGCCGATCTGTTGGGTAACCAGTTGAAGCGTTTGGATCATCCGAATATTGTTACCATTTTTATCGGTATTCTTATCGGTATTCTTTTCGGTAGTCTGCCTATTGCCATTCCGGGTATGCCGACTCCTGTCAAATTGGGTCTTGCCGGCGGTCCGTTGATTATCGCTATTCTTATCGGCCGTTTCGGACATAAGGTTAAGTTGGTTACTTATACCACAATGAGTGCCAATTTGATGTTGCGAGAGGTAGGTCTGGTACTCTTCCTTGCCAGTGTCGGAATCAAGGCAGGAGAGAATTTCGTGCAGACGGTGGTTGAGGGTGACGGATTGCTCTATGTCGGCATCGGTTTCCTGATAACGATCATTCCGTTGCTGATAATCGGTATACTTGCACGTTGGCGACATAAACTGAATTACTTTACATTGATGGGATTGGTTGCCGGTAGTACTACCGACCCTCCTGCATTGGCCTATGCCAACCAGACAGCAGGTAATGATGCACCGGCAGTTGGATATTCTACTGTATATCCGCTTTCCATGTTCTTACGTATTTTGACAGCACAGCTACTTGTCTTGCTCCTGGCTTGACAAAGCGGTCGCTATAAGCATCTCATTTTTTCAGTGTCCCGATGCATGGAAACAAGAAATATTTCTTGCTCCGTTGCATCGGGGCATTTTTTTCGTCTATTTTTTGTATCTTTGCACGCAAATTAGTAAATACCAATATTTTAGTATGATTTCAGTAGATGGCTTGACCGTCGAATTTGGCGGAACCACCTTATTCAGCGACATTTGTTTTCAGATTAACGAGAGAGATCGTATTGCCCTGATGGGTAAAAACGGTGCCGGTAAATCTACATTGTTGAAAATTCTGGCTGGCGTCCGTCAGCCGACCCGCGGTAAAGTTACCGCTCCGAAAGATTGTGTTATCGCTTATCTTCCTCAGCATTTGATGACAGAAGACGGCCGTACCGTTTTCGAAGAAGCTTCTCAGGCTTTCGCTCATCTGCGTGAGATGGAAGAGGAAATCGAACGGATGAACAATGAATTGGCTACCCGTACCGATTACGAAAGCGATTCGTATATGGAACTGATAGAGAAGGTAGCGGCGATGAGCGAGAAATTTTATGCTATCGATATGACTCATTTTGAAGAGGATGTGGAGAAAGCCTTGCTTGGTTTAGGTTTCATGCGGGAAGATTTCAACCGTCCGACCAGTGATTTCAGCGGTGGATGGCGTATGCGTATCGAGCTGGCAAAGCTTCTTTTGCAGAATCCGGATGTGTTGTTGCTGGATGAGCCTACCAATCATTTGGATATTGAGTCTATCCAATGGTTGGAAGAGTTCCTGATCAATAGTGCCAAGGCTGTAGTGGTTATCAGCCACGACCGTAAATTTGTCGATAATATCACAACCCGTACCATCGAGGTTACTATGGGACGTATCTATGATTATAAGGTTAATTATTCCCAGTATTTGGTATTGCGTAAGGAACGTCGTGAACAACAGATGAAACAGTACGAGGAGCAGCAGAAGATGATTCAGGAAACAAAAGATTTCATCGAGCGTTTCAAAGGTACATATAGTAAGACATTGCAGGTGCAGAGCCGTGTGAAGATGCTTGAAAAGTTAGAGTTGATTGAAGTGGACGAAGAAGATACTTCAGCTCTTCGGCTTAAATTCCCGCCGTCGCCTCGTAGTGGCAGTTATCCGGTCATTATGGAAGGGGTAGGTAAGACTTACGGTGATCATGTAGTTTTCAAGAATGCCAATCTGACTATCGAACGTGGAGATAAGGTGGCTTTTGTCGGAAAGAACGGTGAAGGTAAATCTACTTTGGTGAAGTGTATCATGGGCGAGATTGAGCATGAAGGTAAACTTACTCTTGGGCATAATGTTCAGATAGGTTATTTCGCTCAGAATCAGGCTTCCCTTTTGGATGAAAATCTTACGGTTTTCCAAACAATTGATGACGTAGCCAAGGGGGAAATCCGCAACAAGATTCGTGACTTGCTGGGAGCTTTCATGTTTGGAGGTCCGGAAGAGTCGATGAAGAAGGTAAAGGTTCTTTCTGGAGGTGAACGTACCCGTCTAGCCATGATTAAGTTGCTTCTTGAGCCTGTCAACTTGCTGATCCTGGACGAGCCGACTAACCACTTGGATATGAAAACCAAGGATATTCTGAAACAGGCATTGATGGATTTCGATGGAACTTTGATCGTTGTGTCGCATGACCGTGATTTCCTTGATGGACTGGTGACTAAGGTATACGAGTTCGGCAACCAACGTGTGAAAGAACATTTGTGCGGTATCTATGAATTCCTTGAAGAGAAGAAGTTGGAATCGTTGCAGGAACTGGAAAAGAAGAATAAATAAAAATAAACTAGTTTCAGCCTGATAATAAAATCCCCGTTTTACGGAAAAAGAAAAATTCCGTGCAACGGGGATTTCTGTGTATGAATTGGATTTAGTCTTCTTGTACTGGATTCGTAGTCGTTTTCTCGGTTACAAGATTCTGGGTCGGATCTACTTTCTTGTTGTCCGAAATGAACAGCAGTTTGTCGCCTATCTTCAATTCCACCTGTCCGTTGGGGATAATGAATTCATTGCCGCGTTTTACCAACATGACCAATGATCCTTTCGGGATATTCATATCCATCAGACGATTGCCATTACGAAGGGCTTCTTCGGTTAGAGTCATATCTTTCAATTGTGTATCTATCTCATCTGGTAGTTCAACACCGAATTCATTTCCTTCCTTTTCTTCCGGCAGGTCGAGTTTCAGCCAACGTGCTACAGAAGAAATTGTCATTCCTTGTATGACCAGTGACAGGAGCGTGATGAAGAATACAATGTTAAAGAGTTGATGCGAGCCTGGAATTTTGGCAATAACCGGATATGTGGCGAAAATAATCGGTACTGCACCGCGTAATCCTACCCACGATACAAACAAACGGGCTTTATTGCTGATGCCGCGGAAAGGCAACAGACAGGCAAATACACTTACCGGACGTGCCACCACAATCATGAAAACACCAATCAATATAGCTACTCCAGCCACGGAAAGCATTTCGTATGGGTTCACCAACAATCCCAATGTAAGGAACATGATAATCTGGAACAACCAGGTCAGTCCGCTCATGAAAGTATTCGTTTCTTTCCGATAGGCGAGTTTCGCATTTCCGGTTACCACACCTGCAATATAGACAGCGAGATAGCCGTTTCCATGAACCAGATCGGTCAACGTAAATGTGATGAATACAAGGCTGAGCAACAAGATGGAATATAACGAGCTGTTGGACAGGTTAATACGGTTGATGAGCCATACCGAAAAACGTCCGAAGGCATAACCGATTACGCCGCCGAACAAGAACTGGACGAACAAATCCTTGAACAGAACTACCAGATCCAGATGGCTCCCACTACTGATAACCTGAATCAGCACGATGGTGAGCATGTAGGCCATCGGGTCGTTACTACCACTTTCCAGCTCCAGCATCGGCCGTAGATTCTCCTTCAGGTTCATTCGTTGTGAACGGAGTAGGTTGAACACGGAGGCCGAATCGGTGGATGACATGGTGGCTGCCAGCAACAAGGAAGCGAGCAGCGTCAGTTCGATGTTGGCCTTAGTATGGTCGGACAGGAAAAAGATAAACAGACCGGTCAATGTCGTCGTTATCAATACACCTACGGTAGAAAGCAGGATTCCTTGTGTGAGTACCGGTTTGATGTCGTGGAACTTCGTATCCATACCACCCGAGAACAGAATGATACTCAAGGCCATCATGCCGATGAATTGGGCATCGGAGGCACTGTTGAACTGAATACCTAATCCGTCGCTACCGAACAGCATACCTACTATGAGAAACAAAAGCAATGTAGGAATACCGAAACGGTATCCTGTCTTGCTGATCAGGATGCTGGTGAAAATCAGAATTGAACCGATTAATAAGATATTTTCCGCTGTAATCATTGTATATTCATGTTGTTGGGGTAAAGTTAGTCATATATTTTGATATGACAAAATAGCCGATATCATTGTAAGATGAATTGACTATAAAATAATAAAAATAATACTTGATTAATGAAAATAAGTGCATGGAGCACGAGAATCAAGAATTGTGATATCCAAAAAGATAGTTGAACATTCACTCCCATTCCTTTATAGCATCCAATAGGGCTTCAAATGAATTGAATTCGATACTTTTATTTGATCGGTGCAGTGTGAGTATGTGGTTTTCGTTGATATGCAGAAAGAATGAATCATTGTCGGAACTGGTGTTTTTTTCAGGTGTATGGCAGAGATATCCGTTCCGGTTCAGTGCATTCTGTGCCCAATGTCTGAGTGTTTCATTGTCGGCTGTAAGGTAGAGCGAATGGTTGCCTTTGACGGTCGGGGAATAGATTCCGTGTGTCAGGTCGAAACGGATATCCTTTTCAGGGAAAAGAGTGTCCATCCGGTTGTTCAGTATGATGTCTTCCGTTACTCCACATTCCAGTCCATTAGCATCGGTCATCAACCAAAGTTTGTCGGCCAACACCAACGCCTGTTCGATGTCGTGGGTGGAAAGAAGGATCGCTTTCTGTTCCTTCTGTGCCAACTGGTGCAGCAGATGCATGATTTCGATTCGGCTTACCACGTCCAGAAAAGCAGTTGGCTCATCAAGAAGGATGAGCGGACATTCCTGCACCAAAGCTTTGGCAATCATTACTTTCTGACGTTCTCCATCCGAAAGCTCGGCTGTATATTTGGATGCTTTGTGAGCTATCCCTACAGCATCCAGGGCATAATCGATGATTTCATTGTCTTTCAAATTTAATCTGCCGAAGAAACCGGTGTGTGGCTGACGGCCCAGAGCAACAAGTTCTCTGACGGTCAGTCCACCTGCCTGAGTCTTGTCGGTCAGTACAATACCGATCGTGCGGGAGCGTTCCTTTTCCGAATAGTTTTGGATGGGTTGTCCCAATAGTTTCAATTCACCTCGTAACGGTTTCTGTACACCGGCCAATGTACGGAGAAGGGTCGATTTGCCAGCGCCGTTGGCTCCGAGAAGACATGTCAGTTCACCGCGGTACAGACAGAAATCGAGCTGACTGTGTACCACTTCCTGTTTATGCCGGTTGGCATAACCGATGCTGAGATTCTTTGCTTCGATAACGATATCCGATGTCTTCATGGTCAATTGAAATACTGTATCTTGCGTTGGTTGATAATCACGTAGATGATGACCGGCGCTCCAAGAATGGGGGTTACGGCATTGAGCGGAATCAGTCCCATTTCTCCTGGAATGCTGCATATCAGGTTACATAGCAGTGCCGTTGCACTTCCGGTAAGCATTGTAACCGGAAGCAAGGAGTTATGATTGGATGTCCCAAGCATCAGACGTGCCAGATGAGGTACTGCCAGCCCGATAAACGCAATCGGTCCGCAGAAGGCCGTCGTTATGGCTGTGAGTAATCCCGTTGCCAGCAGAAGCAGGTTACGGATACGTCGGATATTGATTCCTAGATTCTCTGCATATCGGGGACCCAGCAGAAGTGCATTCAGCGGTTTGATCAGTAGGACTGAAAGAATCAGTCCGATAAGGATGGCTGCCGAATAATAGGGGAGTTGTTCCAATGATACTCCTCCGAAGTTTCCCAATCCCCAGATAACGAATGAGTGCACGCCCTCTTGGGTGGAAAAGAAATTAAGGAGTGAGATTACCGACGAAGTTACATAACCGATCATGATACCGGCTATCAATAACATGGTGCTGTTTTTGATGAGTGTGGACAGGAAAAGGATCAATGCCATCACGGCAATGGCACCGAGAAAAGCTCCGACAAGGACAGAGATGAATCCTGAAAGCACGAAACTTCCGGCCGAAAGTGTACTGCCTCCGGCAAGCATGACCAGAGCAACTCCCAGACTCGAACCGGAACTGATTCCCAGAATGGATGAATCGGCCAAGGGATTGTTGAACACAGTCTGCAACATGAGTCCCGATGCCGATAGGGCAGCTCCACACAGCATGGCGGTAATGCATTGAGGAACACGCGATTCCCAAATGATATAGCTCCAGCTTGATTTCTCTACCGGATTGCCCGACAGAATCTGAAAGACCGATTTGGCGGGAATGTCAACCGAGCCGAAGAGCAGATTTGCTCCGGCCAATAAAAGTACCGCGATAACCAGTACAATCCCGTATATATATCCTTTCGATCTGTTCAATGTCTGTTTCTGTTTATTCGGCTAATTTATGAAAATATTTCGGACTATCCTCGCCCAATACTCCCGGATGAAATATTTTAATCAAATCTTCCAACAGAATCTCCGGATGGAAAGGCAGATCTTCGTAGAAATGGATGTATTTGGTATTGCATCCGTAAATCCGACGTTTCTTGTATGCGTCAAAATTGGCGTATGGTGCATAGTCGCTTTTCAACTCTTTATAGGTCTTGTCCTTTTCCTGATTGTACTTGAATAGCCAGATATCGGCATGTTGTGCTTTGTCGAATACGGTTTCGAATGACAGGGCTACCGAACCGCTTTTGGCTATGTCGGCAAATATATATTGTCCGCCGGCATCTGTCATCAGTTTTCCGCTGGTACTTTCTCCTCCGGGTACATACCAGGAAGAACCGGTTTTCAGTTCACTCAAGATTTTCGGTTTGTCAGGCAGGTCGGCCACCTGTTTCTTCAAACTTTGGTATCGATTTTCTATCTGTGTGAACAGCGAGTCGGCTTCGGCTTCTTTCCCGTAGAGCATTCCGAAGAACTTCATCCATTCCGCCCGTCCTAAAGCAGACGTTTCCATATAGTCGGCACATTCGATGATCGGGATACTCAGTTTTTCTATCCGTCCATAACCTCCACTGTTTTCGAAAGGGGAGAGCAGAATCGCATCGGAATGCATATCGATAACTTTCTCGATATCAGGGTTCATACTGTTGCCGGCATCTGTAATCATTCCTTTTTTACAGCCTTCTTGAATGAACGGCAGGTTGATGTATTGCAGGTCGCACACCCCTTTGATACTTTGAGGTGCCCCCAATTCGTCGATAAGTCCGCAATGTACAGATGAATATACCAACGATTGCTCCAAAGGAACTTTCACAACGGTTCCTTCCGGGAGATTGTCGGGTTGAGGCTTTACCTTGTCGATCAAGATGTAGGTATGTAATGTTTGCAACGTATCCCACGGGTTACGCAAGCCCACTACCGTATAATCATTATACTTGATGATGTTCAGATTTTCTGCATAACTCAGGCGGATTGTGTCACCGGCTTGGGTAAAGGAAGTCTTGCTCTGTCCGCCACAGGCCGACAGGAGCAAGACTATAAGTACTATATTGGCAGATAGTATTATTCTATTCAGTTTCATACAGATAGATACAATAGGAATAATGCCCTTATCCGATCCGGACAACGGGAGGAAACATATTCCAGACAAGTAATAAGGTTGTTGTTTACAAATGCATAACCTTGTTTCCCTTTCCTCGAGGTGACAAGTACGACTTACGGTTTTGCAGGTCTTCTGACTTACTCCGGTTTTTCCGGCCTTCCCATACAAAATGTACAGTGGCAAAAGATAGGAAAAACACTCATTTTTGGAGCTTACAGCAGCGGGACTGTCCGGGACTTTCACCCGATTCCCTTTTCATCCGAGGATTCGCAATGGAACGCCTGCGGAACAAAACATAAGGCAAATATAACGATTTATTTGATCTTTCCTATATTTTCTGCCTTTTTAGTGAAAAAAACTGCAGAAAAATATCGGAATCAAAGCTTCCGCCCTTATGTTGGCCTGCAGATGCAATATGTAAGGAATTGTCTGTATAAGCTTTCGTTCTGCTTGTTTATAAAAGGATGAGCTTACATGCCCTTTGTGTCATTTCATCATTCTGGGAAAATAAAAGCATAAAAATGTACATGTATATGCATATTGCTTTGGTAATTCGAGATAAAATGCATGTTTTTTCAATGAAAATTGGGAAAAAGTCCTTGAAGAAATGAAGAAAAGTTCAAGACAAAATAAAATTCCCTCTAGACGTTTTCATAAAAACGCCTTGAACTTTTTTAAGTTTGTTCTTATTTTTTAATTTCTAATGTAAAATCAAGCTAGATGAGGCTTGAAGACAAGCATAAAGGCGTTATCTTTTCGTCATGTAATTTGCTTAGAGACATGAGTAAATTCAGCCTATTTCTGTTTCTGCTTGATAAAAGAATAAGAATCGCTTGTCTGCTTGACGGAATGATAATGACTGAAGGCGTGAGAATCCAAAAATCTGGTACTTCCTGTACACGGCCCGGATATTTCCGATTCTCAAGCCTTCCATTTGTCATTTTGATAATTTGTCAAACTATTATTGGCGTTTTTGATTTTTGCGAATTCAGAACGGCAAAATGAATTAGGTTGACTTTTCTGGCTTGTCTCTCAAGGACGGAAAGAAAATGCAAATTAATAAAATGCAGTTGTGCTTAGTTGTCCGTAAAAATAATATATTTGTAAAATAAGTCAATTCTATGTATAGATTAAGATTTTAATAAACTGAAGATTGTACCGATATTCAAACAGGAGCAAAGCATTACAATAAGAAGGTAATATTACCTTGAAAGATGCAAAACGAAAAGTTGAAAATTGATAATTGGTTAATTAAGAATGAAACGGATAAAAATATTTATAAGCAGTGTACAAAGTGAGTTTGCTGAAGAACGAGTAATGCTTTGTCATTATATACGGACAGATGTATTGTTGGGTAAGTTTTTTGAGCCATTTATTTTTGAGGAAGTTCCAGCAAATGAGTTTCCGACAAGTCACGTGTATCTGAAAGAAGTAGAAATGTGTGATATCTATTTGGGATTGTATGGAAATCTGTATGGTTATGAAGATGAAGAAGGAGTTTCTCCAACGGAACGAGAGTATGATTTGGCGGCAAGTTTGCATAAAAGCCGGCTAATCTTCATCAAAAGTATTGATGAAGATAAAAGACATCCTAAAGAAACTGCATTGATACGGAAGGTTGAACGTGACATTGTTCGTAAAACTTTTGTGGATATTGACGGATTGCGCACTTCTGTATATGCTTCACTTATCCGGTATTTGGAAGAAAAGGAATATATTCGATGGAAACCTTTTGATGCTTCATGTGATAATGGGGCAACTTTGGATGACCTTGATGATAATAAAATGAGAAATTTTATTCATATGGCTCGTTTAAAAAGAAATTTTCCTCTTCCTGTAGAAACTTCTCCTGTAGCATTGCTTACTCATTTGGATTTGATTGACGATTCTGGTCGAATAGCAAATGCAGCGTTACTTTTGTTTGGAAAGAAACCTCAAAAATATTTCATTACTTCCGAAGTAAAATGTGTTCAGTTTTACGGAAATGTGGTAGAGAAGCCAATGCCGGTTTATCAGATTTATCGGGGAGATGTGTTTGAATTAGTGGATCAAGCAACTAGCTTTGTGATGAGTCGTATAGATAATTGGGTGGGAACTCGTGACGCAGGAGAAAATGCGGCCGTACCGACGCGTCCCGAATTACCAATGGATGCTGTGAAAGAGGCTATTGTCAATGCTGTATGCCATAGGGATTATACAAGTAATGCCAGTGTACAGGTTATGTTGTTTCGTAATCGACTGGAAGTATGGAACCCTGGGACATTACCTTATGGACTTACGGTTCAAAAGCTGCATGGTCCACATAAGTCATTACCGACAAATCCTTTACTCGCCGATCCAATGTATTGGAATGGTTATATTGAAAAAGTTGGTACGGGTACAGAGGACATCATTAATAAATGTCGTGAATATGGATTAAAGACCCCAGAATTTTATCAGGAAGAAGATTTTAGAGTTGTTATGTGGAGAATTGGGGAAGGGCAGGATGATCCAAAGCGATCCAAGACTGATCCAAAGCTGATCCAAAGTGATCCAAAAGAAGTGAAAGAATTGATTAGGTTGATAAAAGGTAACTCTTCTATTTCAAGGG
This sequence comes from uncultured Phocaeicola sp., assembly GCA_944321335.1. Classification (GTDB taxonomy): domain Bacteria; phylum Bacteroidota; class Bacteroidia; order Bacteroidales; family Bacteroidaceae; genus Phocaeicola. The sequence continues at coordinate 16,323 of CALUKX010000016.1, read as the reverse complement.
CTGAACTTGCAAGGCGGCTTAGTTTGAGTGAACGTCAAGTCCGCAAGATAATGGATCAACTGCGGGCTGAAAAACGGCTTATAAGGAAGGGAGGAACAACTGGAGAATGGATAATTATTGAATAGAAATATTGGGTAAATAAAGGAGTAATTTTCCGGGCAGTATCAGAAGTTTCGGAAATGTGTTTGCATCCTGTTGAAAACATCCCGGTCAAAAACAATCCGATAAATATGATATAAGGTGTCATGGTTATGGTAGAAAAATGATTCGTTAACCATATAAATATAGTGTTTTCATTTGAGATTTCCTATATTTTCAGATTATTTATGTTCATGTCCTGCTTGTTATCCCTGTATATTAGTTTTATACAGGGATGATGAAGGTAAACAGCAGATACCCAAGCAATCCGGAACTGATAATCAGCAAGATGGGGTTTACTTTGTAGAAATAGGTTACGATGAAAGCTCCGGCGAAAAGCAGGAAGCTGATGATGACTTGCTGGGTATCCGTTCCGAAGTTTTCTCCGTTCATCAATACCAAGGCTGCTGCTGCCAGCAAACCTACTACACCCGGACGGAGCCCGCTGAATACAGCCACTACTGCCGGATGCTTCTGATATTTCAGAAATGCCTTGCTAATGAACATCATCAGGATAAATGACGGCAATACTACGGAGAATGTTGTAAGTGCAGAGCCCAATATACCGATATAATGGGGGAATCCTGCATTTACTACAGCCGAATATCCCACATAGGTAGCCGAGTTGATACCAATAGGTCCGGGAGTCATCTGACTCATTGCGATAATGTCGGTAAATTCGTTTGAGTTGAGCCAATGGTAACGTGTCACGACTTCTCCTTGGATCATGGAAATCATGGCATATCCGCCCCCGAATCCGAACAATCCGATTTTAAAGAATGTATAGAATAACTGTAAGAATATCATAATCCGACTTATTTTTTGATGTTCGCTTTCTTTCTATTGGTATAGCGTCCGTAAAGGTATCCTCCAAGTCCGCTGAGTATGATTACATATATAGGAGAGAATCCCATACTCCAGATGAGCAGGGCGGATACGATGGGAATCCAGATATTATATCGGTTGATCTTCGCCGATTTTGCCATCTTGAATGTCGGTGCGGCAATCAAGGCGACAACGGCCGGGCGTATCCCCTTGAATATGTTCTCTACGGCCGGATACTGTTTGAAATGTTGGAAGAACAAGGCTATGGACAGCATAATCACGAATGAAGGCATGATTGTTCCCAATGCCATCCAGAAGGCTCCCCAAAATCCCTTCAGCTTATAGCCGATAAAGATGGATATATTGACGGCGAAGATACCGGGCACAGTTTGTGCCAAAGCCATCAGGTCGAGAAAATCCTCCTTGTTGATCCACTTCCTCTTGTCCACCAGTTCGGCTTCTATCAACGGAACCATGGCATAACCGCCTCCGATGGTAAAGGCACCGATCCGTGAAAAGATCAGGAATGATTTTACATAGAAATTCATATCTGTTTTAGTTTTGTTGTTTCATATACACGCTAGGTGGTACTCCATAATATTTCTTGAAAATATCTGTGAAATATTTCGGATCGGCAAATCCTACCATGTCGGATACTTCTGCAACTGTATACCGTTGGCTTCTGAGTAGAGATGCAGCTTCTTTCATGCGTACATTTCTGATGAAGTCGGCTGGAGGAATACCGGTCAATGCTTTCAACTTGTTGTAAAAACATGTCCGGCTCATGTTCATTTTCGAACAAAGAACTTCCACATTCAAGTCGTTTAACATATTTTCCTTGATAATCCGTATTGCCTTTTCAATAAATTCTTTATCCAGTTCGGTCGGTAGGCTTATTTCTGCATCGCTTGGCGCAGAAGGAAACAGTTGGAATTTTTTTCGCATCTGTTCCCTGAGTTCCAGCATATTCCTGATATTCGCTTTCAGAACCATCAGGTCAAAAGGCTTGGTGATATACATATCGGCTTTATGCTCTTCCAATGCCTCGAGTATATCATCCCTATCTCCCAATGCTGTAAGAAGGAATATTGGGATATCACTCGTTTCTATATCGTTTTTCAGCCTGTCACACATTTCCTTACCGTTCATTACCGGCATCAAGATGTCGGCCAGAATCAGATCGGGATGATATTTTTTTGTTGGTTCGATAGCCTGTTTCCCGTTGCTGGCTTCCATTACCCGGTATGTTTCCGATAGACTGTTGAGCAGAAAATGGCGCAAGTTGTCATTGTCATCCACAACAATGACAAGGGGTGCATTCTTTTTTTCTGCATTCTTTTTTTCGTAGTCGAAAGGAATGCTTTCGGGTATGGTATCATCGAGTAATGTGATATCTCCTATAACTTTCTCGACATTTATCGGATTGTCGTCTTTCAGGTATTTATAGTGGGAACTTTTAATCGGGAAGCTTAGCCGGAAGCTGGTTCCCTCATTTTCCTCACTTATAAAGCTGATTGTACCTCTGTGGCTGTTGATAAGCCGATGGGTAAGCAATATGCCGATTCCGAATCCGTGTGTGAGAAGTCCTGCTGTATTGTTGCCACGGAAAAGATACTTGAACATCCGTTTTTGGTCTTCTTTCGGAATTCCGATTCCGGTGTCACTGATATTTAAAATCCATTTTTTGTTTTCTATTCCCGTATGCAATGAAATATTTCCACCTTTTGGAGTATATTTTAAGGCATTGTCCATCAGATTGCGTATAATCTTATTGATCTTTGGTTCATCAATCCAGACAAAGATTTCGTTGAAATCGCTTTTTACCTGGATCGTTATACCTTTGTGATCGGCGTAAGATTGAAACTTTTCTGCAAAAGTACGAATATACTCGTTTAGTTCCACTTTTCTGACCGTAACTTTTGAACTGTATTTTTCTTCTTTTTGAAATTCCATCAGCTCATTGGCTAAAGCGGACAATATTTCCGTTTGTTTTATGGCTAATGAGAGGTTGTATTTACCCTGTTGGGTCAAGCTCTCATTTTGCTCTATTTCGCTCAGCGGAGCCTTTATCAATGTAAGTGGAGTACGGATATCGTGTATCGTGTGTATGAAGAAATTGATTTTTTCTTCCGATAATTTCTGATTACGTTGGTTGTCATGGTATTTCACAAAGATATAAATTAAGCCTCCAAGTATAAGGATGTATACAAGAAAAGCCCATATTGTAAGCCAATAAGGATATCCTATGTGTATGTCAAGGCTTCGGGTTTGTTGTATCTCCCCAGAATTCTTGTCGATAATCCTGACTGAAAGGGTGTAGTTGCCCGGTGACAGATTGGTGTACCTGATCAGGCTTTTGTCACTCGGTTTGCTCCATTCATCATAAAATCCTTCGAGTTTCCAGCTGTATAGGATACTGGACGGATTGTCGTAATTGATTGATGATACGACCAATGAGAACGTATTTTGGTCGTAATCGAGACGTAGCTCTTTGGTATTGTCGAGAATGTCGTTGAGGGGCGACCCTTTTTCTCCGGGATATACGGCATGGTACATGATATTCAAGTCGGAGAATACCATTTTGTTGTTCGGACTTTTCGAAATCCGTATGCTGTCTGGGAGTATGATGGCGCCATTGTTGCTTCCGAATACCATAAGTCCGTTGTAATGAATGGCGGCATTGGGATTGAAACTGGCCGACATCAATCCTTGCTCTTTCGTCCAGTTTACAAATTCCTTTGTCTTGATATCATAAAATGAGAGTCCGTTTTCAGTTCCAAGGAACAGGTTTCCATCTTTGTTGGGGACGATACTGTAGATATTTTCGCTGATCAACCCTTTTTGGTCCGCCTTGACGTGTTCCAATTTTTTTGTCTTGTTGTCAAGAATGAACAGCCCGTTTCCGTTGGTGCCGAAATACGTACGGTCCAATCGGCTGTCGGTATAGATTGTATTGATTGATCCGATTTCTTCATTCGCCTTGAAATTGATGACTTTGTTTATTTTCTTGTCGAAGATGAATATGCCGTTGATTGTTCCGATCCACAGGGTATTCGTGTCCCGTTGGGAGATGAACACAATGGGATATCCCAAGTTGTATTCCTCTACTTTCTTGGTTGCCGGTGTATAGGATTTGAGCCGGTAGAAACCACCGGTCCAGATGATGCCTTCGTTGTCTTTGAAGATACTCCAGATGTATTTGTCCGGACCTTTGATGTCGTTCAATTCTTTTTGGCGGAAGTAGGTTGCCTGTCTTGAGCTTTTGTCAATCAGGTAGATTCCCGACATATAACCTCCTGCCAGTATGCGTCCCGGACTGATTTCACACAGCGAGAGGAAAATTGGATTCCTGCTGTTTGAATATTGGGTATCACTGGTCAGATAATTGTTCCATTGTCGGGTCCGCGTGTTATAGTGGCTGACACCATTGCTTGTCGCATACCATAAGTCGCCGTCCGAATCGGCTATAATATGATTTATACAATTGTTTGCCAATGAATTCGGGTTATTGGCCGAATGTTTCAGCCATTCATAGCTGGGATATTTCTCATTATATATGGTTATTCCGGTCGGGTATACCACATTCCATATCCTACCGTCATTATCCATGAACATGTCCTTTATGATACGTCCGTTCATGTGGTTCGGTGTCTTGGAGTCTTCCTGCAGGAAAGGGAGCAACGTATTTTTCTGCAGGTCAAGTTTATATACTCCGTTCCCGTCGGTTCCGATCAGCAGTTCTTTGCTGTTCGACTTGTTGGCTATGATTGTGTTTACTCCGATATCCTGAAGGACATCTCCTGCATTGATGAAGTTGTCGGTTGCCGTGTTGTAGATCAGCAGTCTGTCGAGCAGTATGTAGACGATAAGCTGTTGGGTAGGATGGTGATAATATATATAATCGATCATGTGGGTTATCGGAGATTCGATTTTACGGACGTCTTTCAAGTGTTGTCCTTCAAGATTGGCGACGTAAAGATCAGGACCGCATGAAAAATAGTATTTGTTCCCTTCCGCTTGGGTTATACTGGAGATTGAACCTGGAATGTTTGGAGATAACTGATAGCTTTTCCCGTTGGTGCTGTCATAAATGAATTGCATGTTGTTGGTGCAGAACCAGATTTTATTTTCCCGGCTCATGTATATTGCCGTAATAGGGGATTGGCTGATGTTCTGGAAATGATCTTTCAGATTGAATTTGAGCTCGAATGTGTCTTGCTTTATGTTATAACGGTAGGCGTAACCGTCTTTCCCGATTTCCCATATAGTACCGTTCCGTCCTATATGCAGGGTATTGATGTTGGGATGGAAGCTTATGCCTTTCCCGGATCGTGAGATAGTATAATGCTTGAATTGTTTTCCGTTATATCGGTCGATTCCTTTGTGGGTAAGTATCCATATATATTGGTCGGAATCTTGGCGGATTGCCAATACACGACGGCTGCTCAATCCGTCTTCCATACCAATGTATTCAAAAATCTGGGCTCGGATGGGGAAGAGTATGAGTAGGGAAAAGGTTATTATGCTGATAATTCGTGTTTTCATCCGTATTAAAATGATTTCCTATGTATTATTGCAAATAAAGAAAAAATTATGTGCTTTTGCAAAATATGCTCCCGAAAAGATTGGTAAATCATAATGATGGACATGTGTGGTTATGGCTTGTCGGATTATTCGGGGAAAATAAAAATCCCTTATCCAAACAACAGAATCGGCGGATTTGTTCATTCGGATAAGGGATTATCTTAATATATTTGATACGGAAACGTACCTATTCCCGGTTCAGAAGAGGCTTCTTGCCCGGATTACTTCTTGTGAGCTTCAACCCACTTGCGTGCATTGACGAAGGCTTCCATCCACGGAGTGATCTGGTCTTCGTTTACGCGGTCTGCCGGATAGCAAGCGTTTTCCCAAGGGAAGCAAGCCCGTTCCAGGTGAGGCATCATAGCCAGGTGACGGCCGTCTTGTGATGCGATACCTGCTACGCTGTAGTCGGAACCGTTCGGGTTGCCCGGATATTCGTCGTAAGAATATTTCAGGACTACGTTGTAGTGGTCTTCCGGATAAGGCAATGAGAACTTGCCTTCGCCGTGAGCTACCCAGATACCCAGCTTCGATCCGCTCAACGAACCGAACATCACGCTGCGGTTCATCGGGACAGTAACGCCCAGGAATGCTGATTCGAACTTGTGAGAGTCGTTGTGCAGCATCTTGCCTTTCTTCTTGTCTTCCGGAGTAATCAGGCCGAGCTCCATCATCAGCTGGCAACCGTTGCAGACGCCGAGCGACAAGGTATCCTTGCGGGCATAGAAGTTATCCAATGCGGTTTTAGCTTTCGGGTTGAATAGGAATGTACCTGCCCATCCTTTCGCAGAACCCAGTACGTCGGAGTTGGAGAAACCACCGCAGAACACGATCATGTTGATGTCTTCAAGGGTTTCACGTCCTGTAGCAAGGTCGGTCATGGTAACGTCTTTCACGTCAAAACCTGCCAAATACAGCATGTAAGCCATTTCACGTTCACCGTTGGTTCCCTTTTCACGGATGATAGCTGCCTTGATGCCGCTAGGTGTACGGCGGTCAGGATCGAGGCCGAACTGTGAGAGCTTGCCGGTGAATGACTTGTCGAATACAAATTCAACAGGCTGCTGCTTGTAGTTTTCGAAACGTTTCTTCGCACAGTCGTTCATGCTCTGCTTGCGGTCGAGCAAGTAGGAAGTAGAGTACCACATATCGCGCTGGTAGTCGATACCGAACTGATAAGTAGCATCGTCCTTGGTTACGAGGATGTGGCGTTCTTCAGAAGGTTTACCCAACTTGATGTAACCCACACCTGCATCTTCCAGAATCTTCTTCACTTCCGATTTGTGCTTGTCGGCTACCTGGATAACCACACCCGGGTTTTCTGCAAACAATACCTTTACGATATCGTGATCCTTGAACTTGTCGAGGTTGATTTCCATACCGCCTTCTACGTTCGCGAAGCACATTTCCAGCAGAGTAGTGATCAGACCACCTGCAGAAATATCGTGACCGGCCAGAATCAAGCCCTTGTTGACCAGTTCCTGAACAGCCAGGAATGCATCGCGGAAGTATTCCGGATTCTGAACAGTCGGAACATCGTCGCCGATCTTGTTGAGTGACTGAGCGAATGCCGAACCACCCAGACGGAGCTGATCGAAGCTGAAGTCGATATGATAGAATGTAGATTTTTCTTTGTTGACCATTACCGGAGAAACAACTTTCTTCACGTCGGAAACTTCACCGCCTGCAGAAACGATAACTGTTCCCGGGCTGATGATCTTTTCGCCGTTCGGATATTTCTGTGTCATTGACAAAGAGTCTTTTCCGGTCGGTACGTTGATCTGCAGTTCGCAGCAGAAATCAGACAAAGCCTTGACTGCTGTGTACAGGCGGGCATCTTCGCCTTCCTGTGCACGGCAAGGCCACATCCAGTTGGCCGACAGAGATACGCTGTCGAGGCCTTCTGCCATCGGAGCCCATACAAGGTTGGTCAATGCTTCAGCAACAGAAAGTACAGAACCTGCTGCCGGGTTAGCCAGACCGGCCTGAGGCGCATGGCCGAGGGCTGTAGCGATACCTTTTTCACCGCGGTAGTCGAGGGCAACCACACCACAGTCGCTCAACGGCAACTGCAATTCGCCCTGGCACTGCTGGCGGGCAATCTTTCCTGTTACGGAACGGTCTACCTTGTTGGTCAACCAGTCCTTACAAGCCACTGCTTCCAGCTGCAGCACGCGGCTTACATATTCGTTGAGTTTCGCTACATCGTATGTAACATTTTCATAATGACGTTCTACAGTCTTGTCGACCATGTAAGTCTTCGGAGAAGAACCGAACATCTGGTCAACTGCCAGGTCGAACGGACGTACACCGTCAGCCTGTTCGAAAGCGAAACGATGGTCGCCGGTAGTTTCACCTACCACATACATCGGAGCACGTTCACGTTCAGCAATCTTCTGTACATGTTCGATGTATTTTTCGTCGATCAACAGCCCCATACGTTCCTGAGATTCGTTGGCGATGATTTCCTTAGCCGACAAAGTTTCGTCACCGATAGGCAACTTGTCCATGTGGATCAGACCACCGCAATCTTCCACCAGCTCGGAAAGACAGTTCACGTGACCTGCCGAACCGTGGTCGTGGATAGAAACAATCGGGTTTGAATCTTCTTCACACAATGAGCGGACAACGTTGTAGGCACGTTTCTGCATTTCAGCATTGGCACGCTGAACGGCGTTCAACTCGATACCCGATGAGTAACGACCTGTTTCCACAGAAGAAACAGAACCACCACCCAGACCGATACGATAGTTGTCACCACCGACAACAACCACCTTGTTGCCCGGAGTAGGAGCACCCTTCAGGCAGTCGCGCTGAGTACCGTAACCAACACCACCAGCCAACATGATAACCTTGTCGTATGCATATTTTTCACCATTTTCCTGGTGTTCGAAAGTCAATACAGAACCACAGATCAGCGGCTGTCCGAACTTGTTACCGAAATCGGAAGCACCGTTCGAAGCCTTGATCAGAATCTGTTCCGGAGTCTGGTACAACCATTTGCGGACAGGAAGAATGCTTTCCCATTCGCGGCCTTCTTCCGTACGCGGATAAGAAGTCATGTACACGGCAGTACCGGCGATAGGCCATGAACCCTTACCACCACCCATACGGTCGCGGATTTCACCACCTGTACCGGTAGAAGCACCGTTGAACGGTTCGACGGTAGTCGGGAAGTTGTGGGTTTCCGCCTTCAGCGAAATAACCGATTTGATATCTTTGATAACGAAATAATCGGAAGTGGCATGATCCTGCGGAGCGAACTGTTCGATAACCGGACCCTCTGCAAAAGCCACATTATCCTTGTAGGCCGAAATGATTTTGTTCGGATTTTCCTGAGTGGTCTTCTTGATCATCTGGAAAAGAGAAGATTCCATTTCCTTTCCGTCGATGATGAAAGTACCGCCGAAGATTTTGTGGCGGCAGTGTTCTGAGTTGATTTGCGCGAAACCGAACACTTCCGAGTCGGTGAGCTTGCGGCCCAAATCTTTTTCAACCTTCAGCAAGTAATCGATTTCTTCGCGTGAAAGAGCCAGACCCTCTTTTTCATTATACTCTTCGAGGTTCTCAACATAAATGATCGGTTGCGGTTTGATGTTTACGCTGAAAACCTTCTGGTCCAATCCGTGATACATACGTTGCAGCATCGGGTCGTGGTCAGCGTTCTCATCTTTTACAGGGAAATATTCCTCGATACGGCGGACGCCCTCGATTCCCATGTTCTGAGTGATCTCTACAGCATTGGTACTCCACGGAGTAATCATCTCACGGCGCGGTCCTACGAACCAGCCTTTCAGATTGTCTTCGCTCTCTACCGTAGCGTCGCTGTACAGCCAGCATAATTTCTTGACGTCTTCAGAGTTCAGTTCTTTGCTACATTCGGTAGCAATTACACTGTGAGTGGGTGTTCTGAAAAATAGAATCATAGCACTTTTTATAATTTATTATAATGAAATTTCGCTAATTTCTTAATGTTGTGCAAAGTTACATAAAACCCCGCTTGTACGAAAGAAAAAGAGCTGAAATATATAGGTAATTCCGTAAAAAAGTACCATCTTTGCAGCATGAATTGGATTGAACAGGTTACGATACTCGATTTGTTGGTCAAAGGGGTAATTGTCGGGATAGTTGTGTCCGCTCCTTTGGGCCCTGTCGGCGTGCTTTGTATTCAACGGACTTTGAACAAGGGACGCTGGTTCGGCTTTGTAACAGGATTGGGTGCTGCTTTGAGCGATATATGTTATGCGTTGATTACCGGTTATGGTATGAGTTTCATGGACGAGCTGATTCTGAAACATCAGCTGTTCCTGCAGGTCGTAGGTAGTATCATGTTGCTGGCTTTCGGTATCTATACGTTCCGCAGCAATCCGGTCAAGTCGCTCCGTCCTACATCAACCAGCCGCGGTACTTATCTGCATAATTTCATTACCGCTTTTTTCGTAACTTTTTCCAATCCGTTGATTATCTTCCTGTTTATCGGTCTGTTCGCCCGTTTCTCGTTTGTCATGCCGGGCAGTCCGATTGGTTTCCAACTGGTCGGTTATCTGGCCATTATACTTGGGGCTCTTGCCTGGTGGTTCGGCATCACTTATTTCGTGAATAAGGTGCGTACCCGTTTCAATGTAAGAGGTATATGGATGTTGAACCGGATTATCGGTGTGGTAGTGATGATTGCGGCAGTGGTCGGTTTGGTGATGGCTGCTACAGGAAAATCTTTCTCGTGATATGTATATTTCTCAACATTTAAAGAAACAGAATATAGCCGAATACCTGCTGTATATGTGGCAGGTGGAGGATTTGATCCGTGCCAACAATTTCGACATGGAGAAGATCCGCAAGACGATTATCGAGCCTTATCCTTCGCTGACAGAGGAACAGAAGAAGGAATTGGCCCAGTGGTATGAAGACCTGATCAATATGATGCACGATGAGGGTGTGATGGAAAAAGGTCATGTGCAGATCAACAAGAACATTATCGTGTGGTTGACTGATCTGCATCTCCGCTTGCTCCGTTCGCCCAAATTCCCTTATTACAGTGCGGCGTACTATAAGGCGTTGCCGTTTATTGTGGAATTGCGTACGAAAGGTGCCAACAAGGAGGAACCGGAACTGGAAACTTGTTTCGAAGCGCTTTACGGAGTGCTGATGCTGAAACTCCAGAAAAAGAAAATCAGTGAGGAAACCCAGAAGGCCGTGAAGGTAATCAGCGATCTGCTGGCGATTCTGGCAGGCTATTACATCCAGGACAAGAACGGGGAACTGGATTTGGATTGATTGTGACGACTAAATAAACATAGATCAGTAATGAAGAATATTTTGATAACCGGTGCAAACGGACAGCTGGGCAATGAGATGCGTCTGCTTGCCGAAGAGAATAAAGGTTATACGTATTTCTTTACCGACGTTGCCGAACTGGATATCTGCAACGAAAAGGCGGTAATGGATTTTGTCTTGAATCATCAGATTGATATTATCGTTAATTGTGCGGCCTATACGGCTGTGGACAAGGCGGAGGACGAGAAGGATTTGTGCGACCGCCTGAATCACGTCGCTCCGGGTTATCTGGCAAAGGCTGCCGAGGCTAGGGGAGGCTGTCTGATACAGGTGTCGACCGATTATGTGTTCGACGGGACTGCCCACATACCTTATAAGGAAGATGAACCGACTTGTCCGAATTCAGTGTATGGTGTGACTAAACTGGCCGGCGAACAGGAAGCGATGAAGTATTGCAAGAATACAATGATTGTGCGCACGGCTTGGCTGTATTCCACTTTCGGCAACAATTTCGTGAAGACGATGATCCGTCTCGGGAAGGAAAAGGAGAGTTTGGGTGTCATCTTCGACCAGATAGGAACACCGACCTATGCACGCGATTTGGCTGCCGTTATCTTTGCGGCAATCAACAAAGGTGTCGTGCCGGGTATCTATCATTTCAGCAACGAGGGTGTGTGTTCGTGGTACGATTTCACCAAGGCCATCCATCGGCTGGCAGGAATCACCGGTTGCCGGGTAAGGCCGTTGCATACCGAAGATTATCCTACCAAGGCTACCCGTCCGCATTATTCGGTTCTGGACAAGACCAAGATTAAGGAAACCTACGGCGTGGAAGTTCCGCATTGGATGGACAGCCTTGCCGAGTGTATTGAAAAACTAGCATAAACGCATTATCATATTTAATATAGACAATGAACGCAGAAATTGAAAGAAGACGTACGTTTGCGATTATCGCACATCCGGATGCCGGTAAGACATCGTTGACTGAAAAGCTGTTGCTCTTCGGAGGACAGATTCAGGTGGCCGGTGCCGTTAAATCGAACAAGATTAAGAAGACAGCGACATCCGACTGGATGGATATCGAAAAGCAGCGTGGTATCTCGGTAACTACCTCCGTGATGGAGTTCGATTACCACGATTACAAGATCAATATCCTCGATACTCCGGGGCACCAGGACTTCGCGGAAGATACTTACCGTACGCTGACTGCCGTCGATAGCGTTATTATCGTGGTCGATGGTGCGAAGGGTGTGGAAAGCCAGACCCGTAAGCTGATGGAGGTATGCCGTATGCGTAATACGCCGGTTATCATCTTCGTCAACAAGATGGACCGTGAGGCGAAAGATCCGTTCGACCTGTTGGATGAGCTCGAAGAGGAACTGGTAATCAATGTGCGTCCGCTGACCTGGCCGATTGAAAGCGGTCCGCGTTTCAAGGGCGTTTACAATATTTATGAACAGAAGCTGAATCTGTTCCAGCCGTCGAAACAGGTGGTGACAGAGAAGGTGGAAGTCGATATCAATACCGAAGAATTGGATAACCACATCGGTACCCCGTTGGCAGAGAAGCTGCGCAGCGAACTGGAACTGATCGACGGTGTTTATCCTGCCTTCAATGTTGAGGAATACCTGAAAGGCGATCTGGCTCCGGTATTCTTCGGTTCGGCCTTGAACAACTTCGGTGTGCAGGAATTGCTCGATACGTTCGTGGAAATCGCTCCATGCCCCCGTCCGGTACAGGCCGAAGAACGTGTGGTACAGCCCGACGAACAGAAGTTCACCGGTTTCGTGTTCAAGATTACTGCCAACATCGACCCGAACCACCGTTCGTGTGTAGCGTTCTGCAAGGTATGTTCGGGTAAGTTTACCCGTAACACGCCGTACCTGCACGTGCGTCATAACAAGACCATGCGTTTCTCTTCACCGACCCAGTTCATGGCTCAGCGCAAGACTACCGTTGATGAGGCTTGGGCAGGCGATATTATCGGTTTGCCCGATAACGGAACATTCAAGATCGGCGATACGTTGACCGAAGGCGAAATGCTCCACTTCAAGGGATTGCCGAGCTTCTCGCCGGAAATGTTCAAATACATCGAGAATGCCGACCCGATGAAGACCAAACAGCTCAATAAGGGTATTGACCAGTTGATGGACGAAGGTGTGGCACAGCTGTTCGTCAACCAGTTCAACGGCCGTAAGATTATCGGTACGGTAGGTCAGCTGCAGTTCGAGGTTATCCAGTATCGTCTGGAAAACGAATACAATGCGAAATGTCGTTGGGAGCCGGTAAGCTTATATAAGGCTTGCTGGATTGAAAGCGATGATCCTGAAGAACTGGATGCATTCAAGAAGCGTAAGTACCAGTACATGGCGAAAGACCGCGAAGGGCGCGATGTGTTTCTGGCGGATAGCGGATATGTGCTTCAGATGGCTCAGAACGATTTCAAGCATATCAAGTTCCACTTTACTTCGGAATTCTAAGATTTACAGTATATAAAAGTTGAAGGATGTTCCAAATGGGGCATCCTTTTTTGTTAATGCATTTCCGCCCCATAATGTCCGATTTTCTTTAAGAATTTCGGACATTTTAATTTCTATGGTTTGATATTATATGCAAATAGATCCGTGTTTTTGTCGTCATTTAGGTTATGTTTGCGGTTATTTAATCTCGTTTGCTTGGGCTTATTTTAGGCTCTATTACTTTTTGTTGAAGGTTACCTAAATCTGTAAATTAGGCATTGTGGTTTTCACGTCATAGCAATATTATTAGTAAATTACTGGTAGATTTAGGTAAATCTACTTCGCAATGTCCGAAATTCGTAAAGAAAATCGGACAATGTATCGTTATTTTAATAGGAAAACTTATCTTTGCTCTATGAATCATATTGGATATGAAGACAATACTAACAAAGGAGATACGAAGTCTTATAGACAGGAACGGACCTAATAAACTTTATATGGTAAGTGATTTTGCCCATTTGAATAATGATGGACTGGTTACTCGTGCGCTTTCTCGATTGGAGAAAGAAGGTATTCTTATACGTCTTTCACAGGGTATATATTTATATCCGATACGAAATAAATTTGGTATACTCCGTCCATCCATTGAAGATATAGCATACGCTATTGCTGAAAAAGATAAAGCCCGCATTATTCCTAGTGGGTTGACAGCTTTGAATAAATTAGGACTTTCCACACAGGTTACGATGAATGCGGTCTATTTGACGGATGCTACAGCACGAGAACTTACTATTGGGAATCGTAAAATCATATTTAAGCGTAGTGCACCTCGCAATTTTGCCTACAAAACAGATTTGTTTCCACTGATAGTTGCTGCAATGAAGGAATTAGGGGAAAAAGGAGTGACTGATGAACAGATTGTTATTATAAAGCAAGCCATTGAAAAATATGGTTGCACGGATGAAATCAGATATGATTATAATATTGCTCCGCAATGGATTAAACGAAAACTTGCATTATGAACTGGGTTAAATTCACAAAAGAGGAACAACTTACCATTTTGGATAATGTCGCTGCAGAAAAAGGCATTGTGGATAATGCTGTAGAAAAGGATTATTGGGTTAGTATGGCATTACGTGCCATATTTTCTTTACCATATGCTACAGCTTTTGTATTTAAAGGAGGAACAAGCCTTAGTAAAGGTTGGGGATTGATAGAACGATTCTCTGAAGATATTGACTTGGCAATAGACCCTAAACATCTTGGGCAGAAAATGCAACTTCATTTCTTAAGCATATTGCTCATTTAATGAGTGAGGTTCTATATACTCTCTGTTTCACTTACGTATTTTTTATCCCTTATGTTTCCTAATATTTTATTATAATAGACCTATAATCAGTGAAAAAGTGTGATGCCATTCCGATGTCCGCTGATAATTCTAGGGCTTTGCCATAGCTATGGACTTTTTTACACTGTATTTACAACCGATTATTACTCAATATTTTACAGATAATAAGTCAGAAATATGGTCGTTATCTTTAATTGCACATTCTAAAAGGTGAAGATTTAACGCTTTTATTAATTATTAACTCAAAAAGGACATCAATTTGGGTCGTTTCTTCTCTTTTCCTTGCTATTCGTTTCCGATATTCCACTTTTGTTTTGGTCTATCTCATATGTACTGCAAAGGTATTGATTTTTGTTTGATATTGCTCCTTGCTTGCTCCTTGTCGTAGATTAATTTTCACACAGGAATTTTTGTTCTCTTTCTATAGGGGCTTGAAACAATCCATTTATTGGAAACAATTAAAGACGGAGCTGGTTTACCCCAGTGCTTTTTAAGAAACAGGGCAATTATTTTATCTCCACAAAGGCTCTTGTTCCCAATTATGAGGAAAGCCTAATAAACGGGTTCTTACTGATGGGTATTTCGATAAAAGCTGCTTGAAATCTGCAACAAAAGTGTTGCCCATAGAAATGGAGTTAAGCCAATACACCACATAGCAGAGTTGCGGATAAAGTGTTTGTTCACGGAACGAGAAATCCGTAATCCATGTGTTTGGCATACGCACAGGCATCATAGGCTTGACAGGAAAGACCCGATTTGACAGCCTTGAATGATGGGCACAACAATTACGAAGCACTGCAAGACATTCCAACCAGCTTCTCAAAAATTTGTGATGGTTCAAACCAAACTCTCTTGCCACAGCGTGTTTGGCAGTAGCATCCGAAAAATTGGAATAGAGTTTGGAAAGTGTGCCCATAGAGATAACCTCCAGTGTTTTCCATACAGGGGGCAAATCGGGCTCGCTATATTTACGAAAATGCTCAGTGATAAAATCATCGTGCGAGCGAGACACCTCCTTGCGAATGACAGCTAAATTTGCTGTGAAACGGATTTCATTAGTGGCATAGCTTTCGTCCATAAACCAAAATGCACCAAATTCGAGGGCGAAATGTTTTATTATTTTGGTACGTACAGAAACCTCAATCGTTTGGATAGCAGTAAACAGTAAAGTACGAAGCTCTTTATCAAAAGAATAAAGGTCTATAACATCAGCAAAGCTACAACCTTTTCTGAATTGATGAGAAAAACGGTCGATTTCAAAATGCCGCCAATAACCGGCAAGACGAAAATAACTGATGGTGTCAAGAACTTCAATAGCTTGTTCAACATCATCAATGAGCAAACCTCTTTCTTTGAGTATATCAATTTGCTGTTCTGTGGTTATGGCTTGATGCGTGTATCTAAGTCCCATAAATAAAAAATGTCCCGCTGGGTACGCTAATCTTACGGGAAGCGGGCGGGATTTGTTGGCACAAAGGTAATCTATTATTTTTAATCTGCCAAGAGAAGATTAAAAAACAGACAAACTTTTTCATTCTACATTCTTCTTTTCCAAATGTTTTCACTATTTTTGTATTCGGATTTGGGTGAACCATTTCCAGACATTTGAACATAAAGGAGCGTTATGCTTATTTTCCTATACTGAAATACAGTTAGTTGCATACGCTGTTCTTAAAGGTTGTTCTTGCCTTATCC
>CALUKX010000015.1 GCA_944321335.1 uncultured Phocaeicola sp. | reverse complement strand
GATAAAAACAACTGAATGGGTATATCGAACTGATTCTTCAGCTCGTTTGATGTAACAGCATACTCCGATTTTTCCAACAAGGCAGCAGTTTACGTCAAAAAAGACATCAAAACTGCAACGTTACAGACGAAAATCAATAAATTTGCATCGCCATAGGTAAAGAGTATGAAAAGTGAACGGATATCACCGTTTTGGGTGAACGGATATCAACCGTTTTCAGCATTAAAGGTTACGGCACAAAGATATCTTAGGTGACGATGCGTGTCAAGGCGGAAAATAGAATGGTTACCCGATTCGGAACTAATTCACAAAATTTGCAACGTGGTTTACCGAATGCTTACGGGAAAACTTGTTAACAATGAGAAAATTTTGATTGAAATGTTAGAAATGCTAAAAAACGTAATGCCGGATTTTGAGTATTATCAAATTTATATAACTAAGGATTAGTCTAATTTCTTATGCTTATTACTTGAGGTTTCTGCTACCATTGTTGTATCTGGTATGAATGTTTTGTATAATCTAGCTTTGAAATTTAACAGCATCATTTTGTTTAGGGTATAAACAAGTCCTTCCAGATTTTCTTCTCTTACTTTAGGCTTTAATTGGCATTCCCATAATTGAATAACATGCCAGCCTAAATTGCGAAGTTCTATACGCTCTTTTAAATCGCGTTGTTTGTTTTTCTCAATTTTCTCCTTCCAGAAATCTGTATTCGTAGTCGGAAGGGTGCTGTATTTACAATTTTCATGTCCGTGCCAAAAACATCCATTTATGAAAATTACAGTCCGATATTTTTTTAATACAATGTCTGGCGTTCCTGGCAAGTTTTTGACATGAATACGGAAACGAAAACCTTTTGAAAATAAATATTTGCGCACAATAATCTCTGGCTTCGTATCCTTACTACGAATGTGTGACATACATTTGTGTCTTTGTTCTTTTGTAAGTTTATCTGCCATGTGATTATTTTTTGTTATTGTTGTTCTAAAATTTATAACTATAATAATCTAACCTGAAAGTTGAGTTTAAAATAAAGATCACCATTTGGATCTTTGATAACGGACGCATATTCATGTCTACTAGTACTGGCACGCTCTAAATAAGCATTGCTATATAAATAGTCTTCGAATCGATTTCTATCATAAAAATGATAACACAGGATATCGCCATCTTTTTTTACTACTAAATAGCCTCCGTTAGCATCATATATCCCATTCCACGGAATAGATGGCATCATTCCTAATGCTGTTGATGCTAGTAAGTGCTTAATTTTATATGCGTAAAATGGAGATTTTTGTGTTGTGTCAAAATGTAATGGATTTTTTTTGGTAATATTTTCTGTTAATCCTTTAAGTGTATTAATACCGGTTTCACATTGTTCAAGTAATAAATAGGCTATAATTGAAGGAAGACAGCTATCATGCATTATCAAATTGTTTTGAAAAATTTGATTGTCTACTTTGGTGAATACGAATTGACCTCCCTTTTTCTTTATTGATTCAATTCGTTGAATAACTTTATTCTTGCTATTAATAGAATTTATATTATTGATTTCTTGGTCGGTTAGAGTTGTACCAATAATTTTAAATGTAAAATTGGTTGCTTTACTGGCATTTAAAAGTGTGGAATTTCCACCTAATTGAGATTTAATGCTAAATCCCATCTCTGAGTTAATTCGTGTCCTTCGGTCGTGTAATACAATTCTGATATCAGTTTTGTCAGTTGATCTGGCTTTTAAGGTATGACAGTATATGTTATTCATAAAAGCCTCAGTTGCAGGGACAGAAAAAGCTCCATCATTCTTTCGTATTGCATTCAATAATTTTTGTGCTTCAACTAGAAAGACAGAAGCTGGCAGTCTTAAAAGTTCTTGGCCAATAGGTGTCTGGATAACTACATCATGTTCTGTTAAACAATAATCATAGTTACCCTCCTTTTCTTGACGCAGAATTTTAATAATCGGGTAGAAAAGATTCTCAATTTTATTTAGATTTTGGTCTCCAGCGTAAACCTTTTCTTCTCCTAATAATTTGAGTAGAGTGTATATTTCACTCCATTCTCCTTTATTACCTGTTAATGCCATTTTGATATCGAATTATGTTTTCCTTAGTTACAAGCTGTGTACTCTCAACAATATTTATCTGTCCTGCTTCCTTGTAAGTGAATTGTTTTAATTCATTTATTAATTCATCAAGATCGTGGCTAGAACCCAAAATAACCTTATCTAATCCTAGTAGGGCTCCATTTTTTAGAGCCTCTTTTATTCTTATGGCTTCATGTTGTTCCATTGTTAATAGATAGCATTTGGCTTTTCTATGAACATATTTTAATGCTACAGCCTCTAAATCAGCTTGCTTGTATCTTTCTCGTAAGCTTGTTTTCATAGAAAGGCTGATTGGACCAAATTCTGCATTATATAACAATAAATCATATTTAACATTGGGAACAAATGCAACTGTCGCCTGAATATATAATGGTAATAAATTCTCACGTATAAAAAGGGTACGAATGATAATTTCAAAAAAATTACCATTTAAACTGGCTTCATTATATCCCGAGGAAATATATTTATCCCAGTATTCTTGGACATATTCTGAGGGCTTGTTGTATTTTATATCCCAAAATGTTTGATTTGGAAATAGTCCTTCAAAAATTTTGGCAGCTTTTGATTTTCCTTTAACAACTTGTAATTTATTTAGTATTCCCATATGATTTTTCGTTCTGTAGATTAATTCTTTTAAGAATTTCTTCGGCTGTAGCTTGTATTGCAGGAACAGCAACAGAATTTCCAAATTGTTTATATGCAGATGCATCTGCAACTCCTATAATGAAGTTATCTGGAAATCCTTGTAAACGAGCCCATTCTCTTGGAGTCATTTTTCTGATTCCTTGCCTGTTAACTTCACCTTTAATATTTGTAACTGGGGTAAAATCAGTTAATCGGTTATCTATTACAAGATTTCTTTCTCTTCCCATTCCTCCTACAACAATAGCATTGGCAACTCCATCGTCTGGTATAATTTCATATCCAAAGCCATTGCCTTTTGCTGCATGTCTTTCTTTATGTGCTTTAAGTGTTTGTAAGTATTGAGTAGATAAATAGTATTTGGCAGAAACAACTTCTTTTTCTTTGATATCAGCAAATGTTTTAGTTGTATCCATTGGAATTGGATAAGTAAAATCTGTAACATTTTGATCCTTACGAAATCCGACAATGTATACTCGTTCTCGGTGTTGGGGTACACCAAAATTCATGGCATTTACAATCTGCGGATCTGGAACATAATAGTTCAAATCATTTCTTAAAACATTTAATATTGTTTGAATCGTTTTTCCTTTATCATGAATTAGTAAGCCTTTTACATTTTCAAGGAAAAATGCTTTGGGCTTTTTACGGCGAAGTATTTCTGCAACGTCAAAAAAGAGTGTTCCTCGAGTTTCTTCAAACCCCAGTCTTTTCCCTGCTAGAGAAAAAGCTTGGCAAGGAAATCCAGCACATAAGATGTCAAAATTATCAGGAATATATGATTTAGTAAATTCACTGGTAATGTCACCAAAAGGCATTTCTCCATAATTTAAAAGATAGGTTTTTTGAGCTTGCGCATCCCATTCAGATGAGAATACACATTTACCTCCTAAATTTTGTAAAGCCATTCGGAACCCTCCAATGCCTGCAAATAAATCTATAAATGTAAATTTAGGATTTTCTTTGGGAGCAAATGGCACTGCAAATAAATCCGGGAAAAGAGAGTATTGTTTATCTTCTTCAGAAAGTTGATCAGGGATTTCTGAATTATTAATACTCATGTAGCGAATTTTAAAAAGATATTTAATTAATTCCTTAGCTTTCTTTTCATATGGTTTTGCAAATTTGAATTTCTGGTTGTGGAGATAATGGGATATAATTGCCATTTGTTGGTTAAATGGCATTGGCGGTTCATTTTTATCCAAAGAATCTGCACCTGAAATTTTAATGGGAAAAATTTTCTCATTACAGATTTCAGCCAAAGAAATTTTTATTCTATTATTTGCAGTTTTACTTTTCATATTGGGTATTATTCTTTTTACTTTATTTTTCGTTAGCTTTTTGCTCAGCAAAATCTAAAGCTTTACGTAAATCTGTTAAGTTTGTTATTTTATAGAAGTTTCCACTGATCATAAGATATCCTTCAAGACTTTGTTCTTGTTCATTGAATAAATCATTAATAGAGACTTCTAATGCTTCTGCTATTTTATATAATGTAGATACTGTTGGGTTTCCATTAATATAACGGCTTATACATGAACTTGTGACTCCCATCTTGTCGGCAAGCTCTTGTACCGTTATATTTTTGTCCCTCATAATTTCTTTAATGCGTAACATCTTCATTATATTTCTAATTCTTACAAAAGTAAGTAAAAACTTGAATTATATATCAATATTTATTGGTGATTATAACAATATATTTTCTTCTTTTAGGTTTCTTGATTAATATATTATTTGATATATATTTAAATTTTATTGATATATATATTGTTATATTTGGCATTTTATGTATATTTACATCAACAAAATATCTAATGTTTATGAGAAATTATGATTCAATTCAAGACTTGAGAAATCTTTCGGACGATATCTTTAATTGTGTGGACGATTACCTGAAATATTATTGTACGACAAGTGATGATGTGGTGGCTTCCAAAGAAAACATGGGGTTGCTGGTGGATGAAAATTTGAGCGTGGACATTCTTTCGTGTGATGAAGTGGGGGACTCGTCCGGTTATTATCCCTTGAAATCGCTGCTTCGGTTGAATGATGCCGGAGCGTGGGAACCTGATATTGATGCGGCAGAAGATATAGCTGCCAATTATGTGTTTGTGCGTTAATCTGAATATTTTCACTTGAAACAATAATAGTCGTATGGGAAATATGGGAGTAGATTATGTAGATCCTTTTGAAAAACAGAATCGCTTTTACGGGCAAATGAAACAGGATTACTTGAACGGAAATATCAAGAATCCGGTTTACGAGCCTTATTTCAACTGGAAGTTCAAGAAGGGGAGTCTGTTTTCGAAGGTGGAGGCTTATGCTATGATGGATGCGGCATCGGATGAACTGGACGAACTTTACAGAAAACATCCGGATGCTTTTTCGGCCATTCCGCAATGTGACAATAACGATGTTTGGTGTCATTACCGGCTTTTCAAGGAAGATGCATACATGGTTTCTTATCTGGAACACTTGGATGCAGAAGTGAGTGAACTGATTGTTTCGGGTATATTGTAAAACGGATAAAGGCTGTTCTGGACATGCAGGAACAGCCTTTATAGTTGTTTTTATTCTCTTTCTTCCTTTACGGCATCTTCGGAAATTTCGACCAATCGGGTTTTCTCTTTTCCAGAAATGCTTTCCCGCCTTCCTGTGCTTCCTCTGTCATATAGTAAAGCATGGTGGCGTCGCCTGCCAGTTCCTGTATACCTGCCTGTCCGTCGAGTTCGGCATTCAGACCTGCCTTGATCATTCGCAGTGCAAGCGGACTGTGCTGCATCATGGTTTCTGCCCATTCCACTACTTCGTCTTCCAGCTTGTCGAAAGGTACTACCTTGTTTACCAATCCCATTTCGAGGGCTTCCTGTGCCGAATACTGACGGCAAAGGAACCAGATTTCGCGGGCTTTCTTCTGGCCTACGATGCGGGCCAGATAGGATGAACCGAATCCGGCATCGAAACTTCCTACTCGCGGACCGGTCTGGCCGAAGATGGCGTTCTCGGATGCTATGGTGAGGTCGCATACTACGTGGAGTACGTGGCCGCCGCCGATGGCGTAACCATTGACCATGGCGATGACGGGTTTCGGGATGGAACGGATCTGTTTCTGTACGTCGAGTACGTTCAGACGGGGCACGCCGTCGGTGCCGATGTAGCCGCCGTGGCCTTTCACGTGCATATCACCGCCCGAACAGAAGGCTTTGTCGCCGGCTCCGGTTAGTACTACCACGTTGATGTCCTGACATTCGCGGCAGTAGAGGAGGGCATCGCTGATTTCGGATGTGGTGGTAGGAGTGAAGGCGTTGCGGTAACGCGGACGGTTGATGGTGATCTTGGCGATTCCATTGTAATAATCAAAAAGAATATCCTGGTATTCTTTGATGGTTTTCCATTCTCTTGGTTGTGACATAAGCTTTTTTATTTGGGTGATGGAATTATTGTTTCAGGTTGTGGAAGTATTCCTTCAGCAGTTCGATGTCTTTTTCCTTGTCGGTAAAGACTTCGAGAAGCATCGGTTTCTGTGTTACCGACGGCTGGGTGAAGTAGATACTTGCCGTGGCGAGCTCGCCTTCACTATGTGCCGAAAGGTATTCGAATCCGCGGTCTTCGGCCCAGGCTTTGGCGTCGGCCTTGTGGGTGGCGGTGACGAAGCGGCGGGCGTTCTCGTGGAGGGTGAGTCCCGGCAGGGCGTGGAAGATTTCTCCTCCGCCGTTGTTGAGCAGCAGGATGCGCACGTTCGAGCCGTAGTTGGAATTCCAGAGGGCGTTCATGTCGTAGAAGAAGCTCAGGTCGCCGATAATGATGAAGTTGAGCTTGTCAGATACGGTGGCATAGCCGAGGGCGGTCGAGAGCGAGCCTTCGATGCCGTTGGTGCCCCGGTTGGAGAGGATTTCTACCTCAGCCGGTATGTCGAAGAACTGCGAGTAGCGTACAGCCGAGCTGTTGCCCAGGTGCAGCGAGCAGGGAGCCGGAAGGTTGCGGAGAATCTTTCCGATGGCACTCATTTCGGAGTAGGCGAAATCGGCTTGGGGAATGGCTTTCGAGCGGGCTTCCCATCCGCGGGGATATTCAGGAGTACGGGTGTCCATCATGGGGGCTATCTTTTCGAGGAATTCGAAGGGATCCATCTCGATGATGGTGGTGAGCGAGCCGAAGAGGTCGACTACCTCACCGTCGGGCGAGATGTGCCAATGTTCGATGGGCGGATGCTTGCGGAGGAATTTCTTCAACCGTTTCGAGATGATGTGGCCGCCGTAGGTGATGAGAAGTTCCGGACGCATCTTTTCCTGTTCGTCGTTGTTCATCGAGCAGAGCAGCGGTTCGATGTTGCGGATGGGCACACCAGGCACGGTCTGGTTGCTGATGTTCTCGGTAAACCAGGTGAAGTGCTTGTAAAGGAGTTTCACGTAACGCTTGTCGAAGAGGTAGATGAGGTTCATCTGACCTACCACTACCATGCGACGCTGGTATTTGTTGAGCCGATCGATGAGCGGCTTGTAGTCTTTATCGTAGATGCTGAGGCCTTGGTATCGGGTGATGACACGGGCTTCGGGAAGCTTGTCGACCGGAAGGAGGAAGAAGGGTTCGCTGATGGGTACGTTGATGTGTACCGGTCCTTTTCCGTGGTGGTTGAGTTCCAGCAGGGCTTCGTTGATGAGGCGGTTGCAGTACCATTCGTCTTCTTCGGTCTGCACTTCGGGCAGGTCGACCGATTTCTTGACAAGGCTGCCGAACACTCCCGGCTGGGGAAGGGTCTGTCCGTCCATCTGTCCGATCCAAGCTGCGGGGCGGTCGGCGGAGATTACTACCAGCGGCACTTGCTGATAGAAGGCTTCGGCTACGGCCGGATGCAGGTTGAGCAAGGCGGTTCCCGAGGTACAGCATACGGCTGCAGGGGCTCCGCCGTGGAGAGCGAGGCCGAGGGCGAAGAAGCCGGCGCTACGTTCGTCGGTCATCGGGTAGCAGGTGAACTCGGGGATGTTGGCCAGTGTCTGTACCAACGGGATGTTGCGGCTCCCCGGACAGAGTACGATGCGCTTGATGCCGTGTGCTTTGAGCAGGGCAGCCAGCTGGAGTATGCTTTTTTTGTCTGTAAACATAGGTTCGTTATAATAGGGTTCGCATGGTATTCATTTTCTGTTGGGTTTCTTCCCATTCGGTTTCGGGAGTCGATGAGGGGAGGATACCGCCACCGGCATAGAGGGTGGCCTGTCGTCCTTCGATGTTCATGCATCGCAGGTTGACGTAGAGGCTGGTTTCTCCCTGAGGGTCGAGCCATCCGATGATTCCGCTGTAGTAACGGCGGTCGAAGCCTTCGTTTTCACTGATGAATTCGTAGGCTTCCTGTTTGGGAAGTCCGCAGACGGCAGGGGTGGGATGAAGTTCCTGCAGGATGCTGCCTTGGTGGGCGGCGTCTTTCATCAGGAAATGGAAGTCGGTCTTGAGGTGGACCAGCTGTCCGGCACGGGCGGTATACGGTCCTTTCTCAGTAATCTTGCTTCCGAATTTCTTGACGATACGGCGGATGTATTCGCTCACGATGGCTTGTTCTTCCTGGTTCTTCTTACTCCATTCGGTAGGCATCACTTCGCCTTGCATGGGCATGGTGCCGGCCAGGGCGACGGTGTTCCAGAGGGTTTCATTTCCGCTGAGGATGATTTCGGGGGTGCTGCCCAGCCAGGTTCCTGTTTTCGGGGTGTGGCAGAGCGAGATCATCATGCGCGGATAGCTGTTGCAGGCCTTGACGAAGGTTTCAAGGGGTGAAAAATCGTCTTCTAGCGTGTGGACGGCTTTCCGTGATAACACGAGTTTTTGGAAGGTCTTTTCCTTGAGCGGCCCGATGAAACGGGCAAAAGCTTCGTTATAGAGCTGTCGGTTTTCCTTGTTGTCGTCGGCCATGACAATGTGTCCGGCTTTCGGTTGCCGGTCGGTAGCCGATGGGCTTTCTTCTGTATCTCCCAGATCGGGACGTTTCTCGAGAAGTTCATCGAGGGCGGAACAGATGGCGTCCCAGTCGGTTGCCGTCTTGTCGGGACGGATGAGCACGATGGGATGTTCGGGCGACTGCAGGAAAGGGGCGAGCAGGAAGCCGTTCTTTTCGTTGAGGTCGGCCAATTGCTCCAGCGTTTCCGCTTCGCCTTCTTCCTGAAGCACGAGCAGCGGTTCGTCGGTCCAGGGGATGCGGTACAAAGCGAAACAGATATCGCTTCCGGTAAGCCGGTCGATGAGATTCTGATATTTTCTTACGGGTATGTTCATGAACGTTCTTTTACGATTAGGTTGACTACCCGGATGGTCGATACCAGTTTGTCGTCGGGGGTAGTGATGTCGATATTCCATACGTGTTGGGTACGGCCTCGGTGGATGAGGCGTCCAGTAGCTTCCACGTACGTGCCTGTGCGTACCATACGGATATGGTTGGCACTGATCTGTACGCCGCAGGGCATCCAGCCTTTCTCGCATACGCGGATGGAGCCGTATCCGGCTACGGTTTCGGCCAATGCGAGGGAGGCGCCGCCGTTGAGGATATCCACCGGATCGCAGGGACGCGACGTGCGTTCGTCCACCGGCATGGTGGCTTTCACGTAGCCTTCATCGACGGTCTGGAAGGTGATTCCCAGGTTTTGTGCCAGCGAATGTGACAGGTCGGGAAGTTCGTTCGTTTCTGTCATAACATTGTCTTTATCATTCATTCTTGCAAAAGTAAACAAATTTAGGGAAAATCTGCCTATATTTGTTCAGGTGAATCAATGACCTTGTATCCTATGAAACGGAAAAATCTCATCTTGCGTGTGTTGGGGCTTACGGTAGCGGGCCTTGTCGTGGTGTATTTCTGCCTGCCTTACTATGCGCGTCAGGCGCTTATCCATCTGTATCCTACAATCGATGACCTTGATTTGTTCGAACGGTATACGGTACATGCAGCCGATTCGTGTTGGGACTGGAACGAGTCGGTTTCGTACAATTCTTATCGTCTTGATGAGGCCGATTCGGCTTATCTGTCGGAGATGAAGACGGTTTCGTTTCTGGTAATCAGGCACGACAGTATCGTTTTCGAACGGTATTACGGCGGATGGAACGACACGCTGACATCGAACTTGTTTTCGGCTACCAAGAGTATCGTGAGTATGCTGGTGGGGGTAGCTTGCGAAGAAGGGGCTATCGGCAGTCTGGATGATCGGGTGTGCAAGTATATTCCTTCGTACAACAAAGGACTGCAGAAGGAGGTGACGATACGCAACTTGCTTACCATGAGCGGAGGGATGGATTGGGACGAATCGTATGCGTCGTTGTTTTCGGTAACTACACACGGATATTACGGCAACGATCTGTATGAGCTGGTAATGAAGCTCGATGTAACGGAGAAACCGGGCGTGCAGTATTCGTACCGGAGTGGGGAAACGCAGTTGTTGGCTTTCGTGCTCGAGGCGGCTACAGGGAAGACGTTGAGCGAATATGCCGAGGAGAAGTTGTGGAGGCCGATGCTGGCAGGACAGGATGCGTATTGGTTGCTCGACAAGAAAGGGGGCGATGAGAAGGCTTTCTGTTGTTTCCATACCACGGCACGCGATGCGGCGAGATTCGGCCGACTGATGTTGCATAAAGGCAACTGGAACGACAGGCAGCTGGTGCCCGAAAGCTACATGACGGAGGCGATGACACCGGCGTCGTATCTGCAGAACCAATGGGGCGATGGTCCGCTCGACTATTACGGGTTCCAGATTTGGGTGATGCATTACAAGGATCAGGTCAATCCGTACATGCGGGGTATGCTGGGGCAGTACATCATTGCCATTCCCAGCCGCGATGCGATTGTGGTACGTTTGGGGCATAAGCGTTCCGACGAGTATGTGCGTGAGATGACAACCGATATTTACCGTTATATGGACCTGGCAATGAAGATTCTAGATGGTTCGGATGGTAATTGATTTTTAAGATTTTTTTGTTTGTAATTAAAAATGAGTTTCCTATTTTTGCGGTTGAGACATAAAGGTTATTAAACAGTTGGATAAATGAAAAGATTCTGGTTCATAGTAGTGCTGGCCGTCATCGGTCTGAAGGTCTATACTGGTCCGCAATTGGAGCAGCAGATCAATGCTATGGCCGCATCGGAAGCAACTGTTAAGAATGACGACCGAAACAGTAAGGAACATTTGTTCAAGGAGTTTGCAAAGGCATTCGACTATTCGGTTTGTTGTGATGACGCTTTTCAATCTCCTCTCAATCAGTTCAATGCTACATCCCGTCTGGTGGTGCGAGGCATTCAGCAGCAGGCTCATTATGCGAGCAAGATGCAGGCTAAGGAACTGATACGCTACATTCAGCATCAGACTGCAGTCGGTGAGTCTTCCAATCAGTTGTGTTACAGCATCGGACGTACCGGGGAACAATCGCTCTACGTCTATGCCATCCGCCATCTTTTGATTTAGCAGTTGGATTTATATTATTAATGTGTTCAGTGGGCAGACTGTGTCCGGTCGGCTCCAATCAAATTTATCTATTAATTTATAAATTCAACGAAACATGGAAACAACTAATACATTACATACATTTTTACATCAAGATATTATAAAACGTACTAATATTCGTAGTATAGCCTTAGCTGTCATTTTGCTGATTGCCGGTTTTGGCGTATTTATGATATCACCGCAGGATGCAGGTTCAAACATGGATATGTTACGCATCTGTGTGGGAGTAGGGTTAGTGGGTGCCGCATTATTTTTCATTACCTTCCGAGGCACCCACTTTGTATATAGACCTACATCGAGTGAGGTTCTCAAGAGTTCGGTTTCATACAAGCCGGGCGATTTCTTCAACCTTAAATCCGATTTGAAAAAGTTTGTCGATGTTTCCAATATCAATCTGGTGGAGGAAAAGAGTCCGGTACGTCTGGATTATCTGTATTCGAAAGACCGTAAGTTCGTGGCTTTCCAGCTGTTCCAGTATTCATCGTATCTCGACAAGCCCATTTCGGAGGTGTGTGATTTGAAGAACGACGAAGCACAGTCGCTTATGACGTTGCTCGAACGGAAATAAACGATATCCTTTTCGGATTTCAATTAAGTAAACAGAAAGCAATAGGTATAATATATATAGTACGATGCCCGAAGATTCCGTTTGATGGAATTCTTTGGGATATCGTCCGGAAACGGGAAAGATTAGTTTAAGAAAAACATTTCAATAATTTGTTCATAGTTTAATTGAAAATCTGTAAAAGTGTCCGGCTCCTTGCTTCCGGGTTTTTTCTCCGGATACAAGGGGCTTTTTTTGTGAGGAAAGCGTTACCTTTGTAACAGATGCGGTAAGCCGCCATATAAGAATATGAAGAAAAAGAAGTTTGAACTGGTAGTGCCGGGTGGAGCCGACAAGGTGTTGCTCCATACCTGTTGTGCACCGTGTTCATCGGCCATCATCGAATGTCTGATGCAGCACGGGATTCGTCCTACCATCTATTATTGCAACCCGAATATCTATCCGTTGGAAGAGTACAACATCCGCAAGGATGAGTGTACACGTTATGCACAGTCGTTGGGACTAGATATCATTGATGCCGATTACGACCATGAACAGTGGCGTTGTACGGTCAGGGGACTGGAAGGGGAGCCGGAACGTGGCGGCCGTTGCCTGCAGTGTTTCAAGATGCGTCTGCGCGATACGGCCCGCTATGCACACGAACACGGCTTTCCGGTCATCACTACTACTTTGGCATCTTCGCGTTGGAAAAGTCTGGACCAGATAAATGAGGCAGGACATTATGCGGTAGAGCCTTATGCCGATGTGGTGTGGTGGGAGCAGAACTGGCGGAAAGGTGGTTTGAGCGAACGCCGCATCGCCATCATCAAGGAATATGATTTCTATAATCAGCAGTATTGCGGATGCGAATTCAGCATGCGGAATACCGACGACAAATGAAGATTACGCTATCGGATCAGTTCCAGTTCATGAGCTTGCGCAGGTAGGCTGTCAGCTCTTCGGCCATGACCTTGTTGCGCTCCAATGACGGATGACGGTGGGTTCCGTATCCCAACGAACCGTCGTCGGGGGTAAATTCGAACGTGTATATCTTGTGGTCGCCTCTGGCCTTGGCGTCACGGATCGCTTCTTGTTGTGCCTGGCGGATATCTGTCAGGCGTTTTCTTTTTACAATCGGTCCGGTAAGCAGTACGATGGTGGCTTTCGGGTATTTCTGCCTCAAGGTTTTCAGAAATCTTTTGTAGGCCGATGTCAGCAGGGTTACCTCATACCCCGGAAGGGTGCTATCGTTCGTTCCCAGATTTACGCAGACCAGGTCGGGAGTGTAGCGTTTGAAGTCCCACAATTCTCCTTCAGTCCCGAAGAGTGTATAAGGATAAAGTGCCTGCATGTTCTTGGCATCCCCACGTCGGCGTCCGTTGCAGTTACGGTAGATACCGATACCCGAACGGGCTACAACCAGGCATTGTGCTTGGAGTTCCCTGGCTGTCAAGGCCGCATAGGTGTAATATTGGTTTTCCGTTTCGTACAAAAATTTCTTTTCCGTCCCGTCCCCCTCGATTCCATATCCGCAGGTAATCGAGTTCCCGATAAATTCAATCTTCCGTTGAGGCAGTTCGGGCCGCCGTACCAATCCTTTTCCCTTATCAAGCATCAATCCGTAGAATACGGGACGTAGAAACATGCCTTCGTTGATATAGGTCAGAGTAAGCCGATGTTCCCGGTCTTTCAGACCTTCGGCAATCACCACAACCGAATCTTCTTCGCTGGAGTGTATCTTATAAGGTTCCTGATTGTCGAGTTCCACCATGAAATATCCGCTGTTGAGTTTGGTGACCATCCGGGCGGAAGTGCCGTCGAATACGGTATGTATCTGTACTCCGGGATAGGTGAACGTAGGTGCTTGCGGATCGGCAAAGCTGATGCGGCCTACATAGGAGAAATTCGGGTCGTCGGCCTTGATAAACTGATAGGATTGGGCGGTCATCGATGTTATACAAAGTAAGGCTGCCAGAATAGTCAGGTATCTTCTGTTTTTCATATCGTGTATGCTTCGGTTAGAATTGATAATAGATGAACGGTTGTACGTTTTCCTGATGGAACTGCAGTACCAACTGTACGACAAAGATAGTCAATATCAGCTTGATAACCCAATGAGAACCGATAAACCAGTCGGTTATCCGTTGATAATGCCGTTCACGGATGCCGTGGAACAGTAAAGCCGCTACAACGAAGATGCACCATACCGGACGTGCCTTGATGAAAGGGATCAGGTAGGCTATATCGAAATCTGTTCCTATTTGTGTAAATATCTGCCGGCATATTTCAAGACTGTCGGCACGGAAGAATGTCCACGTAATAGTCAGATAGATGAATGTTGCCGTCCAGGAAAGTACAATAATCAGTCGTGTATCGGGTATCCGGTCGAGTCCGTGCCGTTTGCACCATTTGTGGACCACTAGTCCGATTCCGTGCAACGCTCCCCAGATGACAAACATCCACGATGCGCCGTGCCACAATCCGGCTACTACCATCGTGATGAAGCTGTTCAGGTATGTCCGTACATCCCCTTTCCGGTTTCCTCCGAGGGGGATATACAGATAGTCGCGGAACCAGGTCGACAGGGATATGTGCCAGCGGTGCCAGAAGTCGGTCAGGTTGCAAGCCTGGTACGGAAAGTTGAAGTTGTCTTTGAGTCGTATGCCCAACAATGCCGCAAGCCCGATGCTGAAGTCGCTGTATCCCGAGAAGTCGCAATAGATCTGTATGGAGTATCCTACAGCTCCCATCATGTTTTCAAATCCCGAATAGGTGAGTGGGCTCTCGAATATCCAATTGTTGTATTGGGCGATGTAATCGGCTATCAGCCCTTTCTTGATGAAACCGGAAAGGATCAGCCAAAGGCCGGTATAAAGCAGTCGGTTGTCGGGACGTATCTTTTGTCTGATCTGTGGAAACAGGGTGTCGGCACGGGTAATCGGTCCGGCCAGCAGCAACGGGAAGAACGAGAGATAGAAGAGGTATTCCAAGAGGGTAACCTTGCCATTGAATTTCCCTCGGTAGATATCCATCGAATAACTGATAGACTGGAATGTATAGAAGGAAATGCCGATAGGAAGTACCAGCGACAGAAACGAAAAGTTGGTCGTGAAAATCTCGTTCCATGTGTTGATAAGGAAATTGGTGTATTTGAAATAGACCAGCGGACCGAGATTCAGGAGTATCAGCAGGAGCAGCCATCCTTTCTTTTGCTTTCCTTCCTTCCCGTCCATAATTCGTGTGAGATACCATGATAGGATAGCGGTGGCGGGCAGTAGGAGCATCAGCCATCCGTTGGCCTTATAGAAAAAGAAGAGGCTGAAAAGAACGACGTATATCAGCATTCCGGTCCGTGTGCGATAAGTGATTCCGATATAGATCAGATAAAACACGAGGAATGTGGCCCAGAACGGGATGGAGCAGAACATCAGTCCGCCATTGGGGACTGTGAGAAATTCTACCAGCTTATTGATCAGGGAAGAAAACGGTAACACTTCCATACGTTTCTTAGAGGTTTGGTGGGGCCAATATTATCAGTTTGTTCTTTCGTTGGGTTGAAGGGGCGGGATGATTCATCCGGATGGGATGCCGGGTTTTAGACCCACTCATCCAGACAGCAATCGAGTCCATCCATTGTGCGGCAGCGGCATAGGTAGGGTGCATCCGGTCTTTTCTTCGTTCCAGAACCAGATGCTGGCTGTCGAAGAAACGGGACGATTCCACCTGTTCTTCTATCAGTTTGTTGATTCCGGTGTCTTTCTTCCAGTTGGGCGGTCCGATCCATACGTATGGCAGGTCCCCTAATTTCCGGGTAATGGTGTAGATATGTTTTTTCCTTCGGTCGAGGTCACGGACAGACAGTTCGTTGCCACCCAGACAAATCATGACAAACGACGGATTTTCTGTTTTCAGGAAATGTTGCAGGGTATCGCTTTCGGCCCAGAGTTGGGTGGAGGAACTGTACCATACGATACTGGTCAGCTTATGCCCGTTCTCTTCGGCATATCGTCCCATCTGCCGGCACAAGCCTTCTACCATCGAATCGCCTAGAAACAGGATACGTTGCCGGGCCGTATCGGTGCGACAGGTATCTGCGACCGTTTGTGACATTTGTTCCAGTGAGTCTGACAGGATTGGAGGAAGACTTTCTTCGGGGGGACTACAGACTGATTCGTAGTCGGCCTTTACCAATGAAAAACTGCCTAACGAAATTTGGCCGGGGATGAGTGCATAAACGCTTACCATAATTAGGGTAATGGATAGCAGAAGCCATATTTTCAGTTGTGTTTTCATGGTATGTTTGAATCGATGTGTTAAAGATAGTAAAATAATCGTATAATCCAACTGATTACCTGAAAAAACAACCTTGTGTACGCTGTGGAAAGAATTTTCCGCAATAGAAACGGAATCTGCCGGAACGCTATCCGGATTCCGGAACGTCGGAGTGGGGTAAAAAATAAAAAGAGGACAAACCTCAACGGGGTAAGTCCTCTTTTCTGTTGTTCTTATACAAGGATATTATCCTTTTTCTTAAAATTCGATAATCATTGATTGGCGTGCTGAAAGAATCAGGTTTTCTGTGAGGCTCACAGTCTTTCCAGTAGCAATCTCTTTACCTTCCTTGTTTTCCTTTGTCAAAACATTGTAATGTTCGGCCGGCAAAACCTGTTCTTTATCAGTACTGTTCAAAACAATCATTTCGGTTTTGTCACCGTTCATTCTTGCATACAAGTACAATCCCTGTTCAGGAATATGGTACTTAATAGTTTTGTTTTCTAACATTTCTGTTTAGTTATTTTAGTTTGGTCACTGCAAATATACTGCTTATTTTGATTCTTGTTGACATTTTTGTGTCAAAAATTTGATTTTTTATCGGCTTTTCATGATTTATATCAATTAAATTATATGCTTTTAAGCAGAAAAATCCCTGAAAAGAGCTTGATTTATTGGGCTTATCAGGCTCATTTTCAGGGATAGATATTAGGTATATTTGTTGGTTAGATCAGGAATCCGAGGAGGATACCGGCTGCAACGGCCGAACCGATTACACCGGCTACGTTCGGACCCATAGCATGCATGAGCAGGTAGTTGGTCGGATCGTATTCCAGACCTACAATCTGAGAGATGCGGGCTGAGTCGGGTACTGCTGATACACCGGAGTTACCGATAAGCGGGTTGATCTTGTCTTCTTTCTTCAATACGAGGTTGAAGAGCTTGACAAAGATGACACCGGAAGTGGTAGCGATGACGAACGACAAGGCACCGAGGATGAAGATCTTGATGGAATCCCAAGTGATGAACTCGGATGCCTGGGTGGAAGCACCTACCGTTACACCAAGCAGAATGGTGATGGTATCAATCAGCGGACCACGGGCGGTTTCTGCCAGACGACGGGTTACACCGCTTTCCTTCAGAAGGTTACCGAAAAACAGCATACCGAGCAACGGCAGACCGGACGGTACCAGGAAGGTGGTAAGCAACAATCCGACAATCGGGAAGATAACCTTTTCTGTATGAGATACGGCACGAGGTGCTTTCATACGGATGAGACGTTCCTTCTTGGTGGTCAGAAGTCGCATGATAGGCGGCTGGATTACCGGAACGAGTGCCATGTAGGAGTAGGCCGATACGGCGATGGCTCCCATGAGGTTCGGTGCCAGCTTCGAAGAAAGGAAGATGGCGGTCGGACCGTCGGCACCACCGATGATACCGATAGCAGCAGCTTGCATCGGATCGAATCCCAATGCAAGGGCAATCATGTAGGCTCCGAAGATACCGAACTGTGCGGCTGCACCGATCAGCATCAGTTTCGGGTTCGAAATCAGTGCGGAGAAGTCGGTCATGGCACCGATGCCCAGGAAGATGAGCGGCGGATACCATCCGGAAGTTACTCCCTGATAGAGGATGTTGAGCACTGAGCCTTCCTCGTAGATACCTACCTTGAGTCCGGCTTCCATATTGAACGGAATGTTACCGATGAGGATACCGAATCCGATCGGAATCAGCAGCATCGGCTCGAATTCCTTGGCGATGGCAAGATAGATGAACACAATACCGATGACCAGCATGGCGATGTGGCCGGGTGATGCATTGTAGAAACCGGTATAGCTCCAGAAGTCTGCCAGGTTATTTTGCAAGAAACTAAAAAACTCTCCCATATTATTCGATGATTATAAGGTCTGTACCTTCCAAGATTGATTCTCCCTTGCTGACGTTGATGGCAGTAACTTTTCCGTCGCGGTCGGCTTTGATGTCGTTTTCCATCTTCATGGCTTCGAGGATAAGCAGGGTCTGTCCGCGTTTCACTGTATCGCCTACATTGACCTTGATGTCGAGGATGACACCAGGAAGCGGTGATTTTACACCCATCTTGCTGCCTGTCATTGCCGGGCGGCTTACTGCAGGAGGAGCGGCCGGAGTGGTAGCGGCGGTACGGACCACCGGCTTGATCTTATGAGTGGTCGATTTTTCCAATTCCACGGTGTAGGGAGTGCCGTTCACTTCTACACGTACGTTGTTATCTTCTATATCGCCAACGGTTACCTTGTAGAGATTGCCGTTGATTTTGTATTTATATTCTTTCATATACTGATGATTAAGCGGGTTATTTTCTATTTGGTGTTTCACGCAAGGTGTAGATCTTCGAGCTCCAAGGTGAGTAGCTTCGTTTTACACGACTGATGGTAAGGATGGTTTCCTCTACGTCGTGGTCGGCTCCGCGGGCTTCATGCAGTGCCATGGTAATGGCGGCGATGACTTCTCCCGGTGCTTCTCCGAGTTTCTTTTCCTTGGCTTCCTGCTTGTCGGTGATGTTGTGTGCTTTCATCGCATTTTGCTTACGCAATTTCACCGAGAGCTTGCCGATGAGACGGAAGCAGATATAAAGCAGAATCAGTCCGACAAATACGACACTCATGGCCGAGATTGCCATACCGATACCTACCGGATCGTGCTGTTCGAACTTGTCCATCTTCGGATTGCTGTCGATGGTCTTGTTGTTGGTGCTTGGAGTTACGTATTTTTCGGCACTGTCGTCTTTTACCTCCCACTCGGAAGATGCATCGCTTATACGTGCATACGACTGGTTGGCTTGCAGGATGCCTGCAGGAACCACTACCTGGTCGAGCAGTTTACGTCCGGAATCGAAAAGACCGATCCAGTTTTCTTTATCCTTGCTCAACACGAAATTTGTATGGAACGTACCGTGGCGTGGAGTACCGTCGGCCCAGAACAAAGCGTGCTGGCGCGGTTTGATTGAAGTCAGGATATCGCCTTTCGGGATAAAATACGATACGGTATCGCCCGGAGTGCTGCTTACCTTGAGGTAGCATCCGGCCAGATCGGCGCTGCTGTATGATTTGTTGAATATTTCAATCCATCCGCTGTGCAAGCCGTAATCGTCCTGATAGTTGCCTTGGTTCTCAATCAACACTTCGTTGATGATAAGCTTGGTGTTGCTGCGGTCGGTTGAGCCGTGGCACGAACAAAGGCCGATAGCGAGAAGCAGGGAGAGAAATATTCCTATCTTGTTTCTAGTCATAATGTTTCAGTTTAGGTTCGGATTACAATGGAATATTACCGTGTTTCTTAGCCGGGTTGCTGAGTTTCTTGGTCTGCAGTTGCTGCAAGGCACGGATAATGCGGAATC
Source organism: uncultured Phocaeicola sp. (assembly GCA_944321335.1). Classification (GTDB taxonomy): domain Bacteria; phylum Bacteroidota; class Bacteroidia; order Bacteroidales; family Bacteroidaceae; genus Phocaeicola. The sequence continues at coordinate 24,802 of CALUKX010000015.1, read as the reverse complement.
GGGTATTACGCGGTTCGATTACATCATCGATATAGCCGTATTTTGCAGCGTTATACGGGTTGGCAAACAGCTTGGTGTATTCGGCTTCCTTTTCGGCCATGAAAGCTTTCGGATCTTCGGCTTCCTTGGCTTCTTTTGCGTAAAGGACTTCAACGGCTCCGGCACCACCCATTACGGCGATTTCGGCTGTCGGCCATGCATAGTTCATATCACCGCGCAACTGCTTGCAGCTCATCACGATGTGGGAACCGCCGTACGACTTGCGGAGGGTAATGGTAACCTTAGGAACAGTGGCTTCGCCGTAGGCATAAAGCAATTTTGCTCCGTGGAGGATAACCGCATTGTATTCCTGACCGGTTCCCGGAAGGAAGCCCGGTACATCTACCAATGAAACGATAGGAATATTGAATGCATCGCAGAAACGGACGAAACGCGCACCTTTGCGTGATGCGTTGCAGTCGAGCACACCTGCCAGGAACTTAGGCTGGTTGGCTACGATACCGACAGACTGTCCGTTGAAACGTGCGAATCCTACGATGATATTCTTGGCAAAATCACGTTGTACTTCGAGAAACTCACCGTTGTCGACAATGGCAGCGATTACATCATACATATCATAAGCTTTGGTCGGACTGTCGGGGATGATATCGTTCAACGAATCTTCCAGACGGTCGATCGGGTCGGTACAATCTACATAAGGAGGTTCTTCGAGATTGTTTTGCGGAATGTATCCCAACAATTTGCGGATAAGAGCCAGACCTTCCTCTTCGGTCGAAGCGGTAAAGTGGGTAACACCCGAACGGGTTGAGTGTACACTAGCTCCACCCAAATCTTCCTGAGTCACATCTTCACCGGTAACGGTCTTTACAACCTTCGGACCGGTAAGGAACATATAGGAAGTGCCTTCCATCATCAAGGTGAAATCTGTCAATGCCGGAGAATACACGGCACCGCCGGCACACGGACCGAAGATACCCGAAATCTGCGGGATCACACCCGAAGCCAGGATATTGCGCTGGAAGATTTCGGCATAACCTGCCAAAGCATTGATACCTTCCTGGATACGTGCACCTCCCGAGTCGTTCAGACCGATGCAAGGAGCACCCATCTTCATGGCCATATCCATAACCTTACAGATTTTCTGTGACATCGTTTCCGAAAGCGAACCCGCCGATACGGTAAAGTCTTGTGCGAACACATATACCAAACGGCCTTCGATAGTACCGTAACCTGTAACTACACCGTCGCCCAGATAATGCTTCTTGTCCATACCGAAGTTGGTACAACGATGCTTTACGAACATGTCGAGCTCTTCGAAACTGCCTTCATCTAGTAGCATGGCAATACGTTCGCGAGCTGTATATTTTCCTTTAGCGTGTTGTTTTTCGATCGCTTTCTCGCCACCGCCAAGTCTGGCTTGGGTACGTAGTTCGATAAGCTCTTTTACTTTTTCTAGCTGACTACTCATGATATTAGAGTTTTTATAAGTTGATAAAAATGAGGCCGAAACCGGCATCTTCTATCCGAAAAGGGTAATAAAAAATTGTCACTCAAACGGGCAAGCAGGGTGAGAGTCCGTCTTAGCTCAGCCTAAGGCTGAAGCCGGATTCTGCAGGCTTGCGGTTGTTTGAATGACAATTCCTTGCGTTACCGCTATTCTATATCCGACGCCGATATTCATCTGCCGGATCTATTTTTCACAAAGTTCGGTTAATACTCCCATCGTTGATTTCGGGTGCAGGAAAGCGATGTGAAGACCTTCCGCTCCCGGTCTCGGAGCTTTGTCGATAAGACGGATACCCTGACCTTCGGCTTCTGCCAAGGCATTGGCAACACCGTCTTCGACTGCAAATGCTACGTGATGGACACCCATGCCACGGTTTTCGATAAATTTGGCAATGGTGCTTTCAGGACAGGTAGGTTCCAGCAATTCGATTTTAGTTTCACCGCATTTCAGGAAAGCGGTCTTCACTTTCTGGTCTTCTACCGTTTCTATGTTGTAGCATTTCAATCCGAGGACATTCTCGTAGTAGGGAAGGGCTTCTTCGATGCTTTTAACAGCAATGCCCAAATGTTCGATATGAGAAATTTTCATGATAAGTGTGTTTTAAAAGGTATTTCAAATTTAAAGTTTTATTCGATACTGCACAAAGAAAAGAAAAATGTGCCGAATTAAGAAACTTTTCCGTATATAATTTCAGGTTAAAGCTCGTTTTTTCATCTCATTAGGGTAACTTGTACGTGAAGTCAACCTCCTGATTTTCCCTTTTTATCTGATTTTATGTAAGTGATATTTACCTATTGGCGCTAAGAGGGATTCTATACATATATATGTATCAATATTCGGTTAAGCCATCTCCAGCGAATCTTAAACCAACGACGTGTACTTAGCTGTTTTCCGCCGAAACGTAAAATAAAATCACGGTAGCTGTATCTTTTGAACGGCAATCCGGCATCAATGAATTCAAAATGACGGTAACCATTATCGCGGGCGTAGTTCATGGCGTGCCAGACAGCCAACACTCCCGGATAAAGTGTGGAATAGGTTTTCCGCATGCCTCCCGAAAAAATCAGGTAAGTGGTATTGCCTGAGAACAGACAGACGGAGCCGCCTATAATCTTATTCTTGTAACGGATGGTGAATATCTTGCCCATCTCATGTTCACAAGGCTGGGTGAGCAAGGCGTTGAAGAATTTAAGGTTAGGCAGGTATCGGTGTATCTTCGGAGAATAGAAGTTTCTTATCATGGTGAAGAACTCTTCTATTTCTTGGGGTGTTTGGGCGGTATCGAGTATCGCTCCGTTTTTCACTCCCCGACTTATCTGACGTTTGCGAGAGGTACTCATCCACTTGTCGATAGTATCGTGGTGGATGGAGTTTCTGACTCTCAACCAACGGATCGGGAAATATTTGTTCTGCCGGAAATACCGGTATCCGAAAAGCGGTTCTTCAAGGTTGCGGAATTCGAGCATGAACGATTTGTCGCCGAATATCTTGGTGAAGTAGGTCAGCATCTCATTGAAAATGATATCGGAGGGAATATCGGGATCGAAGTATTCGCCCGTACCATATATATAGGTTTTCTTGAAGAGATGCAGGTATTGGAAATTACGACGGGTGATGCAGAGCATCTTTCCTATAGGACGGTCGCCTTTGAACGCTACAATCATGTGCGGCGTGTAGCCGGGGGTCTGTTCCAAGACATGAAACAGCTCCGTGGAATGAAAGATGTTGCTGCCCGGCAGGATGGGTAGGTCTTTCGAATTTCTATATATCGTCAATCGAATAGCCATTAATGCAAAAATAAGATTTTTTTTGAGCATTCCGACTTAAAAAACTATATTTGTCGTGTTAAAAAACAAAGTTTTTATGGATAAGTTCAGCGATTTGATAAAACAAAGACGCAGTATGCGTAAGTTTACCGATGAAGAGTTGACTCAGGAAGAGGTGGTTGCTTTGCTGAAAGCCGCTTTGATGTCGCCGTCGTCGAAACGTAGCAACTGCTGGCAGTTCATTGTTGTCGACGATAAGGAGAAGCTCGACCTGTTGTCGCGTTGCAAGGAGATGGGTTCGGCTTTTCTGAAAGATGCGCCGTTGGCTATCGTGGTGGTGGCCGATCCGTTGGCGAGCGATGTGTGGATTGAAGATGCGGCCATCGCATCATTGATGATTCAGTTGCAGGCGGAGGATTTGGGACTGGGAAGCTGTTGGATTCAGGTGCGTGAACGTTATGCCGCTACCGGTATGCCGTCGGATGAATTCGTGCGCGATGTGCTCGATATTCCTTTGCAGCTTCAGGTGCTTTCCATCGTGGCTGTCGGTCATAAGGGAATGGAACGCAAGCCGTTCGACGAGTCGCATCTGCAATGGGAAAAGGTACATATAAATAAATATGGAGGAAAATAAGCGTGGTTGCCAAAGCTACTAATCATAAAGATACTTATCGGGCAGCAGCTGTTCTGCTGGCGTTCATGGGAGCGCTTTATCTCATCGACAAACTGATCGGTTTCAGTTCACACGGCTTGTCGTGGGTAATGCAGAAAGATACGATGTTGCTGTATGCGGCGGTTATCTTCCTGTGGTTCAAGGCGGATAAGTCGGTGGGTATCATTCTTGCAGGACTGTGGCTGATTCAGAATATCGGACTGGTGGTTTCATTGTTGGGGCAGATGTCGGGCTATCTCTTGCCGTTGGCCCTGCTGCTTATCGGTATTCTGCTATATTGGCTGTCATCACGATAAAAAGATGAAGTCGTTTTCGGTGATTCACAATAGTGAATCGCATGAATCACAGATGTGAATCGCATGAACCACAATAGTGAATCGCTTGAGTCACAATAGTGAATCGCTTGAGTCACAATAGTGAATCGAAGAAGACATAAGTTTATATCAGAGAAATAATTGGAATGGATTGCAATAAAATCGTTTTGATCGGTGCCGGGAATGTAGCTACCCACCTTGGGTTGGCATTGCCGGATGCCGGATACGAAGTGCTTCAGGTATATAGCCGTACTGAAACTTCCGCTCGTGAACTGGGAGAGAAACTCGGTTGCACTTATACCGATAAACTGGATGAGGTGGTTTCAGATGCCGACTGCTACATTGTTTCCATCAAGGATTCGGCTCTCGATGAAGTGCTTCCGAAGTTGGTTCTTCGGAATCGCAGTGCATTGTTCGTGCATACCGCAGGAAGTGTGCCGATGGATGTGTGGAAAGGATTGGCTTCCCGATACGGTGTGCTTTATCCGATGCAGACATTCTCCAAACAACGTGCGGTGGATTTTTCGGTAGTTCCGTTCTTTATCGAAGCCAATTCGGCGGATGATCTGGAATTGCTGCGAAAGATGGCTGCCGGCTTGGGCAGTAAGGCTTATGAGGCAACATCCGAGCAACGGCGTTATCTGCATATCGCTGCCGTGTTTGCCTGCAATTTCACCAATCACATGTACGCGGTGGCCGAACATCTGCTTTCGGTACACGGACTTCCGTTCGAGGCAATGTTTCCGCTGATTGACGAGACTGCCCGTAAGGTACACGAACTGTCGCCGGTGGAAGGACAGACCGGACCTGCCCGCCGTTACGATGAGAATGTCATCAACCGACACCTGTCGATGCTGTCGGATGAACCGGAACTGGCAAGGCTCTATGAGCTTATCAGCAAAAATATCCATGAATATGCAACAAAACCAAAAGAAGGATTATGATAAATTACGATTTGACTAAGATACGTGCACTGGTATTCGATGTCGACGGTGTGCTTAGTGCTGAAACCATTACGCTACATCCGAACGGTGAGCCTATGCGTACGGTGAATATCAAGGATGGTTATGCTCTGCAACTGGCGGTGAAATGCGGACTGCATGTAGCTATCATTACCGGTGGACGAACCGAAGCCATCTACAAGCGTTATGCAGGTTTGGGTATCAAGGATATCTATATGGGAGCTGCTGTAAAGACCCGTGAATATGCCGATTTGGTTGCGAAATACGATCTGAAACCGGAGGAGGTTCTGTATATGGGTGATGATATTCCCGATTATGAGGTACTCCGTCTGGTAGGATTGCCTTGCTGTCCGGCCGATGCCGCTCCCGAAATCAAGAAAATATGCAAGTATGTATCGCATCGTATCGGCGGTCATGGTTGCGGACGTGATGTGGTGGAGCAAGTGTTGCGTGCCCAAGGTAAGTGGATGTCGCACGAAGCTGCATTCGGTTGGTAAAAAGAAAAGAAACTCAACAGCAAAAACATACGGAATATGGTATTGGAAAATTTGAAGAAATATAAAGTGATCCTGGCTTCCAATTCGCCGCGTCGTAGGGAATTGCTTTCCGGCTTGGGAATTGATTATGAAGTGAAGATAATGCAAGGAATTGATGAAACTTATCCCGAAACGTTGAAAGGAGAGGAGATTCCTATGTATATCGCCAAGGAGAAGGCCGATGCCTATCGTCCGACAATGGCTGCCAATGAACTGATTATTACAGCGGATACAATCGTGTATATCGATGGTAAGGTTTTGGGCAAACCGAAGGATGAGGCCGATGCCTGCGAAATGTTGCGCTGTCTATCGGGACGTACCCATGAGGTGATTACAGGAGTCTGCATCACGACTAGGAATTTCCAGAAAAGTTTCGCTGCAGTGACGGATGTCACTTTCGACAAGCTGACCGATGAGGAAATCAGTTTTTATGTGGAGAAATATCGTCCGATGGACAAAGCCGGTTCGTACGGCGTTCAGGAATGGATAGGCTTTATCGGAGTAAGCGGATTGAAAGGTTCCTATTTTAACGTGATGGGATTGCCCATCCAACGTCTTTATCAGGAATTGAAAAAGCTTTAAAAAGGTTTTTAAAAAAGATATAAAATTAGGTGTGTCAGACTGGTTTGATTGTTTGATACCTTCCTTCTCCGTGAAGGGATGTGAAGGGATGTGAAGGGAGTGTGAAGGATATGTGAAGGGTTTTTGACCTTCCTTTCACAGTATCTTTCTCGAAATCAAATTGTTATCTCGTGTGGAACGAAAAACGGTAAAAAACTTTTTTCGGTTTAAGGAGAGAATGGTCAGTCTGACATACCTTATTCTTTTAACGGCTTATAATCAGCTGTTTAGTCGCCTCTGTAATAATAAAGCAGGGAATGTCGTGCAATGAAATCGGCATTTTGTTCTACCAGTTCGTTTTCTCCGTATCCGGGTATTGTCGCATCGGGTAGAAAACGGTTACGGATGCAGTATGTCAGTAGGTCGGGTGGGCATAGCATTTCTTCTGTAAGTAATCGGAATGCATTCTTTCCGGCTACATCCCGATCGTACATTGGATTTTCCGGATCGGCAATATATTCACAGATATCTTTGGCGAGCAAAATACCTTTTTCCGGTTCTGTCATCAGTACGAAATTCCGGTGGGCTTTCATCTGAGGGAGAGTGTGTCCTTCATCGTCGGGCCATTTCAGTACATCAACCAGAAAACGGTGCAAGGATTCGTATCCGTTCAGATACACGATGTGTTTTCCATCAGTTCCTTCCGTGAAATTCTGATACAACTGTTTGTGGTTGTTGCGGATGTTTTCAGGCAGTACCGGGTCGGGGGTATAAAGATGTGGCACTTTCTTCCAATCCTTGTTGTCGGTCAGCAATCCGATCCATTCGTGGAGGAAAAGGGCCAACGGGCCTGTCGGAATAATGTATCTGTCGGTCGGTTTAACCTGTTCGATATATGGTTGCATGGCCGGTTCGGTAAGGTATGTATGTCCGAAAAGCCAAGTCAGCTTGTGTTCGGCATCAGTTATATCCTTGAAACTGTCGAAATATCGGTTGAGCATTTCGTTTTCAGGTGCTTCTTCATAAGCTTCCTCCAATATCTGATAAAAATCTTCGGCTTGTTTCATTATCTGTTCATTCATCGGATTGATGTACGGATGTTCGTAATGGGCTTTCTGCCAAGTGTTCCAGATAAGGAAGCGTACGTCTTCCAGATTGATTTCGTCTTCCATATAATCCGATGAAAGCGGATAGAAGGGGAGTGGCCGTCCGTACAGATGCTTATGTTCGCCGATGAAGCTCTGCCACAGACCCAATCCCGAAATCACATCTTCCAGATATGCTGCCAGGTACAGGCAAAGTTTCTTGCGGAAATGTTCGGGCATTCCGGTCAGTTTATCGGTAGAATAGAGCCGGTTAGCCAATGCAACGAAATAGCTGTCCGACGGCTGTTGCGATTTATAGGGATGAATCTGTATCCATTCATTGGGATAGATTTTTGTCTTGTTCATGGTATATCAAGTTAATACATTATCTTATTCAACGTTTCCGAAGCAAGGAAGGTTGCGCCATCAATGCTTACTGCAGATTGTAATCAGCAAGGAGATGCCTGCCATGCAAATGCCGGCTCCAGCTACACCTGCCCATCCGAACTGGTGCCAGAACGTTCCGGCAAGGAAGGTTCCTAGTGAACCTCCCAGAAAATAGGTTGTCATGAAAATGGTATTCACGCGGTTTGATGCATGGGGAGCCAACGACAAGGCACAGGTCTGATTGCTTATCTGGATACACTGCATACCGATATCAATGAGAATAATCCCGGCAACGAGTCCGATGTAACTGTTCTGGAAGATATAAAGCAATATCCACGAAACGATGATGATGCTGCAACCCAAGTAATTGAAATTACGAACACCTACACGCCGAACATACCGTCCGGCGATGGAAGCTGTCAGTGCACCCGCCATACCGCAAAGTCCCAACAATCCGATGATATTGTTGCCGGCATAAAACGGCTCCCCGCTCATCTTGAAAGCCAGACAAGCCCATAGGCAGAGAAAGCTTCCGAAACAGAATCCGGCACGGGCGGCTACCATGCGCAGGGTAGCATTGTTTCTGAAAAGCTCGAAAACCGACTTCATCAGTCCCCAATATGTCCCTTGGAAATTCGAAGGCATTGTAGGTAGGAAACGCAGGATGATGAAGATACTGACCAACATCAGTCCGGCTGCAATGAAGAAGATGGTCCGCCATCCCCAATATTCGCCTACAATACCACTTACTACACGAGATGCGAGGATACCGGTAAGCAGTCCGCTCAACACCATACCGACATTCTGCGCTTTCTTCTCCGGTTCGGAAAACTGTGAAGCGATAGGGATGAATATCTGCGGCATGACCGAACAAATACCTGTAACCAACGATGCCAACAGAATGAAATTAATGTTACCGGCTATACCGATACCAAGCATAGAAGCAACCAACAACAGAAAATTGATCACGATGATTGCCTTCCGGCTATAAAGATCGCCTAACGGGATGATGAACAGCAAGCCGATGGCATAACCTATCTGCGTGATCATCGGAATCAGGTTGGCGGTAAATTCCGAAACCTCCAGCTCTTCGCTTATCTTGTTAAGCAAAGGTTGGTTATAGTAAAGATTGGCGACGGCGATGCCTGCGATAATGGCCAACATCCAAAGCAAGGATGTCGGCAGACCCTTATTTTCTTCGAGTAACTTTTTCATGTCGGCAAAGTTACAAAAAAATCACCTCTATCGGTACTGAAAAAGTAAGCCGGTAGAGGTGGAAATTATTCATTTGAAAATGGTCCGTAAATATATATCGAGAAAGTCATTTGCCGGTTATGGCTTCTCTTTCGGTTCTTCCTGTGGAACTGCCTGCTGTGTATCTCCTTCCTGATTGGGCTGTTGCCCGTCATCCGAAGTTGTTTTGGTCTCCAGTGGAATGGTATTGTCCTTGTAAGCCGAGAATCCTTTTACACGTACCCGTTCCTTCTTCTCTTCCTCTTCCATACCGGCCTGTCCCAGTTGGTTCAAATTATCCTTGATGGTATTTTGTACATCAAAGAACATATCGAGCAACATCTTCAGATGGCCTTCCAGATCTCCCTCGTTGGGTGAAAAGTAAGTATGGCAATGGGAGTGGATACCGATAGCCTTCTCATCTTCTTCATCGGCCATATAGACCGTCGTTATCAACGAATTGATATTGGTCAGGTTGATAACCTCTTTCAGGATGGGGAGAGCTTCATTGTCGGTACTGATGGAACCCCACCACGGATTCCAGATCATGATGAACCGATTCTCCTCTTCGGCGGCAACATAGAAATCATCCCCTTGATACTTGAAGACTACATTCCCTTCATTGTTTATCTGAGGCTGGCAACCTATCTTCTTTAGTGTACTCACAACCAGGTCGCGGGTTGTAACGTCATCAAGTTCGTCTTTCGTCATCCGTTCGATATGTTCCAGTCGGCGGCGTCGTTCGGCCATCAGTTTGATGATGAATAAGATAACAGGCCACAATGCAAGTGCTATGACTGCAATGAGAAGGGTGATATCGGATATGTTACTCATAGTAGTAAGGTTTGAAAGGTTATTCTTGTTAAATATAAACAATTATTGGCGAAATAATACGCTTTAGTGGGGATTTAGTTTTTTTTAAATAACGTTTCCGAATCAAAAGCTTGTGTTGGGTTGTTGTATTCATGAAACTTTAAAATCAAACTAGACTTATGAAAAAGATCGTATCATTAATGATGCTTCTGCTGCTGTTTGTGGCAGGGCAATGTTATGCCCAGAGCAAATCGGAACTGGCAAAGGAAAAACGTGAAGCCCGGGAAGAACAGCGCAAGAAGGAAAGGGAACAACGTGAAAAATTGCAGGAGAAACAGGATAGTCTGAATTTTGTGGCTGCACTGATGGCGATAGAACAAAAGGCGTTTACATTGGAAGCCGACCAGGTAATTTTTCGTAACGGGCAATCGGCTTTCGTAAATTCAAACACCAATTTCGTTTCATTGGATGATGATAAGGCGGTGGTGCAGGTAGCTTTCAATGTCCCTTCCAGCGGCTTGAACGGATTGGGAGGTGTGACTGTGAACGGAACTCTTACCCAATACCAGATCAAGCGTGATAATGAAGGCAATGTCTTTGTTACAATGGGCGTGATGGGTGCGGCTATTTCTGCCCAGATATTCATTTCCTTGCCTTATGGAACAAATCAAGCGACTGTGGATATCAATCCTAATTTCAATTCATACACGTTGACTCTTCAAGGAACACTCCTTCCTATCGAGCAGAGTGATGTCTTTAAAGGATTCTCAGTTTTTTAAAATATAATATAAACCTTAATAGAATGACTTATGAAAAAGATATTCTTATTAGCTATTGCAGCCATCGGCTTGTTCTCGTGTGAAAAGGATCCGGATTGGGATCAGCTGGATGATAATCTGGTAGTATATACCGATCATGCCAATAATGTGGATTTCGGTGAGTTTCAGACTTATTTTCTTCCCGACAGCATCTTGATTACAGGTGGAACCAAACAGAGTTACTGGAAAGACCAGTATGCACAACAGATTCTGAAGGCAATAGTAACTCAGATGCATAACCGTGGCTATATCCGTATCGAAGATCCTGATCAGATAGAACTGGCCGACGTCGGTTTGCAGGTCTCCTATATTGCAAAGACCACTCAGGTGGTATCGAGCATCTATTGGAACGGTTGGTGGGACTACGGTTACTGGGGTCCTTGGTGGGGCAATTGGTATTATCCATATCCTGTAACCTATAATTACAATACGAATGCATTGGTGATGGAAATGGTCGATCTTACACAAAAAGTCGATGGGACCAAATCCGAACTTCCTGTTATCTGGTATGCCAGCTCTTACGGTTTCCAGTATGGAACAGGTAATGCCAATCTGCAATATCTGTTGGAAGGTGTAAACCAGGCCTTCGAACAATCATCGTATATCAAATGTAATGAATAAAGGAGGATCCGAATTATGAAAACTATCAGCATAATTAAAAAACTAGCTATTGCCGTTTGCGGCGTTTTTGCCTTTGTGTTGCCTAGCCATGCACAGCTTAATCCAGATAATATCCATCTTACAATCGACTGGCAGGCAAATACTCCATCGTCTTCGGGCTTTGCCGATGCTTTGGGTGGATGGGGTATGAACTTCGAAGCTACTTATGAAATCACTCCGTCGTTCTCTACAGGTGCTTTCGTCAACTTCCATACCAATCATGATTATGTAGAGAGAGGTACATTCCCATTGTCATCAACTGAAATGCTGACGACCGACCAACTTCGTTCGGCTTATCAGGTACCTTTCGGTTTGACTTCATCTTATAATTTATATAATGGAGCATACATAACTCCGTATGTGGGTAGTAAGATTGGTGCTGTTTTTGCACGTAACACTACCTATTTTGGAGCAAATGGTGTATACGATGATTCATGGGGATTCTACATGTCACCCGAAATAGGTGTGAAGATTTCTCCCTCGTCCAATTTCAATCATTTCGCTTTCCACATTGCGGCCTATTATAGCTATATGACAAACCATACCTCGACTTTGAGCGGTGATGTGGATGGACAAAGCAATATCGGTTTCCGTGTGGGTGTTATCTTCTGATCTGCTTGCATGGGAATATAAAATAAAAACTCCTTTCCATTTTGCTACGGAAAGGAGTTTTTTTACTTCATTGTATAATCAGTTTAACTTATTCTTTCGGAGTCATATCTCCTTCGACATACAATCGGACCACTTCCTCTTTGGCATTGGTACGGATTGTAATCGACTTACGGAAATGTCCCGGGAATTTACCTTCACCATTATAAGTTACCTTAATAACACCGCTTTCGCCCGGTTTGATGGGTTCTTTGGGATAGGAAGGAACGGTACATCCACAAGAGGCGATAGCCTGATGGATAACAAGCGGTCCGTTGCCTGTATTGGTGAATTTGAATTCGCAAGTTACCTTCGGATTATTTTCCGAGAAAGAGCCAAAGCTGTAAGTGTTTTTCTCGAATTTGATTTCTGCAGTCCCCTGAGCAACTACCAGAAGAAATGCTGCTACCATCAAAAAGGTAGTAAGAAAAATCTTTTTCATCTCAATTCTCTATTTAAAAATCGGTCCTAAGATATGCACTTTTTGTTAAAGTCGTATAAATAATTACGAAATTTAACAATTATGCATTATAAAAGTGCCGAAATGAATAAAAATCCAACAGGTTATAGAAATCTATTAGCCCCGATTTACCTGTTTTACTCCCTTGACTGTCTTTATTTTCTTGATGAGTGATTCCAGTTTGGATGTGTCATCCACCATTACAGTCAACATACCCGAAAAGAGTCCGTCGTGCGAATCAATGCTGATGGAACGTAATTGGATATTCAATTCCTTATTAATAATGGAAGTGATATTGGTTACGATTCCGATATCATCGTGTCCTACGATACGTAACGTAATCGGATATTGCTTGCCTTGACTTTTTCCGGCCCAACGTGCCTTGACGATACGATAGGGGAAGCGTGCTCTCAATTCGGGAGCGTTGGGGCAGTCGCAACGGTGTATCTTGATTCCTCCGGATATCGTTACGAAACCGAAAACTTCATCACCATAGATCGGGTTACAACATTTGGCCAGATTGAAATCGATACCTTTCAGGTTCTGGTCGATAACTAATACATCATCTTTATAATAGTCTTTTGCATCGGTTGGCTGTTGGATGTTGAATCCCTCGGCACTGCGGTAAGTGATTTCTTCGCGCTGCTCGGTTTCTCTTTTCTGGAGTTCGAGATAACGGTCGATGATGGAGTTGATATCCATACTTTCATTGGCAATGCTCTGATAGAAATCGGTTACAGTCTTGAATCCCAGTTTCTTGATAAGTCGCATCAGGACTGCTTCATCATATTCAAGTTTACGGTTCTTGAACTTGCGTTCCAAAGTTTCCTTGGCAAACTCGGTCTGCTTGGCTGCTATTTCCTTCAGAGCCTGGCGGATTTTGGTACGGGCTTTGGAGGTTATGACAAAATTCAACCAGTCGCGTTTCGGTGTCTGGGTGTTTGATGTCATAATCTCTACCTGATCTCCGCTTACCAACGGTTGGCGTACCTGTGCATTCTTCCCGTTTATCTTTGCGCCGATGCAGTGATACCCGATATTGGTATGGATCGTAAAAGCGAAGTCGAGCACAGTTGCTCCTTGAGGAAGCTTGTACAAGTCGCCTTTCGGTGTGAAGACAAATACTTCATCCTTGTAAAGGTCGAGCTTGAACTGGTCCATAGCCTCGATATCACTATCCGCATTTTCCAACGTTTCACGGATGGAATTCAACCATTCATCAAGTCCGGTTTCGCCTTTCACACCTTTATATCTCCAATGGGCTGCGAGACCTTTTTCAGCAATCTCATCCATACGTTCGGTACGGATCTGCACTTCCACCCATTTACCTTCCGGTCCCATTACTGTGATATGCAACGATTCGTATCCGTTGCTTTTCGGCACGGAAAGCCAGTCGCGCAGACGTTTCGGATTAGGCAGATACATATCGGTCACGATGGAATAGACCTGCCAACACTCCTGTTTCTCTTTCTCCAATGGGGAATCCAGAATCACACGGATTGCAAACAAGTCGTATACACCTTCGAACGGACATCCCTGTTTCTTCATCTTCTGATAGATGGAATGGATGGACTTGGTACGTCCCTTGATATGGAACTTGAGTCCGCTTTCTTCCAACTTCTTCTTTACCGGTTCGATAAAAGCTTGGATGTAACGGTCGCGGGCGGCTTTGGTCGCATTCAGCTTATCCTTGATATGGTAATAGATATCATGCTGGGTATATTTCAGAGAAAGGTCTTCCAGTTCCGACTTCAATTTATAAAGGCCTAATTTGTGTGCGAGCGGTGCATACAGATAAGCGGCTTCATTGGCAACTTCCAGTCGTGCTTTCTCATTTTCGCTATCCTTGATCTGACGCATCAGATTTACACGGTCGGCAATCATGATAAGGATAACACGCATATCTTCTGCGAAGGAAAGCAACAGGTTACGGAAGTTTTCCGATTCGATAGTCGGACTCTTCGCATAAAGCTCGTTGATCTTGACCAATCCTCGGATAATGCCTGCCACATCTTCACCATACATCTGTTGGACCGATTCGATGGAGCACAGGTTATACTTCACCGATTCATGGAGCATGATTCCAAGAATGGATGCACGGCGCATACCGATTTCTTCGGCTACAATGACTGCTGTCTGCATATCTTTGATAACCGGGTTCATATTGAATGCGTTACGTGGAATATTTCCCTCCGTCATTACCTTGATCAGATGTTTCTTGACATTGCTGCAATCGTTTTTCTGCAATGTATCTCCCGAGAGTTGTAAGAGTCTTTTGTATAGTGTGATTAGTTGTTTATGTTCTTCGGGAGTAAAAAATACTTGTCCTTCCATGATGTATTGTATTTTCTTTGATGGTAAAGATAGTTTTTTTCTTTCTCTGTTATATCAATCTTGATTGTTTTTTTATACTTTTGAGGAGGATTCGGATTATCCGATGAATATTATTACCTAAAATTTACTATATATGTTAACACACGAAGACAAAGAATTGTTAGCCAAGAAAGGCATAACAGAAAAACAAATCGAAGAGCAGTTGGAATGTTTCAAGAAGGGGTTCCCGTATTTACGTTTGTCGGCTGCTGCATCGGTAGAGAACAATGGCATTTTCGTTGCTGACGAAGCTCAGCAGAAAGAATTTTTGGCGGCATGGGATGCTTATAAGGACAGTAACCGCAAGATTGTAAAGTTTGTTCCGGCTTCAGGAGCTGCCAGTCGTATGTTCAAGAATATGTTCGAATTCCTGGGGGCTGATTATGACAAGCCGACTACAGATTTCGAAAAGAAATTCTTTGATCATATCCACGATTTCGCTTTCTATAGTGATTTGAATGCTGCTTGTATGGATAATACAGGTAAAGATATCAATGCGTTGCTTTCTGAACATCAGTACAAGACGATTGTTTCCAACTTGTTGGAGTCTGCTGGTTTGAATTATGGTTCTTTGCCGAAAGGTCTGTTGAAATTCCATCGTTATGCAGATGGCGTGAGAACTCCTTTGGAGGAACATCTGGTAGAAGGTGCACTTTATGCAGCGGGCAAGACCGGTCAGGTAAATGTTCATTTCACCGTTTCTCCCGAACATCGTGCCTTGTTCAGTAAATTGGTTGAATCGAAGGTTGCTGAATATGAAAAGAAGTACGGCATTAAATACGATATTTCATTCTCAGAACAGAAACCGAGTACAGATACATTGGCAGCCGATATGGAAAACAAGCCGTTCCGTGATAAGGATGGTAAATTGTTGTTCCGTCCGGGCGGCCACGGTGCATTGATTGAAAACTTGAACGATTTGGATGCAGATATCGTATTCATCAAGAACATCGATAATGTAGTTCCCGACCGTTTGAAAGGAGATACCGTTACTTACAAGAAACTTCTTGCCGGAGTATTGGTTACATTGCAGAAACAGGCTTTCGAATATCTGAACCTGCTTGATGGCGGTCATTATAGCCACGATCAGTTGGAACATATTATCCGCTTTGTTCAGCAGAATTTGCGTTGCCGCAGAGAGGATATCAAGAATTTGGAAGATGCCGATCTGGTTATCTATCTGCGTACCAAACTGAACCGACCGATGCGTGTCTGCGGTATGGTGAAGAATGTTGGCGAACCGGGTGGCGGTCCGTTCCTTGCTTATAATCCGGATGGTACAGTTTCATTGCAGATTCTGGAAAGTTCACAGATTGATATGAAGGATCCTGAAAAGAAGGCAATGTTTGAAAAGGGAACACACTTCAATCCGGTGGATCTGGTTTGTGCTATCAAGGATTACAAAGGTAACAAGTTCAATTTGCTTGATCATGTAGATAAGGCAACCGGATTTATCTCATACAAATCGAAAAACGGTAAGGATTTGAAGGCGCTTGAACTCCCAGGCTTATGGAACGGTTCTATGAGCGATTGGAGTACAGTGTTCGTTGAAGTGCCATTGAGTACATTCAATCCGGTTAAGACTGTTAATGATTTGTTGCGTGAACAGCATCAGTAATCAGAAATTTCGTTCATTGACTAGATAAACAGAATGTCATCTCCCGGTTTCGGAGGATGACATTTGTTTTTATATCTGTAGGATTATGTATGCTTTTACTTATCAAACACCTATCGGAGAATTGGTATTATATGAAGAAAATGGATTTCTGATAGGAGTGACGACTGAACCGTTACAGGGAAATGTAGAAATCAAAGAAACCGGATTGATGAAAGAAACATATCGGCAGCTGGAAGAATACTTTGCAGGTAAACGGAAGGTTTTTGATTTGCCTTTGGATATGCGTGGAACAACTTTTCAGAAACAGGTATGGATGGCTTTACAGCAGATTCCATACGGAGAAACACGTTCATACAAACAGATTGCCGAAGCAATCGGCAATTCGAAAGCGGTGCGTGCTGTAGGTATGGCGAATCATGAAAATCCGTTTATCATAATTGTTCCGTGTCATCGCGTTATCGGAACAAATGGGAAACTGACAGGCTATGCTGCCGGATTGGATATTAAAAGATATCTGCTCAATCTGGAAAAAGGGGAGAAGGGATTGTTTGATGATTTGTTCGATGAATAAGCTGGAATCTGTTCAAATAAAAAACACTTGCCGCTTTTTCACAAATGCGACAAGTGCTAAAGTATTTGGAATTGATTTTTTAGACCTCCCAAAACTTTTTTGTTTGTGGGAGTTCATTGCATCGATGATGCTCTTTTTAAATTAGATACATCCTTTGCTGGAAGGAACTTCAAAGTGATAGATATCGCGTTTTACAGCCATCTTTATGCTTCGGGCCAGCGCTTTGAATATCCCTTCTATCTTGTGATGTTCATTTTGTCCTTCGGCTTTGATATTGAGGTTCATCTTGGCAGAATCACTTAACGACTTGAAGAAATGCAGGAACATTTCGGTCGGCATTTCCCCAATCTTTTCACGTTTGAATTCAGTATCCCAAACCAACCACGGGCGGCCGCCGAAGTCGAGAGCGACCTGACACAGGCAATCGTCCATCGGCAGGCAGTAGCCATACCTTTCGATTCCGCGTTTGCTGCCCAATGCTTTGTAGATACATTCGCCAAGTGCAATGGCAGTGTCTTCTATAGTATGATGCTCGTCAACCTCCAGATCTCCTTTTACCTGTATGGTAAGGTCGATACCGCCATGTTTGCCGATCTGTTCCAACATGTGATCGAAAAATCCCAAACCTGTACTGATATTACAGATTCCGGTACCATCGAGATTCAAGTTGATGTAGATATCCGTTTCCTTGGTGGTACGACGGACTTCGGCTGTACGTTCTCCGGCAAAAAGGTATTCGGCCACCTTGTCCCAATCGGTTGTAGCCAATACACATACATCTTCCAGACCTTTTTCTTTCAGGCATTCTTTATTTTCTTGCAGAAGGATAGCCTTGCATCCCAAGTTGCGTGCGAGTTCCACATCCGTAGCACGGTCGCCGATTACGAAACTTCCTTCCATATCATATTGGTCGGTATCCAAGTATTTGGTAAGCATACCTGTACGTGGCTTGCGGGTAGGAGCATTGTCTTCCGGAAAGCTGCGGTCGATCAATATATCGTCGAAAGTGATTCCTTCGTTTTCCAATGTCTTCATTACCAGATTGTGTACCGGCCAGAAGGTATTTTCGGGAAATGAATCTGTTCCCAATCCATCTTGATTCGTAACCATCACGAAATCAAAATCGAGTTTCTTCCGGATAAAATACAGGTTGCGGAAAACTTTCGGATAAAATTCCAGTTTCTCGAAAGCATCCAGCTGATAATCAATCGGTGGCTCGATAACCAAAGTCCCGTCGCGGTCTATAAATAAAACTTTTTTCTTCATAGGTTTACTCGTATTGTTTCAGTGCTTGCAGCAACGTATCGTTTTCGGGACGTGTTCCGATGGTGATTCTCAGACAATCCTTACATAAGGTAACGTTGCTGCGGTTACGTACAATGATGCCTTTCGATACCAGATAATCATAGATGCGTTTGGCGTCGGTTACACGGGTAAGGAAGAAATTGGCATCGGTCGGGAAGATGTGCTTGCAGCACGGAAGATTCTGGAACTCCTCGATGAGGCGTTCACGTTCTTCCAATACAGACTTGATCCAACGCTCTACTTCATAATGTTTCTGCATCATGTGAATAGCCTCCTGTTGGGTTAGTCTGTTGACATTGTACGGATACTTTATCTTGCTGAGGATACCGATTATTTCCGGGGAAGCGAAAGCCATACCCAATCGGATGGCGGCACATCCCCAAGCTTTCGAGAATGTCTGGAAAACTACCAGATTAGGATGTTCGTCAAGTTCTGCCAGCAAGGACGGCTCATCGGAGAAATCGGCATAAGCTTCGTCTACAATGACGATTCCTTGAAATTCCTTGATCAGCTTTTCGATTTCCTTACGACAGAGATTATTGCCGGTCGGGTTGTTCGGCGAACACAGAAACATCAATTTTGTGTTCTCGTCGGCTGCCTCCAACAATTTGTCGGCCTGGAACTGGAAGTTTTCATCAAGCAGGACTTTTCTGTATTCTACATCATTGACATCAGCACAGACCTGATACATTCCGTATGTCGGGTCGATGGCAACCACATTATCTTTTCCCGGACAGCAGAAAGCACGGAACATCAGGTCGATCGCTTCGTCACTGCCGTTCCCCAAGAAAATCTGTTCGGGACGAACTTTCTTGACTGGGGCAATCATCGCTTTCAGTTCCTTTTGAAGAGGATCGGGATATCGGTTGTTCGGTTGGTTGTACGGATTTTCATTGGCATCGAGGAAAACCGATGCTTCCACTCCGTTATATTCGTCGCGTGCCGAAGAATAAGGCTTCAAGGCCCAAATGTTCGGACGTGTAAGTTCTTTCAATGGTTTCATAATTCCACTCCTTTATTTATTCAATGAAGCAAGACGTACGGTGATGGCGTTCTTGTGTCCGTCGAGGTACTCACTGGCAGCCATGACCTGAATGGCAGGGCCGATTGTAGAGATGCCTTCGCCTGAAATTTCCTGGAAAGTGATCTTGCGGATAAAACTGTCGAGACTGACACCGCTATAAGCCTTGGCATATCCGTTGGTCGGTAACGTATGATTGGTTCCTGATGCATAATCACCGGCACTCTCAGGTGAGAACTGACCTAAGAATACCGAACCTGCATTGACAATCCGTTCCGCTATTTCCGCGTAATCCTTTGTCTCGATAATCAGGTGCTCAGGTGCATACTCGTTGACCATTGTTACAGCTTCGTCCATATCGTTTACCAGAATCAGTTTGCTCGATTCGAGCGATTTGCTTGCCAGTTCCTTGCGAGGGAGTGCTGCCAATTGTTTCTCGACTTCAAGAGCTGTTTCTTCGAGCAGTTTTTCGGAAGTGGTAATCAGGATTGCCTGGCTGTCGGCTCCGTGTTCTGCCTGTGAAAGCAGATCGGAAGCTACAAAAATAGGATTTGCTGTTTCATCAGCCAAAACCGCTACTTCCGACGGGCCGGCAGGCATATCGATAGCTACGTCACGCAATGATACCTGTTGCTTGGCGGTAGTCACGAATTGGTTTCCAGGACCGAATATCTTATATACTTTAGGGATGCTCTCTGTTCCGTATGCCATTGCTCCGATAGCCTGAACGCCTCCGGCTTTGAACACTTTGCTGACTCCCGCTGCACGGGCTGCATAAAGGATGGCCGGATGAATCTTTCCTTCCCGATTCGGAGGGCTGCACAGAACAATTTCTTTGCAACCTGCAATCTTGGCAGGTGTAGCCAACATCAGGACGGTCGAGAAAAGAGGCGCCGTACCTCCAGGAACATATAAACCGACTTTCTCAATCGCGACAGCTTTCTGCCAACAGGTTACACCCGGCATGGTTTCTACCTTCTTTCCTTCGAACTTTTGTGCGGAGTGAAATTTCTTTATATTATTCAAAGCCAGCATGATTGCCGCTTTCAGTTCGATACCGATGGCTTTATCAGCTTCATCGAATTCCTCTTCGGTTACTGCCAACGAACTGAGATTTACCTTATCGAACTTTTCTTCAAATTCGATAACGGCCCGATCGCCTTCGGCACGAACCTTATCGAGCACTTCCATTACGGTGTCTCTTAATGATTCGGTTTTCAAGGCCGAACGTTTCAACAGATTCACCCATTCTGCACGTTCGGGATATTTAATGATATTCATAATACTCAATTTTTATAGAATTTACAGAATCATCTTTTCAATCGGCAGGACGAGTATACCTTGAGCTCCGAGCGCTTTCAGTTTGCCGATAATTTCCCAGAAGCGTTTCTCGTCGAGTACGGTATGTACGCTGCTCCATCCCTCTGTCGCCAATGGCATGATGGTAGGGCTCTTGACGCCCGGAAGGACTTCGATGATTTCCTTCAGTTTGTCGGTCGGAGCATTCATCAGCACATATTTCTTGTCTTCTGCTGCTTTTACGGCTTCGATGCGGAACAGAAGCTCTTTCAGAATCTCTTTCTTCTCTTCACTCAGTCCCGGTGTTCCTATCAGAAGGGCTTCACTTTTCATTACTACTTCCACTTCCTTCAGGTTGTTGCTGATAAGGGTAGAGCCGGAACTTACAATATCGAAGATACAATCGGCCAACCCGATTCCAGGAGCGATTTCGACCGAACCTGTAATGACGTGGATATCCGACTTGATTCCGTTCTTGTCGAGGAAGTTCTGTAGAATACCCGGGTATGAAGTGGCAATCTTCTTGCCGTTGAACCAGTTCAGCCCTTTGTATTCCTCTTCCTTAGGAATGGCCAGTGACAGACGGCACTTGCTGAATCCCAGACGATAGATGATATCGGCATCTTCAGCCCGTTCCACAAATTCATTCTCTCCGACGATACCGATATCTGCAACACCGGATGCTACACTTTGGGGAATATCATCGTCGCGGAGAAACAGAACTTCTACCGGAAAGTTGCTTGATTGTGTCAACAAGGTACGTTTGGAAGTAGATAACTTGATATCTGCTTCGGCCAGCAAGGCCATGGTGTCATCGAACAGACGACCTTTTGATTGTACGGCAATTCTTAACATATTCTTTTCGTTTTAAGATTATCAGATGAAGTTTTAATAAAAAAGGCTCACCGCAAACGGCAAGCCTTTAAATGAAAATGTATATCCTTTTATAGCTACACGACCATTCAGCCTACCGTTTTATACGTCAGGGCAATGATGATGGCGATGTGTAGTCATATTGTTCATATCTTTGTTTTGTTTATTACGATGGCAAAAGTAGGGTATGAAGTCGAATTATGCAAGCATTTATCAGAAAAAGTTTGATTTTTCTTTCAATTTATTGCCGGATTCTTGTTGCTGAAAAGGATTTGTCATTGTTTTGTCATCGTATAGATCCTTTATTATTCTTCACCTTCAGCTTTACAATGGTGGAAGAACATCTCTTGCTGTGCTTTTTCTTTGGGGAATGTAAAATAAGTACAGACAGCTGTCGTACATTCTTCACCCGCTTCGTTGTAGATGGCTGCATCGATGATAGCAATGTTCCTGCGCTGTTCTCTGAGGGAGGCCTTCAAGGTCAACTGTTTTTCGGTAGTGTGAACCGGTTTCAGGTAGCGGGTTTCCATCTTCGAAGTCACGCCGGCTGTCTGTAGCTTACGGAAGACTACCCATCCGCATATTTCGTCGAGCATGGATGCAAGTACTCCACCGTGCATGGTATTGAGCCAACCCTGATATGCCTTTTCGGGTTTCCAGTAGCTCACAATCTCATCTCCGTCTTCGTAGAACTCCATTTTCAGCCCATAAGGATTATGCGGAGCACATCCGAAGCAAAAATAGCCATCGACATTTTTCCAAGGATTGATCAGTTTTTTCATATTCGTATCGGATAATGAAGTGGACCGGCTCCGAGTGATACGGATGCCCGATCCGCTTTCAGGTTCATTAATCAGAATTCATAGTCGGTGCAAGCGCGGCCGTCCTTAGCATCTTTCAGAATGCCGGCTGCTGCTACATGTGCGGGATGTACGGCGTAAGCCTTGACATCTTCCAATGTGTCGAATTCGCTGTCGAGACAGATGTCCCATTGTTCGGCAGGGTTTATATTCAGTCCTACGTGGATACGGCGGATAAACGGGATAGTTGCCGGAAGTGCTTCGATTGCACTCTTGAAACGGTTCATGACATCGGCCTTTTCTTCCTGTGAAAGCGTTTCTTTCAGCTTGAATAATACAATGTGTTTGACCATAGTTGGAATTTTTTATGAATTATGTTATTTTTGTGTATATGCAAATGTATAACTATTTATTGAAATAACATAATATGATTATCATTGGAATTGCCGGGGGTACCGGTTCCGGAAAGACTACTGTGGTGAAGAGTATCATGGAAAACCTTTCGCAGGATGAGGTGGCTTTGCTACCGTTGGATTCTTATTATAAGGATAGTAGCCACGTACCTGTAGAAGAACGGCAGAACATCAATTTCGACCATCCGGATGCATTCGATTGGCCGTTGCTTTCGAAACATGTAGCGATGCTTCGTAAGGGCGAACCGATCGAACAGCCGGTATATTCGTATCTGACCTGTACCCGACAGAAGGAGACAGTGCATGTCGAACCTCGTGAGGTAGTAATTATTGAAGGCATTTTGGCGCTCAGTGACAGAAAATTGTGTAAGCAGATGGATTTAAAGATTTTTGTGGATGCCGATCCTGATGAACGATTGATACGTGTTATCCAACGTGATGTAATCGAGCGCGGACGCACAGCGGAGGCTGTTATGGAACGTTATATGAGAGTGCTGAAACCGATGCACCTGGAATTTATCGAACCGGCCAAGCGTTATGCCGATTTGATTATCCCTCAAGGGGGCCACAACAAGAAGGCCATTGAGATACTGCAGATGTACATTGAAAAGATGGTGGGCCGATGAAACGGATTACGTTTTGGATGAGTATGATACTTGTTCTTTTGTTAATTTCATGCAAAGGCAACAAGAACGGAGTGAAGATGGTAGATGGTGAAGCTGCTATTGATCTGCCCGAAATAAAGGAAAAGGGAGAACTGGTGGTGCTTACGATCAACAGTTCGACTTCCTATTTCGAATACCGTGGTTCACCGATGGGATTCCAATACGAACTTGCATTGCAGTTCGCTCATTCTTTAGGTTTGAAGATGCGTCTGAAAGTCGTTAATGATCCGATGGAAATGGTGGGGTGCCTTCTTAAAGGAGAAGGTGATTTGATAGCCTATAATCTGCCTATTACTAACGAATGGAAAGACAGCTTGATTTATTGTGGTGAACAGAATGTTACCCATCAGGTGATTATACAGCGTAGAGGGAAAGATGCATTGAAGGATGTCACCCAACTTGTTGGTAAGGATGTATATGTTCAGCCCGGTAAATATCTCGACCGATTGAATAACTTAAATGAGGAATTGGGAGGCGGAATACTGATTCACGAAGTTGCTACCGATAGCACTTCGATTGAAGATTTGATTACACAGGTTGCTATGGGCGATATTGCTTACACAGTTGCTTCAGATGAAATTGCGAAAATAAATCGGACCTATTATCCGAATCTGGATATTAATATGAAGATCAGTTTTGACCAAAGGTCTTCTTGGGCTGTGAGGAAGACTTCACCTTTATTGGCCGAAGCTGCCGACAAATGGCATCGGGAAAATATAAATTCTCCGGAGTTCAAGGCGAGCGCCAAACGTTATTTTGAGCTTGTAAAACGGACTCCTCATGTTGCAATCTTATCGTTGAAAGACGGAAAGATTTCACATTACGATGATTTGTTCCGTAAATATTCCAAGGAAATAGGGTGGGACTGGCGCTTGTTGGCTTCAGTGGCATATACCGAATCGAATTTCGATCCGACTGTCGTTTCATGGGCTGGAGCGAAAGGCTTGATGCAGTTGATGCCGGCTACGGCACGGGCTATGGGAGTTCCTCCCGGTATGGAACAGGATCCTGAAGAAAGTATCAAGGCTGCGGTGAAATGTATTGCCTATCTGCAACGGATTTTTGCGAAAGTACCTGATCCGGAAGAAAGAATAAAGTTTGTGCTTGCCGCCTATAATGCAGGAGCCGGACATGTAATAGATGCAATGGCATTGGCCGAGAAATACGGGAGAAACCGATATATTTGGAATCATCATGTCGATCACTACATACTTCTGAAAAGCAATGAGGAGTATTATCGTGATCCGGTCTGTAAAAGCGGATACTTCCGTGGAACTGAAACTTATAACTTTGTACGGGAAGTGACCGATAGAGCAAATGTGTACAAGGAGAAAATAAAATATTAATCAGATCTAGACATAAGAAGGGATATTCAGTAAATAGTATAAAATTAGCCAACTAATTCATACACAAATTATTGCGAATTAGTTGGCTTTTTTGT
>CALUKX010000014.1 GCA_944321335.1 uncultured Phocaeicola sp. | reverse complement strand
AAATCATACTCTATGAAAAATGAGACACCTATGATTATATAATGAAAAAGAGGATGCATCATTTTGACACATCCTCTCATTCTGCATATATCTGAGTTATTAGTTAGCAGCAGAATCTTTTGCAGCCGGAACAGCAGGAGCGTCCTGCGAAGCAGCATCTGTCTGAGGAGCCGCAAAACCGGCAGGAGCATTCAACGGATTAGTCTTCTGTTCCTTGACTGCTTCATCCATAATTACAGAAGAAGCTTCGGATGCTTTAGGAACGACATACGCTGTAATAATGCTTACAACTACCATAAAAATAGCCAATCCCCATGTGAGTTTCTCAATGAAATCTGTTGTTTTGCGTACTCCCATAATCTGGTTAGAAGCAGCAAAACTGGAAGAAAGACCTCCTCCTTTAGAGTTCTGTATCAATACGACGAAACACATCAATACAGCTGCAAGTACCATTAATCCTACAAATAATAAATAAAGCATTTTCTTTTATTTTGATTTAGCGTTAATAATCAGTTTCTCCAAAAATCTAATTTGGTCTGCAAAGTAAGCATTTTTTTTTGGATATTTCAAATTTAATTTTTTAATTATTTCAAGGGCTTTATCATATCTTTGCTGTTTTACGTAGATTTTCGCTAAGGTTTCGGTAAAATACCGTTCATCGGTATCTTCCGCATGAAGAACGTCCTCCGTTTCATCTTCAAGCCTACGATCCGCCTCAAGTGCTACCGCTTCATCCTCCGTAGTTACAAGGTCTGTATCATCATTTTCGTCCTCCGCAATGGCCGAAGAAACCTTTCCACGTTCGATGAAACTATCAATCAACTCTTGTCCTTTCAACGGTTGCACATCAGCCACATCCTCAGAGTCCTCTTGCAATAGGATAGATGTATAATCGACACTGACTTCAGTCTGAATCGGCAGACTCGACTCAGAAGGCTGTTCGGACATATCCGACAAGAAACGATCAATCAAATCCAATGTTCTGTCTGAAATCCTGCCAGTCTCCCCTTCCTGTGTCGCATCATGCTTCTTGATAACAAATCGTTCCCCTTCAATATAATAGAACAAAACACTAAGATCGGCTATATACAATACACTCCGTCGAAGTTCTTCCCTGAAACATGGTTCTTGGAGAAGGAACAAATTTTTAAGATAAAGCAACCTGACCGTCTGAAAATAAGGATATCTGGCCAGCATAGCTCTCAATTCGAACAAGCTGTCCTTATTCAGAAATTCGGGATGTTCAATCCACTCCTGTATACGTTGCTGTATCATACTCGATTACCAATTTGCTACAGTTGCATTGAAAATCTGGTCAACAATCTCATCAATCATCTGATCGACAAGTTCCTCTTGAACAGAAGAAAGTTGTTGGGAAGAATTATATTCACGACTAGCAGAGAATTGCTTGTCTGTAAAGTCCTCAGCATGATTCGAATTATTTACAAAATTCACACTGACCGTCATTCTCAGTTCGACCATATTAGAATAACCATCCGAACCAACGCCCTTATTGTAAGCATCGTAATTGGTAATCTGTCCCGAAAGTTCAAGATCACCATTTTGGCGCACTTGTTTCAGACGTGTCTGTTTGAGATAAATGTCCTGCAACGCCGTATTAAACATGGATTCCATCGGTCCCCAGACAAAAGCCGCCGAACGGTTTGGGAAATTTTCGAATGAAATGGTCTTCACTTTGTCGTAATTGATGGAAGCACCGTTAAACTTATACGATATCGTGCATGCTGCCAATACACAAACTGTTACTGACAACAAAGAGAACATTTTCCAATATTTCTTAATCAAGCCCATATTCCTTTATTTTACGATAGAGCGTACGCTCAGATATTTTTAAATCATTTGCAGCATTTTTTCGTTTCCCGTGATGACGTTCAAGAGCCTTTCGAATCATCTCCTTTTCCACATCATCGAGCGATAGGTTTTCTTCAATATACTCTTCGGTATCCTGAACTTCCGGCAATTCATCGGCTACAACCTTCGATATGCTATTAACGCCCGAAACAGTCGAGATAGACGGATTGACAACCGGCACAGAAACCATAGATTGTTCAGGAACCATATTGATAGGGTTCTGTATGTATTGAACAGACTGTTCGGCAGCATGCGGAACTTGTCCAGCTGCACGTTCTGCCATAATATCATGTACCAATTTTTTCAATTCAGTCACATCACGACGCATATCGAACAAAACTTGATACAAAATCTCTCGTTCACTTTCAAACCCTTTATGACCCGTATCCTTAACACCTAACAATGCAGGAAGACGCGATGTTTGCTGTTCAGGCAAATAATTTTTCAAAATTTCGGAAGTAATGTCACGATTGGTTTCAATGATTGAAATCTGTTCTGTAATATTTTTCAGCTGACGGATATTGCCCGGCCACGGATAAGCAATCAGCATTTGTTTGGCGTCTTCAGTAAGCTGGATTGCCGGCATACGATATTTTTCTGCGAAATCGGATGCGAATTTACGAAAAAGCAGAACAATGTCATCGGGACGTTCACGCAAGGGCGGCACCTTGATAGGAACGGTATTCAAACGATAATACAAATCTTCACGGAAACGGCCTTCGGCAATGGCATCGGCAAAATTCACATTGGTAGCAGCCACTATACGCACATCGGTTTTCTGTACCTTCGACGAACCGACCTTGATATACTCACCGGTTTCGAGCACACGCAACAGACGTGCCTGTGTCGACAAAGGCAACTCTCCCACTTCATCAAGGAAAATGGTTCCTCCGTCGGCCTCGGCAAAATATCCCTTACGATCGCTGATAGCCCCGGTAAAAGCACCTTTTTCATGTCCGAAAAGTTCGGAATCGATGGTACCTTCCGGAATAGCGCCACAGTTCACTGCAATATAAGGCCCGTGCTTGCGACGGCTGAACTGATGGATAATCTGGGGAAAACTCTCTTTACCAACACCGCTTTCTCCTGTCACAAGGACGGAAAGATCGGTCGGTGCCACTTGCATGGCTATATCGATAGCCCGGTTCAGTCCCTCGGCATTGCCGATGATTCCGAACCGCAGCTTAATATTCTGTACTTCTGATTTTACCATATATCTTCTAAAATCTCTATAGTGACAAAATTACAAAAAGTTTGATACTTCCAGCAATTTTGGCAGAAAAATTAGAATACGGTACGAATCATCAGACGTATGCCCCACTTATTAGCAGTAGGAAGATTCAAATAATTCAATCGGTGAACATATTCCACATGCAATAATTTGAAGATATTATGAATTCCGGCCGTAATTTCCACATAAGGCTTTTTAGGGTCCATCACATAACTGGAATAATTGTAATTTCCTGCAGCATCATAATGTCCCGGGAATTTCATCAACACATTATCATTGGCATTCTGCAGAAGGAACGGATTATTCTTATCGGTCAATGTACCCCACAAGCATTTAACACCAATAAATTCACGCCATTTCAATTTTTTCAACAATGGAATACGATTGAAAATTTTCCCTTGCATATTCCATGAAACATCCAATGAAGCATAACGGTCGTTCAGGAACTCCATGTTATTGATCAAATTAAATGTTTCATCCTCTATAATATACGATAAGTTAGCAGCCGGCATGATCAATAAAGGGAAAGGCACTTTATTCCATTGGATACCTCCCTTCAGTCTAGCATCAATATTTCCCCACGACTGTAGCCAGAATCGTTTATAAATACTAGCTTCTGTCATATTATAGGTATAATCGCCTCCCAATACACCTTTAAGTGCAAGCGTATGAGATAAAGTAAATACCGGTGCATCCAGATTAATGGGCAAACGTCGTTGCTTGGTATTTACAAAAGTTTCACCTGGAGCGAAACGAAATGCAACAGTAGCCTCGGCCACACTGATATCGTGTGTATTGAAAGGAGACACAATCCATTCATTCCCCTGCAAAGTATTGTTCGCTATAGCCTCTTGCAATTTACTCTCACCTTCCATAGTCCGATAGAATAATTTTCCGCAAGGCTCATAGTTCGCATACTTAAGACTAAGTGTGGTCTTGAAACCATATTCCTTTTCCAATTCATATTTGATAGAAGCACGACGTTCATAGTTGTACTGATCGACGTCACACCACTTGAATGAAGTAAACACATTATCTTTATCCGTATTGATATATTTATCAGAAGGTAACATGTTATCGTATTGGTAAGTAACGGCAATTGAATGTTTTGGAAACTCGCGTGGGAGATAATTTTTTTTATCAAATGAATACTCCACTTCAGCCATATATTTTGACTTCTTATCCTTGAAACCATACGCATAGTATCCTTTCAGGAACAGATGTGGATTTAAATTGGCCGTAGTCTGAGCAGAAGCACGCAAACGCAAGCCATCAATGTAATTCGACGTAATCATGGTGTTGATCGGACCGATATCAACCTTACTGTCCGGTGTACTTGTTTCCACAAAGTTTTCAATAAAGGCCTTCAACACAAACATAATATACTTGAACCCTTTGATTTTGGTAAGATCGTCCACAAAACGATCCATACGACTTTCCGATTGCGTCAAATCTTCCTGTCTGTATTGAGCCCAATAATCATCGTCACGCATCATCGCATTGACATCCTTGACTTCCTTCCCTTTCCGTTTGAATAGTTTTTCCGGAATCGGATCAAAACTGAAATCAAAATATCTGGTGGTACGACGTACCATATATGAACCCAGCACTTTTTTCAGATAAGAAAGCTCACAAAGCATATCATCTTCAATCAGAGTCCAGTCGCCTGAAGGCAATTCACCGAATTTCTGATCAATCATCATATTATCGATAAAATTAATTCCGGTATGTTTCGGCAAGTTCATCTTACACTGTTTAACACGGTAAGTCGAATCGGCCAAAACATAAAGATGTCCCGTGAATCCGAAATCCTGAGAATTGTTGGGTACAAATGTCAAATGAATACATTTATCCTGTTCAACATACAATGTATCCATGATATAGAACTTATAAAAAGCAATACCGGCCTTGGAAACAGGACTATCAAAAGGATACTGCAACAAGCGGAACTCGTCATCGTAGACATTGATATCCTGAAACACATCCTTCAAGACTGTAGTCAACATATCTCCGGTATTGAACAATTCATTTACACCAGTCGAATTTATACCCTGAATAATGGTCTTATTGGAATGGGGCTCCTTCCGATAAATATGTTTGGAAACCGTTTCATCGACTGAAAGCGGCAAAATATTCTTTCCCGTTTCATCACATGGTTCGACCTGCTCCTTAAAGAAAGGATATTTACGGAAAAGCCAAGACTCCTTCAAGGAATCGGCCGTAATATTATTAGCCGCAAAAGTGATTTTCTGATATTTGTCATAACTATAAAAGTCATTGACTTCGAGATCTGTCTTTTTCTTCGACGCAATCACTTTCTTCATCAATTCCACAGCAGGATTATTCTTACGGGAATATTTTTCTTTCTTGGGTTTTACAATAACCTCATCCAATACAAGATCGGCCTTCATACTGACATCAAGCTGTCCCGTTTTAGCCGATACAGTCTTGACCTGAGTAGCATAACCAACCATAGAGAATGTCAGTTTATTCCACCCGGGGTGATAATCAATCGAATATTTTCCGTCTATATCAGTTATGGTCCCTACCCCTTTCCCATCATAATAAACATTTAAATATGGAATAGGATCCCCTGTATCTGAGTCTATTACAACACCATGAATCTGGCTAAAAGCTTCCAGCGAACAAATCCATAATGTAAGAACTAGCAGAATCTGTTTTATCATAATAACAATCTTTATACACTCCGTTTTTTCAAAAAACAAGAGCGAAATTACTGCACTTAATTCTTATTGGCAAATCGAAGATGGCCAAAAATGATAAAAAGACCTACTTTTATGTAGTATTAACCATTATTAATTTAGATTTTTAGAAAAGGCTTTTCAAATAAAAAGCGTACTTTTGTACGCTCTAACGAAAAAAGAGGCATTTTTAACAAAGAAAAATTACTGACATGTACAAAGATAAAATACCGTTCTTCCACAATTTGATTGCTACAGGATTCGGATCAGGATACAGTCCTATCGCCCCTGGTACAGCCGGAGCCCTGTTAGCAACCTTAATTTGGTGGGGTTATGAATCTCTGGTTGCCAGTTATTGGCCGACCTTTTTTATCACATCAGCTCTCGTAATCATATTTACCGTTTTAGGTATATGGTCTTCGACGGTTTCAGAGAAGTACTGGGGAGAAGACCCCTCACGGGTCGTTATCGATGAAATGGTCGGTACATGGATTGCCTTATTGGCAGTTCCGGCCAATGCACATTGGGGATATATCATTGCAGCATTTATACTTTTCCGTTTCTTTGATATACTGAAACCTTTCGGTATCCGAAAAATGGAAAAATTCCCGAAAGGATATGGAATCATGGCCGATGATATTCTTTCAGGTATATACGGTTTTATAATCATAATATTATTTAGAATTATCTTCGAGTGAAAGGATTTCTGACATCAATTTGCCAAGGAAAAGGTTTTTTTATGTTCATCCGTGCCCAACTTTCGGCACAGATAGCTACCTTTGTTGACTTTTTCGTCAGTATCCTTTTAAACCAATGGTTAGATATCTATTATGTTTATGCAACTTTGATAGGATCAGTCTCAGGTGGGCTGGTAAATTGTGCAATCAACTATAAATGGACATTCCACACGCATGATTGCAGTCCAACAAGTGTCCTGTTCAAATATATCATAGTCTGGTTAGGAAGCATCGGACTTAACCTTTGGGGAACTTACCTACTGACAGAATTTCTGATGATGCAACAAGGAATTTTCATGATGAACGAATCAACAGCATTCATCACGGCCAAAGTCATCATTGCTATAACCGTGGCAGTATTATGGAATTACAACCTCCACCGCACGTTTGTATTCAAAGATGCAAAACTGAACAGTAAATTGAGAAATAAAATAAAACAAATAAAGAACCAACATGGAAATAAAAAAACAAGCAAAAAAGATGCGTGATGCACTTCAGCAGCTAATCTACAAGATTATCAATCCGCTTATCCATGGAATGATCAAGATTGGCATCACTCCGAATATAGTGACAACAATCGGTTTTTTAGGAAATCTAGCCGGAGCATGCATTCTGATTTATGCAGCTACAATCAAAGACTCAATACCTTTCGACCTAATTGGTTGGGCAGGAGGAATCATTATCCTCTCATCATTATTTGACATGATGGACGGACAAGTTGCCCGTATTGGGAATATGACTTCTACATTCGGAGCCATGTACGACTCCGTACTCGACCGTTACAGTGAATTGGTAACATTAGGAGGCATCTGTTTCTGTCTGATTGCCCATGGTTATATGGCAGGTGCAGTAATCACCTTTGCTGCTTTGATCGGTTCCTTGATGGTCAGTTATGTACGCGCACGAGCAGAAGGGTTAGGATTGGAATGTAAAATAGGTTTCATGCAACGCCCCGAACGAGTTGTTCTGACAAGTTTAGGTTTGTTGGTTTGTGGAATTACAGCCTGCACAGCAAAAAATCTTTCATTCGACCCGATGCTGATTCTGATCGTACCGATGGGATTCATTGCCATCTTTGCAAATATTACAGCATTTGCACGCATCGAATATAGCCGCCGTCAATTACTCAACAAGAATCAGAAATAACATATATGGCATTATTAAAAGAGAAACCATCCGCCAAAGAAACGACCACACTGATCATAGTCCTAATAGCATGGATTACAGTTACGGCGCTTTTCGTGGGAATGCGGCCAGAACACCTTGCTCTAGCTATCCTCATTACAATTTTATTCTTGGCGAGCAAATCCACTAGAAAACTGATCGTAGCATTACTTCCTTTCGCTATTTTTGGTATCTCGTACGACTGGATGCGTATTGTTCCGAACTATGAAGTAAATCCGATTGATGTAAAGGGACTTTATGACACTGAAAAAGAATTATTTGGCATAACGACCTCCCAAGGTACACTTACCCCCAATGAATTCTTCCATATTCATAACTGTCCGTTTATGGATTTCATGGCCGGTTTTTTCTACCTGTGTTGGGTACCTGTACCGATATTGTTTGGATTAGGTCTTTTCTTTACCCATCAACGCAAAGTCTATCTGCACTTTGCAATGGTATTCCTGTTTGTAAACCTGATTGGATTCATTGGCTATTACGTCCACCCGGCAGCCCCGCCATGGTATGTCATGAACTACGGCTTTGAACCGATACTGAATACTCCAGGTGATGTTGCAGGTTTAGGGCGGTTTGACGCGATGACAGGATGGAATGTATTTCATGGAATATATGCAAGAAATGCCAATGTATTTGCAGCTGTACCCTCTCTGCATGCCGCTTATATGGTGGTGGCACTTTTCTATTCATTCCGTGCAAAATGTAGTAACTGGCTTCGGGTTATCTTCGCTGTCATTATGATCGGTATCTGGTTTACAGCAGTCTATTCAGGTCATCATTACATTATAGACGTAAGTTTAGGTATCCTTTGTGCATTGTTGGGTATCTGTATTTTCGAATACCTATTGATGCAAATTGGAAGTTTCAAACGATTTGTCGAAAGATATGCTGCCTATATTGATTAAATTGTTTTTGAAAACTACAGGAACGGGAATGACATGCTATCCGTTCCTGTAGTTTTTTTACAAATCAAGCCGTGCTTTCAATCGAATGTCCTCCGACGATGAACCTATTAACAAGTCCACTCTTCCGCTTTCCAACTCAAAAGATTGGGTCTGTGTATTCCAATATCCTAGATCCATCTTATCTATTTCCAAGGTAACCACCTTCGATTCACCTTTAGCTAAGGCTATGCGTTTAAATGCACGCAACTGTTTGTCCGGTCTTTCAACTTTCGATTCAGGATAAGCTACATACAATTGTACGACCTCCTCTCCATCATGGGATCCGACATTTCTTAAACAGACATTGACTTTAATTCTGTCGTTTTCCTGAACAATCGACTTTACATTCCGGTACTCAAAATTCGTATAACTCAAGCCAAAGCCGAAAGGATAAAGCACATCCCCTCTATAATACATATACGTTCTTCCGTTTCGAATATCATAATCCATCATGTCCGGAAGATCTGTAATGTCGTTCACCCATGTTTGAGTTGTACGTCCCGCAGGATTAACCTTACCCGTAAGCACATCAGCCAAACCATTTCCTTGTTCCTGACAACAATGGGTTATATGCACGATAGCCGGCAAGTGTTTCTGACACCAATTTATTGCATAAGGGAAACTGCTTACCAATACCAAAATCGTATTAGGGTTCGCCTTGTACAACTGACGAATCATATCTTCATCAGGCAAGAGCAGAGATTTTCTATCAACGGCTTCCCTACCATCGCTCGGAACAGGACAGAATTTCCAATCAGCTTTCGTTCCATAAGGATGATTTCCTGTACAAACGACAACCAAATCAGCTTCTTCCGCAATCTTTTCAGCCTTTCCCATAGCATTATCCTTTGCATAAAGAATCTGCACACCCTCAGGAAGAGCTGACCTCAAACCATCCAAAATCGTAATTTCATAGGACGGTGTACCACTATACCAATCCTGTACTATCCGATCGGCATAAGGACCTATTAGAGCTATCTTTCCAATCTTATCCAACTGAAGGGGTAATAAAGTGGTTCCGTCGGAAACCGTATCATTTTTCAGGAGTACAACAGATTTGCTCATCACCTTACGGGCCAAAGAGCGGACTTCTTCCTTTTCATAAGGAGCCAAAGCAGTTGAATCTTTCCCTATCATCGAATAAGGATTTTCAGATTGATCTCCATCCAGCAATCCCAATTTCAAAGCGACAAACAAGTTACCCCTAATGGCATCATCAATTTCCTCTTCTGAAAGCAAGCCCTCATCAACCGCCTTTTTGACATCTTCAAGATAACTATCCAAAATTTGCCCGACCGAAGCCTTGACAGTAGCTGCAGCCCCTTCCTTACGTGTCGGAAAGCTATGATGTGCCTCTATCAGAAGATTCAATGCACCTCCGTCGGAACAGATTATGCCATTCTGTCCCCACCGTTTTCGTGCTACATCCAATAAACAAGGATGAATCATCATCGGAATTCCATTCCATGAATTATATGCAGCCATAAATGCACGGCTACCACCTTCTGTAATTCCTTTATAAAACGGATAAGCATAATATTCATAAAACAGACGTTCATCAAAATTACTTGAGGTACTATCACGACCGTCCTCGTTGCTATTTGCCAAAAAATGCTTCATCAATGAAGCTGTTTTCCAGTATCGGGCATCATGCCCCTGCAGGCCTTTTACCATAGCGACAGTTAGACGAGCCACCAAATACGGATCTTCACCGAAACATTCTTCAGTCCTACCCCAACGTGGGTCACGGGCAAGATCAGCATTCGGAGCACGCATTACTAAAGATTTACGGCCATCAACTTCACGCTGCATATAATAACGTGCCTCTTCAGCAATCTGATCAGCAACCTGTTCTATCAAATCAGAATCCCATGTCGCACCCAAGCCGTAAGCTTGTGGAAATATAGTAGTATAACAATCAGTCGGCACTATTTTTCCATTTTCATCCTTTTTTTTACCTCCCCAGGCAGCAGGGCCTCCCAAAGCCAAGCCATGCAAACCCTCATAATGTCCACAATGTGGAATACCCAACCGAGGAACAGCCAAATCGGTAGAAAGCAATGCCATTTTTTCATCCAACGTCAGCTCGGACAATAATGTTTCGACCCGAACACTATCACTTAAAGAAACATCATGAAAATCAGGTTTCTGAGCTCTCACATTACCATTGCCTATAAAGAACAGACAAGAAATCAAAAATAAATTCCGCGTTTTCACCATACTGATTAGGTTTTCTCATTCTACAGTAAATATACAGCCAAAGAGTAAACAACCGGTTCAGAGATCTACATTTAACCAACTTTTAACAGATTCCAACAAATTAGAAAAGGTCGGAATAACAACCTTATTCCGACCTTTTCTGATAAACTTATCTAACTTTATTGTTATAGACCAAATCAATCTATTTCTTCATCTGCCTCATAACCACCCATTTCACGGATGGCATTTTTCAGCATAACATACTGCTGGAACAAATGATTGACAGGAATTTCACCTTCTTCATAGTCGTGCATCGGACTCTTCAGGAAGAAGCTCAAGAAACGTTGGATACCATAACGTCCTGCACGAGCCGCCAAATCACTTAACAAGACCAAATCAAGACAAAGAGGAGCAGCCAGAATTGAATCGCGGCATAAGAAATTAATCTTGATCTGCATCGGGTAACCCATCCATCCGAATATATCGATATTATCCCAACCTTCTTTATTATCATTGCGAGGAGGATAATAATTAATACGAACCTTATGGTAATAATCCGTATACAAATCCGGTTGGTTTTCAGGAACCAGAATAGATTCCAAGGTCGACAATTTACTAACTTCTTTGGTATGGAAATTGGCAGGTTCATCCAAGACTAAACCATCACGGTTACCTAAGATATTTGTAGAGAACCATCCTGACAAACCTAAGCAACGTGTACCAATTATAGGTGCAAATCCGGATTTTACCAAAGTCTGTCCGGTCTTGAAATCCTTACCGGCAATAGGCATCTTAGTTTTTTCAGCCAATTCCCACATTGCCGGAATATCTACGGTGGTATTGGGGGCACCCATAATGAAAGGAGCGCCTTCAGTAAGTGCGGCATAAGCATAACACATAGAAGGAGCTACATGTTCCCGATCGTCTTTCTTCATTGCAGCTTCCAATGCAGCTAAGGAGCCGTGGATTTCTTCACAGACAGGAACATAAATTTCAGTTGAAGCAGCCCACAGAACAACGACACGACTACAACCATTCTTTTCCTTAAAATCACGGATATCCTTGCGCAAAGCCTCAACCATATCCCAACGTGTAGCACAATCCTTGATATTCTGTCCATCCAAACGTTTGGCATAATTATGATCGAAAGCCGCTTTCATCGGAACAATAGTTTCAAGTTCATCCTTAACAGGATTGATATCCTTTTCCTTAAGAACTTCACAATTGATAGCAGATTCATATGCATTAGCAGGATATACATCCCATGCACCGAAAACAA
Organism: uncultured Phocaeicola sp.; assembly: GCA_944321335.1. Taxonomy (GTDB): domain Bacteria; phylum Bacteroidota; class Bacteroidia; order Bacteroidales; family Bacteroidaceae; genus Phocaeicola. The sequence goes on along the minus strand of CALUKX010000014.1, from coordinate 35,347 downwards.
TATCCTTCAAATCTGTAATTGGAACAATGTCTTTGTAATGAAGATATTTTTTGTTGGCTCCCCGTCCGACACGGATTTTATCATATTGAGTCATTGAACCTACAGGCTTAGCCAATCCTTTACGAACCATCAAGACACCTGTCATAAAAGTAGTGGCTACTGCGCCTAAACCTACACACAGCACACCGAGTTTACCGGTAGCTGGCTGAACATTGATTTTTTCCATGTTAATACGATGTGTTTTTCTTTAATTATCCAAATAACAAAAGTTTATAAAAAACTCGGCGTAAAAGTATAACTTTGTTTTTAAAATCAGTCCATTTTCCTCATTTTTTTCGTGAACAAAATGAAAAATAGCACAGCTTTTCACACAAATAGCCCGAAAAGCATCCCTATCAAACTTCCATCGGACATCAGATCATACGATTTCAAGTATTTCATTTTCTAATATTCCATACGGTCTATTTATATTTCTACAAACGATTAAAGGCCGTTTTTCTATGGCTGCATACATAAAAAACACTATATTTGCAACCAATTTTTCACAACAATATATATTAATGGATATGAAAGACATCTGTTGTATAGGACATATAACATTAGATAAGATTGTCACTCCCAAACAAACAACCTATATGCCAGGAGGTACATCTTATTATTTCTCACATGGCATCTATCACTTGAACGACAAAAGAAATTATATGTTGGTAACCGCATTGGCTCCAAGTGAATACAAGGCTGTCGATGAACTCAGAGACAAAGGCATTGAAGTAGAAGTCCTTCCAAGCCGCCATACCGTATACTTTGAAAATGTTTATGAAGAAAATCAGAACAACCGCAAACAGCGCGTATTGGCCAAAGCCGATCCTTTTACTGTAGAAGAATTAAAACATATTAATGCAAAATTCTTCCATCTTGGAAGCCTGCTGTCTGATGATTTTTCACTGGATGTCATCAAATATCTTTCCGAAAAGGGAATTTTATCGGTCGATGCACAAGGTTATCTGCGTGAAGTAAGAGATGAAAAGGTCTACCCTGTTGATTGGAACGGAAAAGAAGAAGCCTTAAAATACATAGACATATTGAAGGTGAATGAACATGAAGCAGAAGTCCTTACCGGATCATCCGATTATCAGGAAGCTGCTAAGAAATTGGCCAAATGGGGAGTCAAAGAAGTTTTACTGACTTTAGGCAGTGAAGGTTCATTAATCCATGCGGATGGCAAATTCTATAAAATCCCGGCATATCCTCCCACAGAAGTGGTTGATGCAACAGGATGTGGTGATACATATATGCTCGGATATTTATACATGAGAAACAAAAATTCATCGTATACAGAAGCGGGATGCTTCGCGGCAGCATTATCAACCATCAAACTAGCTCAATCGGGACCGTTTTGTGGAACAGAAGAGGAGGCTCTATCAATTATCAGAAACAGTGAACTGCACGCTGAAGAATTATAACATTATAACCATAAATGACAAAGGTTGGGATTGACAACATCAATCCCAACCTTTGTCATTTCCATCGACCTCATTGTTTGCTGACAATAACCATTCTACGAGCATACAACCATACAATGACATATCCGATCAACGGGACAAGAAAAGCCACGGAAATAGAAGATATATCAGCGACATACCCCATTAATAGTGGGCCTACAACTCCACCAACGGGCGACATCATCAAGAAGGAAGATGCACGTTTGGTATGGTTTCCCAATCCTTTCAAAGCAAGTGCAAAAATAGTTGGAAACATAATGGCTTCAAAAGCATATCCAAAAACCAAGCCCACCAAAGATAACCAGCCCATATCGAGAATTACGACTAAGGTAGTAACGACCGTACCGGTAGCACATCCCAACAACATCTTTTCTGCCGGGACTCTTCTCATAAGCCAACTTCCGACAAAACGTCCAACCATAAATAAACTCAACCCCCCAAAAGAAAGCATCAATGAAGCATGACGGGCATTCATCCAATGTTGGTCGACAACATAATTAATAAAAAAGCTATTTATAGATATTTCACTTACTTCATATGCAAATAAAGCAATCAAGCCGAATATAAATAACTTATGTTTCCACAAGCCTATACGATGACCTTCATCGTCGACTTCTATCTCATGTTTGATTTCAGGAAGACGGACTCTGGAAAAGACCACCGCCACCAATAAAACAATAACTCCCATACAAGCATATGGCAGAGCCACATTGCCCGATCCAATCTGTTCATCTTTTGAAAACAATATCAGTCCAACCATCAAGGGAGCACAAATACATCCCAAACCGTTGAACGATTGTGCAAAATTCAAACGGCTAGCCGCTGTTTCCTTAGGACCAAGTTCGGTTACATAAGGATTGGCGGCAGTTTCCAGAAAAGTCAGTCCACAACCGATGACGAACAGTGAAAACAGGAAAAAGTTAAATGACATCCAATGCTGTCCCGGAATAAACAACAAAGCACCGATACCATACAACAATAAGCCTAATACTACTCCTTTCCGATAACCAAAGCGCGTAATGAACATTCCTGCCGGTAAGGCCATCACAAAATAGCCCAGATACATAGTCGCTTGTATAAAAGCAGAATGAGCCTTAGTTATTGATAAAAGTTCCTGAAAATGTTTGTTAAGCACATCCAAAATAGCATGTGCAAATCCCCATAAGAAAAAAAGTGATGTCAATAGCACAAATGGCACCATATACTGTTTAGCCACCAATGCCGTCTGTTTATTCTTCATGTCAATAAATTTAGTAAATTACCTCAAAGGTAATTGGTTGTTATCAATATTCTCTCTACCATTTCCAATCTTAATCAGCAGGACTCCAATCACAATCCAAACCAATTCCCGGACACGGGTTATCAAACCGGTATAGACTCCAAATGCACTTGAAATAGCCAATCCGCTGACAGATATGGCAAACCCGCCTTCCCTTGCCCCCAATTGCATGGGAGAGAAGAAAAAAAGATTAGAAAACAAAGATGTAAATGCCATGATGAAGATACACGACAAGAAACTAACATCTGATGTCAGGATATTCAGTATAAGAAGAATTTCAATACATCCCACTAATCGGGCTGAAAACTCCAGCCCCAAGGAAGTATAGAAAATCAACTTACGCTTTCCATGTAATTCAGCCACCTCCATGTCAATCCGTTCCAAAGTATCCTTCTTTTCTTCCAAGAAGCGACAAGCCCAACGTTTGACTAAAGGAGTCTTACTCAACAGACGAAGCAATTTGACTGCCATTCCATTTCTATAACCTTTAATGAAAAAATAAATAGCAGCCAGACAAAATATCGCAATAAATCCCAACAATATTCCCATCCCTGCATCTATAGGCTCAGTCATGACAAAAAGCAATGTCGCAAACAGCCAAAAGTAGAAATGAGAAAATATATGCATCATAACATATAGAATAACCGAAGAAGTGGCCCTACTTACCCCCACATAAGGTGTCAGTTCCATGATGCGATATGGCTCACCTCCCATCAATCCGACGGGGGTTGCATAATTCAATGCAAAGCCTGAAACTGTCAGTTTATATATTTTCCAGAACGGAACCTTAATGTGTTTGCCGTTGCAAATAATCAAGTACCACGCCAAAGCGTTCAGCAAGAAATAAATACCCACAACAGCACCACTACCGGAAACCAGATTCCAGCCCGACAGAGATTATTCCATAGACTATGATAATCCGTATCGAAAGTACAAAGCATCACAACAATAGCAAACAATCCAAATAGCCAAAATATGTTCCGATACTTTTTTTTCACCCCGATACCAGTCTCTTGCGTTTATATCAATACCTAATACTATCAGTTATACTTCTTCTATAGTATCCAGCTTCAGCTTATCACTATCATCCCGTTTCTCATAATATTGCTTACGCAACGGATGGGCACTGATTTCCTTTTCAAAACAGCGGTTACGGAAGACATCAATAGCTACATAGATTGCCTGACGGAATGAATCTGCGGAAGCAATACCTTGCCCTGCAATATCATAGGCAGTTCCATGAGCCGGTGATGTACGGACAATCGGCAGTCCGGCTGTAAAATTAACCCCCTCATCCATTGCCAAAGCCTTGAAAGGTGCCAAGCCCTGATCATGATACATAGCCAGGATACCATCGAAATGAGTATAGTTTCCCGATCCCATAAAGCCATCGGCAGGATACGGTCCGAAGCATTGGACTCCTTTCTTTATCATTTCTTCCATAGCCGGTATGATAACAGTCTGTTCTTCAGAACCGATCAAGCCATCATCACCTGCATGTGGGTTTAATGAAAATACGGCAATACGGGGATTGCCAATACCGAAATCCTGTTTCAAGGAACGATGGAAAATCGTCATTTTTTCCATAATCAGTTCCTTGGTTATATCTTTAGCGATTTCGCTTACCGGAACATGGCCAGTAACCAAAGCAACACGGAAATCTCCTTTCAGCAAAATCATCAAGGCTTTTTGTCCATTTCCTGCACGTTCTTCAATATACTCGGTATGTCCCGGGAAATGGAAGTTTTCCGACTGGATAGTATGTTTGTTAATCGGAGCTGTTACCAAAACATCAAACAAACCGTTACGGTAGTCGCGCAAAGCCATTTCAAGTGCAGCCAAAGCAGCACGCCCAGCCTCTTCGGTAGCTTTTGTCAGTTCCACTTTCAGCTCCTCTTCAGTACAATTCACAATGTTTACCCGTCCGTCCTGTGCATCGGCAGCCGAAGATACGATACTGAAATTGGTCTGTATATCCATCGCCTTGCGATGATAGGCCGCGACTTTCGGCGAGCCATAAATGATAGGAGTACACAAATCCAACATTGTCGGATCGGAAAAAGCCTTGAGAATGACCTCATAGCCGATTCCGTTAATATCTCCATGGGTAATAGCTACCCTTATCTTATTATTTTCCATGTCTTATATCTAATACTGGTTATTATTTCGTCTTTGTTGTATCAATCTTTTCTTCTATCACAGTCTTGTCGACAGGAATTTCAGATACGCTCTTTTCGTTGGGCAATTTCAATGTATACAGAGCCGCATTCAATTTACGTATCTTATCGCGCTTCTTACCTGAAGGGAAAAATACGAATCCTTCAACCACAACGATACGGCCGTTCGCCTGATCAACCCGCATATGGGATACAAACGGTCCCCCCATTGCATCATTCTTCATTTCCCACAAGCCACGGGCTTCAAAAGCATAATCATTCTTGACAGAGATATTTCTTACTTCCACAAAAGCTGAATCAGCGGTCTGCATATACATATCTTTTCTTGCCCCCGGAAGATTGACTTTCATGACTGAATCACGCATTTGGATGAAATATTCCTTCGTAAATGTATTCTTATCTTTATATGGGAACGTATACATCACAAAGTTCAGGTCGTTCAAGTTTGTTGAAGCCCAAAAGAAATTTTCTTTCTCCATATATGTATTCAATTCAACCGGCATCCAAATATCACAATCGAACATACTTCCAACTTTTGCTGATATAGGTTTGCTATGTTTGTTTTCCAGCTGTTTCACTTCCCGGTTCATTTCGGCACGAGTAAAAAAGTCTACTATAAGTTGTCCGTTCTTGGAAAGATAATCGGCAAAATCCTGCTGACAAGGCGATTGAATGGTCATGATCATCTGTGGAGAAGAATAGACATCGCGGACATATTTTAATTTTGTCTGAGTATAAAGTTTGGGGTTAATATCCACAATAATGATATTACGGAACAAACGCATTGTCTGATCGTAATAATTGGGGCGGATACGTGAAATTGCAAACGAACGTTCTGATTGAGGCAAGCATGGAACATCTGTATCCAACACATGATACAATGCACTGTCGGGACTCATCCAACAACGGTCATCGGCTACAACCATGATTTCATACGGACGGCCGCTAGAAACAGGTGTAAACACGCTTTTCCCTTCCTTTTTACAGGAAGACAAGGCCAGTATCACCAGAACAAAATTCAGACAAAAGGTTAAACGTCTCATATTAGATATGTTTTAGTTGGTTTTACATTCTTTTTCCGCTTGTTGCTTCGCCGTTGACAACATTCCACAAGCTGCAAATATATCTTCTCCACGTGATGCTCGGATTGTTGCAAACAAGCCATGCTGGGTAAGATAATCCCGGAAGGCCACCATCGAATCCATATCGGTTCCTTCCAGATCAACATTAGGAATAGCATGGAAACGGATCAAATTGATACGGCAATCCAATCCACGCAACAGCTTTATCAGCTCCTTGGCATATATAAGGCTATCGTTCAAGCCCTTGAATACAATATATTCGAACGACAGACGGCGCTGCTTGCTGAAATCATACTGTCGGAGAATCTCTACCATTTCGGTGATAGAAAAAGCCTTCTCCGCAGGCATCAGTTCACGACGTTGTGTCGGGAACGGTGAATGCAAGCTTATAGCCAAATGGCAATCACTTTCGTTGAGGAAACGTTCCAGTCCTTTTCTCAAGCCGACAGTCGAAACAGTAATACGTTTCGGGCTCCAAGCATACCCATAATCGGCTGTCAGTATTTCGAGTGACCGCAACACGGCATCCAGATTATCGAACGGCTCGCCCATTCCCATAAATACAAGGTTTGTCAATGTAGCACGTTCCGGAATGGAGTAAATCTGATTTAGAATCTGCGTTGCTGTCAGACTGTTGGTATAGCCCTGCTTACCGGTCATACAGAACTTGCAATTCATCTTGCATCCCACTTGTGAAGACACACATAAAGTGGCCCGGTCATCATCGGGTATATAAACAGATTCGATATAGTCGCCTTCAGGGGTACGGAACAGATATTTCACGGTTCCATCGACCGAACGCATCTCATGCACAGGAGCATTGGCTCCCACTTCATAGTTTTCTTTCAACCTCTCCCGGTTCTTCAACGACAGATTTGTCATTTCGTCAATCGAAGCGACCTTCTTTTCATACAGCCATGAAGCAATCTGTTTTGCCGTAAACTTAGGCATATCCAGATCATGTACGATAGTCTGCAATTCGGATAATGTCTTACCAAGCAAAGGAACTTTTACCTCACTCATTTTTATATTCGATTCTATACAATTAGCACACAAAGTTAGAGAAAAAATAAGATTATTCCCTATCTTTGTCACTATAAATATCTAAAAAGTATGAATAAAGTTATTACTTGTTTCATTCCTTACGGTGATGAAGCACAATCAAATAAGACCATCCGGCATTTATCTGAACACCCTCTGGTCAAGGATATATATCTGATGAGCCAGTCCTTCGAAACAGACAGGAATCTTTCCGGAAACTGTCATCTTCTAACAATCGACAAGCTCGCTTCAGCTTCTACATTCCGAAAAATAGCAACCCTCACACAAACTCCTTTTATACTCGTCTATACAAAGACACAGACTTTATGTTTGGGATATATGGCTTTGGAACGTATGCTTGATTATGTTTCTGCACCGGGCTGCGGTATGGTGTATGCCGACCATTATCAGTTAATCGACGGGAACCGGCAACCACATCCGGTAACCGATTACCAGTCTGGAAGTGTTCGCGACGATTTCGATTTCGGATCATTGCTTCTATTCCGGACGGAAAGTTTCAAGAAAGCATTAGACATTATAGGAATAGAAACGGATTATAAATTTTCTGCCTTGTATGCCCTTCGTCTGGCATTGACTGAATTTTCACAGCTGACCCACATTCAAGAATATCTCTATACCGAGGTAGAAGAAGACACCCGAAAATCGGGAGAAAAACAGTTCGATTATGTCGACCCGCGAAACCGTGAGGTACAGATTGAAAGAGAGGTTGCTTTCACCTATTACCTTAAACGTATCGGGGCCTATCTCCCTCCCGTCAAGAAAGATATCGACCTTACCGAAGGGGATTTTGAGAATGAAGCTTCTGTCATCATTCCTGTCCGAAACCGTGTGCGGACTATCGAAGATGCAATCCGGTCTGTCCTGGAACAAAAGACCGATTTCCCGTTCAATCTGATCATAATAGACAACCATTCCAATGATGGTACCAGTGAAATTATCCGACGATTTACAGATAATCCAAAAGTAATCCACCTGATACCGGAAAGAGACGACCTGGGTATTGGCGGATGTTGGAATTTGGGCATCAATCATCCGCAGTGTGGAAGATTTGCCGTACAACTGGACAGCGACGACCTGTATAGCAGTCCATCTACCCTGCAGACTATCATCTACAAGTTCCGCAGCGAGAAATGTGCTATGGTTATCGGCTCGTATCGCATGACCGATTTCTCTTTACAGACCCTTCCTCCCGGAGTTATCGACCATAAGGAGTGGACCGACTCCAACGGACATAACAATGCTCTCCGCATCAACGGGCTTGGCGCTCCCCGTGCTTTCTTCACTCCGTTGCTGAGAAAGATTCGGGTACCCAATACCAGTTATGGGGAAGATTATGCTTTAGGGTTGGCTTTTTCAAGAGAATACCGGATCGGACGTATCTACGATGTATTGTACCTTTGCCGCCGTTGGGAAGGAAACTCCGACGCAGCCTTGAGCATTGACAAGATTAACCGTAATAACAGCTATAAAGACAGTTTGAGAACTTTGGAAATAAAGATCCGTCAAGCCATGCCGAAAGATGAGTCCACAGGCTGCAAGTTCTTCAAGAAGCAGCTGGCTCATTGGGACACGGCCAGAAACAATTATGAGGCACTTGCTAATGTGCGGACCCGCCAGATTGAAGTAAACGGATGCGACATTACCGTGCAGTTCAATCCCACCCGTGCAATCTCCACCTGTGCCAAACTGGATCCGAAATCCATAGAGGAACGTCCCTGTTTCCTGTGCCTGAAGAACAAGCCGGCAGAACAAGATACACTGCCCATAATTCTTGACGAACCGTTCAGTCTGAGAGTAAACCCTTATCCGATATTACCCGGACATCTGACACTTTCGAGCGATGCACATCAATGGCAAGTTTTGGCCGACAAGACAAACCGCCAACTTCCAGGCAAATTAGTGCAATGGCTTGAAGAAAATTTCACATCCGGATATGCAGTGTTCTATAATGGAGCCAAATGTGGAGCATCGGCACCCGACCACTTCCATTTTCAGGCTGCCCGCAAATGCGACATCCCTTTTATCCGCCAATGGAACCGATTGATGGAAACCGCCGAACTGCAAAAGCAGGAAGAACTAACAGATGGAAGTATCTGTTGCAGTTATTCGATACAAGACTATATCTGCCCCATCCAAGCATTCGTTACCGACAAATCTATCCTCACCTCGGTTCCGATGATAGAAGCATATCTTCGGAGTCTACCCAAACACGATGACGAAAAGGAACCTAGATACAACCTCTTCGCTTGGTTAGACGAGCAGCGTGGATTCACTATGGCCTATTTCCCTCGAGCAAAGCATCGTCCGGATTGCTATACGGCAGAGGATGAAAAACAAATTCTGGTCAGTCCGGGAGCGTTGGATATGTCGGGCATCCTTGTAACTCCACGTAAAGAAGATTTTGAGAAGATAACAGCAGCCGACATACTGCAGATATACAATGAAGTAGCATATAAGAAATAAGAACGATATGAAAGAACCTGAAATAAGCGTAGGCATCGTAAATGCACAAGAAATCCATTTTACACTCAATGCCCGTTTTCTGGCCAAAGGCGAAACTGTGACTGGCGACCAAATAGTATCCTTTGATGAAGGAGGAATCTTATGGAATGACAACGTATACCGTGAACTGACATTCACACCGTTGGAAGACGATGCTTCTTTCTCACTATATGATGTAACCATCGGCATCAATTTTCATTGGGAACGTCAGGAAACACAACAATTCCCCGGTACATTGAAACTCGTAGTAGATGAAGGAAAGATAACAGCCATCAATATCCTTCCGGCAGAAGAATATCTGATAAGCGTTATATCTTCTGAAATGAGCGCCACTTCTTCACCGGAATTTCTAAAAGCCCATGCGGTCATCTCGCGTAGCTGGCTGCTTGCCCAGATAGAAAAGCGGAAAGCCTTGAGCAAACAAGACAACGGTTTCTTTTCATTCATCAAGACCGATACGGAATATATCCGTTGGTACGACCGCGAAGATCACACCATATTCGATGTGTGTGCCGACGACCACTGCCAACGTTATCAAGGAATCACCAAAGCCTCAAACAAAGCGGTGGCCGAAGCTGTAAAAGCGACACGCGGACAAGTGCTTATGTACGACAACAGAATTTGTGACGCCCGTTTTTCAAAATGCTGTGGTGGTGTTACTGAAGAATTCAGTACCTGCTGGGAAAACAAGGATTATCCTTATCTTAGCAGTATACGTGATACCGCTGAAGGGAATGCTCCCGATCTGACCAATGAAGAGGAAGCTGAAAAATGGATACGTACAGCTCCGGACAGTTTCTGTCATACCGACGACAAGGCTATCATTTCACAAATATTGAATAACTACGATCAGGAAACAACCAATTTCTATCGTTGGAAAATTCATTATACACAAGCGGAACTTGCCGAACTGATCCGTATCAATACCAAAAGCGATTACGGCCAGATTATCGATTTGATTCCCGTAGAACGGGGCAAGTCGGGACGAATCTGCAAACTAAAGATTGTAGGAACGGAAAAGGAACTTATTATCGGAAAGGAACTGGAAATCCGTCGCACCTTGTCGGATACCCACCTGTTCAGTTCGGCTTTTGTGGTCGATAAAGGCCCGCTGAATGTAGATGGCGTACCTGCATGGTTCGACCTCATTGGCGCGGGATGGGGACACGGAGTCGGTCTGTGCCAGATCGGAGCCGCCGTTATGGGTGAAAAAGGATATAATTACAACGATATCCTGCTTCATTATTATAAAGATGCAGATGTCCGTAAACTTTATTGATCCATTTGATGAACCCTTTAATCTGAATGTCGCATGAAGAAACAATCGCCCTGGTCGTGGGTTCCTACATTATATTTTGCCGAAGGTATTCCCTATATCGCAGTGATGACCATATCTTTGGTCATGTATAAGCGGATGGGAATCTCAAATACCGAGATCGCCCTTTATACCAGTTGGCTGAATCTGCCCTGGGTCATCAAGCCGCTTTGGAGTCCCTTTGTCGACCTGCTCAGAACCAAACGATGGTGGATAACAGCTATGCAACTGCTCATTGGAGCCGGACTGGCAGGAATAGCCTTCACCATACCGACAAGTCATTTCTTCCAGACTACGTTGGCTATCTTCTGGCTTCTGGCTTTCAGTTCGGCCACCCACGATATTGCAGCCGACGGATTTTATATGCTGGGACTCGACAGCCATCAGCAAGCACTGTTCGTAGGAATCCGAAGTACATTCTACCGGATAGCGACCATAGCCGGACAAGGTCTGTTGATAATGCTTGCCGGCCATCTGGAGCATGGGGATACCCGGATTCCCTACGCCTGGAGCATCACTTTCTTCGTCATGGCCGGTATCTTCCTTGCTTTGTGGCTCTACCATGCATTCATTCTGCCCAAGCCGGCAAGCGATCATCCGGCAACCCAAGTTTCGGCAAAGAATATCTGGAAGGAATTCATCCTCACATTCGGGTCATTCTTCCGCAAGGAACAAGCTGCAATCGCCATCCTGTTCATGTTGCTCTATCGCTTGCCCGAAGCACAGCTTGCCAAAATGAGCATCCCCTTTTTACTTGACCCTCTGGAAAAGGGAGGCTTGGGAATGACAACCGAACAAATCGGATTCACTCAAGGAACAATCGGTATTATCGGACTTACTTTAGGTGGGATTCTGGGAGGAATAGCCGTGGCCCGACATGGATTACGGAAATGGCTATGGCCGATGGTATGGGCTATCTCCCTCCCCGACCTGGTATATGTCTTTCTCAGTTATTTTCAGGAAACCAACCTCCTCTGGATTAATGTCTGTATCTTCATCGAACAATTTGGATATGGATTCGGATTCACGGCCTATATGCTCTATCTGATTTACTTCTCCAGAGGCAGCCATTCTACTGCCCATTATGCAATCTGTACAGCCTTCATGGCATTGGGAATGATGCTCCCCGGTATGATTGCAGGCTGGTTGCAGGAAACATTGGGATACCAATATTTCTTTTTATGGATTATGGTTTGCTGTGCCGCCACATTCGCCGTTACAGCCTTGTTGAAAATCGATCCATCGTTCGGAAAGAAATAACCAACATTGACCAACAATAAAACGGATGCACTCCCACTGGAATGCATCCGTTTTATTTTATCCGCCCATCAAGCAAAAATCACTTGATAACACGATAATAACCGTCTTTACGAGGTTTGGGTTCCAGCAACTTTGCATCAGGATATCCCAAAGCCAAGGCACCGATACCGATAATATTATCGGGCAAGCCCCATTCCCGAATCAAATCCTTGCCTTCCGGGGTTTCAAACATCTCACGTTCGCGATGTATCCAGCAACTGGCCAGACCAATGGCATGAGCCGCCAACATCATATTCTCCAAAACGCAACTGCCGTCCTGTACCGGATTATGAGATTCCAACGAAGCGAATACCAACACGTATGTCGGCGCATCATAGTAAGGATTTGAAGTCGTTCCCATCACCCTTGCATTCATATCAGCAAGTTTCCGAAGCAATTTTTCATTCTGAACCGCAACAATAAAAGGCGACTGCATTCCCCGTGAGGTCGGCGCATAAGTACCAGCCTCTAGTACAGCTTTCAGTTCCGTATCAGAAATCTGTTCCGCCTTATATTTACGGCAACTGCGGCGCGTTTTTATTACCTGTAACATGTCTGTTCCCATAATAAATCCATTTAGTGTTACCTTTATTGCAAATTTAGAAAAATATCCGAAACCAGCAACCGATTATCTCTCCATTTCATTTCAGAGATGGTAAGAATATCCGGTTTAGATAAGGCTATATCCTTGCCTTTTCCGCTCATCACTTTAGCGACGGACATCTATCCTTGCAGCGATGGATGTTGATCATTGGAGTGACGAATGTCCATCCTTGCAGTGATGAATCAAATCCGTATAAGCAAAATTCGACTGCCGATTCTATATCACGCGAATATTAGCTAAACAAGATAGTCCCGATAAATCGTCCGCAACATCGGATAGTTGACATACGATACAATAGTATCCTTATGCTGATGACGGAAATTGACACTGTGTTCGAAATCCTTGATATCCTCCCGTTTTAGCGTTATCTGATAAATGGTAAAGACATTCAGGTAAAAGAATATGAACAAGCCCATAAACAAAGGCATATTTAATGCATTATCTTTCAACACGAAAAAAGTAATCCCCCACGTTATAGCCAGAGACAAAACGAGCGAGTAAACGATGTACAGATAAAATGCCCGGACACGGAAAGGCACGAACAGCCGTTTGATTTGTATCTTATGACACCCACACAAGGTTTTAATCTTCACCCAATCAATCAACCAGGAAAGAAAACCGAAGGCGATTACCCCAATGATGTATTGACCTACCCAGTCATGCGTAAAGCAAAAGTAGTTCAATAACCCTAGAAGAGCGGAAAGGAACAAAGTAACACAGATGTTATAAACTATATTTTTCAATGATTTGACCATAGCGTCATCAATAGGAATAAAAAGTTCGACTGTCCAACAAAGCAATCTGTCCGGATAGTACCAATCTTCACAAAAATAAGAAATATCTTCAACCCCTCCAATTACTATATCGTGTTTCGAAATATCTCCACGACATAGCCGGTGAAAGCACAACAAGCTTGCTTTCACACGTAACAAGCTATCTCACAGCGAGTTGAAAGAGTGAAAGAAAAAAAATGAAAAACTTTTTTCGAGGTACAGACACAATACTACAGTAACCTAACACAAAAAGTCCTTCCCCACAGCTTCAAACTGCAAAGGAAGGACTTTATAGAATATATCTATCAGGCTGCCTTGCAACCTGCGGATATACTAAAGTGTGAATTAGTTGTTTTCAGGACGAAGTTTACGTACTGTAACAGCTGTCTGCCACATTTCGCTTTCACGCAATGCCTTCAATTCAGCATTCAGTTTTTCACGGTAATCCGGCTGAGAGTTAGAGTCGATAGAAATCTGAGCTTCATTACCGCTCTTAACGCTCTGATACAATTTCTGAACTACCGGTTTGATAGCATCGTGGAACGGGCCCATCCAATCCAATGCACCACGCTGAGCTGTAGTAGAACAGTTAGCGTACATCCAGTCCATACCGTTCTTAGCGAACAACGGCATCAATGACTGAGTCAGTTCTTCAACTGTTTCGTTGAATGCTTCAGATGGTGAGTGACCGTTTTCACGCAATACTTCATACTGAGCCAACAGCAAGCCCTGGATAGCACCCATCAAAGAACCACGTTCACCAGTCAAGTCGGAAGTAGCTTCACGCTGGAATGTAGTTTCGAACAGGTAACCTGAGCCGATACCGATACCCAAAGCCAAAGTACGGTCCATAGCCTTGCCAGTAGCATCCTGGTAAACAGCGTATGAAGAGTTCAAGCCACGACCTTCGAGGAACATAGTACGCAATGATGTACCTGAACCCTTAGGAGCAACCATGATAACATCGATATCTGTTGGAGGAACAACGCCAGTACGGTCGTTCCAAGTAATAGCGAAACCGTGTGAGAAATACAATGCCTTACCTGCAGTCAGATACTTCTTGATAGTAGGCCATACAGACATTACAGCTGCATCAGAAAGCAAGCACATGATGATAGTACCTCTTTCGCAAGCTTCTTCGATGCCGAACAAGGTTTCACCCGGAACCCATCCGTCAGCTACAGCCTTTTCGTAAGTCTTACCCTGACGCTGGCCAACGATTACATTGAAACCGTTGTCGCGCAAGTTCAAAGACTGTCCAGGTCCCTGAACACCATAACCGATAACTGCGATAGTTTCATCTTTCAAGATTTCACGTGCTTTTTCCAATGGAAATTCTTCGCGGGTTTCTACATTTTCGATAACACCGCCAAAATTCAATTTTGCCATTTTTACAATCTTTTTTATGCAACCACAAAGGCTGCAGTTATTAAAAATTTAAATAAATATCACTTTACTTCGAACTACCACTTCCGTGTCGTTCTTCTTTA
The DNA here is from genome assembly GCA_944321335.1 of uncultured Phocaeicola sp. Lineage (GTDB taxonomy): Bacteria > Bacteroidota > Bacteroidia > Bacteroidales > Bacteroidaceae > Phocaeicola. Next base: position 20,262 of record CALUKX010000014.1, on the reverse strand, counting down.
CTTCAATATCGAATTCATTCTCACCGAGCTGTTCGCGATAAAATGTAAGCTTGTCGCCATAATAACTTTCGGCGACATAAGCCATCTCGAAACGTCTGATTCGCTTGTCGCGGAACTGCTCCATCGGAAACAAATCGAGTAAGTGTTCAATATACTTGATACTGTTTACATGTCCGTTTACATCAATATCACTATAACGGGCTGTATGCTCCCCTATCGGTTTGTCTTCTTCAACCTTAATACGTCCCGGTTTGTCAATCGGACATTCCTTATCGCAGAGATAATCCTTGATCCGTCCCCCATGCAAAGCAAGCAAGTCGGCAGGTTTACGGGTTTCGGTACTGATCATCGCCCAAATGGAACGGGCATAACCGATAGTCTTTCCATCCTTGTTGAGGATAGCGAAGTTACGGTCGGTAAACAAACGGTAGACATTCTCCACCCATGTCTGTATACTGAACGATTCGTACTGAAGAGGCAGGTCGTCCAATTCGATAGCCAAGCGTGAGAGCACCCAGGTATAATGGTTCTCGTTCAATTCTGCCATACCGAACCCACGGTCAGTAGCATGAAATCCGGCACAATTCAAGAGATGGTTTCCAAGCACCCCCATCGTAAGCTTTCCGGTAAAGTCGACATGAAACGGTTCGGCTACAAATTTATAGGTTCCTATTTTATTCTCTTCAGCCATATTCCGAATATTTATTGATTCTTTTCCTTCAGATATCTTTCTTCACGATGTGCCAGATATTCGTTTACACGTTCGAAACAGCTGGTAGACACAGCGATTCTACCCGAACGGACAAACTGCAGCACACAGTTCAAATTTCTCAGATCCTGATACATATTTGTAATATCTTCGCTCATGCTGGTAAGTTCCACAATCGAGAAGATAGGATTCACCTCCACGATGTGTGCATTATAGCGACGAATTACTTTGGAAGCTTCCGGATTCTTCTGGAATTCGGGAGTGGAAACTTTATACATCGCCACCTCACGCTGGAAGATTTCACTGTCTGTAAAATAATGGGCTTGGATTACATCAAGTTTCTTTTCAATCTGCTTGACCACCTTTTCGATGGTATCAGGAGTTGTCCAACAAGTAATCGTGTACTTATGTACCCCCTTGATTGATGAAGCCGATACGTTCAAGCTTTCAATATTGATCTGTCGACGGGTAAACACGGCAGTAATCTGATTCAAGATACCGGCCAAGTTTTCCGAATGAACAATAATGGTATATAATGTTTTATTTTCCATATTCGTTTCCTCCTATTAGCAATCCAGATTCAACATCATGTAGTTCACGGAACTTCCCGGAGGAGTCATCGGCAATACATTACCCTCTTCCACTACACAGATTTCCAAAAGGAACGGACCGTCGGTATTCAACATTTCCTGAATGCCATCATTCAATTCCGCACGTTCCATTACACGACGTGAAGGGATACCATAAGCGGAAGCAATCTGCATATAGTCGGGATTCATCATCGGAGTGAACGAGTAACGACGGTTGAAGAACATGGCCTGCCACTGACGTACATTACCCAGATAATTGTTGTTCATCAAGATAATCTTTACAGGAGCTTTCTGTTCCATAACGGTTCCCAGTTCCTGAATAGTCATCTGCAAACCACCGTCGCCCATGAAGGCACAAACCGTACGATCGGGAGCGCCGAATGTAGCACCGATTGCTGCAGGCAGACAGAATCCCATCGTACCCATACCACCGGAAGTAACGACACTGCGGTTTTTAGTATATTTGAAATAACGGCAAGCGAACATTTGGTTCTGTCCTACATCGGTTACAAGAATTGCTTCGTTATTGGTTGCTTCACTCACTGCATGAACAGCCTCACCCATATTGATCGGCCCGTCGGCAGGATAAACTTCTTTTTCGATGACTTCGTTGTATTCTTTCTCCTCGTATGGTTTGAAGCTTTCAATCCATTCAGTATGTTTCTGCGATTGAATCAATTCGGTCAACAATTTCAATGTACGTTTACAGTTACCCAAAATAGGTACATCCGCCTTGACATTCTTACTGATTTCCGACGGGTCCACATCCAGATGGATTACCTTAGCCTGTTTAGCGTATGTTTCAAGCTTTCCTGTCACACGGTCATCGAAACGCATACCAACGGCAATCAACACATCACATTCATTGGTCTTTACATTCGGGCCGAGATTACCATGCATACCCAGCATACCCTTGTTCAGAGGATGATCGGAATGCAAAGCCGAAAGTCCCAACAATGTACATCCGCAAGGAATATCCGCCTTTTCGATAAAGGCTTTCAGCTCTTCCTGCGCTTCTCCCAATTCTACGCCTTGGCCTACCAACACCAGAGGTTTCTTCGATTCGTTGATCAAAGTAACGGCTTCGGCCACAGCTCTCGGATCGGTTTCCGGATCGGGATCATAACTACGGATGTAATCCAATTGTACCGGTTCGAACTCAGTCATTTCCAGTTGCGCATTCTTGGCAAAGTCGAGCACTACAGGGCCCGGACGACCGCTTCGTGCAATATAGAAGGCACGGGCAACAGCCCACGCAATATCATCGGCACGGCGTATCTGATAGCTCCATTTCGAGATCGGTTGGGTAATACCTACCAAGTCCACTTCCTGAAATGCATCGGTACCTAAAAGTCCTGCACCAACCTGACCGGCAATTACCACAATCGGAGTACTGTCGATCATTGCATCAGCTACACCTGTAATTGTATTGGTCGCCCCCGGTCCACTGGTAACCAGACAGACACCGACCTCACCCGATACACGGGCGAAACCCTGTGCTGCATGGGCAGCTCCCTGTTCATGGCGAACCAAGATATGGTTCAGTTTGTCACGATGATCATACAATGCATCGTAAACCGGCATGATGGCACCGCCGGGATAACCGAAGATGGTCTTTACCCCTTCGGCTTCGAGCGCTCTCATCAATGCCTCTGATCCAGATATTTTTTCTTTACTCATAGTACGTCAATTTAGTCAATAATTCTAACGCCACCCTTGTCGGCAGAGCTAACCATGCTGGCATAAGCCTTCAACGCTTTCGAAATCTGACGGTTACGGGTTACCGGTGTCATCGGACGGGCAGCCAGCTCTTCATCGCTCAGTTTCACATTGATGCTACGGTTCGGAATATCGATTTCGATGATATCACCGTCTACAATCTTACCGATATTACCGCCTGCAGCAGCTTCCGGTGAGATGTGACCGATACTCAAACCTGATGTACCTCCACTGAAACGTCCGTCGGTAATCAGCGCACATTCTTTGCCGAGGTGTCTTGATTTGATATATGATGTAGGATAAAGCATTTCCTGCATACCCGGACCACCCTTCGGACCTTCGTGAGTGATGACTACTACGTCACCGCTTACCACCTTGCCACCAAGGATTCCTTCACAAGCGGCTTCCTGTGAATCGAATACTTTGGCAGGACCGGAGAATTTCCAGATACTTGGGTCAACGCCGGCAGTCTTCACAACACAACCGTCCTGTGCGATATTACCGAAGAGAACAGCCAGACCGCCATCCTTGCTGTAGGCATGTTCCACATCACGGATACAACCGTCTGCACGGTCGGTATCCAATGTTTCGTAAGTTTTGCTCTGAGAACCCATCTTGTTGCTGAAGACACCTCCCGGCGCACTGGAATAAATACGTTTGGCCTCCGGATCGATTTCGGCCTTCATAATACTATATTTTTCGATATCTTCACCCAGTGTACGTCCATTGACACGTTTACAAGAAGTATCAAGCAAACCGGCTTTGTTCAATTCGCCGAGGATATTCAAGATACCACCGGCACGGTTACATTCCTGAATAGAATATTTCTGTGTATTGGGAGCCAGCTTGCAAAGGCATGGAACATGACGGCTCAAGCGGTCGATATCGGCCATCTTGAAGTCTACCCCACCTTCGTTGGCTACAGCCAGTAAGTGCAATACGGTATTGGTAGAACCACCCATCGCGATATCCAAAGTCATCGCATTCAAGAAAGCCTGACGGGTAGCGATGCTGCGAGGCAATACACTGTCATCGCCATCTCTATAATATTTGAACGCATTTTCAACAATCAGTTTCGCAGCATCCTTGAAGAGCTGGATACGGTTGGTATGAGTAGCCAGAATAGTTCCGTTACCCGGCAATGAAAGGCCGATAGCTTCTGTCAGCGAGTTCATGGAGTTGGCTGTAAACATACCAGAACAGCTACCGCAACCCGGACAAGCACAGCTTTCAATCTTCGCCATTTCCTCATCGCTGACACTTGGGTCGGCACCCTTGATCATGGCAGTAATCAAATCGGCATTCTCACCGTTGATTTTATGTGCTTCCATCGGACCACCAGAAACAAACACTGCAGGAATGTTCAGTCGCATGGCTGCCATCAACATACCCGGAGTAATCTTGTCGCAGTTGGAAATACAGATCATCGCATCAGCCTTGTGAGCATTGACCATATATTCCACGCTATCGGCAATCAAGTCGCGTGACGGCAAAGAATAAAGCATACCATCATGCCCCATAGCGATACCATCATCGATTGCGATAGTATTGAATTCGGCTGCATAACAACCAAGCTTTTCGATTTCAGCCTTGACCAGCTGACCGATTTCATGAAGATGCGTATGTCCCGGGACAAATTGTGTAAATGAATTGACGATAGCAATGATAGGCTTACCCATCATTTCTCTTTTCATACCGTTGGCAACCCACAGGGCTCTTGCTCCTGCCATTCGACGGCCTTCGGTACTCATTGAACTGCGTAACTGGTGTTTCATGTTATCTCCTTTCAATTAAGTAAAAAGCCTCTCTCAACGATTGGGTGAGAAAGGCTTATATACATATCCTTACGGTACAACTAGATACACGAACCTTCCTCACCTCTTGGTTGCAAGACCACGACGTGAATAATAGACAAGACTGCCAAATTAACCCGTATATCAGTTGTAATTCTCATTTTCAAAAATCTTATTGGGTTTATATTTTCCACGTGCAAAGGTAAAGGCTTTTTTCAAACAAACAAATAAAATGAAACTTTTTTTTCGTCTAAAATTACTATTCATAATACTTCACCCATTTTTAGCTTCAATTTACCACTATCAATAAAAAACTTACAGATTAGAAGAAAAGTGCTGTAAAAGAATGAATTCTTAAAGATTAAGTTATCGGAATGTTGTATTCCTTTATAACATTCATCTGCAAGGAAATTTAGCATACAGTTTTAAAGTAGTTAAATTATAAGATATCAGGGAATGTTCTTGTTTCGTCATCCAATATGTCTGAAGATTTTTATATCTTTGTACGCCAATTATTAAATAATCATTATTTTTAGACATGGAAAATAAATACATCACTGTAGCATATAGATTGTATGCTGTTGTTGACGGACAGAAAGAACTTTTGGAAGAAGCTCCTGCAGCTCATCCTTTCCAATTCATTTCGGGTATCGGTTATACCCTCGATCGTTTTGAAAAAGAAATTACCATTTTAAATAAAGGTGACAAGTTCAATTTCACTATCCCATGCGCAGAAGCTTACGGCGAACGCGACGAGGATAATGTACGTCAGGTAAACAAGGCAATGTTCAACGGTCCGGACGGAAAGTTCGACAGTGAAAACATCTTCCCGGGAAACATTATCATGCTGAACGATGCAGAAGGACATCAGTTCTTTGCCAACGTGGGAGAAATTACAGAAGACAAAGTAACTCTCGACCTCAATCACCCACATGCAGGCAAGGACCTGATTTTTGAAGGTGAAGTTACAGAAATGCGTCCTGCAACCAATCAGGAAATTCAGGATATTGTCAACCAGATGAGCGGACACGGCTGTGGAGGAAACTGCGGCGGTTGTGGTGGCGGATGTGGTGAAGATGGATGCGGTAACCACGAACACAATGATAACGATGGATGCTGTGGCGGCGGATGCGGTCATTGCCATTAATAACAAATGTATCTGAAACGGAGTAATGGATTGCAGACCTGTATCTATCACTCCGTTTCATTGCCTTACAACTTACCTTAAACTGATTGATTATGATACTGATAGCCGATAGTGGTTCGACCAAGACAGATTGGTGTTATGGCTCGGACATACATCAATATAAACTGATTCAAACCGAAGGAATAAATCCGGTACACCAATCGGAAGAAACTATCCGTAAGATCATTACAAACGGACTGATTCCCCAACTACCCGTATCCGGACGATGTACGGCTATCTATTTTTATGGTGCCGGATGCCTGCCGACCAAGACGACCGGTATGATTCATTTATTGGAAGAATATTTCCCCTATGCCAATGTTTATGTAGAAAGTGACCTTTTGGGAGCAGCTCGTGCATTGTGCAAGAACCAACCCGGTATTGCCTGTATTCTGGGGACAGGTTCAAATTCCTGCCTTTTCGACGGAAAAAGAATTACACATAATATTTCTCCACTTGGATACATCTTAGGCGATGAAGGAAGCGGTGCTTACTTGGGAAAGCGTTTCATTGGCGATTGTCTGAAAGGGCAACTTCCGGAAGTACTGAAGGATGGATTGCTGGAAGAACTGAAAATGACCCCATCGGACATCATCGACCGGGTATACCGCCAGCCTCAAGCCAACAAATTTCTGGCAAGTATCACACCTTATATATATAATCACAAAGACATGAAGCCAGTACACGATTTTCTGACCGACTGTTTCAAGGAGTTTTTCAGGAGAAACGTACTTCTCTACCCCAAACGTCTGCCTGTTTCATTTGTGGGATCAATCGCCTGGAATTTCAAGGAAGAAATCATGGAAGTAGCCCACGACTATAACTTGCAGATGGGACTCTTCATCAAAAGCCCGATTGATGAACTGGCACGCTATCATTATCTGAATGACTGACCGGATTGAATCACGAAGAATAAAGATATTAACCTAAAAAATGAAGCTATGAAGAATTTTAGAATCGAAGCCATCATCCTGGCAATCGGCCTTGTATTGCTGGGAGTATTTATCCAGAAAGGATTCAAGACCTTTGCTGAAAGAGACCGGAATGTAAATGTAAAAGGTCTGGCTGAAATGGAAGTTCCTGCCGACAAAGTCACCTGGCCTTTGGTTTATAAAAGTTTGGGAAATGATTTGAATGCTCTTTACAGTGATATCAAGAGCAAAAACCAGACCATCATCGACTTTCTGAAATCGAAAGGAATCAACGCAGAAGAGATAAGTGTCAATGCTCCCGAAATAATCGACTTGCAAGCCGATCGCTATAGCAACAACAACTTGCCTTACCGTTACAATGTCACTTCTGTAATTACTGTCACATCCGACAAAGTTGATCTGGTAAAAAGCCTCATCACCGAACAAGGTGAGCTTCTTCAGAAAGGTGTTGCTGTAACCGGTGGCGATTATCGATACAATGTTCAATACGAATACACCGGACTAAACAAGATCAAGCCACAAATGATAGAAGAGGCGACGAAAAACGCGAGAGAAGCGGCAGAAAAATTTGCCAAAGACTCTCAAAGCAAACTCGGAAAAATCAAAAGCGCCTATCAAGGACAATTCTCTATCAGTGACCGGGACGCAAACACTCCTTATATCAAGAAAGTACGTGTAGTTACAACCGTCAACTACTCATTGGAAGATTAAGCAACCAATCCCTATAAGCTACCGCCTGTATTTTTTAAAGCTACAGGCGGTTTTTTATCCGCCAACCGGTAATTTCACGATCAAGCCCACTAATCAAAAACAAATAGAACAATCGCCACCGAGATTGTCTGATAGAATCAATACCTCGGCAGCCGGAACATGTAGCAAAATTTTTATACAGCTATTTTTCAGAAATTTAGCACGAATATTTTCTAGTTTAAAGAAATTATCGTACCTTTGCGCCCGAATTAGATATAACAATATAAAGTCTAACGTAATTAATTTATTAACAACTTATTAATTTAATGGAAAACTTAAAGAACATTGCTCCTATTGAAGATTTCAACTGGGAAGCTTACGAAAACGGTGATGCAGTAACCAATGTCAGCAAAGAAGACTTGGAGAAGGCTTATGACAGCACATTGAACAAAGTTAACGACCGTGAGGTAGTTGACGGTACTGTTATCGCAATGAACAAACGTGAAGTTGTAGTTAACATCGGCTACAAATCAGACGGTATTATTCCGTTGAGCGAATTCCGCTACAACCCGGACTTGAAAGTAGGTGATACAGTTGAAGTATACATCGAAAACCAGGAAGACAAGAAAGGTCAGCTGATCTTGTCTCACAAGAAAGCTCGCGCTACCCGTTCTTGGGATCGTGTTAACGCAGCTCTCGAAAATGAAGAAATTATCAAGGGTTACATCAAGTGCCGCACTAAGGGTGGTATGATCGTTGACGTATTCGGTATCGAAGCATTCTTGCCGGGTTCTCAGATCGATGTTAAACCTATCCGTGACTACGATGTATTTGTAGGTAAGACAATGGAATTCAAGGTTGTTAAGATCAATCAGGAATTCAAGAACGTTGTTGTTTCTCACAAGGCTCTTATCGAAGCTGAATTGGAACAGCAGAAGAAAGAAATCATCAGCAAACTTGAAAAAGGACAGGTACTTGAAGGTACTGTTAAAAATATCACATCTTACGGTGTATTCATCGACTTGGGCGGCGTAGACGGTTTGATCCATATCACAGACTTGTCTTGGGGCCGTGTAAGCGATCCTCGCGAAGTTGTACAGTTGGATCAGAAGTTGAACGTAGTTATCTTGGACTTCGATGATGAAAAGAAACGTATCGCTTTGGGTCTGAAGCAGTTGACTCCGCATCCATGGGATAGCTTGGATCCGAACTTGAAGGTTGGCGACCACGTGAAGGGTAAAGTAGTCGTTATGGCTGACTACGGTGCATTCATTGAAATTGCTCCGGGCGTTGAAGGTTTGATCCACGTATCTGAAATGTCTTGGTCTCAGCACTTGCGTTCTGCACAGGACTTCATGAAAGTAGGTGACGAAGTTGAAGCAGTTATCTTGACTTTGGATCGTGAAGAACGTAAGATGTCTTTGGGTATCAAACAGCTGAAAGCTGATCCATGGGAGTCAATCGAAGAAAAGTATCCTGTAGGTTCTAAGCACACTGCTAAGGTTCGCAACTTCACTAACTTCGGTGTATTCGTAGAAATCGAAGAAGGTGTTGATGGTTTGATCCACATCTCTGACTTGTCTTGGACAAAGAAGATCAAACATCCGTCAGAATTTACTCAGATCGGTGCTGATATCGAAGTTGTAGTATTGGAAATCGACAAGGAAAACCGTCGTTTGAGCTTGGGCCACAAGCAGTTGGAAGAAAATCCATGGGATGTATTCGAAACTGTATTCACAGTAGGTTCAGTTCACGAAGGTACTATCATCGAAATGTTGGACAAGGGTGCTGTAGTAGCATTGCCTTATGGCGTTGAAGGTTTCGCTACTCCTAAACATCTGGTAAAAGAAGATGGTTCTCAGGCTCAGTTGGAAGAAAAATTGCAGTTCAAAGTAATTGAATTCAACAAGGATGCTAAACGTATCATCTTGTCTCACAGCCGTATCTTCGAAGATGCTGCTAAGGCAGAAGAAAAGGCAGAAAAGAAAGCTTCAAAGAAAGCTTCAAAGAAGGAAGAAACTCCGATGATCCAGAATCAGGCAGCTTCTACTACTTTGGGTGACATTGATGCTTTGGCTGCTTTGAAAGAACAGTTGGAAGGTAAGAAATAATTCTTGACCACACATACACATACATTGAAAGGGATTGTGCTATGCATAATCCCTTTTTTTTTGCCTATATTCCAAGCATTCATTTTTTTCCGTTATATTTGTAGATATGGAAAAATTCGAAGTACACATATTGGGATGTGGTTCAGCCTTGCCGACAACAAGACACCAGGCCAGTTCGCAAGTCGTAAATATCCGCGAGAAACTTTTCATGATCGATTGCGGAGAAGGGACACAGGTACAACTGCGTCGCTCGAGATTGAAGTTCAGCCGGCTCAACCATATCTTTATATCGCACCTTCACGGTGACCATTGCTTCGGATTAATCGGATTGATTTCAACTTTCGGAATGATTGAACGCACAGCCGACCTGCATATCCACTGCCACAACGAACTGGAACGATTGTTAACTCCCCAGATTGATTTTTTCTGCAAAGGTATGCCCTACAAAGTCATTTTCCATCCGTTCAATCCCGGAGAACGTAAAGTAATCTATGACGATCGTTCAGTAAGCGTGGAAACCATCCCCCTCCGACATCGTTTGCCTACGTGTGGATTTTTGTTCAAGGAAAAACCAACTCCCAACCATATCAAACGTGAAATGATCGACTTTTATCAGATACCGTTATATATGATCAACCGCATTAAGAATGGCGAAGACTATATAACCGACGAAGGAAAGGTGATCCCCAATGACATACTTACTACCCCATCTGACCCTCCCCGTTCATATGCTTATTGCTCTGATACAATCTATTTGCCACGCATAGCCGAACAGATCAAGGGAGTTGACCTTCTTTACCATGAAGCAACTTTCGCAAACTCCGAACTTGCCCGTGCCAAACAAACGTTGCACACAACGGCCGAACAGGCTGCCAAGATAGCAGAAGCTGCAGAAGTCAAACGCCTTGTCATCGGCCACTTTTCGGCCAGATACGAAGATGAAACTACTTTACTCAAAGAAGCTCAGACCGTCTTTCCAAATACCCAACTGGCTGAAGAAAATTTATTGATCAAGCTTTAGGCAAATGTTAAAATCAACAAACAATTAAACCTTTGATACATAAAACCATCTAATCAAAAAACAGGAACTTAATATCATGATATATAACGAGGAAGAGATAAAAGAACAACTGCAAGACCCACTACTCCAACGAAAAGCTTTCGGTGAAGTGGTAAAGGCCTACAGTGAACAGCTCTATTGGCAAATCCGACGAATGGTTCTCTCCCACGATGACGCAAACGACCTGCTTCAGAATACATTTATCAAGGCATGGAGCAATCTCGATTACTTCCGTGGGGAAGCAAAATTATCGACTTGGCTCTACCGCATCGCCTTAAACGAAAGTCTGAACTATTTGAACAAACAACGGGCACAAAACAACTTATCAATTGACGATGCTGAAGCAAATGCCATCAACAAGCTGGAAAGTGACCCCTATTTCGATGGAGACGAAACCCAGTTACTTTTTGAAAAAGCAATCCAAAGGCTTCCAGAAAAGCAACGCATCGTGTTCAACCTGAAATATTTCGAGGAAATGAAATACGAAGATATGTCGGAAATACTTGGCACCAGTGTAGGAGCTTTAAAGGCATCCTATCATCACGCTGTTAAGAAAATAGCAGAAATTTTACAGGAAAACAATTAAACCTTTACTATGGAAAATAATCTAAAGTATATAAAAGGAGGATAACGCGATATGAAGGAAGAAAACGAACTGTTAAAAAAATATGGCAACAAGAACCCTTACAAGGTTCCGGAAGGTTATTTTTCCGAATTTGCCGACAAATTGATGGAGCAGCTTCCCGAAAAAGAAGTGACAGAAACTCCTAAAATAAGTGCATGGACCCGCATGAAACCATGGGTATACATGGCAGCAATGTTTGTAGGACTGATGTTTACCGTACGGATGGTTACTGGTTTTAAAGGACATAACGGCAACCAGACAAATGTCAATATAGAGGCTATTTCAGACCTACCCGACGAATACATCGAACCGATAGTAAACCAAACGATGATGGACGACTATGAGCTTTACCAATATCTCACCGATGCCGATCCTTCAATTTATCAATAAAAGACCATTATGAAACGTATACTTTATACTCTATTAATTCTTCTGTGCACCGGGCTAAGCCTTTCTGCCCAGAAACTCAGCAAGGAAGAATTCCGCAAACGACAAGAAGCGTTCATTACCCAAAAGGCAGAACTGACACCGCAGGAAGCAGAAAGATTCTTTCCGCTTTATTTCGAATTGGAAGACAAGAAAGCTGCATGTAACAAAAAAGCATGGGAAAAAATAAGAAAAGGTAAAGAAGAAAATCTTACCGATGCAGAATATAATGATATCGTAGAAGATGTCATTAAATTACGCATCAAAGGGAATGAACTGGAACTGGAATATGTCCGTAAGTTCAAAGAATTCCTCCCTTCAAAAAAGATTTATAACATCCAACGTGCTGAAATGCGTTTCCATCGCGAATTGCTTAAAAACCAAAAAAACAGGAAATAAGCCTGCATGACATCATATCCAGATCCCATTTTGATTCTATAGATAAGAAAGACCTCTTATTCCCACTCCTGAAACAGGTAAGAATAAGAGGTCTCACTGTTTGTATCCCCTAATACGACTTAAAGCCCTTTTGCTTTCGCTTCATTCCAGATGGCATCCATCTCCTCCAAAGTCATTTCCTGCAACTTCTTCCCCTGTTTGATGGTATGCTCCTCCAAAAAATTGAAGCGACGGATAAACTTCTGGTTGGTACGTTCCAAAGCATTATCAGGATTGATTTTATATAAACGTGCTGCGTTAATCAAACTGAACAATACATCTCCAAACTCTGCTTCAGCCTTATCCTTATCCATATTGGTCACTTCGGACTCAAACTCGCTGATTTCCTCTTTCACTTTTGTCCAGACCTGTTCACGTTCCTCCCAATCGAAACCGACATTCCTAGCCTTATCTTGAATACGATATGATTTGATAAGTGATGGAAGGGCATCTGGAACTCCACTCAAAACAGATTTGTTACCATCTTTTTCCTTCAACTTTATCTGTTCCCAATTTTCAGAAACTTTTTCAGCCGTATCAGCTTTCACTTCACCGAATACATGAGGATGACGAAATACCAACTTGTCACATAGCTTATCGCACACATCCTTGATATCGAATGAGTCCGTTTCACTGCCAATCTTTGCATAGAATACCACATGCAACAACACATCTCCCAATTCTTTACAGATATTATTCTGGTCGTTTTTCATCAACGCATCGCAAAGTTCATAAACCTCTTCGATGGTATTCAGTCGTAGGCTCTCATTAGTCTGTTTCTTGTCCCAGGGACATTTCACACGCAATTCATCCAATATATCAAGTAGGCGGCCGAAAGCCTCCATTTGTTCTTGTCTTGTATGCATCATTTTCTTTTATCCTTTAAAATATGGATACAAAAGTAGCTAAAAGGTATGAAAAACCATCATTGAAAACCATAATAAAAAAGTGCGTGGGAACGGAAATCCGCAACCACGCACTTTTAGATAGGTTCAAGCTTAATTTATTTCAACTTAACAAAAAGTTCACCATCTTCTTCGCTTGTTTCAACTTTGTCTTCTCTCAATAACCAACCCAGTCCCAAGAAAAAATCTTTATCAACCAATTTGGTTGCTTTCTTAATCTGTTTCTGAGTCATTCCTTCATTTCCATTTAGTGTTTCCCAGAGTTTGCCTGCAATAACACCTGCTTTTTCTTTTAACATAGTCATTAGCTTTAAATCGTTACTTATCTTCTACAATTAATTGTAGAAATATGTTTTTAAACACACCGCAAAAATAATTAAAAAATATTATAAATATCCTTTACAACAATTTTTTTTTGATTTTTGCGATAAAAAGACAACGATTTATTACAATTTTCCTATACTTTCAAGAAAATTGCCGAAAATTCTGGCTCCCGACTCTACCATTTTTGTACAAGGCCGCTTGGCATAATATTGTGGAGTACGAGCTTCTGCTTCTGAAACTACAGGCTCTTTTTTCGACAATCCGAGCAAATCGGCACAACGCAGATGTCTGTTTTCATTCTTAAATTTCTCGGCCAACTCCTGAACCAATGCGTAATTTGCCGATTTACCCTCACGGTCGGCACCATCAACGGCACATCGTTCAAGTCCGGCCAAAAGAAACATTCCACATGCGGCTCCGCAAGTTTCACGCATACGACCGATTCCTCCTCCAAAAGAGGCGGCCATTCGCAATGCTTGTTCCTGAGTGAAACCATACAAATCGGCATATGCGGCAACTACCGATTGTGCACAATTATATCCTTCCTTAAATAAGGCTACTGCTTTTTCAATACGTTCTTCTTTTGTCATAATTAGATCACATTATTAATTACATTACCTTCCATCCATGATTTCAAATTCATCAATGCCTGATCAATCAACCGTTGACGGGCTTCATGCGTAGCCCATGCAATATGAGGAGTAATAAAGCATCTTTCTTGTGCCAGTAACGGATGGTCATCGGGCATCGGTTCTTCAGACATAACATCAAGTCCAACCCATAAATCCTGCCCATCGGCCAAAGCTTCAGCCAAAGCTCTATCATCAATTACACCGCCACGACTTGTATTGATCAGTATCGCCCCTTTCTTCATTAATGCTATACGATAGGTATTTACAAGCTTAGATGTAGCCGAAGTGAGCGGACAATGCAGACTAATCACATCACACTCCCGAAATATGTCATCCAGATCCTTTTTTATATAACCATCCGGTAATACAGACTGCGGTTTACTGGTATAAAGGCAAACTTTCATGCCAAAGGCAGAGGCAATTCCAGCCACAGCCTTACCCGTATTACCAAATCCGATAATCCCCATTTTTTTACCATCCAACTCAACTAACGGAGTATCCCAAAAACAAAAATCAGGTTGAGCATTCCAAGCTCCTCTCCTGACCTCTTTCGTGTAATGTTCCACACGCTGGGTAATGGTAAGCAGATGAGCAAATACCATTTGTGCAACCGAACTCGTACTATAAGCAGGGATATTAGTTACAACAATGCCCCGTTCACGTGCAGCATCCAAATCTACGACATTATAACCTGTAGCCAATACTCCGATATATTTCAGGGAAGGCAAAGCACAGATTGACTCTGCATCAAGAACCGTTTTATTAGTCAGCAATATCTCAGCTCCTTCGGCCCTCTCCATCAATTCCTCGGAAGAAGTCCGATCGTACATTACAACTTCACCCAATGCATCAAACCCGTCCCATGAGAATTCATCAGGCTTCAATGTATATATATCTAAAAATACAATCTTCATCCGGTATATTTTTTATAGAAATCATTCAATCAGTCATATGTTAAGATTCTCTGTTGACATTCATTATTCCTTGAAGCGTTCTCCCCATAACTGCACCATCCGGTCCTTCAATTTGGCTTCCGAAGGATTATCCTGCGCATGCCACAAACGTTTGTCTTTGACTTCATCGGGCAAAAACTGTTGGTCCACAAAATTACCTTTATATGCATGAGCATACTTATAATCTTTTCCGTAACCTAATTGTTTCATCAGCTTGGTAGGTGCATTACGCAAATGCAAGGGAACAGGCAGATTTCCAGTTTCCCGAACCAATTCCAATGCAGTATTGATACCTTCGTAAGCTGAATTACTTTTAGGGCTAGTGGCCAAGTAGACCGTTGCTTCCGCCAAAGGAATCCGTCCTTCCGGCCAACCAATCTTCATCACTGCATCGAAGGCAGCATTGGCAAGCAATAATGCATTCGGATTAGCCAAGCCAATATCTTCGGAAGCGGAAATCACTAACCGGCGTGCAATGAATGCAGGGTCTTCCCCACCTTCAACCATCCGTGCCAACCAATACAACGCCCCGTCAGGATCACTCCCCCGTATAGACTTTATGAAAGCAGAAATAATATCGTAGTGCATTTCTCCGTCTTTATCATAGGCTAACGGATTCTGTTGCAGACGTTCTACCACCTTTTCATCAGTAATCAATACAGGATCTTGATCATCGGCTTCCACCACTAATTCCAAGATATTAAGCAGCTTACGCGCATCACCTCCTGAATAGCGAAGCATCGCATCTGTATCCTTCAATTCGATATGTTTATCTCTTAGAACAATGTCCGTTGCAATAGCCCTATGCAGCAAATCCAAGAGGTCATCTCTCTCTAACGGTTTCAAGACATACAACTGACACCGGGAAAGCAACGGACGGATTACCTCGAATGAAGGATTTTCGGTAGTAGCACCAATCAAAGTAACCACGCCGGTCTCGACAGCGCCAAGCAACGAATCCTGTTGAGATTTACTGAAACGATGGATTTCGTCGATGAATAGAATCGGACTTTGCTGGGAAAAGAAACGATTGTTGCGTGCCTTTTCTATCACATCCCGCACATCCTTCACTCCCGAAGTCACCGCACTTAAGGTATAGAAAGGAGTTTCCAGTTTATTGGCAATAATCTGGGCCAACGTAGTTTTTCCAACGCCTGGAGGCCCCCAAAGGATAAAGGAAGAGATACGCCCCGCATCAATCATTTTGCGGAGTACAGCACCTTCACCGACCAAATGTTTCTGACCGATATAATCGTCGAGTGTCCGGGGACGCATACGTTCTGCTAAAGGCTGAGTCATAATCTTATTTTATTTTATGACAAAAATAAGCTATTTCAACGAAAAAAAGAGGAAACTATAGACAATAAAAAAAGCCTCTTTTCACAAAGAAGCTTTTTTAAGTTTTCAATAGGTATTAGTTTTTTTTTAAGGTAAAAAGATTGTTTTCAGGATAACGCTACAAAGATGAGAGCTTTTTTTGAACTAAACAAATAAAAAAGTATGTCTTAAAACATGTTTGTCGTTTTTTCTTCATTTAGATACTTTAAGAACTCCATCTTTGACTTTCCAGCAAAGATAGATTTTTTTAGAACATCTCTCCAATTTTTAAAAAATATTTCTGCACATAAAGTTAAAATAACCCCAAAAAGAAGAAACCAAAAAAACAATAAATCTACAATTTTACACATTCCCATATATAGAAAAATACCGAAAGAATGATTACTTTTGCAAATAAATAATGTGTAAAAACGAAAACTCTATGACTGAAATGAACTCAACAGAAGGATCAGAAAAGAAAAGTCTGAACTTCATCGAACAAATTGTAGAAAAAGACTTGAAGGAGGGGAAAAATGGTGGTAGAATACAAACTCGTTTCCCGCCTGAACCGAACGGATATTTACACATCGGTCATGCAAAAGCAATTTGCATGGATTTTGGGATTGCGCAGAAATATGGTGGTGTTTGTAATCTGCGTTTCGACGATACAAACCCTACAAAAGAAGATGTCGAATATGTAGAGGCCATCAAGGAAGACATACAATGGTTGGGATACCAATGGGGCAATGAATATTATGCATCCGATTATTTCCAACAGTTATGGGACTTTGCCATCCGATTGATTAAGGAAGGTAAAGCATATGTTGATGAACAGACATCCGAACAAATTGCAGAGCAGAAAGGTACCCCAACCCAACCAGGAGTGGAAAGTCCGTATCGTAACCGCCCAATTGAAGAAAGCCTTGAACTGTTCGAAAAGATGAATAGAGGCGAAATTGAGGAAGGCAAGATGGTGCTTCGCGCAAAGATTGATATGGCCAACCCGAACATGCATTTCCGCGACCCGATCATGTATCGCGTTGTAAAAACTCCCCACCATCGTACAGGTGATAAATGGAAAGCTTACCCGATGTATGACTTCGCTCATGGTCAAAGCGATTATTTCGAAGGTGTCACCCACTCTTTGTGTACATTGGAATTTGTTGTTCACCGCCCATTATACGACTTGTTTGTAGATTGGGTTAAAGACGGAAAGGATCTGGATGACAACCGCCCTCACCAGTATGAATTCAACAAGCTTAACTTGAGTTATACTTTGATGAGTAAGCGTAACCTGCTAATTCTTGTAAAGGAAGGTCTGGTGAACGGATGGGACGACCCTCGAATGCCGACTATCTGTGCATTCCGCCGTCGTGGATATTCGCCTGAATCTATCCGTAAGTTCGTCGACAAGATCGGTTATACTACATATGACGCATTGAATGATTTTGCATTGTTGGAAAGTGCTGTACGTGAAGACCTGAACGCACGCTCTACTCGTGTATCGGCAGTTCTGAATCCGGTAAAACTGATTCTGACCAACTACCCTGAAGACAAGGTGGAAGTAATGGAAGCTATCAACAACCCTGAAGATCCGAACTCTCCTACTCACACTATTGAATTCAGCCGTGAACTATGGATGGAACGTGACGATTTCATGGAAGATGCACCTAAAAAGTTCTTCCGTATGACTCCGGGACAGGAAGTCCGATTGAAAAATGCATACATCGTAAAATGTACCGGTTGCAAAAAAGACGAAAACGGAAACATCATAGAAGTCTATGCTGAATACGATCCAAACACTAAGAGCGGCATGCCTGAAGCAAACCGTAAAGTGAAGGGAACATTGCATTGGGTAAGCTGCAACCACTGCCTGAAAGCGGAAGTACGCCTGTACGACCGCCTGTGGAAAGTAGAAAACCCACGTGATGAAATGGCTGCTATCCGTGAAGCAAAGAACTGTTCGGCACTTGAAGCCATGAAGGAAATGATCAATCCTGATTCATTGAAGGTTCTGACCAATTGCTATGTAGAAAAGTTCTTGGCAGATGCCAAACCGCTTGATTATCTGCAGTTCCAACGTATCGGCTATTTCAATGTAGATAAGGACTCGACTCCTGATCATCTGATTTTCAACCGTACTGTATCGTTGAAAGACACCTGGAGTAAAATCAACAAATAATTAAAGACATACCGAATTTAATAATCATTCAGCAGGAAGTGCAATAGATGACAGTTATTAGAAACTTCCTGCTGAATTTTTATCAAACCATAGTAATACTTGACCGAATGGAAAACCACATAAATCCCAATTACGGCAATACCCCTAAAATGAAGGAGTTGCTGACTAAATACAACAGAATGAAACAGGAAGGAACAAAGCTCTATTTCGAACCGGATGAGCTGACTATCCTTGCAGAACATTTTGCAAAAATGGAGAATGCTGAAGAATCGGAACAGGTTATAGACTATGCACTTGAATTATATCCAGAGAATCTGGACATCATCATCTACAAATGCCAAATACTACTATCCAACGGACAACTTGAACAAGTCAAACAACTCATCAATACAATCCCTGATACGACCGATTATTCTGTTTTATTAATCAAGGCCGAAATCTCTATCCTGGAAGAAAAATACACGGAAGCTTTTGAAATTGTTGACTATCTTTACGAAGAAGATCCTAGCATAGAAACACTTATTGACATAGCCCATCTATATCTCAATCATAACCTGATTGAAGAAGTAGAACCTTGGTTAGAAAAAGCATCTCAAAAAGAGAATGACAACTATGAAGTCATTGAGCTATTAGCTGATTATTATTCTAAAGTCAACAAACTTGAAGAAGCAATCGAATTCTACAATAAGCTATTGGATGAAAATCCTTATGATCTATCGATATGGCATCAAATTGCCCGGTGCTATCTGAGAATGGACAATCCGGAAAAGGCCCTGGAAAGTCTTGATTTTGCCAACATCATCAATGAAGATGACTATATAACCAAAGAATTAGCAGCCTATTGTTTCATAATGCTAGATAATGTTGACAAATCCCTTGCTTTATTGCTAGAGCTCAAACAAAAAACTACGAAACAAAAGTTCTATGTAAATTCAATCATCCTCGAATGTTATTGTCTTAAAAATGATACCAGTAAGATTTTAGAATATAGCCAAATCTTATTGGACGACCAAGAAACGCCCGATTACATGAAAGCCGACATCTACTATAAAAGGGCGAATGCATACTTCTACGAAATGGATAATACAAAAAGTATGAATGAAATCATGAAAGGATTATCATACGACAACAACGAAGCACGACTATATCTATTGAAAGGAAAAATCCATCTCGCATACGACCAAATGGAAGAAGCGGAAACTGCTTTCCACCAAAACCTGCTTTTAACAAACGATAAGGCAGAATCACTTTTAGAAATGGCATACGAATATTTCTTCTTCAGACACTTCAAACGTGCTGCATCAATATACTCTGAAGTAGAAAGAATTGCACCGGAACGCATGTATTCATATTATTATACCGCTGCATTCTGTTTCTTTAAGAATGGCGATCTTGACAGAATGCATGAATATCTAATCCGAACAGCGATTTCTTATCCGGAAAAAATTATGACCGTAAAATACCAAACATTCGATGATCAAGAAGAAGTAGAGCACAGCCAATTCCATAAAACGGCCTTGGATATATTACAAAAAGTACAAAACTCAGAAATCGATATCACTCCCTATAAAAACTGATTCGAAAATAAAAAACAAAGAGGCCGTCTCAAAATGAATTGAGATGGCCTCTGTCGTTTCATATCAGACTGAAGTCGTTTGGATTTTCCTCAA
>CALUKX010000013.1 GCA_944321335.1 uncultured Phocaeicola sp. | reverse complement strand
ATTTTCCTACTCACTTTTTTCTTTATCGACTGTTTTACAGCCGATAAAGTCGGTGTGGCGGAAAATAGAAGGTTTACGTGAAAGCAAAAAACCTTGCTTTCACCCGTAATGCGTTGATATATAGTTAGTTGAAAGGGTGAAAGGAAAAATTATAAAAACTTTTTTCCTTAAAATGAAAATTGTTGCGGAAAGGGAAGCTGACCTTGTCGACGACAAACTTGCGGACGTAATCATTCCGGATGTCTATGTAAATCTATTGAACGTATATTATGAATACGGAGATAAAGTAAAGTCGCTTTCAATGCAAGGCTATTTTTAAAAGGTTTTGATTGGGTACCTTTGGAATTGTAGAAATGAACTGGGAAATGATGTTTCTGCGTTAAATTTGCTGGTTATCAAGAAAATCCTTAATTTTACGACGTCAATTAAATAAAAACATGAAGTTTACAATGCAGCAAAGAAAAATGAACAACCGGACAATTATATCAGATCGAAGCACGAAATGCTTTGAAGTGCTGTCGTGTGTCCATACTTCAAGCATTGGAACATTCTATACTTTCAAAGATCTTTTCCGACGAACGTTTGATAATTCATGGGGGATACGATGATGCTGGTATCCCGCTGAAATGATAAATGAAAAGCCGTCGGAAAGTCCTTACCAAACTTTTCGACGGCTTTTTATTTTGTGCCTGTTGGTGACGTTCGCACGATGCGCTCTTCTCCGTCAATTCCGTCCACAGGCTGGATTGTAACCTATTATTAACCACGCAGTGATGCGCATAAATAAAACATTATGAATTATAAATTTGACGGAAGCAGGGTGTTCTTTACATCCGACACCCACTTTAACCACACCAATATCATCAGGTTCTGCAACAGGCCTTTCAAGGATGTGACGCACATGAATGAAACGATTATTTCGAACTGGAACCGTGTAGTAGGTCAGGATGATGTAGTGTTTCACTTGGGCGATTTCTGTCTGGGCGGTTCAGCCGAATGGATAAACGTACTGAGCAGGCTGAACGGGAAAATATACCTTATTTCCGGCAACCACGACATCAAGAACCTGAGGCAGAATTACACGAAATACTTCGAGCATATAGCAATGCAGATGTATATCAAGGTAGACAAACAGAAGATTTATCTGAATCACTGTCCGTTCCTTTGTTATGGCGGCTCCTACAATGGCACATGGCAGCTTTTCGGACACGTGCATACCTGTAGGAATAATACCGGAAAGGATGCCCCTCGGCTGAGTATGCTTCTTCCGACACAATATGATGTTGGAGTAGACAACAATGATTTCACCCCGGTTTCGTTTGAGCAGGTGAAGGCAATCATCGAGAAACAGGTTGAAGAATTTAAAAAAACGACAAATAACAAATAACTAAAAACAAGTAATATGAAAATTCAATACATGAGCGATCTGCATATGGAATTGGCAGACAACAGCGGATACCTGAAGCAACAAGAATTTCCTGTAACGGGAGACGTACTGGTCCTTGCCGGAGATATTTTCTACCTCAAGCAGGCGGATGCCCCACTGAAAAGCTTCTGGAAGTGGGCATCCAGCAACTATCGTCAGGTCCTGATTATTCCCGGAAATCACGAGTATTATCATTATTCCGATGTGATGGAACGCGGCTTTCAGTGGACCTGGAAATTTATGGAGAATGTGGGCTACTATCAGAATCAGGTGGTAAGAATTGATGACACTGATTTTATTCTGAGTACCTTATGGTCACGAATCAATCCGGCCGACGAATATTTTGTCTGGAAAGGCATGAATGACTTCCGTCAGATCCGTTGTGGAGAACGGTTGCTCCAGACCGATGATTTCAATCGGATGCATGAGTCCGCTATCGAGTTCGTCAAGGAAAGCATTGCCCGAAGCACGGCAAAGCATATCGTCGTCGTGACCCATCATTTGCCGACTCTCCAGGTTGTGGCACTGCATCATAAAGGTTCTGTCTTGAACAGTGCCTTTGCAACCGAGTACGAAAATTTGATATGTGAAAGTCGCATCGATGCCTGGATCTATGGCCATTCGCATACCAATATCGATGTCGAGATAGGAGGCACGAAAGTTTTGTCCAATCAGATGGGCTACGTATTTCGAGACGAGCATCTGATGAATGGTTTTGATCCGGGAAAATATCTGGATATAGGGTAAATAATAAGTAATTTCTTGAATATCAAAGCGTATTTTGCGAAGACTTATGAAATTTGAGGATTTTTAGGATGAAAAGGTACAAAAATGAGGGAATTTACGGTTATGGATAAGTCTTCTATAAAAAAGAAGCCACAAGATACATCGTATTGAAATCTATTTCTTATCTTTGTAGAGAACAATATTTTATTCGTTATTGGTGAAATATATACATTATGAATAATATAATGACATTTAATATATCTACTCCAAACGATGTGGCCAAGCAGATTGCGGCAAGAGTCAAAGCACGAAGGTTGGAGCTGAATTTAACTCAGGACGGCATGGCCTCAAGAGCCGGTATTAAGTTTGCCACTTACCGACGTTTTGAGCAGACAGGAGAGATTTCGCTGAAAGGATTGCTTCAGATTGGGTTTGCCTTGAATGCGTTGTCCGAGTTTGATGCTCTCTTTGCACAAAAGCAATATCAATCGTTGGATGATGTATTAAACGAACAAAGTGTTACCCGTAAACGAGGAAAGAAAAAATGAATAATATCAGGCAAATAGAAGTGCTCAACAGCAATCGGTTGGTCGGACGTTTGGCGCTGACCAAAGATGGATTGTGTGCCTTTGAATATTCGGCAGAATGGCTCAGCACAGGCTTCTCTATTTCACCGTTTGAATTGCCTTTGCAAAGTGGTGTTTTTATAGCCAAGCCTCGTCCGTTTGAAGGAGGATTCGGCGTTTTTGACGATTGTCTACCTGATGGATGGGGCTTGCTCATTCTGGACAGATACTTGCAACAGCAGGGTGTTAATCCTCGAACTTTAACTTTGTTGGATCGTCTTGCATTGGTAGGTTCGACGGGACGCGGAGCATTGGAGTTCCGTCCGGATAATAGTGTAGTGACGAGACAGGATTATGCCGATTTCGAGAAGCTGGCCTTGGAAGCCGAGCAGATACTGGATAGTGATGATTACAAGGGTGAAGGTATTGAAGAGTTTCAATATCGTGGAGGTTCACCGGGTGGAGCACGACCTAAAATTTTCGTCCGCTATAATGATAAGGAATGGCTGGTTAAGTTTCGTGCCAAGCAAGATCCGCAAAGCATAGGTAAGGATGAGTATCGTTACTCGGTGCTCGCCAAGGAATGCGGAATTGAAATGCCGGAAACGCGACTCTTTGAGGACATGTATTTCGGTGTAGAACGATTCGACCGGACGCCAAACGGCAAGTTGCATGTGGTCAGTGTGGCCGGCCTTATCAGTGCCGATTATCGTTTGCCTAGTATTGACTACATGCACATCTTTCAGGTTTGCGCTATGCTGACGCATAACGTAGCTGAGCTTTGGAAAGTTTACCGGCTGATGGTATTCAACTACCTGATAGGAAACAAAGACGACCATGCCAAAAACTTCGCTTTTATCTACCGTGATGGTGACTGGTATTTTGCCCCGGCTTATGATTTGCTGCCAAGTGATGGAATCAACGGATTTCGCACGACGTCAATCAATGATAAGATAGAACCGACGAAAGAAGATCTGTTTGCTGTGGCGGTGAAAGCCGGGTTGAATGAAAAAGAATCTGTGAATATTTTTGAATCTATTTTGAAGAATATTCAGGAATGCATGGTGCATTAATACGGGGATTTTTAGGCTATAATTATGTGAGCAAAAAAAGGCGCCCCGTAAAGAGCGCCATATCAATCGATTGTAATCAATTTAACTCACTGGTAATCAGATAGTTACTTGCCGACGCAAAAGTTCTTGAAGATATTTCCCAAAACTTCATCGGTAGTAATCTCGCCACCCACAATCTCTGCCAGATGGAACAGACATTCCCTCAGGTCCTGACTTACCAGATCGCCCGGCAGTCCCATCTCCATGCCATCCTGTACCCGATGAATCGCCTCCAGCGCCTTACTCAAAGCCTCGTAATGGCGCACGTTCGTTACTATCACATTGCTTTGTGATATCTCGGGGATATCGGCTGCCTTCAACAGTAGTTGTTGCAGCTTGTCGATGCCAATCTTTTCCTTGGCCGAAATGGAGATGATTCGGGCGTTGGCCGGAAGATTTTCCGATGGAAGAACCGCTTCATCGGTCTTGCCTGTCAGGTCGGCCTTGTTCAGAACTACGATGAGTTGCTTGCCCTCACATTTGGGCAGAATCTTGCTTCCCAGCTTCTCAAACTCAGTCTTAGCTTCCGATCCGTCGATTACCCAAAGCACGATATCGGCTTGCTCCAGCTTCTGGAAACTGCGTTCTATACCCATGTTTTCGATAGTGTCGCTCGTTTCCCGGATACCGGCTGTATCGATGAAACGGAACGTCACTCCGCCGATGTTCATTGTATCTTCTATCACGTCGCGGGTAGTGCCGTGGATGTCGCTTACGATGGCTCTCTCTTCATTTAGCAGAGCGTTGAGCAACGTCGATTTGCCGGCATTGGTTTCACCGATGATGGCTGTCGGAATACCGTTCTTGATGGCGTTTCCTACACTGAACGATTGCACAAGTCCGCCTATCACTGTTTCAATTTGCGAAGCAATTTGCTTCAGTTCGCTACGGTCGGCAAACTCCAGTTCTTCGTGGTCGCTGAAGTCGAGTTCCAGCTCCATCAGTGAAGT
Organism: uncultured Phocaeicola sp.; assembly: GCA_944321335.1. GTDB lineage: Bacteria > Bacteroidota > Bacteroidia > Bacteroidales > Bacteroidaceae > Phocaeicola. The sequence continues at coordinate 43,912 of CALUKX010000013.1, read as the reverse complement.
AAGATGCAGCAATTTATCTCTCAAAACCGACAGTTCTTTGCTGAATCCGCCTTTCATCTGGTTCATCGCCAACCGGTGTGTGGCTGCTGAAGAGGATGCTATCAGATCGGCTACAGCTTCAGCCTGACTCAAGTCCATCTTGCCGTTGAGGAAGGCACGTTGGGTGAATTCACCCGGTCCGGCAGCACGGCATCCGTTACGGATGAGGAGTTGCATCACTTGCTGCAGGATATAGGCCGAGCCGTGGCATGAGATTTCGGTGGAGTTCTCGCCTGTGTACGAGTGGGGCGCACGGAAGAGGCTCACCAATACTTCGTCGACGATTTCGCCTTCATCGTTCTTTATCTGTCCGAAGGTGAGGGTGTATGCCTGACGTTCGGCAAGCGGACGGGTGTCTTTGCCCATAGGGGTAAAGATGCGGTCAGTAAAAGTGATGGCTTCGGGACCCGATACACGGATGGTTCCGATGGCTCCGCCTTGGGCGGTGGCGATGGCACAGATGGTATCTTGTACGTTCATGTTCATTTTCGGTTGTTTATGCAAAGATACGGATTTTTCGGGTGGACAGAAAATAAAATGTCATTTAGAGGTACGGCATCTCTGTGCTCCTTCCTCTAAATGACAAGATAGAAATGTTCGTTTATCAGATTCGTTCCAATACCAGCTTGATGAGATCGTCTATCTGGTTCTTGTAACCTGTATTGGCTTCCTTGGCTACACGGTTGGCGATGACCATGCAGGCGGTGGTTGCCTTGTGTCCCATCAGTTTGGCAAGTCCGGCAAGGGCCGAGCTTTCCATTTCGAAGTTGGTGATTCGGTAGCCTTTATATTCGAAGCTCTCCACCTTTTCATTCTGATGAGGGTCGGCAAGCGGCACTCGGAGCTGACGGCCTTGAGGACCGAAGAATCCTCCGCAGGCGATGGTTACGCCACGTACCATGTCGCTTCCGGCTATGCGGTCTGCCAGTTCCTTGTCGGCGTCAATAACATAGGGATATGCGGCACACATGTTGCCTGTCCATCCCAGATGTTCAATCAGGGCACGTTCGAATGGAAGGTCGCATACGGCGTTACGACCTTCGTAGAAGTTGAGCAGACCATCGAATCCGACCGATTTGACGGAGCAGATGAAGGTGCCGGTCGGGGTGTATGGCTGCAAGCCGCCACAGGTCCCTATGCGGACAATCTCCAACGTGCGTAACTGGTCTTTTTCTTCACGGGTCTTGAAATCGATATTGGCCAATGCATCTACTTCATTCATTACGATATCGATGTTGTCGCAGCCGATACCGGTCGATATTACGGTGATACGTTTGCCTTGGTAGGTGCCGGTTACCGTACGGAACTCACGGCTCTCTACTTCGCACTCTTTATTCTCGAAGTGAGATGCCACCAGCGCTACACGACCCGGGTCGCCTACAAGGATTACCTTGTCGGCAAGCTGTTCGGGCTTTACATGCAGATGGAATACCGAACCGTCGTCGTTGATGATGAGTTCGGAGGGTGCAAAATATTTTTTCATATTCTTCTTATAAATGGTTTGTCATCTGTCGAGTGGCACATGTCCCTGCGATTTGTCGCTTTCGGGATGTGCAATGCTTTCGCGCATGCAGGTATCGGCCTGGATGTTCTTCATGCGATAGTAGTCCATGATACCGAGGTTTCCGCTACGGAAGGCTTCAGCCATTGCTTTCGGAACTTCGGCTTCAGCCTGGATTACGTTGGCACGTGCTTCTTCGGCCTTGGCTTTCATTTCCTGTTCGAGGGCTACGGCCATCGCTCTACGCTCTTCGGCTTTCGCCTGTGCAATGTTCTTGTCGGCATTGGCTTGGTCGATCTGCAGCGATGCACCAATGTTACGGCCTATATCAATGTCGGCGATATCGATGGATAGAATCTCGAATGCAGTTCCGGCGTCAAGTCCTTTGCGGAGTACAAGCTTCGAGATGGAATCGGGATTTTCGAGTACCGACTTGTGGTTTTCTGACGAACCGATGGATGATACGATGCCTTCGCCTACACGGGCCAGTACAGTATCTTCACCGGCACCACCCACCAGCTGGCGGATGTTGGCACGTACGGTTACACGGGCCTTGGCGATGAGCTGGATACCGTCTTTGGCAACGGCGGTTACCGGCGGTGTATCGATGACTTTCGGGTTGACCGACATCTGAACGGCTTCGAACACGTCACGACCGGCAAGGTCGATACTGGTAGCCATCTTGAATGTCAGTTCGATGTTGGCTTTCGATGCGGAAACCAGAGCGTGTACCACCCGTTCGATGTGTCCGCCTGCCATATAGTGCGCTTCGAGGTCGTCGCGCGTAATGTCGCTCAGTCCGGCCTTGTGTGCTTCGATCATGGCGGGCACGATGGTGTAGGGAGGAACCTTACGGATGCGCATCATGAAGAGTTGTATGAGCGATATTTTTACGCCCGATACCTTGGCAGAAAGCCAGAGAAAGAATGGCACATAGTGGAAGAATATCACCAGAATGATGATGGCTACCACTATTGTCAGTGTAATGGGAAAGAAGTTGAAACTGTATTCCATTTCCATAACAGTATTGATTTAAGTGTGAGTAATTAGTTGTTTGTGCGTTGTACATATACGGTTCCGTCTTTGATACGGATTACCTTAATCGGAGTATGTTCGTCGATGAATCCGTCGGCCGACTGCACTTCGATGATGTGTCCGTTGAATTCGGCATTACCGATAAGGGTAAGACGGGTTACGGATACTCCTGTATCACCGATTTTCAGGTCGATGTCTTCCAGTGGATTGGGTTTGTAGTCGATGGATTTCTTGAGCGAAAGGCGGTCGACTGTCTTCGAACGCATGAACCAGATAATCACGCCGATGACGCCGAAAGCGGAGATGAAGAGGGTTACGGTTCCTGCCGTCGGACTGACGTTGGCGAAGGCATAGTAAACCGCATAGATCAGGCTCGCAGCCGAGGCCAGACCGGCCAGACTGATGCCCGGGATGAGGAATACTTCGATTGCGAAGAAAACCAGTCCCGCTATGATAAGTGCGGCTATGATCAGTATTTCCATGAGGTTGTATTTGGGGTTATTGGATTGTCTTGATTTCAACTGTACGGATATCGTTGGTCAGCATGCCGATTTCCTCACGGAGTCCCTTTACACGGTCTTCCTTGTCGAGGATAGCAGGTGCCATACTTTCCTTTTCAGCCTTATTTGCTTTCTTGTAGTCGGTACGCATTTCGTCTAGCGATTCTTCCAGCTCGAAAAGGTCTTTCTCAAGCTGTTGCAGTTCCTTGAACATATCACGTGCCTTGTCCGACTTGAAGTCTTTGACGCTGTGATAGATGGCGTTTTCGTTCACTACGAAACGGAAATCGCTTCTTTTCTTCTGCTTGTCCTGTCCGTACATGATCTGTGCCAACTGTTGGCGGGCGATACGAAGCTTGTCGGCATTGCTCTTGTTCCATGTCGATTTGATGGAACGCAGGCTTGCCGCTGCAATAATTTGCTTGGAAGGTGTGTTTTCGTAATCGTATACTTCCTTCGATTCGTTCGGAGCGAAAACATAGACACATACCTTGTCTTCGGGTTGGTAGCGGTCGGAAGCGAACCATCCTAGGTTGTTGTATTCATCAATCACATACAGATAATCATTGGACGGTGAGTTGAACGGCATACCGATATTGTCGGGCACAAGAAACTTTCCGGTTCCCGGATTGAATCGGGTTACGAAGATGTCGTATCCTCCTAGACTTTCATCACCTTGGGCGGCATAGTAAAGCGTTATACCGTCGGACGACATGAACGGATAGTTCAGATTCTTCCGTGTACCGCCATCGCTCAGTCCCTTCAGCATATCGATATCGCTCCACTTGTCGATCATCTTGATCTGCGAATAGAGTCGATATCCCTTTTCCGGATGCTTGATAGCCAGAAATTTCTTGTCTTCCAATTCGTTTACATATTCGGTGGTAGTACCGTCTTCATTGGCGGTAAAGCTACCGGTTTCCTTACTGAGCTTGTAGGCCGAAAGGAAATCGGCCTTATCGACAACGAAACTGTCGATGACAGCCACATTTTCGGTTCCTCTCAGCATTCGGGCTGCCATTCGGGTACGTTCGAGCAACGCTTCCGATTTCGATGTGTCGAGTTTTTTCTTTTCCAACCAGGAAATGTTTTCCTCCAGGTTGCTGATGGCATCATCGAATCTGTAGATGTCGTAATAGTATCTGCCCAGATACAGGTAGGCGTTGATAACCTTGCGTTCGGCACTTTTCTTCAGATAGGGGAGCGCTTCTTTCAAATCGCCGGTTTCATAACAACAGGCACCGTACCAGAAATTGTAGTTGGTATTCGAAGGAGATTGTTTGACCAGTTTCTTGAAAACCGGTTTCGCTTTGGCGAACTCTCCTTTGCTGAACCAGTTTCTGGCTTGCTCCAAGGTTTGTGAATAGGCCGACCCTGCAAGACAGAGAGTCAGAAGTGCAATAACGTATCTTTTTTTCATGGTTTTTTCGTGTTGTAATATTGAAGCTTTTTTCAAAAATACGAAGTTTATTCGAATTTCGAAGTATTTCGGCATTCTATTTTTCAAATTCTTTCCCGAATCGGTTTTTTGATGTAATTTTGCCAAGTTTTTGTAAGTTGAGATATGGGAAAACCGACTGAAGAGGATAAACTGGTGCGTCGCATCGAGAAGCGTTTCAACAAAGGCGTGGTGCAGTACGGACTGATTGAAGAGGGCGACAGGATTCTGGTGGGATTGTCGGGCGGGAAAGATTCGCTCGCCTTGCTGGAACTGCTTGCCCGACGTTCGCGTATCTATAAGCCGAGGTTTTCGGTGGTAGCGGCTCATGTGGTGATGACGAACATTGCTTACGAGTCGGATATGACGTATCTGAAGGAGTTTGCTGAATCGCTCGGTGTATCTTTCGTGCCGTATGAGACTTCGTTCGACCCGTCGACCGATACCCGTAAGTCGCCGTGTTTTCTGTGTTCGTGGAACCGTCGGAAGGCGCTTTTTACCATCGCCAAGGAGCAGGGGTGCAACAAGATTGCGTTGGGGCATCACATGGACGATATTCTGGAGACGTTGCTCATGAACATGACTTTTCAGGGGGCTTTCAGTACAATGCCTCCCAAACTGGTGATGCGGAAGTTCGATATGACCATCATCCGGCCGATGTGTCTGGTACACGAAACCGATCTGGTGGAACTGGCTATGGTTAGAGGATATCGGAAACAGATCAAGAATTGCCCGTACGAGAAGGATTCGCACCGCTCCGATATGAAGGAAGTATTGCATACGCTTGAACGCATGAATCCCGAAGCGCGTTACAGCTTGTGGGGGAGCATGAACAATATTCAGTCGGATCTGTTGCCCGAAGAGGTGGAGAAACCTTGAAGGGGTTGAAGTTTGTATTAAATGTAATTTAAAGATAGAAAATGTTGTCACAAGGTATTTATTCGATCGTACTGCTGATTTTTTCGAACATATTCATGACATTGGCATGGTACGGTCATCTGAAAATGCGCGAGGAGTTCAGCTGGTTTGCTGCCTTGCCTTTGATCGGGGTTATCGCTTTCAGTTGGGCGATCGCTTTTTTCGAGTATTGTCTGCAGGTTCCTGCCAACCGTATCGGTTTCAAGGATAACGGAGGTCCGTTCGATATCATGCAGTTGAAGGTGATTCAGGAAGTGGTCACTTTGGCTGTGTTTACCGTTTTTTCAATGATCGCTTTCAAGCTTGAATTGAGATGGAATCATCTGGCGGCATTCGTTTGCCTGATTCTGGCTGTATATTTCGTGTTCAAGAAATGATGGCGGATATACATGATATGTGAAAAGCATCCCGAATTTCCTGCTGGAGGAGGTTCGGGATGCTTTTTTATCGGTGGTGTATCAGTTCTGTTCGTCCTTGATACGTTGGATTTGTTTCTGGACATCGTATAAGTTGCTTCTTTCCTTTCTCTGTTTCATCATTCGGAGTTCTTCCTGTCGCCGGATTGAATCTTCTTTCATGCGCTGGCGGATGTAGTATGAGAAGCGTGACTCGGCTTCTTCGGGTTGGTCTTTGGCCTTTTCCTGTTTGTTTTTCTTCGATGATTTTTTCTTTCCCGATGATACGGATGCCGCTTGCGTTTCGATATTTGACTGTCGGATGATAGTATCCGTTGTCGTAGGATATATCGGGAGCAGTTTGTGTGTGGTGAATTCAGTCCTCAATACAGGGGCTTGCTGTTCGAGCATATACATACGGGTATATTGATCACTTCCGAATGTTGCCTCTTCCGTTTCTTGTTTTTCGGGTAAGGTATCAGCCGAAGCGATAACCGGTGGTATAGGGCGTAGGAAGGAAGGGAATTTGGCACTGTCGGCTGCTGTGGGCCGGTAGTCCTTGTATATCTTCCATGCATTGGCATGCTTCCGGTTGTGACGGAGCATACGTCCTGTGCGGGTGAAATTGTCGTAGATGAAACCCAGGAAATCGAGGCCACCGATAGTTAGACTCGGACCTACCGGAGCCGTATTCATGCGGTACATTGTTCCGGTACTTGGTTGAATACTTTTTCCGAACTCTTCGTAATCGGGAAGGTTGGGGTTTATTGTCCAGTATATCTCATACTCCATCGAACGTCCTCCTACGATGACATCGTAAACGGGATCTTCTCCGAAACGGGTCCAGATGGTATATGGTTCGGGACGGATCCATCCGTCGGGTTTCTTAATTGTAGTGGTATCCGTCATGCTGCGTTGCATCGCCAGATCTTCCTTGAACTTCATCCAACGTTTCTCTATCGGGGCTTCAAGCATTTTTTGTACCTTGTCCTCCGGTTGCTGGTTGAAATCGAACTGGATCATGCGTACGGCATCATCGTTGAGCTTGATTTCCGGTTCTTCTTTCGTGTTTTGGGCGGCGATAGGAGTGCCGGCCGTAAGCAGAAGAACGGTAAGACTATTGATGACTATTTTGGGGCGTTTCATTGTGTTGTACTTATAGTCCTTTTACGCGACCACCCTGCAACCAGTATTTCTTGTAATACGATTCGTTCAGGCTGCTGATGATTACTCCCGAGTTGCTGGCATGGATGAAACGGTTGTCCTTTAGATAAATACCCACATGGTTGGCTTTCTTCTTATTGCGTCCGTTATGGAAGAATACAAGATCGCCTTCCTGCAGGTTCCGTTTGCTCACTTTGCTGCAGTTTTCGGTACGTTGCTGGTCAGAATTCCGTTTCAGTTTCTTTTTGTATACTGTTTTATAGATGTTGACTGTGAGGCCCGAACAATCCACACCTTTCTTGGTATTTCCTCCCAGTCGGTAAGGAACACCTATCCATTGTGAAGATTCGATGTACAGTTTGTGATTGTCCTCCATGTCTATATCCATGTCAAGTCGGATAGCCGCTTGAGCCAGTGCAATGTAGTCGTAACGTGGAGCACGTGTACCGCAGGAAGATAGGATAAGTGTCAATAACAATCCGATTAGGACGAGTCTGCCTGATGTGTGTGTGTGTCGGTGCATAATTAGATTCTCAAAACATTATACAACAAATATAGTATAAAAGCTGAAAGAGATATATGGTGGTATATCGGAATTTGAAAATTTTAAACTTCTCGGCGTGTATCTGTGTTATTTTAAGGTTTATTTATAAGAAACTCCCTCTGTTTCCTATGTCGAAGTATTCCGACAAGGGCTACAGAGGGAGTTTGATGCAATAGGGAAGTTTATCGTTCGGCTAAACCCCGTTTGGCTTTAATCATTGATCTCGAAATAGGTTTCGAGTTCCATTTCAGCGTTTCCATCTACATTTTCGATATCACGTGCTATTTTCCCATGTTCCAGCAGAATGATTTTTGAACTGATATCGACCGTGTGGTTTAGGTTGTGGCTCGATACGAGAATGGTGGCTTGGGTCTGTTCGTGATAGTTGCGGAGAAGATGTTTCAAGGCCGATTGCGAACTCGGGTCGAGGAAGTTGAACGGCTCGTCAAGTATCAGCAGTTGCGGATGGTTGAGCAAAGCTGCCACGATACCTACTTTCTGCTTGTTTCCGGCAGAGAGGTTGCGGATGAGTTTCTTCTGTCCGAGAATTTCACCGTTCATGAAACGTTCGTAAGGAGCGGTACGTTCCTCTACGGTCGCTTTGTCGAGCCCGCACATCTTGCCTACAAAGTAGAAGTATTCTTCAGGAGTCAGATAGTCGATGAGAAAACTTTCGTCCATATAGGCTCCTGTATAGTCTTTCCATTTTTCGCTTTCCGCCACGTTGATATCACCGATGCATACGTTTCCCTGATCGGCTTTCAGCAGGTCGAGGATGAGACGGAAGAGGGTAGTTTTTCCGGCTCCGTTGTTTCCTACGAGTCCCACAATCTTACCTTCAGGTATGGTATAGTTGTCGATATCCAGAGCCACGTGCGAGCCGTAGCATTTCTTTAGTTGTTCTATTTTTATTTCCATATTCCGATTCTTTAGCGTGTGTTTCTGAAGTTCTCCATATTCTGATAACGGCGTTTCATGAACCGCTGGTAGATGTTGTAGATCCAGAAGCGGTGGGTGAAGAATACGGCGAGTCCCATGACAATCATCACGATACTTGCTGTTTCCTGGTCGAAAATACCGGTCAGTATCCGGTTGATGACTAGAGGTATGAACATGGCGGCGATGGTGATCATCGATTGGTACTTGTTGTTGTTCTGCCGTTTGCCCATCAGACCTACGTTGAGCGGCATGGTCTTGTCGTTGTACACGGCCAGCTGCAACATGCAGGCGAATACCGGTCCCATAGCAAAAAAGAGATATCCCAGCGACATGAGCAGAGGCAACTTGCCGAGGAATACCGGAATGAGGCAGAGCACGAACGGGAGTACAAGGAAGATACATTGCAGGTAATACTTTGCACGGAGCATGTTGAAGATGGTTTCCCTGCGTACCATCAGTCCGTTGATGTAGTTCCCTTCGATTGCCATCACCTGCGAGAGTGTCATGATACCGAATACAATGTAGCAATAAAGACACATGAAATCGTTCATGAAACTTCCTTCTCCGTATATATCGAAGGACAGGAAGGCTACGAACATGCAGACACAGACAAGCAGCATCCAGAACTGGCTTTTGGGCGTTTTGTTTCGGAACATCATTTTCAGTTCTAGGCGCATGTATTCGCCCACGTTTCCGTAACGGTCGAAAAAGCTGTAACTGCTGATGTGACTGATGTTGAGGTCGTCTTTTCGTGAAAGTTCGTTATAGATAAGCCGTAGCTGAATTTGATAATTGATATACCCCATGATAAGGATAGCTATCAATATCCCGATAAAAGCTGCCGGATTCCAAAGGATGAATCCTTCACCCAAATTCATGGTAAAGGTGCTGAGCCATCCTGTTTCGGGAAGGAACTCGATGAGGGTCAATGCACCGTATACGGGAATGATCAGCAGGATATAGAGAAACTTCTGGCGTACCAACACCTTGATGAGCATGCTCCAGTAGCTGTTGAATACCATGAGCAGCCAGATTCCGATGGAATAACCCAATACACCGGTCAGTCCATAAAATCGGGTGATGGTAATCAGCCCGAAGGGTACGAAAAAGAAAAGCCAGAAGAAATTAAATCCGCTCAGACCGGATTGGATGAGGAAGACGCTCATTACTTTCCGTTTCGGTACAGGCAGTAACATGAATGGTTTGATGGCCTGTATGGGAGTAGGGAAGAGAAAGCGTATGAGAAAGTCCAGTATCAGGAAGATGATAAGACCTTGGTTCAATACGTGGTAAGGCTCCATATTGGGGCAGCCCTCCATAAACGCAAAGGACAGCACTACCCCGAAAAAAATGAGGTAGGCTGCCCAGAATGCGACCATAAAATACGTCAGTAACTTGGCAAAGCGGTTCTTCTCGAACATCGGGCTTCGCTTTGCGTCAAGTTTCTGAAGTTTTCGTATGTCAAAAAATAACATATGTATCATTTAAGGTTGCAGGGTGATGTTATTCATTGACATCACCTGAAGTCATGCCGACTTCAATCTTGTTGTTCTGTGAGAAAAGGTCTTGGGCAAACTTCTGCAGATCTTTTCCGTTGATGGTATTTACAAAGTTGGCGTAGCCTGTAACTTTGTCGGCATCTTCCCAGTAGTAATCGTACAAGGCGTTCATCCAGTATCCGTTTTCTTTTAGATTCTGTTCGTGTTGCTTCAACATATATTCCTTTACCTTCTGCAGCTTGTCAGCTTCAGGACCGTTGGCGATGAAGTCGCTAATACCTTTTTCAATCAGTTCCACCATCTTGGCACGTTTAGCCGGGTCTGTATCGAAATAGATTTGTAGCAAAGCTTGGGGCTGGGGAAAGCGGCTCATCTGGCCGAACACCTGTACACCATACGAAGCTCCTTCATCTTCTCGAACGGTTTCTGTATATGTCATGGTCAGCAGTTGTGAAAGCATGCTCATCAGCAACTCGTTCTTCAGGTTACATTCCATGTCGGCAGAACGGACCATCAGTACAGTCGCTTTTGCTGTCTGGAGGTCTTTATGGAATATGTTCTTATATTCACCCTTACGGATCGGAATCTTTTCTTCGAAAGTTTCCTGACGGTTGATTGACGGAAGTGAACCGATATATTGTTCGATCAACGGGATGGCTGTGGCTTCATCGATGTTTCCTACGAAGAAGAAAGTGAAGTCGCTAGCATCCTTGAAACGGTCTTTGTACAGATCCATAACCTTCTGATAGTCGATCTTGTCCACCATATCAGCCTTGATGCGGATTGCACGAGGATTGTCACCGTAAAGGGCTTTGGTTATGGTGTCGCCCAATGCTACTTGCGGATTGGCTTCCAGGTTGGCCAATTGTGCCTTGGTACGTTGTTTATACGATTCGAAAGCCTCCTGATCCATGCGAGGAGCTGTGAACCAGAGGTAGGTCAGCTGAAGCATGGTTTCCATATCTTTCGGTGCGCATGAACCGTTTATAGATTCGGTCAGTCCGTTTACAGAAGCGGAAGCTGAAGCTACTTTCCCTGCTGTCACTTTCTGCAGGTCGACTGCGCTGAAGTTACCTAAACCTCCTAGTGACATGACTTCATTCAAAACATTGAATTGAAGTGCATCCTTGTTGTCGAATACAGAGTTTCCACCGTTGCTGAATGAACGCATTTGGATTTCGTCTGCCTTGTAATCGGTCGGCTTGAGAATGACACGTACACCGTTGCTTAGGGTAAGTTCGGTTGCACCGAATTTACCTTTCTCTTTCTTCACTACCTTACCTGCTTTAGGAAGTTCCTTGATCAGAGGTTCATCGGAAACCTTATCGACATACGGTTCCAGTTTTTCACTTCTTACATCGGACAGAACCTTTTTGATTCCATCTTCTGTAGGGTATTTCATATCTGCCTTGTCAGGAAGGAACAAGCTTACTACCATGTTCGAATCTGTAACCAGACCTTGGAAAAGCTGGTTGATCTGTTCCAACGGGATGTTCGGAACGATCTGGTTCATCATTGCATATTCCGTTTCCAGACTAGGAATCGGTTCATTGTCGATAAAGTGGCGTACGTATTGACTTACAAACTGATTGTTCTTCATCTTGTTACGTTCGTTGTACGCTTTTTCCAACATACTCAGGTAATCGGCTTTCGCACGTTGGTATTCGCCTGCTGTAAATCCATACTGGGAAGCACGTTCGAATTCACGCATCAAAGCTGCCAGACCGCTTTCGATACCGTCTTCCTTGCAGATAGCCACACCGATATACGACTGTTTGGTCTTTGATAGGATAAAATCACCGCAACCTGCACCGGCACCGATAAACGGTGGATTGGCTTTCTGTGTCAGTTCATCCAGACGTGCGTTCAGCATATTTTCTGTCATCTGGATCATGAAGTTGTAAACCATGTAGCCGATGTTATCCTTCATTTCCTTCGGGAAAGCATCGAACTTGTGGTAAACATAGACTTGTGGAACTTGCTGTTCCTTGTCTTTTGCAATCGTGATGATCGGTTCTTTATTGTCGGGTACGGGGAAATACTCACGTTTTGCCGCATTGGCCGGCATTTCGATCGGACCGAACATCTTCTTGATTTTCGCTTCAATCGAATCTATATCAACATCACCTACGACAATGATACCCTGTTGGTCCGGACGATACCATTTTTCATAATAGTCGCGGAGGTCCTGATAAGGGAAATTGTCGATAACCTCCATCGTACCGATAGGCAGACGATAGGCATATTTGCTGCCCGCGAAGATGATAGGGAAGGTTGTTTCGTACATTCGCATCATAGCGCCTGTGCGTGTACGCCATTCTTCGTGGATAACACCACGTTCCTTATCGATTTCTTCCGGTTCGAGGGACAGGTCGTTGGCCCAATCATGCAGAATCAACAGACACGAGTCGATGATTCCGTCACGGATGACGGGCACGTTTGAGATATTGTAGACTGTTTCATCGACTGATGTATAGGCATTCAGATTGGTTCCGAATTTTACACCGATCGATTCCAGATATTCTCTCAACGAGTTGCCCGGAAAATTGGTAGTTCCGTTGAAACACATGTGTTCGAGGAAGTGTGCCAGACCACGCTGGTTGTCTTCTTCCAGAATTGAACCAACCTTCTGCGCAATGTAGAAGTCGGCCTGCTTTTCAGGCAATGCATTGTGACGGATGTAATAGGTCAATCCGTTTTCCAGTTTGCCGATACGTACATCGGGGTCGGTCGGAATTGGCGGCATCTGCTGTGCATAGACTGCAGAGAAGCCTCCCACCAGTACAATGGCGGCAAACGCTTTTTTGATTAAGTCCATCATAGGTGCTTTATTTTAGTTTAGTTTGAATGATTTACAAAAGTCCGTTGGCCGAGAGGTAGCGTTCCGCTTCGATAGCAGCCTTACAACCGCTTCCGGCTGCAGTGATAGCCTGTCGGTAATGCGGGTCGGCTACATCGCCTGCCGCAAATACACCCGGAACACCGGTACGTGGCGTACCGTCTTCGGTGATGATATAACCCACTTCGTCTGTCTTTACCCATGGCTTGAATATATCAGAATTAGGCTGATGCCCGATAGCCAGGAAGAATCCGTCGATAGCTACATCGTAACGCTCTTCATCGGATTCGCCCATGCGTTTTACCACGTGCATACCTTCTACACCGTCTTCACCGTAAAGACCTACTGCATTATGTTCGAACAGCACAGTAATGTTCGGATGGTTAAGAACACGCTCCTGCATGATCTTCGATGCACGCAGATAAGGCTTGCGTACTACCAAATAGACCTGACGGGCCAATCCTGCCAGATAAATGGCTTCCTCACAGGCTGTATCACCGCCACCTACTACTGCCACCACTTTCTTGCGGTAGAAGAAACCGTCGCAAGTAGCACAGGCACTTACACCCATTCCGGCATATTTCTTTTCGTCTTCCAGACCCAGATATTTGGCTGTCGCTCCTGTCGAAATGATTACAGTATCGGCTGTAATCTCTTTTTCATCGTCTACAACAAATTTATAAGGCGCCTGGCTCAAATCTGCTTTGGTTACGATTCCGTTACGGATGTCTGCTCCGAATCGTATTGCCTGTTTGCGGAGGTCGTCCATCAATACGGGACCGGTTACTCCTTCAGGATAACCGGGGAAATTCTCAACTTCTGTGGTGATTGTCAGCTGGCCACCCGGTTGTATGCCCTCATACAATACCGGTGAAAGATTTGCTCGACTTGTATAGATAGCTGCTGTATAACCAGCAGGACCTGATCCGATGATCAGGCATTTTACATGTTCTATTGCCATATTATTTAAATAATTGATTTTTTTAAGTCTAATAATTTAACAAAGATACGATTTTTTTTCTATAGCAGGCAGATTCAGTCTCTATTTAAGGTTTATTTATAGAAAAGGTGGACGACCTTATTCCCGATACACTCAGGAGTAGGGTCGTCCACCTTGTTATTGCTTGTATTTCAATTGTCTTGTATTTATCTCATGTCGATGATTTCTGCCGTAGGATATTTCTTCGGGTTGAAACGGAACGATTCGAAGCTTACATTCTTGAATACCTTGTATTCGGTTACGTCGAAGAACTGTTTTTCTCCGTTGCTCAGCACGATGGTTATCTGCATAGGCTCGTATTGTTCCGATACCATCAGTATGATGGAAGCTACTTCGCCTTTCTTGCGTGGGGTTAGCTTGATTTCGTATCCTTTCTTTCCGTTGACGGTTTTTGTTCCCATCAGCTTGCAGTTGAAGTTCTGCTTGTATGAGGATATCCATGCATACGGGTTGATGCTCTGAAGCTCTTCATCGGTCGGATTGGAGATGGTCACTTCGTCGTTCTCTTCCACATAGCTCCATTGCGTTTTTCCGTCGAACCAACTTTTCACACCGATGCATTTCAGATAGAAACAGTTATTGCGCAACCACAAGGTTCCGTCCTGGCTTCCGGTGAAGGTGATGCATACACCACCGGTCTTTTTATATGCCTCGGCTGTACGGTTGAGGATGCTTTTAGCATCTTTCTGAGCAAATGCTGTGACTAGCACAAGCATCAGCATGGTAAGGGTTGTATAGAGTCTTTTCATTTTTTTCCGATTTTTAGGTGTCAGTTGTCCTTCAAGGCACTCATGCGCATAGCCAGATCGTTCTGGTCCATGCAGAGCACTTCACGTGCCTTGCTTCCGTTGGCCGGACCGACGATTCCTGCACGTTCCAACTGGTCCATGATTCGGCCTGCTCGGTTGTAGCCGATGGAGAACTTACGCTGGATAAGTGAGGTCGATCCTTGCTGATGGTATATCAGTAGCTGTGCGGCTTCTTCGAAGAGCGGATCGAGCTTGTTCATGTCTACATCGCCCGAAGCGCTGCCACTGTCGGCATTTTCATCCACATATTCAGGCAATTCGAATGCAGAAGGATAACCTTGCTGTTTGCTGATATAGTTGGCGATACGTTCCACTTCCGGAGTATCGACGAATGCACACTGGACACGTACCGGATCATTGCCTTGCAGGTAAAGCAAATCACCTTTACCGATAAGCTGCTGGGCTCCGGGACGGTCGAGAATGGTACGTGAGTCCATCATGGATGCTACGCGGAATGCCACACGTGCCGGGAAGTTGGCCTTGATGGTACCGGTAATGATGTTGGTCGTCGGTCGTTGGGTTGCGATGATAGCATGGATACCCACGGCACGGGCCAACTGTGCGATACGGCAGATCGGCAGTTCAACTTCCTTGCCGGCAGTCATGATCAGGTCGCCGAACTCATCGATAATGATGACGATGTAAGGCATATAGCGGTGTCCGTTATTAGGGTTCAGCTGTCGGTTGATGAACTTAGCGTTGTATTCCTTGATGTTTCGGCATCCGGCCTTACGCAACAGGTCGTAACGTGTATCCATCTCCACGCAGAGCGAATTCAAGGTCTGTACTACCTTGGTTACATCGGTGATGATGGCATCGCCGTCGCCCGGCAGTTTGGCCAGGAAATGTTTCTCTATAGGTGCATAGATGGCGAATTCCACCTTTTTCGGGTCGATGATGACAAATTTCAGTTCGCTCGGGTGCTTCTTGTAGAGAAGGGAAGTGACGATGGCGTTCAAGCCGACCGACTTACCTTGACCGGTCGCACCGGCTACCAACATGTGAGGAGCCTTTGCCAGATCGACCATAAACACTTCGTTGGTGATGGTCTTACCCAAAGCGATAGGAAGGTCGAATGTGGTTTCCTGGAACTTCTTGCTTGCCAGTACCGAGCTCATCGGAACGATACGTGGATTGGCATTCGGTACCTCGATACCGATGGTACCCTTACCCGGAATCGGTGCAATGATACGGATACCCAAAGCCGAAAGGCTCAAGGCGATATCGTCTTCGAGGTTACGGATCTTTGAGATACGAACACCTTCGGCAGGAGTTATCTCGTATAGGGTGATGGTAGGACCTACACTTGCCTTGATTGAGCTGATTTCAATGCCGAAACTACGTAATACCTGAATGATACGGTCCTTGTTGGCATTCTGTTCCTCCATGTCGATGGTCGGCTCATGGTCGCCGTATGAATTAAGCAGATCCATGGTCGGGAACCTGTAATGTTCCAGATCCAGACGCGGATTATAAGGTTGGCTCAGGTCGCCTTTGACCATTTCGTCGTCTTCGTGATGTTCGGCAGTCACCTCGAAAGCCGGTTCGTTATCTTTCTGGTTGTCTGCATCTTCCGGCTCCAATACATCTATCTCATTCTGTTGTAGAGGCTGCCGGATAGGTGAAGGATTGTATACGTTTTCAGCACGGTAATCCTGTGGCTTGTCGGTCTTTATAGGATATTGTTGTTCCTGTCTGGTATCCAGTTCAAGTTCGACCGGAGCCGGATCATTGTATACAGTGGCTGGAGTCTCTTTCGGCTGAAGCGAAGAAAAATCATAATCCTCTTCCTTCTCCTTCTCTGAGCTATCTTCTTCAGAATCCTCATCTTCCATAGCTTTAACCGGTTCTTCTGACGGAGTGTCGGCTACGGCTTCATCGGTTGTATCTTCAGTTTCCTCCGCCTGCTCTCCATCTTCTGCCTTTCCTTTTCCGAATTTCGGAATGGATGGATGAAGGGCCTTACGGACAATCTGTATCGTTTCGCGTGTAAAGAATATGCAAATGAAGACCAATGAAATAAACAGAAACAGAATCAGACCGAATGTCCCTATCTGTGAGCTTATCCACAATCCTACATTGTATCCGTGAAGACCGCCCGGATAAATGAATGAATCGGCGAAAGTTCCTCCGAAGATAAATCCCAGTGCGATGGACAGCCAGATCATGACAATGGAACAACCGATGAACCATTTCCAGAGCTTGAACTGGTAAGCTTTCATCAGTTTCATTCCGGCGATGATGAGAAACAGACTGATCAGATAAGCCGATATACCGAAACAGTCGTTCATGAGGAATTGCGATAATTGCGCTCCACGGGCTCCGGCATAGTTCTGGATGTGGTTGCCTGTTTTCATCAGTTCATTCGGGTCGGGGTGCATCAGGATACTCTGATCGTTCCCGCCGGTAAAGAAGAATGAAGTGAAGGCGAGGATCAGATAAACTCCGAAAATGACGCATAGCAGTCCGATGATGAAATGGATTGTTTCGCCTTTTATGGCAGTTACAACTTTCTTCGGTGTGATGAGTTTTTCCTCATCAGTCTTATTATCTTTATCTGTTTTTTTCTTGATCATGGCGTGGTTAACTATTAAAAGATATGATTTTTGATAAAATCGTACCTGTTTTACAACGCAAATGTACGAATAAAACTAAAACTGAAAAATTTTTTCCGTATCTTTGCACGTCAATATTTATAGATTATGGAAAATAAGAGCACTTCAATCATATTCGATAAAAATACCGTTGAGTTTGTTACCGTAGCTGCCGAGTTCTGCGGTTTTCTGGAACGGACTACCGAAGTGAAGCGTTCTGATTTTATCGATAAGGCCTTGAAACTTCTTCCGTTGCTTTATCTGAAGGCTTCCCTGCTTCCGAAAGGAGGGAGGGTCGACGAATTCGACGAACCGGAAACTTTTGTTACGGAAGGCGATTATGAGCGTATACGTGGCAGTGTGGCCGCTCTCATGGGAGAACTCGACGATTATCTTGACGTCTTTCTCGACGATATGGCTTTCAGTGATACACCCATCCGTCAGACGATTTCGGAAAATCTGGCCGATATTTATCAGGTCCTCAAGGATTTCATTTGCGTGTATCAGCTCGGACTCGACAAAACGATGAATGATGCTCTGGTGATTTGTGAGGAACGCTTCGCCGAATATTGGGGGCAATGTCTGGTGAATGCGATGCGTGCTTTGCACGATGTACGTTACAGCCGGAGGGAAGATGACGATAAGGAAGTGGGTGAAGATGATCTCTATACGAGTTCCCCGCTCAGAAACGATGTCGGGGTGACGGAAGAAGATCTGTACGAAGGCTTGGATGCAGGTGATGATGACGGTTACGGCGACCGTTGGGAATAATTGGTTGAAAAGATAGAGAAGCAACAAGATATACATGGTTCTTATACAAAACAAAATATCGAAACAGGAGGTGGCAGGCTTGCCTAAGGAAAGCTTCGGAGGACGTATTTTCGTGATTTATAACGAGGCTGAAGCGCGTAAGGCGGTGGCTTATCTCAATACTCATTCCATTGTGGGGGTGGATACGGAAACCCGTCCGTCCTTCCGTAAGGGGACGGTGCATAAAGTGGCTCTTCTGCAGGTGTCCACTCATGATACGTGTTTCCTTTTCCGTTTGAATCATTTGGGGTTACCCGATTTTCTGGAGGAGTTTCTTCAGAATGATGTACTGAAGGTAGGGCTGTCGCTGAAGGATGATTTCGCGATGTTGCGTAAACGTAACCAAAAGGATCTACGGACGGGAAACTGGATCGAACTGCAGGATTATGTGCCCCGTTTCGGAATAGAGGAGAAGAGTCTGCAGAAGATTTATGCCTTGCTGTTCGGCAAAAAGATTTCGAAAAACCAACGTCTGTCGAACTGGGAGGCCGAAACGCTCTCCGAGGCACAGCGGATTTATGCGGCCACCGACGCGTGGGCTTGTGTGGAAATTTATACTTATCTGGAGGATCTCCGTTGTCACGGTAATTACGAGGTGACCAAAGTGGCGGAGGAAGTCTGAAAAACTAGTCGGAAATTTTATAACTGAATAATCGTGTCATATAAGAAAGTATTTCTGAAACCTGGTAAGGAGGAGTCGCTGAAACGCTTCCATCCGTGGGTGTT
Source organism: uncultured Phocaeicola sp. (assembly GCA_944321335.1). Taxonomy (GTDB): domain Bacteria; phylum Bacteroidota; class Bacteroidia; order Bacteroidales; family Bacteroidaceae; genus Phocaeicola. The sequence continues at coordinate 25,162 of CALUKX010000013.1, read as the reverse complement.
TTCGGGAGCTATAGCTCGTGTTGAAGGTGAACCTGAAGAAGGTGAGATTGTCGATGTGTATACTTCGAAGAAGGAGTTTATCGCATGCGGTCATTTCCAGATCGGAAGTATTGCCGTGCGTGTGCTGTCGTTCCGTCAGGAAGAGATAGATCATAGTTTCTGGGTACGCAAACTGAGCGTAGCCAAGGATTTGCGTGTGGCTTTGGGGTTGATCGGTAATCCGCAGAACAATACATATCGTCTGGTTCACGGTGAAGGTGATAACCTGCCGGGGTTGATTATCGATGTGTACGATCATACCGCTGTAATGCAGGCTCATTCGGCTGGTATGCATGTAGACCGTATGGAAATTGCCGATGCGCTTTCGGAAGTGATGGGCGATGTGATTCAGAATATTTATTATAAGTCGGAAACAACTTTGCCGTTCAAGGCCGATTTGTTAGCTACTGAAAACGGTTTCATCAAGGGGGGAAGCCCTGAGAATGTGGCAATGGAGAACGGACTGAAATTTCATGTCGATTGGCTGAAAGGACAGAAGACCGGTTTCTTTGTCGATCAGCGTGAAAACCGTCACTTGTTGGAACGTTATGCAAAAGGCCGTAATGTACTGAATATGTTCTGCTATACAGGTGGTTTTTCGTTCTATGCCATGCGTGGTGGTGCCAATCTGGTTCACTCGGTGGATAGTTCGGCCAAGGCTATCGATCTGACCAGAGAGAATGTGGAACTGAATTTCCCGGGAGACGACCGTCATCAGGCTTATGCCGAAGATGCGTTCAAGTATCTCGACCGTATGGGCGACCAGTATGATCTGATCATTCTCGATCCGCCGGCATTCGCCAAACATCGTGATGCTCTCCGCAATGCGTTGAGAGGATATACCAAGCTGAACGCGAAAGCTTTCGAAAAGATTCGTCCGGGAGGTATCCTGTTTACTTTCTCCTGCTCACAGGTTGTAAGCAAGGATAATTTCCGTAACGCTGTGTTTACAGCTGCTGCCCAAAGCGGACGTAGTGTACGTATCCTCCATCAGTTGACCCAGCCGGGCGACCATCCGGTAAACATCTATCATCCGGAAGGTGAGTATCTGAAAGGCTTGGTTTTGTACGTCGAATAAGATATCAAGTTATCTCATTGATAATATAAAGGGGTTTGAGGGGATGGGTCAAGGCATTTTGACCAATGTGTTTTGGCATTTTTGCAAACATCCCTTGATATTTCCCGAAAATGTCAAGACATATTTTATGCCGTCCCAATCTTTAGTGAGTGGAACGGCATAATTTATTAATGAATCCTGTCCGGATTATTCTACAGTTACCGATTTGGCCAGATTGCGTGGCTGGTCTACGTCCTTACCCTTGCATACGGCAATGTGATAAGCCAACAGTTGCAACGGTACAGTCGCTACCAGTGGTTCAAGACATTCCAAAGTTTCCGGTATTTCGATACATGCATCAGCCAGCTTGCTGATTACGTTGTCGTTCGGATTTACCAAAGCTATGATGCGTCCCTTGCGTGCCTTGATTTCCTGGATGTTGCTTACAATCTTTTCGTACATTGCATTTTGTGTGGCGATGACTACTACCGGCATTTCTGCATCGACCAGTGCAATCGGTCCGTGTTTCATTTCTGCTGCCGGGTAGCCTTCTGCATGGATGTAGGATATTTCTTTCAGCTTCAAGGCACCTTCCAAAGCAACCGGATAGCTGTATCCGCGCCCCAGGTAGAGGAAGTTATGTGCGTATGTGAACGTACGTGAAAGCTCGGCTATGCAGTCGTTCTGCTTCAGTACCTCCTGTATCTTTTCCGGAATCTTGGCGAGTTGGTCGATGGTACGTCGATATTCTTCACAATCGATTGTACCTCTTTCCTTGCCCAATGTCAAGGCCAGCATGGTAAGTACGGTGACTTGTCCGGTAAAGGCTTTGGTCGATGCGACACCTATTTCCGGACCTACGTGGATGTACGAACCGGAATCGGTGATGCGGGGAATGGACGAACCTACAGCGTTGCAGATACCGTAGACGAATGCTCCCTTCGCTTTTGCCAGTTCGATGGCCGCCAGCGTATCGGCAGTCTCGCCCGACTGTGAGATGGCTATCACCACGTCGCCGTCGGTGATGACCGGATTGCGGTAACGGAATTCGGAAGCGTATTCCACTTCTACCGGAATACGGCAGAACGATTCGATGAGCTGCTTGCCGATAAGGGCTGCATGCCATGATGTACCGCAGGCTACAATCACGAAACGATGTGCGTTGAGCAGACGGTCCTTATGGTCGTTCACTGCCGAAAGCACCACTTTATGGTTCTCGGGAATAACACGTCCGCGCATACAGTCGTTGATACATTCCGGCTGTTCAAAGATCTCTTTGAGCATGAAGTGCGGGTATCCGCCTTTTTCCAGTTGACCGATATTCATGTCGACGGTTTTGATCTCCGCCTGTTGTGATTCGTTGCTCAGGTTGACTATCTTCAACGGCTTTCCAGTCTCCAGCACGGCTATTTCTTCATCCTGCAGATAAACCACCTTGTCGGTATATTCGACTATCGGAGTGGCATCCGAAGCCAAGAAAAACTCATTCTCTCCAATACCGATAACCAACGGGCTACTCTTACGGGCAGTAATGATACGTTCGGGATGAGTTTTATCAAGTATTGCAATCGCATAGGCACCGATTACTTTATGCAGGGCGGTCTGAACCGCTTTCAGCAGATCCAGATGGTATGTAGTCTGGAAATAATCGATAAGCTGCACCAACACTTCCGTATCGGTCGAACTTTTGAATGTATATCCTTTGCTCTGCAGCTGTTCGCGCAATGTAGCGTAGTTCTCAATGATTCCGTTATGGATGAGGGCCAGATTTCCCGACTGGGAAATGTGAGGGTGAGCATTGGCCTGGCAAGGTTCTCCGTGGGTCGCCCAACGGGTATGTGCAATACCTATGCGGCCTGATGTGTCTTTCTGTGAGGCAAATTCTTCCAGATTGGATACTTTGCCTTTTTCTTTATAAACGTTCAGTTCGTTCGAATCGCTGATCAATCCTACTCCGGCACTGTCGTAGCCTCGGTATTCGAGTCGCTTGAGACCTTTGATGAGGATAGGATACGCCTGACGTTTGCCTATATAACCTACAATTCCACACATATATTTAAAAGTGTTTTATTTTCTTAATACTAATGGATATGCGAAATTAGTAAATAGATAAATATTAACAAGGGTAGTGGGACAATTTTTCCTATAATTTTCTATATTTGCATTATAACTCAAAAAAACTAGATGATGGATATCCGGACGATACTGAAGAATCTGAAGATTGAAAAGTTGAATGAAATGCAGCAGGCTGCCATTGACGCTTGCGGCAAAGGGGCTGATTTGATTCTGTTGTCGCCTACAGGCTCCGGTAAGACCTTGGCGTATCTGCTTCCACTTGTCTCGATGCTGAAACCCGATGTGGTGGGAGTACAGGCTGTAGTGCTTGTTCCTTCGCGTGAACTGGCATTGCAGATCGAACAGGTGTTCAAGGCGATGGGGACCGGCTTCAAGGTGATGAGCTGTTACGGCGGTCGTCCGGCAATGGAGGAACATCGTACAATGAAAGGTATTTCACCGTCGGTGATTATCGGTACGCCGGGACGAATGAACGATCATCTGGAAAAACAGAACTTCGATGCATCAGCGGTACGTTACCTGATTATCGATGAGTTCGACAAGTGTCTGGAGTTCGGTTTTCAGGAAGAGATGGCCGATGTGATAGGAAAGTTGCCTAAGTTGCAACGCCGTTTCTTGCTTTCGGCTACAGACGCCGAAGAGATTCCTCGTTTTACAGGGGTAGGAGGCCGTGCCGTGAAGTTGGATTTCCTGAATCCGGATGAACGGATTTCGGCACGTCTGAAACTGTATACGGTGGCTTCTCCTGAAAAAGATAAGCTCGAAACGTTGTATAAGTTGCTGTGTAACTTAGGCAGTCAGTCTACCTTGGTGTTCTGCAATCATCGCGAGAGTGTAGACCGTGTAGGGAAATATCTTCATTCCATGAAAGTGTATTGCGAAGTTTTCCATGGTGGAATGGAACAGGAAGACCGTGAACGTGCGCTTTATAAGTTCCGCAACGGAAGTTGCCACATATTCATCTCAACCGATCTGGCGGCACGTGGTCTGGATATCCCCGATATTGATAATGTGGTACATTATCATCTTCCCGTAGCCGAAGACGGATTCATCCACCGCAACGGGCGGACTGCACGTTGGGATGCCGAAGGCTGTGCATACATTATCCTTGGTCCTTCCGAGCAGTTGCCGGCATATATACAGGATACTCCCGAAGAATTTATTCTTCCGGAGGAAACTCCGAAACCTTCGTTGCCCGAATTTGTTACATTATATATAGGTAAAGGAAAAAAAGACAAAGTAAACAAGATCGATATCGTCGGATTCCTGTTCAAGAAAGGAAACCTCAACAAGGAAGATATCGGTAGAGTAGATGTGAAAGACCATTATGCTTTTGCCGCCATTTCGCGGAAAAAAGCCAGACAGGCACTTAAACTGATACAGGGAGAGAAAATCAAGGGCGTAAAGACCCTTATCGAAATTGCACGCTGATTTCTATATGTCGGCCGGTAACGTGCGAAATCTGTCAAAAGCGCACGTTGTTCCATCTCTCATCCGTCGAGTGCAAGCTAATCTTGTGTCGATATGTAATTAAAAATCGGGCTTTCTCTATAAATTGTAAGACAAACCTCGCATTGAAATAGAAAAATATTAGAAAAACTTTTGGAAGTCTGAAAATAATAAGTAATTTCGCAGATGTTAAAAATGATTTAGTGTTTAACCAAAACAAACTTCCAATGAAAAAACATAATTTTAATGCGGGACCTTCTATCTTGCCTCGCGAGGTAATCGAAAAAACAGCTCAGGCCATTCTTGATTTCAACGGTTCAGGACTTTCGTTGATGGAAATCAGTCACCGCGCAAAAGACTTTCAGCCTGTAGTTGATGAGGCAGTTGCCTTGTTCAAAGAACTTCTGAATATCCCTGAAGGATACTCGGTTTTGTTCCTGGGTGGAGGTGCAAGCATGGAGTTCTGTATGGTACCATATAATTTCCTCGAAAAGAAAGCTGCTTACCTGAATACAGGTACTTGGGCTAAAAAAGCTATGAAGGAATCGAAGGCTTTCGGCGAAACTGTTGAGGTTGCTTCATCCGAAAAGGATAACTTCACTTATATCCCGAAAAATTTCGAAGCTGCAGTTCCTGCCGATGCGGATTATTTCCACATCACAACAAACAATACAATCTATGGTACCGAATTGCACGAAGATCCAAACGTAAGTGTTCCGATGGTAGCCGATATGTCTTCCGATATCTTCTCACGTCCGGTAGATGTTTCCAAATATATCTGTATCTATGGTGGTGCACAGAAGAATCTGGCTCCTGCCGGCGTTACTTTCGTTATCGTCAAGAACGATGCGCTGGGTAAGGTTTCACGTCATATCCCGACCATGTTGAATTACCAGACTCATGTCGATAAGGGTTCGATGTTCAATACTCCTCCGGTAGTTCCTATCTATTCCGCTTTGCTGACTCTCCGTTGGCTGAAGGAACAGGGTGGTGTAAAGGAAATGCAACGCCGTGCCAAACAACGTGCCGACATGTTGTATGCCGAAATCGACCGTAACAAGTTGTTCCGTGGTACAGTTACCTGCAAGGAAGACCGTTCTTACATGAACATCTGTTTCGTCATGGCCGATGAATACAAGGATCTTGAAGCCGACTTCCTGAAGTTCGCTACCGAAAAAGGTATGGTAGGTATCAAGGGACACCGTTCAGTAGGTGGCTTCCGTGCTTCCTGCTACAATGCTCTGCCTATCGAAAGTGTTCAGGCTTTGATCGACTGCATGCAGGAATTCGAAAAGATGCATTGATTCTGCAGATTATTCGTGAAATAAATATAATAATGAGTTATGGATTATTCCATACCATACGGGTGGTGTAGTTCATAACTCATTTGTTCTTAAACAATAAATCTGATAAATATGAAAGTTTTAGTCGCAACAGAAAAACCGTTTGCCAAGGTTGCTGTCGATGGTATCCGTAAGGAAATCGAAGCTGCCGGTTATGAATTGGCATTGCTCGAAAAATATACAGATAAGAAACAGCTGCTCGATGCTGTCAAGGATGCGAACGCCATCATTATCCGTAGTGATATTATTGATAAGGAAGTGCTTGATGCAGCTCCTCAACTGAAGATTGTGGTACGTGCTGGTGCCGGTTACGATAATGTTGATCTCGAATCAGCCACCGCTCATGGCGTTTGTGTGATGAATACTCCGGGACAGAACTCGAATGCCGTTGCCGAACTGGCTTTCGGTATGATGATCATGGCTGTCCGTAATTTCTACGACGGAAAGGCCGGAACTGAACTGATGGGTAAGAAACTGGGTATCCATGCTTATGGTAATGTAGGACGTAACGTCGCGCGTATTGCCAAAGGAATCGGTATGGATATCTATGCTTACGATGCTTTCTGTCCGAAGGAAGTGATGGAAGCCGATGGTATCAAGCCGGTAGCTTCTGCCGAAGAGTTGTATGCTACCTGCAACGTAGTATCTCTTCATATCCCGGCTACAGCCGAAACAAAGAATTCAATCAATTACGATCTGGTAAAACGTATGCCTCAGAACGGTTTGTTGGTAAATACTGCACGTAAGGAGGTCATCAACGAAGCCGATTTGCTTCGCCTGATGAGCGACCGTCCCGACTTGAAATATGTTACCGATATCATGCCGGCTCATCATGAGGAGTTTGCAGATCATTTCCCTGGCCGTTATTTCTCTACTCCGAAGAAGATGGGTGCCCAGACAGCCGAAGCGAATATCAATGCAGGTATCGCTGCAGCAAAACAGATTGTGGGTTTCTTGAAGGACGGATGCGAAAAATTCCGCGTCAACAAGTAATATTGTTATAATTATATTAGGAATATCCGTGGAAAAGAGTATATTTGTGTTGCTTTTTTCTGCGGATATTTTTTATCCCATGAAAATCAAACATTAACCTAAATAGAATATTATGGCTGTAGTAAAACCCTTTAAAGGAATCCGTCCTCCCCAAGAACTGGTGGAAGAGGTTGCTTCCCGTCCATACGATGTATTGAATTCGGAAGAAGCCCGTGCTGAAGCCGAAGGAAACGAAAAGTCTTTGTATCATATCATCAAGCCTGAAATTGATTTTCCGGTCGGTACCGACGAACATGATCCGCGTGTGTATCAGAAGGCGGCTGAGAATTTCCGGATGTTCCAGGACAAGGGATGGCTGGTACAGGACAAGAAAGAGTGCTACTATATCTATGCACAGACAATGAACGGAAAGACCCAGTACGGACTTGTAGTAGGGGCATACGTTCCCGATTATATGAACGGTGTGATCAAGAAGCATGAACTTACACGCCGTGATAAGGAAGAAGACCGCATGAAGCATGTACGTGTTAACAATGCGAACATCGAACCGGTATTCTTCGCATATCCCGATAATGCTGAACTGAAAGCGATTGTTGCAAAATATACGGCGCAAAAGCCTGTATACGATTTCATTGCTCCGGGTGACGGATTCGGCCATACATTCTGGATTATTGACGATGATACCGATATCGCTGCAATCACCAAGGCTTTTGCCGCTATGCCGGCTTTGTATATTGCCGACGGACATCATCGAAGTGCTGCAGCTGCGTTGGTTGGAGCGGAAAAGGCAAAACAGAATCCCAATCATAAGGGAGACGAGGAATATAATTATTTCATGGCTGTATGCTTCCCTGCAAGCGAACTGACTATTATCGACTATAATCGTGTGGTGAAGGATTTGAACGGACTTACTCCGGCTCAATTCCTCGAAGCCTTGAAGAAGAATTTCGAGGTAGAAGAGAAGGGTGAAGGAATTTACAAGCCTGACCGTCTGCATAACTTTTCTTTGTATCTTGATGGCAAATGGTACAGTCTGACTGCCAAACCTGGTACATACGATGATAACGATCCGATCGGTGTGCTTGATGTGACTATCTCATCGAATCTGATTTTGGATGAAATTCTTGGAATCAAGGATCTCCGTTCCGACAAACGCATCGATTTCGTTGGCGGTATCCGTGGCTTGGGTGAGCTCAAGAAACGTGTCGACAGTGGAGAGATGAAGGTTGCTCTGGCCCTCTATCCCGTGTCTATGAAGCAATTGATGGATATTGCCGATACAGGCAATATCATGCCACCGAAAACGACCTGGTTTGAGCCGAAACTCCGTTCGGGTTTGGTCATTCATAAACTCGAGTGACGTATTTTTTATTTTGATTTTAAAAAAGATAGAGATATATTATACTATGTGTTTAGGGCTGTCTGATTCGTGAGGATCAGACAGCTTTTTTCTTTTTATTACATCTCTTTTTATCAGGAAATAAAAATGCATATATTTTCCCTTATTATGGGGTATAACCAATTGGAAAACTCATTAACTTTGCACCCGGTTTCACGAAAGGGGGGAAGAAGTTATATGAATACCGGTTCTACATTCAAAGGATTTTCTTTAGGTGCGATAGCTGCTGCAAGCTATGGTCTGAATCCGTTGTTTACCTTGCCTTTGTACTCCGAAGGGCTGTCTGCCGATTCTGTATTGTGTTATCGCTACGGCTTTGCCGTATTGCTACTGGCTATCATGTTGAAGGTACAGAAACAGTCGTTTGCGCTCCGTCGGTGTGAAATCTTGCCATTGGTGATAATCGGACTGCTTTTCTCGTTCTCTTCGCTTACGCTGTTCGAAAGCTACAATTATATGGATGCAGGTATCGCTTCTACCATTCTGTTCATTTATCCGGTTTTGGTTGCCGTCATCATGGCGGTGTTCTTCAAGGAACGGATTTCTGTCATCACCATGACTTCCATTGCGCTTGCTTTCTGGGGAATTACCATGCTGTATCATGGCGATAGTGGAGAGACATTAAGTACCGTAGGGGTACTGATGGTCTTTATCTCATCGCTTACCTATGCCATCTATATTGTAGGTGTGAACCGTTCGGTGCTGAAGGATATGCCTCCTGCCAAGCTTACATTCTATGCTTTGCTTTTCGGATGGAGTGTATACATTGTACGTCTGCATTTCTTCGTCAATTTGGATCTCATTCAAAATCCGGTGCATTGGATCAATCCCATCGCTTTGGCTTTGATTCCTACTATCATCTCATTGATTACCATGACCAAGGCCATACATTATATCGGTTCCACTTATGCCGCCATCTTAGGTGCCTTGGAACCCATTACGGCTCTATGTATCGGAGTGGCTGTCTTCGATGAGAAGATGACTCCACGCATCTTTACGGGTATTGTATTGGTGCTGATAGCCGTTACCTTGATCATTATCGGGAAACCGTTGGCACAGTTTGTCCGCCAATATGTTTCCCGTCGGTGAATCTGTCAGTTGTTCCGTTTCTCTAGTCTGTAACAGATTCATCAGATGCTTTCCTGCGATTTCCATCTTTCGATTCGGTAAGTCGCAGGAATTTTCGTATTTTTGCCTCCATGATGCTAGAAGATACTTATAAGACGATTGTAGGGAAGTCGGAATCCATCTATACCGAGAAGCGTAGCAAGTTTATCGCTGTCGCTTTGCCTGTCCGTTCTCTCGATGAGGTGAAATCGTACCTTGAGGAATATCAGAAGAAATATTACGATGCCCGCCACGTGTGTTATGCCTACATGTTGGGGGCGGAAAGAAAAGATTTCCGTGCCAACGATAATGGGGAACCTTCTGGTACTGCCGGTAAACCTATACTCGGGCAGATCAATTCGAAGGAGCTGACTGATGTGCTGGTGATTGTGGTACGTTACTTTGGAGGTATCAAGTTAGGGACAAGTGGTTTGATCGTCGCTTACCGTACAGCTGCAGCCCAAGCTCTGGATGAAGCTGAAATCATTGAGAAGACAGTCGATGAGGATGTGACAGTAGCTTTTGAATATCCGTTTATGAACGATGTGATGCGCATTGTCAAGGAAGAGTCGCCTGAGATTCTGGAACAGTCGTACGATATGGATTGTATCATGCGTCTGCGTATACGCAAGTCGTTGATGACGAAACTGCATGCCCGTCTTGAAAAGGTGGAAACACTCCGTTTCCCTGATGAAGAAGAATCATTGTAGTTGCCGATGGTACCAATGTTCATGTGTCTTCTATCTGGTTCACTACTGCTGTAAGGCGGTTCTTTCTGATCTGAGTCATCAAGGTGTGTAATACCTTTGTAATAAGTATGACACACCCACGTTAACCGAGAGTCCTAATTTTATGGCGAAATCTAAAAAAATTGGGGAGTATTAATACATGAAGAAATTAGTTTCTGCGCTTACCATGGCGCTTTTTGTGGCATCGGCAGGTGCTCAAACCATCGATTTGAGTGAATGGAAGAAATATTTGCCTGAAATTCACGGTACCGTACGAGGTAAGTATGAGTTTCAGACAACAACCGGCGAACAACGTTTCCAGGTCCGTAACGCCCGTGTGAGCATTACCGGTAAGGTTATTCCTATTGTGAGTTACAAGGCCGAAATCGACCTTTCTGATGAAGGACAGATTAAGATGCTTGATGCTTATGCACGTGTTTCTCCGTTTAAGGGATGGGATTTTACAATCGGTCAGATGCGTGTGCCGTTCACTATCGATGCCCATCGTTCTCCACATCAGCAGTATTTTGCAAACCGTTCGTTCATTGCCAAGCAGATGGGTAGCTTGCGCGATGCCGGTGCTACCATCAAGTATTCACAGAAGGAAGAAGATGGTTTCCCGTTCTCTGTTGAAGCAGGTTTGTTCAGTGGTTCTGGACTTACCGAGCAGAAAGGATGGCATAAGGTATTGTGCTATTCTGCCAAGTTGGAGATGAAACCGTTCAAGGGATATAACCTGACTCTAAGTACACAGCGTACCCGTCCTGAGGATACCAATATCTATATGTACGATGCAGGTACATATTACGACTGGAACAACTGGCATTTCGAGGTAGAAGGTATGTATAAGAAGTATGCCAACGATGCCTTTAAGGATGTCTGGGCTGTCGATGCTTTCGTCAATTACGATTTGTTCCTGAAGAATCAGAAAGCGTTGGTCAAGAAGGTTTCTTTCCTGGCACGTTTCGACTATATGGGCGACAACAGTACTGGTAAGTTCGATAAGGATACCAATCTGTTGTATATTACCGATTACGAACGTAAACGTATTACCGGTGGTCTGACATTCAGTTTCGGTAAGCCTTTCCAAGCCGATCTCCGTCTTAACTACGAAAAATATTTCTACGACGACCGATCATTGGCAAAAGAATCCGAACAGGATAAATTGGTGGTCGAAATGATGATCCGTTTCTGATAATACCACCAGCCGAACAGATCGGCAAGAAACCATCCGATAGGGATGGACCACCAGATACCGTGTACGCCTATGGCTGGTATAGCTGCCAGTCCGTAGGCTAATGCGACACGGGTTCCCAGAGAAAATACCGTAAGCACTACCGACATGCCGGGCTTGCGTATCGCTCTGTAGAAACCGTACAGAAGGAACAGATAACCGATTCCTACATAGAAGGTTCCTTCCACGCGAAGATATTCCACACCGATTCCGATAATTTCAGTTTCATCGGCATCCACAAAGAGCCGCATCAGTTCGGGTGCGAAGACGAATACCAGCACCGAGATGAAAATGCAGAAAAGGGTAGTGACCCATATTGCACTTCGGATACCCCGCTTGATACGCATTCTTTCGTTTGCTCCGATGTTCTGGGCGATGAAGGTAGAGAACGCATTGCCGAAATCCTGTACGGGCATATAAGCGAAGGAATCTATCTTTACGGCCACTGCAAAGGCTGCCATCACACATGTCCCGAAACTGTTTACCAACCCTTGCACCATCAGGATACCGAAGTTCATGACTGACTGTTGCATGCAGGTGAGCGAAGAGTAGGTAGCAATTTCCTTCATTGCCGTTACATCCCATTTCAGCTGACATCGTTTCAGACGGAAGAGGGGGAAACGGAGTAGGGTATATCCACATAAGGTTACACCGGCTATAGTCTGTGAGATGACTGTTGCTGCAGCCGCTCCTTTCACTCCCCAATCGAATACAAGGATAAAAAGCAGATCCAGTCCGATGTTCAATACGACCGATATGGCAAGGAATACCAGAGGCACTACCGAGTTCCCTACCGCTCTCAGCAGATAAGCGTAATAATTGTAAAGGAAGGTGCTTATGATACCCAGAAAGATGATGAACAGGTAATCGAACATCATATCTTCAATCTCCGCCGGAGTCTGAAGCAACCGGATAATGGGATGGATTCCTGCAAGAACAACAATGTTAAGGACGATTGTGATACCACCTATCAACATCAGAGAGGCGCTCAGACTGCGTTTCAATGCGTGGAAGTCCTTTGCTCCGTACTGAAGTGAAAACACGGCTCCGCTGCCCATACAAAGCCCTATGAAGATGGATGTGATGAAAACCATCAAGGTATAGGCCGAACCTACCGCCGCCAATGCGTCGGCTCCCAGAAACTGTCCCACTATCAATGTGTCGGCTATGTTGTAGCATTGTTGCAATAAGTTTCCCGCTATCATCGGGATGGCAAAACGCAGCATGGTTCCCGTTATGCTGCCTTGTGTCAGATCGTTCGATAAACTGCTGTTCTTCATTGGTTGTTTGATGTTTTTCATGCGGCTGCCTTCGCAGCCTTTCTTCTTTTCTCGTTACGGGTAGAGAATGTGTTCTATGTTCCTCAAATCGGGTATCCGGTTCCGGTTCTCTGCCTTCATGTGTCTTTTCTTCTTGTGGTTTGTACCTGCAAATTTATTGCATAAATCAAAAACATGTACTACCTTTGTCCGGATAAAATGTATCTGGGGAAGGATTTTTATCTTTGTGATATTGATAATATTCTGTTTCTCAGATGTATAACCCAGAAATTATAAACTAATTAAATATGTTCAGAAGTCATACTTGCGGCGAATTGAGACTTGCCGATGCCGGCAAGAACGTGACACTGGCCGGATGGGTACAGCGTACACGTAAGATGGGCGGAATGACATTTGTCGATCTCCGCGACCGTTACGGTATCACTCAGCTGGTGTTCAACACTGAAGTGAATGCCGAACTTTGTGAACGTGCCAACCACCTGGGACGCGAATTTGTAATTCAGGTCAAGGGTGCCGTTAGCGAACGTTCCAGCAAAAACAATAACATTCCGACAGGTGAAATCGAGATCATCGTTTCAGAACTGAATATTCTGAATACGGCTTTGACTCCTCCTTTCACTATCGAAGACAATACCGATGGTGGCGACGACCTCCGTATGAAGTACCGTTACCTGGATTTGCGTCGTAATGCCGTGCGTAAGAACTTGGAACTCCGTCATCGCATGACTATGGAAGTACGCCGTTACCTCGACAGCAAAGGCTTCCTCGAAGTGGAAACTCCGATGCTTATCGGTTCTACCCCCGAAGGTGCCCGCGACTTCGTTGTACCGTCGCGTATGAATCCGGGACAGTTCTATGCACTTCCTCAGTCTCCGCAGACCTTGAAGCAGCTGCTTATGGTATCCGGTTTCGACCGTTATTTCCAGATTGTAAAATGTTTCCGCGATGAAGACCTTCGTGCCGACCGTCAGCCTGAGTTTACTCAGATCGACTGTGAAATGAGTTTCGTCGAACAGGAAGATATCATCCAGATGTTCGAAGGTATGGCCAAGCATCTTTTCAAGGAATTGCGTGGTGTGGAACTTACCGAACCGTTCATCCGCATGCCTTGGGCCGATGCCATGAAATACTACGGTAGCGACAAGCCCGATTTGCGTTTCGGTATGAAGTTTGTCGAACTGATGGATGTACTAAAAGGCTATGGTTTCTCTGTATTCGATAATGCAGCCTACATAGGTGGTATCTGTGCTGAAGGTGCAGCCCATTATACACGTAAACAGCTCGATCAGCTTACCGAATTTGTAAAACGTCCGCAGATTGGTGCAAAGGGTATGGTTTATGCCCGTGTTGAGGCCGATGGCAATGTAAAATCAAGTGTCGACAAGTTCTATTCTCAGGAAGTGCTCCAGAAGATGAAGGATGCTTTCGGTGCAAAACCGGGTGACCTGATTCTGATTCTGAGCGGTGATGATGTCATGAAGACCCGCAAGCAACTCTGCGAACTTCGTCTTGAAATGGGTAACCAGCTTGGTCTTCGCGATAAGAACAAGTTTGCCTGCCTTTGGGTTGTCGACTTCCCGATGTTCGAATGGAGCGAAGAAGAAGGCCGTCTGATGGCTATGCACCACCCGTTCACTCATCCGAAAGACGAAGACATTCCATTGCTTGATACCAACCCTGCAGCTGTCCGTGCCGATGCCTACGATATGGTGGTAAATGGTGTGGAAGTAGGAGGTGGTTCAATCCGTATCCACGACTCACAGCTTCAGGCCAAGATGTTCGAAATCCTCGGCTTCACTCCCGAAAAGGCACAGGAACAATTCGGCTTCCTGATGAACGCCTTCAAGTTCGGTGCACCTCCTCACGGTGGACTGGCCTACGGTCTCGACCGTTGGGTATCATTGTTTGCCGGTCTGGATTCCATCCGCGACTGTATCGCATTCCCGAAGAACAATTCCGGACGCGATGTGATGCTCGATGCACCCGGTTTCCTCGACCAGAAGCAGCTTGATGAATTGAATCTGATTGTCGATATCAAGGAAAAATAATCCGTGATATCCTGAATGACATAAAGCGAAGAGTATCGTAACTGACAGATGCTTACATACTCTTCGCTTTCTCATGTTTGAACGTTACAAACCGACCAATAATGAAAGAATCTGTACGAATTTGCCGTTTTGCCATCATAGGAACACTCAATGCCATCATTACAGCCATTGTAGTGGGGATAATGATGCACCTCTGCAAGCAAGACTATATACTGGCCAACATTGTGGCCTATATCATCGCGCAGATTCATAATTTCATCTGGTGTAAATATTGGGTCTTCCCTTTGGTAGAAGATGATAAAAAAAACACCATCTGGCATCAGATGATGTATTTTGCCGGAGCCTTTGCCGTAGCTTATCTGGCCCAGTTCTGTTTTCTGCTTGTATTGGTCGAAATACTGAATGTGAATGAGTATCTTGCCCAGTTCTTAGGGCTCTTTATTTACGGTTCCATCAATTTCCTCTTCAACCGTAATATCACTTTCCGTTGATTCAGGCCTTTTCGATAAAGCCTACCGGAATTTCTACTGTCGCATAGCCAAGTTGCTCTAACTGAACCGTAACTTGAGGCTTTCCGCTTATCTGTATCAGTTCGCCTTCCAGACCTTTCAACGGTCCTTTCACAACCTTTATCCGCTCTCCTTTCTGCAATGGTCCGCTGATAAAGCTTACCGCTTCATCCGAATAATCGAGCATAAACTGAAAACTCTCCATCTCCTTATCGCGGATAATGGCAGGCTTGTGCGTACAACGGTCAATCAGCGTTCCTGTCAGTGCTGGTATATCCTTTAGCAAGGATATACGCTTATGGTCCGTAACTCTTACGAAAATCATCATCGGAATCACCACTACCTGCAACTTCTTTTTGCGGTCGCTCCATTGGCGTACCACCTCCTGGATAGGCAAATAATGGGTTACACCCATTGCCTTCAATTTCTCGGCAGTCTTCTTTTCGTGATGCATGCGTACATACATCGCATACCAACATTCATTCTCCATAAGGGATTCCGATTAAATTATCCGAACAATTTTCCGAAGAAACCTTTCTTTTTCCGTCCGTCTTCCGATGTGAAGATTCTTTCCCACATCTGTTCGGCTGTCAGATTCTCGTGTATCATCTCATAGATCATGCCCCAATCGGGTAAACCGCCTACGTTACGGTCATCTATAAATACATCGGCTTTCAACTTGCGCGAGTAGTGTACGTGTTCACCTTTTTCTTCGGGATGATTGCTGTTCACCGCATAGAACTCCAGACCGCGTTCTCGGCAGAATTCCACTGCCTCTTCCAGCAACTTGCCTTCACGTACTGACCATAGAATCAGTCTATGGCGTTCCTGCTGTAATCTTTTCAAGGTGTCGATGGCAAAAGGAATCTCCTTTCCGATTGCCGGATATTTATGCTCTACGATTGTACCGTCGAAATCTACTGCTATAGTCATATCTTGTATTCTTCAATTATCGTTGTTATTGTCGCAAAATTAAGAAAGATATTTAAGAATATGAAGTAGGGCATGAGTTATTTCTTCTTAATCAAGTCGATGGCGAAAGCCAGAATCACCACATAGCAGATAAGCGGAATGATGAACCCTGCTGCCATATTCAGGTTATCGGCTATGAAACCCATCGAAACAGGAGCTATTGCACCTCCCACGATACTCATGATAAGATAGGACGAAGCCCGTTTGGTGTGTTCTCCTACGCCTTTGATGGCCAAAGCGAAGATGGTAGGGAACATAATCGCTTCGCAGAGGAAACACAGCAGAAAGGCTGCCAATGCTCCATAACCGCCTACGAATATCACGATTACCATGCTGATTACGGCGCCGATAGCTACGTAAGCCAACATCTTTTCCGCACTGATGAATCCCATTACCCAGCTTCCTGCCATTCGGCCTACCATAAACAACCCCATACCTGCAAACGAAAGCCACAAGGCTGCTTCCCTTGGGGTAATGTCACTATGTTCGGTCACATAGTTGATGAAGAAACTGTTTACACCGGTCTGAGCCGCTACATAGAAAAACAAGGCAATCAGTCCGAATACGAAATTCCGATGGCTCCACAGCTTTGTCTTCCCGGCAACTCCCGCTGTATCTTCTCCTGCTTCAGCATCGACATTGATTTCCGGTAGTCTGATACGTGAGAAGAACAATGCCACCAGCAATACCACACAACCGATGATGGCATACGGCATAGCTACGCTACCTTCTTCGCCATCTGACGTAAAGATAAACAGACCTCCCACCAACGGACCGCATATCCATCCCAATCCGTTGAACGACTGTGCCAGATTGATGCGTCGTTCGGCCGAATCCCTTTCACCCAACACTGTCACATACGGATTGGCTGCCGTTTCCAGACACGTCAATCCACAGCCGATGATAAACAACGACAAAAGGAAGAAGTTGAACGACATGATTTCCTCTCCGGGGATAAACATCAGGGCTCCCACACCATACAGCAGCAAACCTGTAACCACTCCCGTACGATATCCGTACTTTCGGATAATCTCACCTGCAGGCAAAGCCATCAGGAAATAACCTCCGTATACTACAGCCTGAATCAAGGCCGAATGAGCTTTTGAAATGCTCAATGCATCCTGAAAATGCTTGTTCAGCACATCCAGGATACTGTGTGCGAATCCCCATAGGAAAAAGAGGGTAGTAATCAATATAAACGGAGCCAGGTAATTTTTCCCGTCGGCTGTCTGTACCAGTTTTATTTTCGGTTTCATGTATCAGATCAATCTTTGTTGTTACTTGTTTTTAATGCTTTTGCCGGACTTGTCAGCTTCGGCTTACCTCCAATCCTTTTTCCGACAAACTCATCTCTACGAAGCGTGCCCGTGCGTTAGGCGGGTTCTGTGTCAGTATCTTCCGGATACGTAATGCAGCTTCCGGATCCTTGGCTACCATATACAGATAACCTCCACCACCTGCCCCCGGCAATTTATATCCCAGACATAGGTCGTCTACCTGTCGTGTCAATGCCGCCACTGCTTCGGGATTCGTTCCTGCATCAAGTCGCTGGTTCTGTTGCCATGTTTTCCGTATCAAGCGTCCCATCTCCTCGAAACTGTTCCGTTGGATAGCGTCGTAGAGGTCGAGTGCATGCTGCTTCATCTGTCCCAGCAGATTCAGGTGCTCGGTCGAGTTCAGGAACATTCCTCTTACTATTTCCGCCAGAATCCCTTTAGCCGTTCGTGTGATACCTGTATAATACAGCAGATGGCACTTCCGATACTCGTCTTCGGTAAACAGATGTTCGGGCAACCATCGCACCATCGGTTCCTGGTTCCATCCCGGTTGAGTCTGAAGCAGTTTCACACCCTGCAACACACCTCCGTACTGATCCTGCCATCCGCCACCTGTCGTAAGCAACTGTTCCAATATCAGTGTACGGCTGCCTATTTCGTGCTTGTCCCAGTTCAGTCCGCAGAAATCGTTTACCGCTCCCAATACCGTCGAAGCCAGAATTGAGCTTGTCCCCAGTCCCGAACCTGCCGGAATAGCCGAAAGCAATGTTACCTCGATACCGGCGCCGAAAGCTTTCAACTGTTCTTCCAGCGAAACAAATTTTTCGGCACTAAAATCCGGGTGGAAACCTGCCAGCACCAATGCCGCTTTCGGAATAGAGAATGGCGAACCTACCTTGTTGAACCCTCTCAGTTCCTCGTAGGTCGATACTACTTCCATTGCGCCCAGATCGATCGAACGCAGAATCACCTTGTAATCCTTGCTTGGCTTGATATATACCTGCAACGGAGGCTGTCCGTTGAGCTCGATAGCGATATTCACTACATTCCCCCCCTCCATCAAGCTGTATGGAGGAGTATCAGTCCAACCTCCAGCCAGGTCGATACGGACCGGACTACGTCCCCACACAATCTGATCGGCATACACCGACATCTTCGGGCGTTGTTTATGATTGACAGTCTGAGTCAGCCCTTCACGCATAAGTCCGAAAGCCTTCTCCTCCTGTTCCTTAACTTTTTCTGATGAAGCCCCTTCCAATTCCAACGTCTTCGCACGGAACATCGCATCGCTGATGCGGGTCAGGGTAGGAGCCGAATCAGACAACTCGTCGGGCAACTGCAGTCCATGTTTCGCATACTCTTCCGCTGCCTCCTGCAGATTCAGCTGATAGAACACGCTCCGTTCGTAATTCTTTGCCAGAGCTGTCCAGCTTGCCTTGCGGAACTCCTCGCGTTGGCTTGCCAATCTCCGTAGATTCGCATAAGCCGAAATCTCATCCGCCGATACCTTCTTCGCCTTCATCCAAACCGTCTTTCCTGCCTCCAGTTCCGGTTCCGAAGTCATCCATCGCATAACCAGTCCCAGTTCATCCACGTCCTTGCAGATAGGGAAGATACGTGCTGCCTGCAAATCGTCGTTCCGTTCTATTTCGTCAGCTTTCAGGCCTCTCATCTCCAACCATCGGCCTACAGGCATTCCCTGATACAAAGTCGATTCTTTCAGCAGACTGCCTTTGAAAGCATCGTTGAAACCGTAGGGACGAGCTGCATACTCCGTTTCACCCATCGGAACTACATCGATACAAACCCCTTCCGTTACGTTCAATGTCCACTCATTGGCCGGTACACCTGTTATGATATTCTTGTCGTGCAGTGTCCAGTTTCTGCTCACACAACTGTTCTCAATCCACAATTCCGAATTCTCTGCAGTCAGTTTATAACCACATTCCGCGTTCTGGATAAAGATAGCCGGATGCGGTTTCACTTTCTTGTGCATAATCATCCGCTGGTCGATTACGCTGTTCTGTACAGCCAAGGTCGATGAAATCATCTCCCGGCTCGTACCATAATGATGGAACTCACCGCCCGGCAAAGGCAGGATAGCCACTGTCAGACTGTTCAGTTCCTCATCCGCAATTTTCGGATGTTCACCCAATGCAAGTCCGAACTCCGAATACATATCGTAGAAACCCAGTTTCCCATTCTTATACGAACGATTGACCATCAGTTCCACAGCCTTGTCGCTCAACAGCCAGATACCGATATCCATCAGGAACAGATAGTCCTGCATCAGTTTGCCCAATTCCTCTACACTTGGCTTCTGAAGCATGAAATCCAGTTTCTCCGGATTCTTTCTCGACGATACGAACACCCCGTGATTCTTTGCCAGATTCGGGTCAACCCACAAACCATAGCACACTACATCAGCCTCGGGGATAGGCTGAAGCGCTTCCGTTGCCCGGATATACACATCACCACTTGCAATCAATGTATGCAGACTTTCGGGAGCCATCTCCATCAGCTGCTCATACAGCGGAAGCTGAAGCGAAAGCAGATTCTGTGTCAACTTTTGTCCCCGTCCCCAACGGAATACCGGAATAGGAGTGAGAATCTTTCCCGAAGGTGCATAACCCGGCAAACGTCGGCTCTGTCCCCCTGCATGCAGTAAGATACGCTTCTCCTGCTTCAGCCAGTCGGTCAGGCTGCCCGTATGCTTCTCCTTGTTCTTGCAAGCCTCGAGCAGCCAAGCCGTACCGCCTCCCGAACCCAGCTTACTGCCAATCGGGTCGGAAGTACAGAACCATTCGTTACAGTCCTTATGTTCTATGTCGTGAAAACACTCCACCAGATTGGGTGGGAGTGAGAGTAATTTCTTCATCATGGTATTGGTGTTATTGTTGTATAGACAAAGATACGATAATTATAATAAGTATCTTATACTAAAACATCAAAACTTGAATAGCTGAATCACCATTCAAGTTTTGATATCATTTATAAAAGTCTTAGCAACCTTTCAAAATAATTAAATCGAAATACATGAGTCTTGTTTGCTTGAAAATAATATTTTGTTTACGGGACGAAAACAGTTTATAAAAAAGCTTCTTCAGCAAACTTGTTCTCTCTGAAGTATTAGTAAGGTATTTCATTTCTTCCTCATCAGATGAAAAAATAAAATCAAATCCATTCTTTTGATAAAAGTCTAAAACTTTGGGCTTGTTGATTGCATCGACTATAATAAATCTGCATTCTGTTTTATTTAACGGGTCAATGAACCATGATTTTATAAAGTCCAATATTTCACTCCCAAGGTGGAGTCCTTGAAATTTGTCAAAAACGGCTAACTGACCTACTCACAGGAAAAACTACCACATCTACTAATTAGTTCTGGTGATAGCTCCATAAAGAAGCAATGGTCGCCTAGAAAACTCACGATTTCTTGCTTGCTTTAGATTTTGCCAATATTGCACGAGTCATTTGAACTTCTCTTGAAAAATCAACAGAAGCTCGTTTGCTCTCAGCTTGGGCTGCTTTCTTATAGAAGCGATCTGCAACCTTGCCTTCTAATGTCGGTAATGTTTTAATGAAAATTGCCATAATTGTTTATTGTTTTACAAAGTTATAATATAAAACTTATAAAATGTGTGAGTTATCAGAAATAAATCTACACATTTATCTTCTTTTTATATGAATAAACGCAATATTTCATTTTTTTTATTATTAAAAGATATTTTCTTGTGAAAAATTATACCGTCTGATGATTGATACAGATACCTTTCAGGTACCATTCGTACAGACGATGGATACCTTCGTCTATCTCCACCTTGTGATGCCAACCCAAGTTATGCAGCTTTGTTACATCGGTCAGCTTACGCATTGTGCCGTCCGGTTTCGATGCATCCCAACGGAGTTCTCCTTTGAAAGCGATTTCCTTCATGATCTTCTCTGCCACTTCCTTGATGGAAACTTCCTTGCCTGTACCCACATTGATATGGCAGTTACGGATTTCCTTGTCGCCTTCCTTGTACGTATCCTTGAAATCGACGTTCAGCAATACATGTACACTTGCATCCGCCATTTCCTCGCTCCACAGGAACTCACGCATCGGAGTACCAGTGCCCCACAATGTTACCGCTTCGGGAGTGATACCGAACTTCGCCAGTTTCTCCAGAATCTCCTCGTTCGAGTTGCTTCCGTTCACTCCTTCTACGGGACGAAGGTTGATATCCTTGCGTACCGCATCCCAATCGCCCTCGTTCAGGCATTTCGCCAGATGAATCTTGCGGATCATGGCAGGCAATACGTGGCTGTTCTCCAGATGGAAATTATCGTTCGGACCGTACAGATTGGTCGGCATTACAGCAATGTAATTTGTTCCGTACTGCAGATTGAAACTCTCACACATCTTCAGTCCGGCAATCTTCGCAATCGCATACGGCTCGTTGGTGTATTCCAACGGAGAGGTAAGCAATACCTCTTCTTTCATAGGTTGCGGCGCTTCACGCGGATAGATACATGTACTACCCAGAAACAGAAGTTTCTTCACTCCATGACGGAAACTCTCACCAATCACGTTCTGCTGGATCTGCAGATTCTGGTAAATGAAATCCGCCCGATACTGCAGATTGGCCATGATACCACCCACATGAGCGGCTGCCAATACCACTGCATCCGGCTGTTCCTCGTCGAAGAACTTCTTTACCGCTACCGGATCAAGTAAATCCAACTCACGGTGTGATTTACCAACCAAATTTTCATAACCTCTCGCTTTCAGGTTATTCCAGATAGCCGAACCCACCAATCCGTGATGTCCCGCTACGTAAATCTTAGCCGATTTCTCCAACATCTTTCCGCCTCCTTATAAATCGTCTTTATCCAGCTGTGCTTTCATGTGCAGCTTTTTCACAAACTTCATATCGTTTTCCACCATCAGGCGTACCAGTTCCTCGAACGGAGTCTTGGTCGGATTCCAACCCAGCAAGGTCTTTGCCTTGGTCGGATCGCCCAACAGCTGTTCCACCTCACACGGACGGAAATACTTCGGATCCACTTCCACCAGCACTTTTCCGGTAGCCGTATCGATACCTTTCTCCTTCACGCCTTTGCCTTCCCACTTCAGGTTGATACCCAGAAACTTGAAAGCCAGCGTACAGAATTCCCGTACCGTATGCATCTCTCCCGTAGCGATCACGAAATCCTCCGGTGTTTTGTGTTGCAGGATCAGCCACATACATTCCACGTAATCCTTCGCATATCCCCAGTCGCGCCGTGCATCCAGATTACCCAGATACAGCTTATCCTGGAATCCCTGCTTGATACGTGCGGCAGCCAATGTAATCTTGCGTGTAACGAAATTCTCGCCTCTACGCTCACTCTCATGATTGAACAGGATACCGTTTACGGCAAACATTCCGTAGCTCTCGCGGTAATTCTTCGTGATCCAGAAACCGTACTGCTTTGCCACACCGTATGGCGAACGCGGATAGAATGGGGTAGTCTCCTTCTGAGGTACTTCCTGCACCTTACCGAACAGTTCCGAAGTCGAAGCCTGATAGATGCGGCAAGTCTTCTCCAATCCGCAGATACGCACCGCTTCCAGCAATCTCAGTGTACCCACCGCATCGGTTTCCGCCGTATATTCCGGCACATCAAACGAAACCTTCACGTGGCTCTGAGCCGCCAGATTATAAATCTCTGTCGGACGGATCATGCTGATAATTCGGATCAACGAACTCGAATCGGTCATATCGCCCCAATGCAGGTTCACCAATCTCGACTTCTTCATATCGCGTACCCATTCATCCAGATACAGATGTTCGATACGTCCTGTATTGAACGAAGACGAACGGCGCAGGATGCCGTGTACTTCATAACCTTTTTCAATGAGAAACTCGGCCAGAAACGAACCGTCCTGACCTGTAATGCCAGTTATAAGCGCAACTTTTTTCATGTATATCAACTATTAGTTTCTATGTAATACTTTTACAAAGGTAAGATAATTCTTCCAAAATCTATTTTTACAACTTCGGATAATTTTAGTCAAAAAAACGTATCTTTGTCGTGAATCATAAAAACTTTAGCTGGCAATGAAAAAATCACTATTCGCCTGTTTTTTGGCGGCATCTTCTCTTTATCCCGCCGGCGCTTGTCCGCCGTTGCAGACGGGGATATCTTCGGTGGCACCAACCACTACACGCGACTACAGCGCACTGGCCCAAAGCATAACTGCCGGTGCCGTCACCTCATACGAAAAAGCCGAAGCCATCTACCGTTGGATGATCCGTAACATTGCTTACGATACGACCTACAGCATCTATACCGCCGACGAATGTTACGATTACCGTCGGGGGGTATGTCAGGCCTACTGCGAACTGTATCAAGCTATAGCTGCTTGTGTGGGCCTCGATTGCCGTATTATCTCGGGGATAAGCCGGAACACGGTCGATCACGAAGTATCTACCGACGGCCATGCCTGGCTTTTTGTGGTGACCGAACCCGAACGTTTCAGCGGAATTCTGGTCGACCCCACCTGGGGAGCCGGAAGTGTTAAGGGACGTATGTTCTACCGTTCAGATAACGACATGAGCTGGTTCAATGTCGATCCGCATTGGCTCATCTTCACCCATCTGCCCGACGAATCCATGTGGCAGCTTCTTCCCACACCTGTCACCAAAGAACAGTTCTACCGTTTGCCGGGACTGGCTCCTATGTTGGCCGGATATGGTCTCGACGGAGCTTCCATTCTGCAGAAAGCCCTGCAGAAACGGATGGATGTACCCGAATTCCATTGCGAAGTATCCAAAATCCGTGTCAAGTTCAAGCAGATACCGATGGAGCGTGTACTTCGTATCGGGACAACCTATCGTTTTGTCATCGAGAATATCGATGCCGAAGATTTGGCCATCATCTCCTCCGACAAACGATTCCTTCTGGCAAAGGACTGGACCCGGCAGGGAAACACCTATACGGTCGATTATGTACCCGACATGCCCGGAAAACTCCTCCTTTCCGCCAAGAAA
This sequence comes from uncultured Phocaeicola sp., assembly GCA_944321335.1. Classification (GTDB taxonomy): domain Bacteria; phylum Bacteroidota; class Bacteroidia; order Bacteroidales; family Bacteroidaceae; genus Phocaeicola. Next base: position 635 of record CALUKX010000013.1, on the reverse strand, counting down.
GGAAGCTCCCAATACTCATCGATGCTCAAATACGAAGTGGCTCAACCCACAATGGCCGATTACGCCAATCTGGAGAAAACCAAGCCATACAGTATGCCCGAGTTACGTCAGCTCACCAACTATAACCCCGACAAGTGGAAGGAAGTAGGAGTGAACGGATCGGCCTTGCTTCAAGCTGTCCGTATGGGAAAAGTCACGGCCATGCCCAAGTTCTGCTATGCCGGCAATTTCTCCTATCGTCTGTGGGCTGCTCCGATAACCGATGTATTGCACGTAGGAGAAGCCTATACTTTCCGTCTGCAGAAGAAGACTCCCGGCAAGTTGGCTGTCATCAACGGCACCCAATGGTTTACCGAATGGGTCGACGACGCCAATGGCATCAGCAATATTACTGTGATACCTTCTCAGCGGGGTGTTTTGCGTATCTCTGTGCAGCTTCCCGGTGATACAGGCTATACAGCAGCAATCGAATATAGGGTAGAGTAACGTCTGTATTCATCCCTGAACGCAAGAATCGCTGCCATATTCTGATAAAGATGTGGCAGCGATTCTTTATTATTATCCGAAATTTCGGATAACAAAAGTTATCCAAACCCCAGCATTATCCTAAAAATATAGTTTTTTATTCTGTAAAT
>CALUKX010000012.1 GCA_944321335.1 uncultured Phocaeicola sp. | reverse complement strand
AATCGCATATAAAGTGATTGCATCCTATCCGCTTTATATGTCATCTTGCTTTTGGGGAACATTTACTGAATATCCCTTTTTAAAACTGAACATGCCTGAATTTCATTCGGGAACATTTTCTGTATATCAAAGCTGAGGAGCATAGTAATTTTTCTGACTAGACAATAAAACTAAATCATCCATACGCATAGACAAATAATCAGACTTCAAATAATATCAACAATCAGTACAAGCAACTAACATTAATTATAAACAAAATCACTAGCTACATGAAACATTTAGCTTATTATTTTATCGGATTATGGGCTGTCTTACTTCCATTGCCGGCAATAGCACAAACGGAATCGGGGAAGCCTATTGCTCAAGAGATAAAAAACATCGAGCAAAAAACAATTGTCGGAACAATTCTTGACGAGAACGACGAGCCGTTGGTTGGAGCTTCGGTACGGATACAAGGTACACAAATGAGAACAATTACCGACGTCGATGGAAATTTCTCCTTTATAGCCAAGACTAAGAATCCTACCATAATTATCTCCTACATCGGAATGAAGACACAGACTATGGTTATTCCGGCAAACACCAAGTACATCCGGGTCAAGATGGAACCCGATGTAACCGTCATGGATGAAGTCATCGTTACCGGATACCAGAACATCAAACGTGAAAATGCTACAGGATCTTACCAACTAATCAACAGTGAAGAAATGGACAGCCGGTATACGGGTGATATCACATCCAACCTGGAAGGACGTATTCCTGGCCTGGTGACAGTCAGCACTGACCAAAACAAGACCGGTGAGGATGCTTTGTCTATCCGTGGTATAGGTACTTTCGAGGCACGTACCAGTCCGTTGATTGTAGTCGATGGACTTCCGATAGAAGGTGGATTAAGCACTATAAATCCTTATGATATAGATAACATCACTGTACTGAAAGATGCTGCAGCTGCTGCCATCTATGGTGCAAGAGCTTCAAACGGTGTCATTGTCATTTCTACCAAACGAGCTCAGGAAGACCGCCTGTCCATTGATTTCAATGCAGACCTTGTAATCAGTGAAAAACAGAACTACGACAACTACAACTGGGCAACAGCTGCCGATATCATTGCACTTGAGAAGTATAACTTCAATGCAATGCTGAATGAAGATCCCAGCCTCATCCAGGAACAGATTGAATATGCAAACAACGGACGAATCTCCAGCCAGTCTCAGGTCATGCGCCTGCTGTTGCAGAATTACCAGGGAAAACTGAGTGATTCCGACCTCAACGCGACCCTCAACAAATGGAGTCAGAACGATTACCGTAAGGAATGGCAGAATGTACATGACCGTACAAAAATCAACCACCAATACAACCTCGGTATTCGTGTAAAAGGTAAAAGTCTGAGTTCAAGCATCGTTGTCAACTATATGGGCAGCAACATGGGTGCCCAGAAAGAAAATGAAAATTCCCTGGCTTTCTCTTATAACGGAGATTTGAAGGTAACAAAATGGTGGGACATGTCATTCGGTTTCAATGTGCTCAGCAACCGTTCAAAATCACATGCCAGCACGACTTACAACGGAATCAACTCCTTCATGAACTATGAGAGCATGTATAATGCCGACGGATCGCTTGCTCGCATGGAAGCAGATGTATATCCGGGTGAAGAAGTCTTCAATGACGCTGTTTATGAGCTGAAAGACCCAACTTACAACCTCGTTGATGAAATGGGATATAACTTCAACAAGTACCGTTATACAAATATCCGCACGAATGTGAAGACGCTTTTCAAACTGCCGGTAAAAGGTTGGACAGCACAAGCTCAATTCCAATATGAGGATATCAATTCCCGTTCACAAACACGATACAACAATGAATCTCATTTCATGCGTAGCATTTACAATCTGTACACAACAGCAACTCAAACAGCAGAATGGGTAATGGACCCGAATTTTGACTGGGATGCAGCTTTTGCAGATCCGAACACCGACTGGTTCGATCCGTATCTAGGTATGATGGAAGTTGTCAACACACAAGTCAACCATGCAATACCTAACGGCGACCTGTTGTCTACCTATAACACAAACAGCCAGTTCTATACATTCCGTGCCCAAACACAATATGCACGCGAATTCGGTGCACATGCCATCGACGTTCTTGCTGGTTTTGAATACCGCCAGACACACACTACAACCGACAGCAATCTCATGTATGGCTACAATGACCAAACACAGACAAACCAAAACCTATTGACTGACTGGCAACACATCAACAACCCGACAACCGGTGTATTGGGAAGCAACTACCCTGTTTATGGCGCACCAAGCAACTTCGACACATCCGATGTACTGCACAGATACTATTCTTACTACTTTACTGCCAACTACGTATATAACAAACTATACAGTCTTTTCGCATCCTATCGTGTAGACCGTACCGACCTCTTCGGTACCGATCCGGAATTCCGTGGACGCCCGTTATGGTCTGTAGGCGCAAGTTGGAACATGCACAACGAAGCATTCATGAAACCGATTGAATGGGTCGATATTCTGAAACTTCGTGCTAGCTTCGGCCTTACTGGTAATATCGATTCGTCTGTATCATCTTATCTGACTGCGAGCATCGGTACCAATATCTATAACGGAGGAAATATGGGTAGTCTACAGACCCCTCCGAATGACCACTTGCGCTGGGAAAAGACAAAGACCTGGAATGCAGGTATCGACTTCAGCTTGTTTGACTATCGCCTGAACGGTTCTTTGGACTTCTACAAGAAGAACGGAAGTGACTTGCTGACCAATACCGATCTTGACCCGACTACCGGATGGACTTCTCTTACCATCAACAGTGGAGAGATGACCAACAAAGGTGTAGAACTGCAACTGAACGGCGACATTCTACGGGCACGCAAACGCAGCCAATTGGGTATCAACCTCGGATTCAATCTGGCATACAACAAGAACAAGGTGACAAAGGTATCCCACTATCCAGAATCAGGATATGAACATCTTACCATGTCACTCCACGAAGGATATCCTCTCAACTCACTCTTCTCTATTGACTATGCAGGACTCGTTGAACAGGACGGAACATATTTCTTGGGATGGAAAGACAAGAATGGAGAAATACATACCGAATCAATCCGAAGCGCAAACTTCACTCAAGAAGACGCTATTTTCTCCGGCACTTATACACCGACTATCAGTGGAGCCATCACACCTGAAATCACTTGGCAAGGCTTCACGCTGTCTGCTATGTTCAACTTCCACGGAGGACATTACATGCGTACCCGCAACGATGCATGGAGCAGCAATATTGGAAGCGCATCCGGATATAAAGCAACATTCGGTTTCGGTGCGATATCAAAAGACGCATTGGAGTACTGGGAAGGCAACAAGGACATGCCGGCAAACGGATATATGCAAATCCATTATGTCAACACAACAGATGGCATCTATCGTAATACCAATATCGAACATGCAGGATACGTCAAGCTCCGCAACATCGTGTTAGGCTATAACTTCGACAAGAGTATCTGCAAGGCTATCGGATTGAACGACTTGCGTCTCCGTTTCCAAATCAACAATGTCTGCACATGGGCACGCAACAGTCTCGGACTAGATCCTGAAGCCGTCAATCCGGTAAGCGGCACCAACTTTAATACTGTACCTCGCAGTTATACCATGAGTGTATTCTTTAACCTCTAAAATGACGAACAATGAAACAGAAAATATATAGCTTATTAGCAATGGTTATCCTACTCTGCATGACAGCATGCGAGAGCAAACTGGATATTGTGCCTAAAGGCATGACCACTCTGGATACAGTAGATGACCTGGAAACGCTCCTCAACCAGCGCCCTATCATCACGTTAGAGAACAATAACTATGAAATCCTATGCAATAACATGTATACCAACTGGGAAGGTCTGGCAGAATATATGGCAAATCCTAACAGCCTGATTTATGCCTATATCACTTATGACGAGAAGGTAGACCGTGCTGACCTAACAACATCCAGTTACTTCTACGAAGAGCTGTACAGTCTTATCAACTACATGAACGTTATCATATCAAAGGCTCCCGATGCAACTGGAGACGACAGAAAGCGCACACAAATCATAGCTGAGGCCCATGTGCTCCGTGCTTGGTACCATTTCCTACTTGTCAATACCTATGCCCAACAATATGACGAATCTACAGCTTCACAATTAGGTGGTATTCCGTACGTCGACAATACGAATGTAAGTGAAGAAAAAACAAAACGTACCATAGCTGAAGTATACGACTGCATGCTTCAGGATTGTAGCGATGAAGTCCTCGCAGGCCTTATCCAAGAACACGTTTCCACTCCATGCCGATTCGGCCTTGACTTCGGCTACGGAGTCCGCGCCCGTATTCTCTTCCAAATGAAACGTTATGAAGAAGCCTTGAAGTATGCCAACCTTGCTCTTGGTGTGAACAACAAGTTGGAAGACCGTTCTACCATCATGGAAACAGGTACATGGACTCTCAACGAAACAGCAGCTAACAATTATTATCTGTTGTGGAGTAATAACTCAAACTTAGGCGATTTCTATGGCTGTTGCATTAGTCCGGAAATGGCTGCTCTTATCGAACCGAACGATTATCTCATGAATTATTGCTATGCTTACGGACCAGCATGGGACACTCCTTATGCAGAACTCCCTGAAGGTTCCCTACAATGCCAGGTAAGTGATATTCGTTGGAATGTATGGGGAATACGTGCAGAAACCATGTATTATGTGGCTGCAGAATGTATGATTCGCCTAGGAAATATCCAAGGTGGTCTGGCTCAAGTGGACCGTGTACGTGCAGTACGCGTAGAAAACTATACCCCATTTGCATCTCAAGCTTCAGGCCTAACTGAAAAACAAGCCATGAAAATGCTCCAGGATGCCAAACGTCTGGAATTCCTTAACACCATCGAAAACTTCTGTGACCGCAAACGTTGGAACTCCGAATCAGAATATGCTGAAACAATTACCCGCGATTTGGGTAAATACGGTACATATTCCATTGGTCCGAATTCGCCGTTATGGGTTTTCCCATTCCCACAGAATGCAGTGCTGTACAATAAATCACTGACTCAAAACTATTAACATACAACAAATCCATTTTCTCTTAACTATAATTAGGCTGTCCCTATAATTCTTTTGGGGCAGCCTAAATTATATCCTTTTATCATGATATGAAAAATCCCCTTATCAGCTGTCCATGTTAGAACAATCTGATAAGGGGAAATATCAAAAAAATTGAAAAAATATTTTCCAAGTATCTAGTTATCAGAACGGGACCTCGTTCACCGGGCCGCCGAACGGATTGGCGGGCTGCGGCATATCTTCTACCGGAGGAGGAGGTGGCGGCGGCACGAAATCCTGTCCGCCTCCATTGTTCATCTTCGAACGGAGAACCGGAGCTGCCTTTTCTTCGCCCGGCATCGGCACGATCATATCGTCGTCCGGATTCTGGAAACGGGCGAACTCACCACGGAAACGAAGCAACACATCACCCACCGCACCGTTACGATGCTTGGCGATGATGATTTCGGCCATACCGTGAAGGTCGTTACCCTTTTCGTCGGCATAAATCTTATAATATTCAGGACGATGGATGAAACATACCATATCGGCATCCTGTTCGATGGCACCCGACTCACGCAAGTCACTCAGCTGCGGACGCTTTCCGTCGATACCTTCACGGCTTTCCACGCCACGGTTCAACTGACTCAAGGCAATAATCGGAATATTCAATTCCTTTGCCAGACCTTTCAACGAACGCGAAATCGTACTGACCTCTTCCTGACGACTTCCGTAAGCCATACCGCTTGCGTTCATCAGCTGCAAGTAGTCGATGATGATAATCTTTACATCATGCTCGCGCACCAGACGGCGAGCCTTGGTCCGAAGTTCGAAAACCGACAACGACGGCGTATCGTCCACATAAAGCGGAGCATCATACAGTTCCTTGATTTTATAGTCGAGCTGGCCCCATTCATACGGAGCCAGCTGGCCACTCTTGATTTTTTCGCCCGGGATTTCACAAACGTTCACGATGAGACGATTCACCAGCTGAACGTTGCTCATTTCAAGAGAGAACAAAGCCACCGGAACCTTGTTGTTCACCGCCATGTTCTTCGCCATCGAAAGCACGAAAGCCGTCTTACCCATCGCCGGACGGGCTGCAATGATGATCAAGTCGGAATTCTGCCATCCCGAAGTCATCTTGTCGAGTTGATGGAAACCACTTGCCAGACCACTTAAACCGTCGGTACGTGCAGCAGCCTTCTGAAGCATCTCATACGCCTCCTGGATAACCGGGTTGATCTGCGTATAATCCTTCTTCATGTTCTGCTGCGAAATCTCGAACAGCTTGCCTTCGGCTTCCTGCATCAAGTCGTCCACATCCTGTGTTTCGTCGAAAGCCTTCGTCTGGATATTGCTGGTAAACGAAATCAGCTCGCGAGCCAGAAACTTCTGCGCAATGATACGAGCATGATACTCGATATGTGCCGAAGAAGCGACCTTACCGCTCAACTGAGAAATATAGAACGGGCCACCCACTTCCTCCAAGTTGCCTCGCAGACGCAACTGTTCGGTTACGGTAAGGATATCAATCGGTTTCTGTTGGATAGCCAGATCGGTAATCGCCGCATAAATCATCTGATGGCGAGGCTCATAGAACGATTCGGGACGCAGAATCTCGCTGACCAGCGAATAAGCATCCTTCTCGATCATAAGCGCTCCCAATACAGCCTCTTCAAGTTCAGGGGCCTGCGGTTGCAGGTGTCCGTATTCATCTACCGGTTTCGTCTTGGTAGATTTCGGAACTCGTGTCGTTCTTCTAGTTTCTGCCATTATAATCTTTTTTAGTGGATGCAAAGATAACGATTTCAGGAAAGTTGGCAGAGAAAGTTCGGGGAAAAATCTTTTTCATCTTATTCAAAATATCTTTTCTGAAAACTTTGCGTTTATACAATAAAAACATTGTTATACTATAAACTGAAATAATATGGAAAACTTACCGGAAACAATAGGGACAAAAGAGGTGCAAGAACGAGTAATCGAACTTCGGGGACAAAAAGTTATTCTTGACAGGGATGTGGCAGAACTGTACGAAGTCGAAACAAAACGGATAAACGAAGCGGTCAGAAATAATCCTGATAAATTCCCTGAAAGATACAGTTTTGTGCTGCAAGTATCTGAAAAACAGTATGTGGTCGAAAATTTCGACCGGATGGAAAGTCTGAAAAAATCAACCGTAGAACCAAGAGCATTTACAGAAGGTGGACTATACATGCTAGCCACTATCTTAAAAAGCCCAAAAGCCGTACAAACCACAATCGCCATCATTGATACATTCACCAAACTGCGTGAATTGACACGAAATATCGAAGCCATACACAAGGAGCCGGACAACAACAATCAAAAGCGACTTATCGATCGTACCGGCGAATTGCTTTCCGACTTGCTTGTGGATATATCCGTACCGCATCCATCACCGTTGTAATGGTAACGTACAACAAAGAACAAACGAAACAGACTTCCCGCATCGTCTGTTTGTTTCTTCGACGATATGCAATAATTGGATGGATTCGACTTTCATCATGTTGTTAATTCGCCACAAACAGATTCCGTTTTGGAAATTTAGAACTATACTTGCGTCGGCAATTTTCAAACAATTCAGCTGTTTCACGGGTAAAATACGGACCTCGCCATGTACTTGTATTGGTTATCAGAATCCAACATTCACCATCCTGATAATGTTTCACCAAAGCACTGGTTCCCGATAAGGTACCGCTTCTCACCCACTCTCCGTTCTTTTTGATATCAGCCCATCCCAAAGGGAACGTCCTGTCGCCGATATAGGTTGTCATAGCCCGCACACTCTGCCGGCTCAAGATATCGGGAACTGTCGGATCCATATCAATGGATGCGACCAATCGGCTCAGTTCGGCGGCCGAAGCGCACCAGGCACCGGCTCCTGCCAAGCCTTGCACATCGCTTCCCCCGTAACAACGTACCACCTGACGGCCGCTGTTGTTATATTCGTCAATCAGATCGGCTTTGGCGTGCATGTAATACTTCACTTCATCGTCGTGCTTATCCTGATAATAGTTTCCGGCAATCTCAAAATCGTAGCAACCCGCCGGCTCCAACACCTCCTTCTTCATGAAGGTTTCATAATCCATTCCCGATACCTTCTCTATCACCATCGATAGTACCATGTAGCCGAAATTCGAATAGCGTTGCCATGTACCCGGATCGTAACGCAACCGGCGTTTCAGGACGATTTTCAGCAAAGTATCATGATCGGGTGCTGCAGTCAGTTTATTACCCATCATGATGTAGCGTGTAGCAAACATCGGGTCGCCCTGTGCATTGGTAAAACCAGCCCGATGACGGAGCAAATCCTCTACCGTAATGCGGAAATAACGTTTGTCGGTAATGACACTCGTATAGGCGGTATCGTTGAGGATTCCCTGCAGACCGAACACCTTGTCGTGCAGATCCAGTTTCCGCTGTTCCTGAAGTTTCATGATACCTACGGCCGTAACCAGTTTCGAGACAGAAGCTACACGGAGGATATGCGAGGGTTCCATCTTCTCTCCTTTTTCTTCTTCGGCCCATCCGTACCCTTTTGCATAAAGCAACGAATCGTTGCGTGAAACGGCCAGCGAAGCTCCCATGATTCCCCATTTCTGCAGGAAACGCTCGATATCACGATCCATTTTCTGCAAACCCGGACAGTCGGAAACCGTATTGCTCAGATGAGCGTTCAGACGATATCCGTCGACTGCACCCGACAGACCGGATTGGGTATCCGAACTGGAACGGATGGAAGAAGAACATATTATATATACGATGACGGCAGCAACTGCAATCACTGCCGGAATTATCCATTTTCTTTTCATGCTAATACAAATTCTGTGACAATCGGGATGCTGAAGGGAAAGAAAATTCCCAATCGAAATAAAACAGCATTAGTTATGTCAGTCGGTCGTTACGGCCGCAAACTTACGGAAAATCGGGGAAATATGCCAAGGAAAAGTAAATAATAGATACTGCAGACTAATTACAGGAAATAAAATTCCCCGATCCGAAAAGTAAGTTATAAAGTCCTAAACATCAGTTAATATCATGTAAGATAAAGGTATTTTAGACTCTGTTAACCGGGGGAAATAGAAAACTTTTCTTTATCTTTGGAAAAATAAACCATCGATTTATGATTACTTTTCCTAACGCAAAAATAAACCTGGGACTGAATATCGTAGAGAAACGTCCCGACGGATACCATAACCTCGAAACGGTCTTCTATCCGATTAATATACAGGACGGACTGGAAGTGAACCGCCTGACCGACAGCAACGAGCCTTACAGGCTGAGTATCACCGGCACAGCCATCGAAGGCGCCCCCGACCAGAATCTGGTAGTGAAAGCCTATAAGCTATTGAAGGAGAAATACGACATGGCTCCGGTTGATATCCACCTGTTCAAGCATATTCCTACCGGTGCAGGATTAGGAGGCGGTTCGGCCGACTGCGCCTTCATGATCAAGGTATTGAACGAAAAGTTCCGTCTGGGCATGAGCTTCGCAGAAATGGAAGACTATGCTGCACGACTGGGAGCCGACTGTGCCTTCTTCATCCAGAACCAACCTGTTTTCGCCACAGGCATCGGAAACATCTTCGAACGTATCAACCTTTCTTTAAGCGGTTATTACATCGTATTAGTGAAGCCCGACATCTTTGTATCGACCAAAGATGCGTTTGCACACATCTGTCCGAAACGTCCGGAAATGTCGTTGAAGGAGATTGTCAAACAACCTATAGAAACGTGGAAAGACACCATGGAGAATGACTTTGAGGACAGCGTATTCCTGAAATTCCCTGAAATCGCTGCCATCAAGGACAAGATGTACGACCTCGGTGCAATCTATGCTGCCATGTCGGGTTCGGGAGCATCAGTCTACGGCCTTTTCAAGAAACCGGTCGAAAACGTCGACAAGATTTTTGCCGGCTGTTTCTGCCGCCAACGAGAAATGATCTGACACCACTATGGAATTGCTGATACTCAGTCAGGACGAAGAACAAACCGGATGTCCGGCACGCGAAACTCTCTTATCTTTCGGGAAGGGAATAAACATCTACACGGCCGGAATCGGAACCGACAGGGCAGCCGAAGGATATCCTTATTCGCTATCTTTCGACGACTGCACTCATCGGTCATGGGATTATGTCCTTATCATCGGCAGCGACAATACGGCCGAAGAGCTTCTTTCCTACTTTGGAAAAACCGTATATGGATGGAAACAGATGGAGCTCTCCCCTTCCGACAAGGAGCAATTCCAACGCAACCTATATGAACTTTATCGGGATGAACTGAAAGAACGGACAGCTACCCGCTGTACTTGCGGAGCAAATGATTTCTGCCGATGCGAATGATACGATTTAGAATATGACGAAACCGGAAACCCACTGCATTCATTTCTTCAAACATAAGATAGACGACATTCCTTTGCCGTCGGCCTTCACATACCCTTTCCATTACACCCCTCATCCGTTGACCCGCCTGGCCGCAGAAGAGGTTCAGGAATATCTGGCCGACCGTGCCGACTGGCAGGAAGAATTGCGCCACGGGAAGATGTTCGGTGTACTGATTGTCCGTACGCCGGATAATCGGATAGGTTATCTGGCCGCCTTTTCCGGTAATCTGGCAGGCAGCAACCATCATACCTTTTTCGTTCCTCCCGTTTACGATCTGTTACAGCCCGACGGTTTCTTCCGCATCGAGGAAGCCAATATATCGGCCGTCAATATCCGCATCCGTGAAATGGAAGAAAGCGAAGCCTATCAATCGGCTATCAAGGATTTACAAACGACTCAAGCTGATGCTCGGCGCCAACTGGAAACAGCGAAACGGCTCATGAAAGAGGCCAAAGCCTTACGCGAAAAACGTCGTGCCGAAGGAGTCGATGAAACGGAACAACAGGCCATGATCAAGGAAAGCCAGTTCCAGAAAGCCGAATACAAACGGCTGGAGAAACATTTGAAGGAAGAGAATGCATTGCTTGAAGAAAAGGTTTCCGCTTTCGAAAGTCGGATTGACGAACTGAAACAGGAACGCAAGCAACGTTCGGCACGTTTGCAGCGTCAGCTTTTCGAACAGTTCCGCATGCTCGATGCCAACGGGGAAGCAAAGGATTTGTGTGAGATATTCAAAGATACGCCTCAAGGGACGCCCCCGGCCGGTGCCGGCGAATGTGCCTTACCTAAGCTGTTGCAATATGCTTATCTGAACGGACTTCAGCCTCTGGCTATGGGTGAATTCTGGTGGGGTATGTCGCCCAAGGAAGAGATCCGTCATCACGGCTATTTTTATCCTTCGTGCAAAAGCAAATGCGAACCGATACTGAAACACATGCTCATCGGACTGGAAGTCGAAAAGAATCCGTTGGCCGAAGATATTCATCGAAACACCCGACTGGAGATCGTGTATGAAGACGAATGGCTGGTGGTAGTCAACAAGCCGGCTGGAATGTTGTCGGCCCCTGGAAAGAACGACCTCGATTCGGTCAGCCAACATCTGCACCGCCTCTATCCCGATGCCACCGGACCGATGATTGTGCATCGGCTGGACATGGCTACATCGGGCCTCATCCTTGCCGCCAAAGACAAGGATATCCATCAGCGGCTTCAGGCTCTTTTCGAAACACGGGAAATCAAGAAACGCTATACGGCCATATTGGAAGGTTCAGTGGAAGAAGACGAAGGTATCATCCGCCTCCCTCTTTGTCCCGACCTCAGCGACCGTCCCCGTCAGATAGTGAACTACGAATACGGAAAACCTGCCGTCACCCTATACAGAGTTGTGAAACGGGCAAATGGGGAAACACTTGTCTCCTTCTTCCCCCAGACTGGAAGAACACACCAGCTCCGGGTACATGCCGCCCATACGGAAGGGGTGCATTGCCCCATCAAGGGCGACGAACTTTACGGGAAAAAAGCCGACCGCCTGTATCTTCATGCCGCCGAACTGGATTTCATCCACCCTGTCACGGGAAAAAAGATGCACATTGTCAAGGAATCCGGATTCAGTCTTTAATCCGTACTACAGGCTATTCACTTTGCTCCGAGCTAGCATTACCGGAAATCAGCGAAAAATACTTTTCTGCGTTAAAGAATGTTATTGTGTTAAACCCTTCCATTCTTGTCTTGTCATAAGACCAAAAGACGCGCGCTAAATGTTTAACATGAATGTATAACAATTAAAACGTAGAAGATTATGAAAACAAATCGTATATTTTCAGCATTGATGATTGCAGCCTTGATGTGCTGCGGTAATGTATTCGCACAGGAAAAGAAAGCCCAACAGAAGAAAGAGCTTACTCCCGAACAACGTATGGATATGAAAGTGGCACGCATGCAGAAGGAACTCATGCTGAACGATGCGACAGCGGCCCAGTTCGCTCCACTCTACAAGGAATATCTGCAAGCAATGCAACAATGCCGTCCGGCAAAACCGGAATGCAAGAAAGGTGAATGTCCGAAAGAAAAGATGACAGACGCCGAGCTGAACAAGAAAATGCTGGAACGTTTCAGCATGCAGAAGAAAGCTATCGAAACAAAAGAAACTTATTTCAAGAAGTTCGAAAAGATTCTGACCGCACGCCAGCTCCAGAAAGTTTTCATGAACAACGACTGCCGTCCGCACAAGATGGACAAAGGCAACAGAGATTTCAAGCGTATGCCGAAAGGCCGTCCAATGATGAAATGTCCTGAAAAGGGATGTCCCATGACTCCTGCACCAAAAGAATAATGTTCTTATAAACTGCGAACAAATAACTGATTATAGTGCTTTATAAAATCAGAATCCCTCGCCCGACGTAATGCCGGATGAGGGATTCATCTTTTATATCAATATCGGATTATCGGATATTGACCAATCAATAAGCATGTTCGTCTTCTTTCAGTTCATCTGCCGTAATCGGCTTGCGGTCGATGGCACGCCAAGCATATACGATGTATGCCAATACAAACGGAACTAAAATGGAAACATAGGCCATTGTTCTCAGTGTAAACTCGCTCGAACAGCTGTTGGCCAAAGTCAAAGAGCTTTGCAGATCGGCTGTTGACGGATAGTAGGCCGTATTGTTATATCCTACACAGAGCAACAAAGCCAATACCGTCACTACCGTTCCGCTTCCGGTAAACCAGATTCCTTTGGTATAGGTTGAGCACAATATACTTTTGATCAGGCCGAAAAGAACGGCAACCACACCAATCAGGAAGAGAATCAGCAGAACCGGCATATCAATCAAGTTATGGAAATACTTGTACGGTTCCAATACAATCTGTTGGGTTGTCGGGTCAACGGCAAATCCGTCTTTAAACATCGTACGGATAACGAAAGCCAGGAAGAACAGCAGGAAAGGGACTGCATCAGTAATCAACTGGCGGCGGCAACGGGGAATAAGCTTCTCGTCGCGGATGTTGTTGATGAAATACAGGTTACCTAACAGACGTGCCAGGAAGAATACGGCAAACCCAAGAATGATGTTCCATATATCGGTGAAAGCATCCAATCCGTGCCATCCATTGGCCCACTGACTGATGACCGGCATCATCTGGTCGGTCATATTCGCCTTATTTACAATAAAATTGGAACCGTTGAAGAAAGTAGCCACAGCTGCACCCAGCAACACCGGACCTACAATACCATTGATTACAAGGAACCATTGGTAAGTACGTTTGCCGAGCAGGTTTCCCAACTTCGACTGGAATTCATACGATACGGCCTGCAGTACGAAACTGAACAGGATGATCATCCACAACCAATAAGCACCGCCGAAACTGGTACTGTAGAACAACGGGAAGGAAGCGAAGAAAGCACCTCCGAAAGTTACCAATGTAGTAAATGTGAATTCCCACTTGCGACCGGTGGAATTCACCAGCATCGTACGTTCCTCATCGGTCTTACCCAAGCGGAACAACAGCGAATTACCGCCTTGAACAAACAACAGAAATACCAGAAACGCTCCGAGCAACGATACCAAGAACCACCAATAGTTCTGCAAGAAAATATATGCTGAATCCATAATTCTTTAATTTAAATGATGAGTATCTATCGTTTTATTTCGATTCTTCCGGACCTTTCTTGATTGCCTTCACCATAATACCTATTTCGGCTATCAGAAGAACGGTAAACATAATCAGGAAGATGAAGAAGGTAGTCTGTACCGAACCGGTCTGCAGGTTGGAAACGGCAGCATTCAACGGCAACAGATCCTGGATAGCCCACGGCTGGCGTCCCATTTCGGCAACGATCCATCCGGCCTGACTGGCAATGTAAGCCAACGGAATGCTCCACAAGGCAACCCAATGCAACCAGGTAACCTTCGACAATTTATGTTTACGTGCCAAAAACAAGATTACGATAAAGAACAGGATAAAGTACATTCCCAGACCTACCATCACACGGAATGCCCAGAACAACATCCAGACATTGGGGACCAATGAATTGGGATCCTGGATATATCCGTAACCGAAGTAAGGCATATTCTCTTCGATCACCTTCTGCGAAGCCATCATCTTAGCTTCGCCGCCCTCCTGTTTAGCCTGACGGAAATCAGCAAGAGCCGCAATCGCCTTCTTGCCTCTGTTCATCTTTTCAATTACAGGCAAAGCTTTCGAGCCGTCGGGCAAAGTATAGCCACCCAACAAAATATTGTTGATACCCGGAACATAACCATCCAGATCGTGTGTAGCCAGATAAGAAAGCATCTTAGGTATCTTGATGTTTCCAACGATGGTAAGCGGTTCGGCTGTTCCCCCGTCATAAAGCGCTTCCATAGCGGCGAGCTTCATCGGCTGCACCTGAGCTACCTGATAAGCCGACTTATCACCGGTACCGGCAGTTACCAATGCGGCAAACAAGCCCACCCAAGCGGCAATCTTCATACTTCCGACAGCAAATTCCTTTTCACGCTTGCGGATCAGATACCAGGCACTTACACCGATAACAAATACGGCACCCAACATCCAACAGCTCAATACCGTATGCAGGAACTTCATTACGGCTACTGGAGAGAACGCCACCGCCATGAAATCGATCATTTCGTTACGGACTGTATCAGGGTTGAACTCCATACCCACCGGATACTGCATCCATGAATTGGCAACAAGAATCCACCATGCCGAGATGGTCGCACCCAAACCGGTAAGCCAGGTAGAAGCCAAGTGGAACTTCTTGCCCACCTTATTCCATCCGAAGAACATCACAGCCACGAAGGTTGCTTCCATAAAGAAAGCCAGGATACCCTCGATAGCCAAAGGCGCTCCGAATATATCTCCTACAAACCAGGAATAGTTGCTCCAGTTGGTACCGAACTGGAATTCCAGAATCAATCCGGTAGCTACTCCGACGGCAAAATTGATACCGAACAACTTTATCCAAAATTTAGCTGTACGTTTCCAGAACTCATTGCCTGTAATCACATACAGCGTTTCCATGACACCCATAATTACTGCAAGTCCCAAAGTCAGGGGCACAAACAGCCAATGGTACATGGCGGTCAAGGCAAACTGCGCTCTCGACCAGTCAATCATCGATGTGTCAATGCTCTCGAACATGTCTATTATAATTTAAAGTTAATGAATTATCAGTCTACGGCACGTTCCACCAACTCGCTTCCCACAAATTCTTCCTTCTCTTCCGTGGTCTTTCCTTTCAGGAACGACGGGAAGAAAAACAATTTCAAGACAAAAAACATAATGAAGAGTTTGATCAGAATCAACAACCAAAGCGTACGGCCCAAAGTCATGCTTCGGAATCCGTCCACATAGAACTTCCAGATGGATATTAGACTCTTTTTAATCATAGTTTATTTTTACAATCATTACAAAGGAAAGCCTTTTATCGGTAAAAAGCAAGGTTTCATCCTTATAAATTATGGGTTAATCTAGTTAGTTTGTTCGCAGGTATAAGGATTTTTATTTTTGTATCGCTTAATTAAACGATTGGAACATGAGACAAAAAGCTTTATGCATCATCGCATTACTTTCATCGGCTAGTCCGTTTCTGGCACAGGAAGCGAAAGAATGGACTTTGGAAGATTGCATCAATTATGCTCTCGACAAAAATATCCAGCTCCAGCAGAACAAGATTGCCTTGCAGGAATCGGAAATCGATGTCAAGAGTGCAAAGGCATCCCTATTCCCGAGTCTGTCATTCAATACCGGACACAATCTGATCAACCGTCCTTATCAGGAGAACAGTAATACGGTGAGCGGTACAGAAATCATCAACAGCAATGAAAAGACAACATACAACGGAAACTATAGCTTGAATGCACAATGGACTGTCTGGAACGGCGGTCGTCGGTTGAACAACATCAAGCAGCAGAAAACAAGCCGTGATATTGCAAGCCTTACCGTCAATGAAACAGAAAATATGTTGCAAGAAGAGATAACCAAACTGTTTATCCAGATTCTTTATGCCGACGAATCGGTAAAGATCAACCGTAACACGCTTGAGACAAGCAAGGCGACATACGAACGGGGGCAGGAACTTTTCAAGGAAGGCAGTATCTCGAAAGCGGACCTTGCACAGCTTGAAGCACAAGTGGGTAACGACGAGTATCAGTTGGTCACGGCCGAAAGTTCCCTACGCAGTTACAAGCTGCAACTGAAACAATTGCTGGAACTTGACGGGACTTCGGAAATGGTTCTTTCGCTTCCCCAACTGGACGATGAGGAAATCATGCAGTTATTGCCAAGCCAAATCGATGTTTATCAGACGGCTTTGGCCAACCGTCCGGAAATCCAAAGCGGTAAGTTGAGCATCGACAATGCAAAGCTGGCAGTATCGGCGGCAAAGAGCGGATACTACCCTACCATCAGCATGTCGGCATCGAGCAGCAGTACAACCAACAGTGCCAGTACCCGTAATTGGGCCAACCAAATGAAGTATGGATGGAACAACATGATCGGTATCAATCTGAACATCCCGATATTCGACAACCGGCAGAACAAGACAAATGTGCAGAAAGCAAAATTGCAGGTTGCCGACAGCCAATATGCTTTAGAAACGAAGCAGAAGGAACTGTACAGCACCATCGAGTCATTGTGGCTTGATGCATTGAACGCCCAGCAGCAATATCAGGCAGCCGAAACGAAAGAAAAGAGTTGCCAGACCAGCTACGACATGGTAAGCGAACAGTTCAATTTGGGGATGAAGAATACCATCGAACTATTGACAGAGAAGAACAACCTCCTGAACGCTCAGCAACAGCGTGTCCAGGCCAAATACATGGCAATACTGAACCGTACCTTGCTGAACTTCTATGCAGGAAACCCCATCGAATTATAAAAATAAGGTAAAACAGATATGAAAAAGAAAACCATCATCATCAGCGTTGCGGTAGTTGTATTGCTGGTCGTTGCCGGCTTCTGGATTTTCGGAGGCTCGAAGGTACAGAGTAAGATCGACTTCGCTACTGAAAAAGTAACCAAAGGCACTGTCAGCACATCCATTACTGCCACAGGAACCATCGAACCGGTCACCGAAGTCGAAGTCGGAACACAGGTTTCAGGTATCATCGACAAAATCTATATCGACTATAACTCTGTAGTAAAGAAAGGTGAAGTGATTGCCGAAATGGATAAGGTCACACTCAACAGCGATCTTCAGTCGGCCAAAGCCACTTTCGACGGAGCAAAGGCAGAATACGAATATCAGAAGAAGCTGTATGAACGTAACGAGAAATTACATCAGAAACAGCTTATCAGTGATACTGACTACGAACAGTCGGTATATAATTACCAACGTGCACACAGTACGTACGAACAGGCACAGGCTGCCTTGTCGAAAGCTCAACGAAACTTGTCATACGCAACGATCACTTCGCCGATCGATGGTATCGTAACCAGCAAAGACGTGGAAGAAGGACAGACTGTCGCTTCCGGTTTCGAAACTCCGACCCTCTTTACCATCGCTGCCGACCTGACCAAGATGCAGGTTGTTGCCGATGTGGACGAAGCCGACATTGCCGGTGTCAAGGAAGGTTCTCGAGTTACATTCACAGTAGATGCCTACCCTGAAGATGTGTTCAAAGGACGTGTACATCAGGTACGCATGGGAAGCACCAACAGCAGTTCGAGCAGTTCCGCTACTTCGAGCAGCAGTACGGTAGTTACTTACGAAGTGGTCATCACAGCCGATAATCCGGACCTGAAACTGAAGCCACGTCTGACAGCTAATGTAACTATCTATACCGATGAGCATGACAATGTATTGATAGTCCCGTCCAAAGCGTTGAGATTTACCCCCAACAAGCAGATAGCCGGCAAGCGCAAAATCAACGACTGCCAAGGACAGCATAAACTCTGGACACTCGAAAACGATATCTTCACCGCCCATCCGGTAAAGGTAGGAATCAGCGATGGTACAAATACAGAAATCCTGAAAGGAATAACCGAAGGTACTTCTGTAGTTACAGGAACTGTTCTCAAGGGAGAGCAGACCGAAGTAATGGAAAACGAAGCAGGGAATGAAGGTGAAAGCGAACGCAGTCCGTTCATGCCTGGCCCTCCGGGAAGCAACAAAAAGAAATAAAGGAAAGATCCATGAGCAAAGTAGTTATAGAATTGCAGAACATCAAACGCAACTTTCAGGTTGGTGATGAAACGGTCCATGCCCTTCGCGGCGTTTCATTCACCATCCATGAAGGTGAGTTTGTAACCATCATGGGTACTTCGGGCTCCGGTAAGTCAACCTTGTTGAATACATTAGGATGCCTTGATACCCCTACGAGCGGAGAATATTTGCTCGACGGCGTATCAGTGCGTACAATGAGTAAGCCACAACGGGCCATTCTGCGTAACCGCAAGATAGGTTTCGTATTTCAGAACTACAACCTGTTGGCAAAAACCACCGCCATCGAAAACGTTGAGTTGCCGCTGATGTACAATTCGGCAGTCAGTGCAGCCGAACGGCGTAGAAGAGCCATTGAAGCATTGATTGCTGTAGGCTTAGGCGACCGGCTGGAACACAAATCCAACCAGATGTCGGGCGGTCAGATGCAGCGTGTAGCCATTGCCCGTGCATTGGTCAACAATCCGGCTGTTATCCTTGCCGACGAAGCGACAGGTAATCTGGATACCCGCACGTCCTTCGAAATTCTGGTCCTGTTCCAGAAACTGCATGCAGAAGGAAGAACCATCATCTTCGTTACCCATAATCCGGAACTATCACAATACAGTAGCCGCAACATCCGCTTGCGCGACGGACATGTAATTGAAGATAAAACCAACGACCATATTCTATCGGCTGCGGAAGCTTTGGCTGCCCTGCCGAAGAACGATGAAGACTGATATTAGCAAAAGAAAGAAAAATGAACGGTACCAATCTATTCAAAATAGCCCTCCGGGCACTGGCAAACAACAAGCTCCGAGCCTTCCTTACCATGTTGGGAATCATTATCGGTGTTGCGTCTGTCATTGCCATGCTTGCTATCGGACAAGGTTCGAAGAAAAGTATCCAGAAACAGATATCCGAGATGGGATCGAACATGATCATGATCCATCCGGGAACGGAAATGCGAGGCGGTGTCCGTCAGGATCCATCGGCCATGCAGACTTTGAAACTGGAGAACTACGAAACCCTGCGCGACCAATGTACGTTTCTTTCGGCCATCAGCCCGAATGTATCCTCTTCAGGACAGCTGATTGCCGGAGCCAACAACTACCCGTCGTCGGTAAGTGGGGTGAGTATCGACTACTTGAAGATACGCCAGCTTACTGTCGAACAAGGTGAAATGTTTACTGAAAACGACATCAAGACA
This sequence comes from uncultured Phocaeicola sp., assembly GCA_944321335.1. GTDB lineage: Bacteria > Bacteroidota > Bacteroidia > Bacteroidales > Bacteroidaceae > Phocaeicola. The sequence goes on along the minus strand of CALUKX010000012.1, from coordinate 28,970 downwards.
GCCGCCAAAGTCTGCGTTATCGGTAAGACCATCGTCGACAATCTTTTCCCTGACGGTTCCGATCCGGTCGGCAAAGTTATCCGATGCAACAAGATTCCGTTGCGTGTGGTCGGTGTCCTGAAATCGAAAGGATATAACTCAATGGGTATGGACCAGGACGATGTGGTACTTGCCCCCTATTCGACCGTAATGAAACGTCTTCTGGCCCAAACATTCCTGAGCGGTGTATTCGCTTCGGCATTGACAGAAGACATGACAGACGAAGCTGTAGATGAAATCACAACCATTCTACGAAGGGAACATAAGCTGAAAGACAGCGACGATGACGACTTCACCATCCGCACCCAACAGGAACTCAGCTCGATGTTGAATACTACGACCGATCTGATGACAACCCTGCTTGCCTGCATTGCCGGAATCTCATTGGTTGTCGGCGGTATCGGTATCATGAACATCATGTATGTATCGGTTACTGAGCGTACACGGGAAATAGGTCTGCGAATGTCGGTCGGCGCACGAGGAATCGATATCCTGTCGCAGTTCCTCATCGAATCGATTCTGATCAGTATCACTGGAGGTATTATCGGAGTGATATTGGGATGCGGCGCCAGTGTCATCATCAAGGAAGTAGCTCACTGGCCGGTATATATCCAACCGTGGAGCGTATTGCTTTCATTTGCGGTATGTACCTTCACCGGTGTATTCTTCGGATGGTATCCGGCAAAGAAAGCGGCCGATCTGGACCCGATAGAAGCCTTGAGATACGAATAATTCATAAACAGCATTACATAAGAAATGAGCTTGTGAAAGCTCCTGAACAACTTTGTTCTTCATAACTTTGGTTTCCTAGGTCCGGTTGTCGGAAACATTCATCGGAATGTGTAAGCGACCGGACCTTTTTTAAAAAAAATCGTATATTTGTTGTAACCTATATATAGAAATGAATAAAATGAAACCGAACAGCGACACCACCCAACATTCGTTGGAACTAGTAATCCATGTCATCTGTTGGGGGCTGATCTTTGCCTTTCCGTTATTCTTTACCCAACGGGCTAACGGAACGATCAACTGGAGCGATTTTCTGCACCACAGCATCGTCCCGCTAACGCTCTGCTGTGTCTTTTATCTCAACTACCTGATTCTGATTCCCAAAATCCTTTTCAAAAGCAAAAACAGCCAATTCATATTTCTGAATCTGATTATCATACTGGTCTGTGCATTGGGACTTCGTTATTGGAACTCGATGCAGAGTCCGCCACCTCCCATGCATCATCTCCCACCTCCCCGCTTCATCTTCTACCTGAGAGATATGGCAAGTCTGATATTTGCCGTAGGATTGAGTGTAGCCATCCGTATGAGTATCCGATGGAGTGAAGCCGAAGTCGAACGTAGGGAAGCCGTAAAAAGCCGTACGGAAGCTGAATTGAAGAATCTCCGTAACCAACTGAATCCACACTTCCTGCTGAATACGCTCAACAACATCTATGCCCTGATCAGCTTCGATACTGAGAAGGCACAACAGGCCGTACAGGAACTCAGCAAACTCTTGCGTTACGTTCTCTACGATAACCAACAGATGTTTGTCCCATTAAAAAAGGAAATCGATTTCATCTGCAACTATATCGCATTGATGCGCATCCGCGTATCTGCCCAAGTTGACATCCGTACCAACTTCGAGATTAAGCCCGAAAGCCAGACCCCTATCGCTCCGCTGATCTTCATCTCCTTGATCGAGAATGCCTTCAAGCATGGCATTTCACCTACAGAAAAGAGCTTTATCAACATCGATATCAAAGAATCAGAAACGGAAATATGCTGTACCATCAGCAACAGTAACCATCCAAAGACATGTACCGATAAAAGCGGCTCAGGAATAGGACTGGAACAGGTCCGTAAACGGTTAGAACTGGTTTATCCGGAAGTTTACGAATGGACATGTAACCTATCCGATGACAATAAAGTATATACATCGACAATACGTATTTTTCTTAAACAAATAAAAATTCCTCAATCATGACATTACGTTGCGCCATAGTAGATGATGAGCCACTGGCTTTAGGACTGTTGGAAAGTTATGTAAAGAAAACTCCTACGCTGGAATTGAGGGGACGCTACTCGAGCGCCATCGAAGCGATGAACCAATTGCCGGAAGAACCGGTAGATTTGATTTTTCTCGATATCCAGATGCCCGACCTCAATGGATTGGAATTTTCACGGATGATACCCAACGATACACGCATCGTATTTACTACCGCCTTCGACCAATATGCGCTCGATGGTTATAAGGTAAATGCCCTCGATTACTTGCTCAAGCCCATCAGTTATGCAGACTTTATGCAAGCGGTAAACAAAGCGATGGATTGGTTCGAGCTTCAACAGAAAGCAGAGTCCGGCAACCATGCGGAAGCTCCCACTTCAGCCGAACCAGACTATATTTATGTGAAAAGCGACTATAAGCTGATCCAAGTAGACTTGAATAAAATTCTTTACATTGAAGGGCTGAAAGATTATATAAAGATTCATTTGGAAGATGAAACACGACCTGTTCTTTCATTGGTAAGTATGCGTACTATGGAAGAGAAACTTCCATCCAGTCGCTTTATTCGTGTCCATCGTTCGTTCATCGTCCAAAAACAAAAGATAAAAGTTATCGACAAAGGGCGTATTGTCTTCGGGAAAGAATACATTCCGGTATCAGATAGCTATAAACAGGAACTTCAAAATTATGTTAATGAACATATTGTTTGACGATATTCTAGAATTTTAACGTTTTTTTTTGAGCTATAGAGCAAGTTTTTTACTCTGACATTTGGCATTATTAAATAATAACTCTATATTTGTCATGTACATAATAACAGAAGTTGTGAAACTTCTCATTTAAATAGTTTAGTTAAGTCTAGTTTAGTTTTTGTGTTGTGATACTCCTACTAATAGAGATTAGTGGGAGTATCGTTTTTTATGGCTACAGGGTGCTGTAGAGGCGATGTTTTTTTAACACTTCATTGCAGCGGGCTGCAATATTTCGTTGTCGGAATCATTGTCGGAACGTTGTCGGAGGGCTAATTTCTGAGGTTTTATTGTCGCAAAATAATTTTACATAATTGCATGATTGAAACAATCAATTATTAATGGAATTGGTTATTTGATGGAAGTTGATTACATTTGCCGTATGGAACTTTATCCTATCAAAATCATGAAAAGACTATTCATATCATTCATAATCCTTACCTGTATCACTATCCGTCTGTCGGCTCAGAAAGCCACGGAAGAATCTTATTTATATACTCAGATCGGCTGGTTGCCTAATGTAGCCCGTTATGAAGCCAGAATCCAGAATGAGGAAGGGAAATTCGTGCTTTGCACCGACGATTCGGGCAACGTAATCCGTTTCGTTTCGTTCATCAATGCCATCAACTATTACAGCAGCAAAGGATGGGAAATTGTGAAGATATTCACTCCGAAAGAAGCCACCGATGTGGTACAGGTTGCCATCATAAGAAAGCTCATGCCTAAAGACGAAATTCTGAAGTTTGCAAACCCCGTGACAGAAGAAAAAACCGATTCTGTATCAACCGCTACAAACTGATGGAGAAATAAGTATGACAATCAAAAAAGCGACCTCTCGCAGGCAGCTTTTTCCAAAGGGCTCTTATACAAACTGAAAAAATATCAGCTTTACTTTTTCATGCATTTTCAATATCTAACCAATTTCTTAGGTGAGCCGTGCCAGGAACATCCCAGGCAATAGACCTCACTTATATCAAAACCGTCGAGCGACTGTTCCGGATTTTTCGGAACAACTCTCCCTCCTTCGGTTACATAGACCAGAAGACGTTCTCCGTTCGCATTCTTCACATACATGGCTGCAATCTTACATTGCGGACAAAGCATTTTCCTCATAGCTGAAAAAGTTTATTGTGTTTCTGAAATTTTACTTAACGATAAACAAAATTATCTGCCCTTCGGTTCAAAAATTTACCAAATAATAATCTCTTTTTTTAAAGGAATCTGTAAAAAGGATAAACCTTGCTTACCTATGTTACAAAGGTACGTTTTTTTTCGATTTTCCGAACAAAAGTCCGGAACTACACCTTTATTTATAAAAGAAGTTTTTAGCTTTGCAGTATCAATATCAGCAACTGTTTATGGCGGAAACTACACTTTATATCAAGAATATGGTCTGCAACCGATGCATCATGGTGGTAGACGATCTGTTGAAACAGGCAGGACTTTCCCCTCTCCATATCGAATTGGGAAAGGCTGTCATCAATAGTGAACTGAACGATACGGAAAGGGAAAAGCTTCGCGATTCGTTGGAACGGGTGGGTTTTGAGCTGATTGACAGCAAACGCCAGCGGCTCATCGAACAGATCAAGCAGGAGATTATCCAACTGGTCCATTACCGGAACAGTGACTTGAAAGTGAACCTTTCGGATTATCTGGCTGATAAATGCCGGACCGATTACAGTTCATTGAGCAAGCTGTTTTCCGAAACTACCGGCATCACCATCGAAAAATATTTCATCAACCAGAAGATTGAACGGGTAAAGGAGCTGTTGGTTTACGACGAGCTTTCACTGAACGAGATTGCCGAATCGCTCAACTATTCGAGCACGGCACACCTGAGCAGCCAGTTCAAGAGCGTAACGGGTATCACCCCAAGCCAGTTCAAGAAACAGAAGATACAACATCGCAAACCATTGGATGAAATTGTGTAAATGATATCCATAATTCTGTAAATGCTTTGCCGATAGTATCATGTATCTTTGCAGACAGATAAGTAAAAAGCATTCAGATTATGAATCAGTCAAAGATTACCAAACAGACTTTCCCTGTTCTGGAAATGAGCTGTGCAGCGTGCGCAGCCAGAGTCGACAAGGCTTTGAACCAACAGGAAGGCGTAAAGGAGGCCAGTGTGAATTATGCAGCGGCCACAGCTACCGTCGAATACGATACATCGCTCTGTAATCCGGGAAAACTGAAGAAAGCGCTTCAGGACGCCGGATACGATTTGCTTATAGAAACCGAAAAGGATTTGGTTAAGGAAGCCGAAGAAGCTCACGAAAAGCGCTACAGGCAATTGAAATTCCGTACGACATGGGCCATTATCCTGGCTTTGCCGGTGGCTGTAATCGGCATGTTCTTCATGGATATACCTTATGCCAATTATATAATGTGGATACTTTCCACTCCAGTAGTCTTCTGGTTGGGAAGCGGATTCTACATCAATGCATGGAAACAGCTGAAGCATCGTTCGGTCAATATGGATACGTTGGTTGCCAACAGTACCGGCATCGCTTACCTTTTCAGTCTGTTCAATCTCTTTTTCCCTGAATTCTGGATTTCAAGAGGGGTTACCCCACATGTTCATTTCGAAGCCGCCAGTGTTATCATCGCTTTCATTTTATTAGGACGACTGCTTGAAGAGCGCGCCAAGGGCAATACATCTGCCGCCATCAAGAAACTGATGGGTTTGCAGCCTAAAACGGTTACAGTCCTGAACGCCGATGGCAGTGAAAAGGAAATCGATATCAAACAACTGGCAGTTGGAAACATCGTACTGGTACGACCGGGTGAACGGATTGCCGTTGACGGTTCGGTAACTGAAGGTGCTTCGTATGTCGATGAAAGTATGCTGAGCGGCGAACCTGTTCCGGTAAACAAGCAGACAGGCAGTCCGGTTTTTGCAGGTACAATCAATCAGAAAGGAAGTTTCTGCTTCAAAGCCGAGAAAGTGGGAGCCGATACCATGTTGGCACACATCATCAAGATGGTTCAGGATGCCCAAGGCAGCAAGGCTCCGGTACAGAAACTGGTCGATAAGATTGCCGGAATATTCGTTCCTACGATTATGTGCATTGCCCTGATATCGTTCATTCTTTGGCTCATACTCGACCCTGAGAACGGTTTCACCCACGGATTGTTGGCAGCCGTTACGGTACTGATTATTGCTTGTCCTTGTGCTTTGGGACTGGCTACTCCTACCGCCATCATGGTGGGTATCGGTAAAGGTGCCGAACAAGGAATCCTGATCAAAGACGCGGAAAGTCTCGAAATAGCACGGAAGGTTGATACCATCGTACTCGACAAGACAGGAACCATTACCGAAGGTAAACCGAAAGTTACCGATCTGGTCTGGACCACCGACGACAAATCCATCCGTCAGGCTTTCTATAGTCTGGAAAAACAATCGGAACATCCGCTTGCCACAGCCGTAACCGATTATCTGAATACCGAAATCCTGCCCGTAAATAGTTTCGAAAGCATCACCGGCGAAGGTGTGAAAGGACGGATAAACGGCATGCTTTATCTGTCGGGAAACCAAAGGATGATGGAAGAATGCAAAATCACCATTCCGGCCGAACTGCAACAGGCTGCCGACCGCTTCAAGAACGAATCGAAGACTGTTATCTGGTTTGCAGATGAAAAGGATGCATTGGCAGTTGCAGCCATTACCGACCGCATCAAGGAAAGTTCGAAGACAGCTATCGCCGATTTGCAGAAACAAGGAATCGAAGTGGTAATGCTTACCGGAGATAATCGGACTACAGCCGAGACTATTGCAAAAGAAGCAGGTATTCGCCGTTTCGAAGCTGAAGTGCTTCCGCAGCAGAAAGCCGAATATGTGAAGAAGCTTCAGGCTGAAGGACATCGGGTGGCCATGGTTGGCGACGGCATCAACGACAGTGCAGCTTTGGCACAGGCCGATTTGAGTATTGCGATGGGTAAAGGCAGTGATATCGCTATGGATGTAGCCAAGATGACCATCATATCATCCGATCTGACCAAAATTTCGGATGCCATCCGTCTGTCGGTACTGACCGTACGTACCATCCGCGAGAATCTGTTTTGGGCTTTCATCTATAACCTGATCGGTGTTCCTATCGCTGCCGGAATCCTCTATCCTATCAACGGTTTCCTTTTGAATCCGATGATTGCGGGAGCGACTATGGCAATGAGTAGTGTCAGTGTAGTAACCAACAGTCTGCGTCTGCGCAACAAACGTATCGGTCAGAGCTGTGCGACAAGCAATAACGCCGACCCGGAGCCGACAGCAGTTGAGAAGGTTATGGAAGAAACATTATCTATGCCACAGAAAACCATGCAGAATCCGGTTGTAGAAACAGAAACATCTATCATCCATAAGGAATACAAGATAGAGGGAATGATGTGCAACCATTGCCGTATGCATGTAGAAAAGGCATTGAGTACCATCGCCGATGCGAAGGTAACGGTAACCCTCGATCCTCCGGTTGCTGTTGTCGAATACAAGGATGCACCATTGAGCATCGAAGAACTGCAACACATCATTACGGAGAAAGCAGGCGATTACACTATCTCCGAAAATAGCTTTGAATAAAAAATTTTTAAAGCATCCAACTACATAATATACAATCTGTTAAGGTGAAAGCAGCTTTATTTTGCTTTCACCTTTTTTTTGCTCAAACTGCAGTGTACTATGACTATTAACCGAAACAATTTCACACATATAGATTAAGTATTCCTGATTTGCTCTACAATTCAAGCTGAACCGACCTTAAACTTACCAATGAAAACAAACTCGCACGTTTCGCTAAAAAATCGTATCTTTGGATGAAATTCATCAATGAAGATTAGTACCAGATGCCGACAACATCCAACAATCATATAGAATTACAGTCGTTCGACCTTTTCAACCGTATCGAAAAGATTCACCGACAACCAGCCGCCGCTCCCGACAACATCCGGGCAAAATACATCCTCCTGTATAAAGTATTGGAGCAGGCTTGCTATGAACTGACTTCAGGAGTTACGTTTACCTTCGCCAATATGTTCTCCCGACTAGACTACGTATGCAAGGAAAAGCGGATGACTCCATCCGACAAATATGCCATCCAGACCATGCGTCGTAACTGCAATGCGGCTATGCGCGACGACTTCCAACCGGTGATGGAGGAATATCTCTACGATCTGCGGGCAATCGTCCGTTTCATTTCATTGGCTTTCGAAGAAGATATCCCTTCAGTATTTCTTCCGGAAATCCCCCACTCCAACCGACCATACAAAGGGACACGGTTGTCGCACATACCCTACGTCCGCGCATCGGTAACAAGTTGGAACGACAGCCAGATTTCTGCAGCTACCGACAGCGAGGATGATCCTTTCATCATTATCAATTTTGAAAAAGGCGGATACAACGGAGATTTATTGTACGTAAAAGATTTGCTTTCAGAAAATCTGCAGCTCAATTTGCTCGATGTTCGTGTGGACGAAGAGAATCATTATATACCCGGTCTGATTGTAGTCCAGCCCGATTTCCTAATTGATATCAGTTCGCTGGCCAACTGTTTCCAACAATACGGCCATCATCCGTACAACTATTTTATCAACAAGATAAAGCCACGCGCCAACACTGCCCCGATTCTTTTGGGTAACCTTGCCAGCCAGTTCCTCAATGATTACATCAACGAGGATGGAGCGACTCCTGTAGACTATGCTACTACCTTGAAGAAATTCTTTGCCACTGCAGCATTGGAGTTCTGCACCTGTTCTATTCCATCCCAATTCCATTCGGATGCACAGAGCCAAATGATGAACATACGCTCGTTTGTACACGATGTATTGCCACGCAACATCCAGTCGTTCGACAAACACAAAACCTTGCTCGAAGCCTCTTTTATCTGCGAGCGTCTCGGCCTGCAAGGACGTACCGATATGTTGCAGAAAGACTTCAAGGTTCTTATCGAACAGAAATCGGGAAAACGCGATGAGTTCAACCGCCGTCACAAGGAAGAACATTTCATTCAGATGATGCTCTATCAAGGTGTACTGATGTATAACTTCGGAAAGGAAACTGGCGATTTGCAGACCTTTCTACTCTATTCACGTTACCCCGACGGATTGATGATCGAACATTTTTCCGAACGTCTTTTCCGTGAGGCAATGATGCTACGCAACAAGATAGTAGTAAACGAAACCGCTTTGAGTGAAGGTGCTATCGGCAAGGTTGTCGAGGAACTTTCTACCGATCTGTTGAATGAAGCCCAGGTACATTCCAAACTATGGACCGACTATCAGGAACCTCAACTGGAAGAAACCATCCGAACATTGAAACGCTGCACTCCGTTGGAACGTGCTTACTTCAACCGTTTCTATACCTTCGTAGCCAAAGAACAGCTTCTAAACAAGACCGGAGGAAATACCGATCCGTCAAGCGGATTCGCAAGCCTATGGCATACACCTTTGGCAGAGAAAATTGAGTCGGGAAATATACTGCTTGGTCTGACTATAACCGACAAACGAAAGAGTGCACCGAACAAAGGATACGATATAATTGAACTGAATATACCGCAACAGGAAGAAGACTTCCTGCCTAATTTCCGTACAGGCGATATCATTGTTTTCTATGCATATAAAGGTGAGCCCGATGTACGCAAACAGATTCTGATGAAAGGCAATATCCAAGAAATCCGTCCCGAAAGCATTACCATACTTCTGCGTAACGGACAGCAAAACAAGGATATCATCGGCGGGAAAGAGGAAGTATTTGCCATTGAACATGATGCTTCGGACATTTCGGCAACCAACGGATTAAGGGGATTGTACTCTTTTCTTTATGCACGAGCCGACCGGAAGGAATTGTTGCTGGGACTCCGTACTCCCACCCGTAACACTTCCCGTACACTCAACGGCTCATACGGACGTTTCGATGAGCTGATTCTGAAAGAAAAACAGAGCGACGACTATTTCCTGCTGGTAGGCCCTCCAGGAACCGGAAAGACTTCGTGTGCATTGCGATACATGGTAGAAGAGGCTTTGACTGATCCGGAAGCGTCTCTTCTGTTACTATCCTATACCAACCGGGCTGTCGATGAAATCTGTGCAATGTTGGTCGATTCGGGTATAGCGGAACATACTCCGTTCTTCCGCATCGGTAATGAGCTGTCGTGTGACAAACGTTTCGTTCCTTACTTATTGAAGAATAGTCTCAATGACTGCCCCAAGATGGTGGACATCCAACAGAAAATCAACCGTACCCGTATCTTTGTAGGAACCACAACAGCCATCAACGGGAAACTGTATCTGTTCAATTTGAAACATTTCTCCCTTGCCATTATCGACGAGGCCTCACAGATATTGGAGCCCGATCTGATCGGGATTCTTGCAGCCCGTCACGAACGGGAGAATGCCATAGATAAATTCATCCTTATCGGCGACTACAAGCAGCTTCCTGCCATTGCCCAACAAAGTGCAGAGGAAGCACAGGTAACCGATCCGTTACTACAGCAAATCGGTCTGAACGACTGCAGAAGTTCGCTTTTCGAGCGACTTTACAAACAAAGCGATGAAGCCTTCCACAGTATTCTGCACAAGCAAGGCCGTATGCATCCGGCCATATCCGAATTTCCGAACCATGCTTTCTACTTCCGTGAGCAGTTGGAGCCTGTTCCACTCCCTCATCAGGAAGAAGTGTTGCCCTATTCCACCAATCAAGAGCCGAACGACAATCTGGATCGTCTGGTGATGAACCGCCGTATGGTTTTCATCCCGACAGCCGCTCCTGAACTCTCGACCTATTCGGAAAAGACGAATCTGAACGAAGCACGCATTGTAGCCGCATTGTTGCAACGGATATACAGGCTGACATCCGACAACTTCAACCCGAACAAGACGGTAGGAGTAATCGTACCTTACCGCAATCAGATAGCAATGATACGCAAGGAAATCGGAAAGCTTGGCATCCCTGCCCTTAACGATATCTCCATTGATACGGTCGAACGTTACCAAGGCAGCCAGCGCGATGTAATCATCTATTCGTTTACCATCCGTAATTTCGGTCAGTTGAATTTCCTTACTGCTAACACGTTCCGTGAAGGTGAGTTCTGGATTGACCGCAAACTGAACGTTGCAATTACCCGTGCTCGTAAGCAGCTCTTCCTGACCGGAAACCCGGAAATACTCGGAGCGAATATCACTTTCTACAAACTGATGGAATACATACGGCTACACAACGGCTATATCGAAACCGATGTAGATTCGTTCTGCAAGGGAGATTTTGACCTTCCCGAATACGGGGAAGCATGGGATTTGAAGACCGACAATTACGAACTACCGGCACACTTCTACAAGCCGTTCGAAACTATTGTCGCAAAAGCATATCGGAACGTATTGGAAACACATCAGTTGAATGATACGTATGCCCGGGAACTAACAGCCTACGGACGTTTTGACTTCCCGACAACTGAAAAAAACTCTGTCGAACTCTCAGCAAAGGAACATATAGACCTGTATTCGTTCTACTACATGTGCCGACAATATTCTGCAGCCAAAGCCTTGTTCGAAACCAGCGGAAACTGGTTGAACACAGCCATCCACAACGTATCGGGACGAATCGTATTCTGCGATCTCAGTTATGAAAGCGGAGCCTCCGGACTGGCATTTATCGACTGTTGCCGCCGTCAGCCTCACCTGGACCTGGCATACCTTGGCATCTATCCGACTGAAGAAATGGATGACATGGCCCGTAAATTCTTCGAGACAGAGGCCTATCACCACGCATTGACAAGCTTCTATCCGCGACTGGCTGCCGTACCTGTCAAGTTCTGGTCCTCACATTCGGTCCTATCGGAACTGATAGTATTCAACCTTTCCAATCTTTTCGACCGAATTTCTCCTCAAGAAGCAAGGGGGTTGGCTTTGGAAATCAACCAACTGATACACGCCCGTCCGCTCAACCATTATGTAACCATTTATCGTGATGATGCCGGACGACGCATGAACAACCATTCATATAACACGTTCTGCGCCCATCTCACCAAGGAACTTCGTCCGTTGAGTGAACAGATGCCATTCGAAGGAAAATTCTATTATGCCCAAGGAGCTGAAGATGCCCCCGCATCCGAAACCTTCATGTATGAAATCAGAAGCAACCGTTGAACCGAACCGATAAACTGAATCAACTTATGGAACAGACCAGAGAAAAAAAAGCCGTCATTGTAGGAGCCACATCCGGAATCGGATATGAAGTAGCGATGATTCTGTTGAAAGAAGGATGGCGATTGGGAATAGCTGGACGCCGGGAAGAACTATTGAAGGAAATCCGGTCGGAAGCTCCCGAACGAATCTCCATCCGTGTCATAGATATCTGCAAGGAAGAAGCCGATGAAGAACTGATGAAACTGATTGATGAAGTCGGTGGAATGAATCTGTATCTGCACAGCTCCGGCATAGGGAAACAGAATTTCGAATTGGAAAAAGAAATTGAATTGAATACTCTGGAAACAAACGGTACCGGCTTTACTCGGATGGTTACCACAGCTTTCCGTTATTTCCAACAGCATGGTGGCGGACATCTGGCTGTAATCAGTTCCATCGCAGGAACCAAAGGCTTGGGAATCGCCCCATCCTATTCGGCGACCAAACGGTTTCAGAATACCTACATCGATGCGCTGGAACAGTTGGCACGCATGAAGAAACTACAGATTACTTTTACCGACATCCGTCCCGGTTTCGTCGCCACGGCCATCCTCAACGACAGCAAGCACTACCCCATGCTGATGCGCCCCGAGAAGGTTGCCCAATCGATTGTAAAAGGACTGAAACGACACAAACGGGTATTGGTCATCGATGGAAGATACCGCATCCTCGTATTCTTCTGGAAACTGATACCGGCCTGGCTATGGAAAAGACTGCCCATCCGCAACTGATAAGGTTCAGACACGCTGTTCCTTGGCTACAATAACATGCAGACGACGATACACATACGTAAATGCCGGAATCAGAAATGCACAGGCAAACAGCCATGCGGTCGGGTCACCGAAACAGATTCCCCAGAATCCCCAGATAGGCACGGCGATAACGGAAATCAGTATTCGTGCCACCATTTCTGAAACTCCCGAAAACATAGCCAGCTTAGTGTATCCTGCACCCTGGATAGAGTAACGCAAGATACTCAACAAACCGAGCAACGGGAAGAACGATACATTGACATGAACAAATTGGGCAGTCAAGGCAAGCACCAACGATTCGCTGGAATCAATGAAAAGTGTAGCAAAATTCTCCGCCCATCCCCAGATAATCACATTCACCACGGCTATGTAAATCATCATCATCAAAGCAGCCGACTTGATGCCCTGCCAGATACGGTCGGGCTTACCGGCCCCATAGTTCTGTCCGCTATAAGTAGCCATCGCCATACCCAAACTGTCGAGCGCACACATGAAGAACATCTTGATTCGCATGGCAGCAGTAAAGGCAGCCACACAAGCTGTTCCCAAAGCATTGTTGGCACTCTGCATCATGATACTACCGATAGCCGTGATAGAGAACTGCAATCCCATGGGCACACCGATTCCGAGCAATTGTTTTGCCAGATCGGGACGGAACTTCCGGTCGGCAGCCATTGTTTTCAAAATATCGAATTTCCGATACATATAGTGATAACAGAGCACAGCCGACAATCCCTGTGAGAAAACCGTAGCGATGGCAGCTCCAGCTACTCCCCAACCGAGTACTAAGATACAGAACAGGTCGAGAAGGATATTGAGAACAGTAGAGAAAAGAAGGAACCAAAACGGAGTCTTGCTATCGCCCAAAGCACGGATGATACTGGAAAGCAGGTTATAGAAAAAGGTACATGGCACTCCGATGAAGGTAATCAGCAGGTAATAATAGGCACCGTCGAAAATATTTTCCGGAGTCTGCATGCTTCGTAAGATAAATGCACAGAGCAGACTCGTAATCAATGCAACAGCCAACGACATACCTGCAGCAAGTTTCAAGCTGACAGACACAAAGCGACGCATCGCCAGGTAATCCCTGGCCCCAAACTTCTGCGCCACAGGAATAGCGAATCCACCGCAACAACCGTTACAGAATCCGAGAATCAGAAACACAACCGAAGTACTTGCTCCGACAGATGCCAATGCATTAATACCCAAAAATTTTCCAACGATAGCTGCATCGACCAACGAATAAGTCTGTTGCAGCAGATTGCCCAACAACAGGGGCAATGTGAAATTGAAAATCAGCGGCAGTGAGGGTCCCGCTGTCATTTCCTTTATCTTTGCCATACCTATCTTTCCTCTAAATCGGGCGCAAAATTACAGCAATCCTACCGAAAACAAATAGGTTTAGATTAAATCTATCTTAAATACTGCCGATTTCTTGAACTATATCAATTAAATGACCATGACACACCGAATATTAATCACATCAGGCACATTATTCCTGCAACGTTTTTCCTTTCTGACGGATAAACAATTGATGTTTCGGACTGCCGACAACCTGAGCTGTATAGATTCCTGTATGCCCGGAAAACAGATATGCCACCACACATGCGATACCAAGGTAAATACCCGGTTCGGCTCCGAAGAGTTCGATCCCCATCAACGTACAGGCTATCGGTGTATTGGTAGCTCCGGCAAACACGGCCACAAAACCAAGTCCGGCTAAAAGGCTCATCGGCAAAGGTATTATAGCCGACAAGGCACTTCCCAACGTTGCTCCGACAAAAAAGAGCGGTGTAACTTCCCCACCTTTGAAACCGACACCGATCGTAAAGGTAGTAAATATCAGTTTCAACAGAAAATCGTACCACATCTGTTGTTGACTGAACGAATCGACAATGGTTGGAACTCCCAGACCGATATACTTAGTCGTCCCCAACGTCCAAACCGCCAAAGCAATAATGATACCTCCTACCAACGGACGCAACGGAGGGTATTTTATGCATCTTTTTCCTAAACTCCCCCAAAATCCGATGGAACGTGAAAAGAACATCGCCACAACCCCGAAAGCGACTCCCGCCAAAGCCACCCACAAGATATTGGCAATATCGAGATGTGGCACTACCGGTTCAGGATAATGGGTATGAGCCACTCCCCACGCATGACAAGTGAGATGTGCAAATGCAGCAGAAAGGAAAGCCGGCAGAATAGATTCATAGCGCATCCGTCCCACAACTATCACTTCCAGACCGAATACAGCACCGGCCAACGGAGTACCGAACACCGAAGCGAACCCGGCACTGATTCCAATCAGAACCATCACCCGATGGTCGCGTCGATGCAAATGCAACAGTTTGGAGAAACGGTCGGCTATAGCTCCACCCATTTGTACGCCTGTACCTTCCCGTCCTGCCGAACCACCGAACAGATGAGTCAGCACCGTTCCTATATAGACAAGCGGTGCCATACGGAACGGGATAATATCGTGTGGAGAACGAATTTCCTCTATCAGAAAATTATTCCCCCGTGATGCAGTTCCAGCCAGATAATGATACATCAATCCGATTACGAGTCCGGCCAAAGGTAGCAATGCGATAATCCACAGATGGTTCTCCCGGTAATCGGTAGCCCAGTTCAACGAAACCAGAAGCAAGGCTGATGCCGAACCGATGCAAGCACCGGCAATCCCCGAAAGCAACAACCATTTCACGAGGTATGTCAATAAAGGGAACTGGACAAAACGTGTGGTCCAGGAAGTTTTGTTCTTGTACATTTTCATTTACTTTTCTGTTGTGTTCGACAATACAATACCAGCCCCTCTCCAATCAGAACAGGAGCATCATGTATCATCTTTCGGAAAATAGTTGGGAAATAATCCAGACCGCCATTCTAAAGATAGAGTACATAACTCCTGCCCGATTTATCGGAAATCGGACTAAGGCAGGAACTATCAGCTACTCAATTAGCGGTTTATAACAGGGAAGTCCCATTCCCTTGATTTATGAAATCGGTTGCGAAATTAGAGGTTTTCGGGGAAATATACAAATCGAAGAGCAAGAACATGATGCTGTGTCCCTACAATATAAAAAAACTGTTCCCCGACTCACGTCGAGGAACAGCTACAACACAAACACAAAATAAAACACGACAAAACTACTATGCAATTAGCACTTCTCATCACAGGGATGACCCGTTTGAATGTATTCACATACACTTAAACGCTTTAAAGTGCCCTGCATGTATAATAACGTATTAAAAACGTTATTGTTTATAATATCTTTAATTTATTTTCAATTAACACCGAAGAATTACTGGATTCCGTCTTCACGGAGTTTCAGCTGCCATTTCCAAGCGGAACGCAAAGTATCTTCAATTGAGGTTTCTGCCTTCCAACCCAATTCGTTGTTAGCATAGGTAGGATCTGCCCAAACCTGTTCGATATCTCCTGCACGACGCCCTGCAATCTGATAGTTCAGTTTCACGCCTGTTGACGATTCGAAAGCATGAATCAGTTCCAATACTGAAACGCCACGGCCGGTACCGATATTGAACACTTCAACCTTATCTTTCTGTCTGCTCTTCAAGATACGGTCCATAGCGATTACGTGAGCCTTAGCCAAATCGACTACATAGATATAGTCGCGGATACATGATCCATCCGGAGTATTATAATCATCACCAAATACGCTCAATTTTTCACGGATACCGATAGCAGTCTGAGTCAGATAAGGAATCAGGTTCTGCGGTACACCATTAGGCAATTCACCGATCAAAGCGGTTGGATGTGCACCGATCGGGTTGAAGTAACGCAACAGGATAGCATGGATAGGCGAACCTGAAGCGATAGTATCACGGATAATCTCCTCGTTAATCTGTTTCGTATTACCATAAGGAGATTCTGCCTTCTTGATTGGAGCAGCTTCGGTTACCGGCAAAATGTCCGGCTGACCATATACTGTACATGAAGAAGAGAAAATGATACCCGGAACATTGTATTTCGGCATCAGTTCCAATAAATTGATCAATGATACCAGGTTATTACGGTAGTAAAGCAACGGTTTCTGAACCGATTCACCTACTGCCTTGCTCGCTGCGAAATGAATGATACCCTTGATACCTTCGTATTTCTTGAACACGCCTTCCAAACCGGCGAAATCCAAACAATCCACTTTTTCGAATGCGGGACGAATGCCTGTAATCTTTTCAATACTGTCGACAACTTCTGCACGAGAATTAGACAAATTATCGACGATAACTACGTCATATCCGCTGTTTTGCAGCTCTACTACAGTGTGTGAACCGATATAACCGGTACCACCAGTAACTAAAATTCTATCTTTCATGTTTAAAGGCTTTATAAATCGAATTTCTTCTAGCGACAAAAATACAAATAATTCTCGATAAACATATAAAAAGCCTTTAAAAATAGCAGACAAAAACCGGAGGGAGAAAAGTTGCCATCGATTTGTCACATCTACAGCACTTTCTCCCTCCGGCCTATTTTGAATAACTAACGATTCTTTTCAGATTACTGGAGTCCGAACAAAACGGCCAAACCTTTGTCTACGCCTGAGAATCCCATGAAAGCCATTGCCAGCAAACCGGCAGTGACCAAAGCGATAGACATACCACGCATACCTTTAGGGATGTTTACCAGAATCAGCTGCTCACGGATACCTGCAAAGACAACCAATGCCAAAGCAAAACCGATAGCTGTAGAGAATGCATAAACGACACCTGTCAGCAAATCATAGTCTTTCTGGATAACCAAGATAGTTACACCAAGAATACAACAGTTGGTTGTAATCAATGGAAGGAACACACCCAAAGCCTGATACAAGGCCGGAGATACTTTCTTCAGAATGATTTCCACCATCTGTACCAATGCCGCAATGACAAGGATAAAAGCAATTGTCTGCAAATATTCCAAATGGAAAGGATTAAGCACGAAATGCTGGATCGCATATGTTACGATGGTAGCCAATGTCAACACGAATGCTACGGCAGCTCCCATACCCATTGCGGTTTCAACCTTCTTGGATACCCCCAAGAACGGACAGATACCGAGGAATTGTGACAACACTACGTTGTTCACAAAAATAGCGGTGATAAATATCAATATATATTCCATATCTACTTTCTTTTAGGAGTTATGCTTTCTTCAAGCGATTAACGATAGCAATCAAATAGCCCAATGCGATAAATGCACCCGGAGCAAGTACAAACAGCAACATACCGTAGTTTTCAGGCATAACGGTAAGATTGAATATCTTTCCTGTTCCAAGGAATTCACGTACACCACCCAACAATGTCAGGGCGATAGTAAAACCAAGTCCCATGCCCAAACCATCGAAGAATGACGACAACGGGCTGTTCTTGGCAGCAAACGCTTCGGCACGTCCCAACAGGATACAGTTTACTACGATCAACGGAATAAACAAGCCCAATGTTGCGTACAAGTCCGACACGTAAGCCTGCATGAGCATCTGCAGCAAAGTTACGAAAGAGGCAATTACCACAATAAAGATAGGGATACGAACCATATCCGGAACCAATTTCTTGATAAGTGAGATTACCACATTCGAACAAACAAGCACGAACAAGGTAGCAAGTCCCATACCCATACCGTTGATAGCTGAAGAAGTAGTACCCAAGGTAGGACACATACCCAAAAGGAGTACAAACGTAGGATTTTCTTTTACAATCCCGTTCATCAAAACTTTAAAATTATTCATAGTCCGCTCCTTTCTTATTTATTAGTTACAACTTTTGTAGTATCCACAGCAACCTGAGTAGAATCGGTCTGTGCTGCCGGAGCAGGAGCTGCCTGCTGGGTAGCGCCGCTGGCTGCATCTACATGCTGGTTCTTATAAGCTGCATACGCATTGTTCACTGCCAACAGGAAAGCACGTGATGTAATGGTAGAAGCTGTGATGGCATCAATCTGACCGCCATCCTTGCTTACTGTCAAAGGTGTTTCTCCCGGATTCTTACCTGTGATATCACCTTTGCCTCCTTTCTTGAACCAATCGGCAGCCTTGGAACCCAATCCCGGAGTTTCAGCATGGCTCAACAGAGAGTAATCAATAATTTTTCCATCAGCATCAAAACCTACCAATACAGTCAATGCACCACCGAAACCATTGGAAGAAGACTGTACGGCTGCACCGATAAACTCATCACCTTTTGTTGCTTTATAAACGATATACTTGACACCGTTTACATCGATTGTATCAGGCGCTTCGGCAGGATTATTGTCGAAACCCGGAACAACCACTTTAATAGCGTCACTTAAGGTCTTTGCATTTGCTTCAGCGATAGGACCGGCAGTTACGTCGTTAACCCATCCCAGCAAACCACCGGCAATAACTGAAAAACCAGTCAAAACCAATGCCATATTCTTTAATGATGATTCAAGCTTTTTCATTTCTTCACTACCTCCCCGTAACGTTTAGGTTTGCAATAAGTGTTGATCAACGGAGTGAATGCATTCATGATGAAGATTGCGAATGACATACCTTCCGGATAAGCACCGAACAAGCGGATCACAACTGTCAGGAAACCGATTGCCACACCATAGATAATCATACCTTTGTGTGTCATTGGAGATGTTACATAATCGGTTGCCATGAAGATAGCACCCAACATCAGACCACCGGTGAACAGATGAGCCAACGGAGATGCATAAGCTGTAGAATCAACCAAGTGCATCAGACCAGAGAATACAAATACAGTAGCAATGATCGATACCGGAATATGCCATGTTATAATCTTTTTCCACAGCATATAGATAAGACCGAGCAACAAAGCCAAGGCACTCACCTCACCTAAAGATCCCGGATTATTACCCAAGAACAATGTCAAAGTATCCGGCAGTTGTTCCAAAGCAGAAGTATCACCATGTACAGCCATCTTCATCAATGCCAATGGAGTGGCAGTAGTTGTAGCATCTGTATAACTTGTAAGCTGACCGACTTCCGGCCATGAAGTCATCTGTACAGGGAATGAAATCAACAGGAAGATACGACCAACCAATGCCGGGTTGAACGGGTTACATCCCAATCCACCGAAAGTCATCTTACCGATACCGATAGCAGCAAGGGCACCGATAATGATAATCCACAAAGGAAGGTTTGAAGGAAGGTTAAAAGCCAACAGGACACCGGTCAAGATAGCCGAACCATCCATGATAGTAGTACGTTCGCGTTTCAGAATGAACTTGGTAATAGCCCATTCGAAGAAAACACACGCAATGACCGAAGTCAGCGTGACGATAACTGCACCCAACCCGAACATATAGAATGATACAAGCAAGGCAGGTATCAGAGCAATGAGCACACCGTACATGTTTTTCTGTACGCTGTCATTGTTATGCACGTGGGGCGATAATGAAACTATTAATTTGTTTGCCATAATTTTCTAGACTTATTTTTTAGCATTACGTGCACGGATGATACCGCCCACCTTACCTTTTCCTAAACGGATATAGTCCAACATCGGACGATGTGAAGGACAAGTAAACTGACAGGAACCACATTCGATACATGACATAATCATTTCATGTTCCACGCGTTCCCAATCGCCATGAGCCGAGCAAGTAGCCAACAAGTACGGCTCCAACCCCATCGGACAAGCGCTTACACACTTCGCACAACGGATACAGGACTGAGGTTCGCCACGGCGTGCTTCCTTGTCGTTCATAATCAACACACCTGAACTACCTTTACAGATAGGAACTTCTGTATTCACCAAAGCCTTACCCATCATCGGACCACCACCAATAACCTTACCAGTATCTTCGGGAAGACCACCGGCAGCATCAATCAGCTGGCTCATCGGAGTACCCATACGGGTCAGGAAGTTGGAAGGGTTCTTCAGTGACTTACCTGTAACGGTAACCACACGTTCAAACAAAGGTTTGTTCTTCTGTACAGCTTCATAAACGGCATAAGCGGTACCTACGTTCTGAACCACTGCACCTACATTGATAGGAATTGCAGGAGGAGCAGGAACCTGACGGCCGATTACAGCATCGATAAGCTGTTTTTCACCTCCCTGAGGATATTTAACCTTCAGAGGAACGACTACGATACCAGCATAGTTGACAGACTTCGCAGTCATCAGTTTGATAGCATCCGGCTTGTTGTTTTCAATACCGATATATCCTTTTGAAACCTTTGCAGCTTTCATCAAAATAGACACACCTACCAAAATCTCATCAGCCTTTTCAAGCATCAGACGATGGTCGGCAGTCAGATAAGGTTCACACTCTACTGCATTGATGATTACACACTCCGCCTTACAACCCGGAGGAGGCGACAATTTTACATGAGTCGGGAAACAAGCACCACCCATACCTACCACACCGGCATTCTTTATCTTAGCGACAATTTCTTCCGGCGAAAGCAGACAATCCTTGACCAAAGTAGTGCTGCGATCGATTGATTCTTCCCATTCATCACCTTCAACATCGATGAAAATAGCGGGCTTGCGATAACCGCTTGCATCGATAACGCTATCTATCTTGTTCACCTTACCGGAAACAGAAGAGAAGATAGCTGCCGATACGAAACCACCAGCCTCAGCAATCTTGGTACCCACCTTTACTACATCACCTTTCTTGACAATAGGTGTAGCAGGAGCACCGATATGCTGCGACAAAGGGAAAACCGCCTGTTTCGGCAGTCCCAATGTTTCGATGGCTTTACCGGCCGACAATTTATTTTCTGCTGGATGAACTCCACCAATTCTAAATGTCTTCACTTTAATATCTTTATTAATTGTTTACGAATAGATTTTGATTATGCCTCAGCTTTCGGAATTTCAGCCTTTGGAGCTTCCACTACAGGAGTTTCTACCTTCGGAGCAACAGTTGCATCAGCTTTTGGAGCAACCGTTTCTGTTTTCGAAGTTTCCGCTACCGGTTTTGTTGCATTTGCAGTAGTAGCCGTTTCAGCCGGTTTCGGTTTACGCGGAGGGAAGTTTACAGCAATGATTGCATTCTGAGGACATTCCATCTCACATTTACGGCAAGATTTACATTTGGCAGGATCGATATAAGCCAAATTGTTTTCCAAAGTAATAGCTTCGAAAGGACAAACTTTTACACATTTACCACAACCGATACAAGCAGCGGTACAGGCCTTGCGGGCAACAGCTCCCTTGTCCTTATTTACACACTGTACATACACACGGCGGTTGTTCTTACCCTTCGGACGAATTTCGATGATGTTACGCGGACAAGCTTTGCTACAAGCTCCACACGCAGTACACTTGTTTTCGTCAACCTCAGGCAGACCGGTTTCCGGATTCATGTGTATCGCATCAAACTGACATGCAGTCACACAATCGCCACAACCCAAACAACCGAATGTACAACCAGTTTCACCGCCGTAAGTAGAGTTAGCCACAGCACATGAACGTACACCATCGTACTGAGTTACTTTCGGACGATTGGCACAAGTACCGTTACATCTAACAACCGCTACCTTCGGCTCGGAAGCAGCTGCTTCCAACCCCAAAATACTAGCGACTTTCTCCATTGTAGGCTGACCACCTACCGGACACAGTTTTCCCTCCAACGATCCGGCTTTAACGCAAGCAGCAGCAAAACCTGAACATCCCGGATAACCGCATCCTCCACAGTTGGCCTGAGGAAGAACCTCAGCAACCTGAGCAATTCGCGGATCTTCATAAACAGCAAACTTCTTGGAAGTGGCGTACAAGATTACAGCTGCAATCAAGCCGATAGCTCCCAATGAAATTACTGCAACCAAAATTAAGTTCATAAATATAAAGTTAGTTTATTAATTTAATTATAGATTACACAATAGATTCTAAGGTAAAGGTAAATGTACGTGTCAGTTTGTGCCTACATAAATAAATTACAAGATAGTATGGTATCAGACTCCCCAAAGATGCCAATGCCGCTACAGGTTCATTTCCTGTAAAGTGAAGTATCAGGACCAATACCGTCATGAGCCAAAGAAAAGGTAGGACAAATGCCCAAAATACAGCCTTCATCCCCATTGATGTAGTACCAACAATCATAACACGTTCACCTACCTGACAGGTAACTTCATTCTTATTGAATACATCAATCAGTTTTTCTTTTGTCTCGGAAACGCTACAATGTCCTTTCACACTGCACGAGGAACAAGCAGAACTCTGGCTGATTCTTACCTTGACGTAAGAACCGTTTATGCTTTCCACAATACCAAGATGTTTAATGTTATTTACCATGTTTGCAAACCCAACTTTACAAATTCGAGGCAAATGTACTATAAAAATTGTTTTATTGGTAACGTTAACGGAGTTTTTCTCATTAAAAAAAGTAAAATTAATCAGAGGTAATAATCATATCCTTTTTCTTTTAACATTTGCTTTAGAAGATGTTGTGCATGTTTTACCCTCGCGACTAAGGTTGAACGGTTTATTCCTGTACATTCAGACATTTCCTGATACGTCATATCTGCAAAGGATCTCATTAAAATAAGTTTTCTATATTCTTCCGGCAGACTTTCAACCAATTCCCGAATCAATTTTCCTCCTTCATGCCTACTTTCACTTACTCTATCTTCCTCATATAAGGAAATATCAGGATATTGTTCAAGACATAGCTTTATATTTTTTTTCCTGTCAGAAGACCGGAAATAGCTACAAAGATAATTTTTCAAAACCCGGCGTTGCCAAGAAGAAAAGAATCCGTTACATTCGTATGTGCCTTTCAATTTTTTTAGAAAAGTATGTTGGACATACTCTTGAAAGACATCAGATGCCTCCTCATCATCTTTGACGACCATACGAATGGTAGTACGAATAACGTTCTCATACCGGGCATACAACTCATTGAATGCCATTTCATCGCCTTGACGATACAGCTTAATCAACTGATCGTCTGAAAAAGTTCTCAATAGATCTTTCATAGCAGATCATTTTTTAATCCGCACCAAATTTACGACGGTAGGTAGCGGAAGATTAATAAATATAGTTAACTAAAACATACCCCACACATTTCCCCGCTCCTAAATCCGGCATGCACATTGTTTTAACGCCAATATCCGCTATTTTGTTGACAAAAAAATGAACTTTTTTTTAAAAAAATTATTTTATCTTGATTCTCAATCATTTAAAATAATACAAAAAAATGCCGGAATGCATTTGTTGCAATCCGGCATTTTTTATCATAAAAGAGAATCAGTCTAATTTTAAGACAGCAAGGAAAGCTTTCTGAGGAACTTCTACTGTACCTATCTGCTTCATTCGTTTCTTACCCCGTTTCTGTTTCTCAAGCAACTTACGTTTACGGCTCACATCACCACCGTAACATTTCGCCGTTACATCTTTTCGAACGGCCTTGATGGTTTCGCGAGCAATAATCTTGGCCCCAATGGCCGCTTGGATAGCAATTTCAAACTGCTGACGAGGTATCAGTTCCTTCAGTTTCTCACACATACGGCGACCCAAGTCGTAAGCATTGTCGAAATGAGTCAGTGTAGAAAGGGCGTCCACCGATTCGCCATTCAGCAATATATCCAGTTTCACCAGTTTGGAAGGACGGAAACCCGACTGGTGATAGTCGAACGAAGCGTAACCTTTCGAGATACTCTTCAGCTTGTCATAAAAGTCGATTACAATTTCCCCCAACGGCATCTTGTAATGCAGTTCCACACGGTTACCCGAAATATAGTCCTGACGTACCAGTTCACCACGTTTGCCCAGACAGAGAGTCATGATAGGGCCGATATAATCGGTACGTGTGATGATGGATGCATCGATATAAGGCTCTTCGATATGGTCGATCAGTGTCGGATCCGGCATACCACCCGGGTTATGTACTTCCTGTACCCCGCCCTGCTTGTCGTATACCATATAAGATACGTTCGGCACAGTTGTAATTACGTTCATGTCGAACTCACGATCGAGACGTTCCTGAACGATTTCCATGTGAAGCAATCCCAGGAAACCGCAACGGAAACCGAATCCCAATGCCAATGACGATTCCGGTTGGAAAGTCAGCGAAGCATCATTCAACTGCAACTTCTCGAGCGAAGCACGCAAGTTTTCATAATCTTCCGCCTCAATCGGATAGACACCGGCAAACACCATCGGCTTCACTTCCTCGAAACCTTCGATTGCCTTGTCACAAGGTTTGGCAATATGCGTGATGGTATCCCCCACCTTGACCTCGCGCGAAGTCTTGATACCCGAAATGATATATCCTACGTCACCTGTACGCAATTCCTTACGCGGCACCAAGTCCATCTTCAGCACACCAACCTCATCGGCATCATATTCTTTTCCGGTATTGAAGAACTTCACCTTGTCGCCCGTACGGATTACACCGTTCACCACCTTGAAGTAAGCGATGATACCACGGAACGAATTGAATACAGAATCGAAAATCAAAGCCTGCAACGGAGCATTCTCGTCACCCTGCGGAGCCGGGATACGTTCCACTACAGCTTGAAGAATCTCTTCCACTCCCATACCGGTCTTACCCGAAGCACGGATGATATCGCTACGGTCGCAACCCAGCAAGTCGATGATTTCATCTTCCACTTCATCGGGCATGGCACTTGCCATATCACACTTGTTCATTACCGGAATAATCTCCAAATCATGTTCCAAAGCCATATACAGGTTGGAAATGGTCTGAGCTTGAACGCCCTGCGATGCATCGACAACCAGCAAAGCCCCTTCGCATGCAGCGATAGAACGGGATACCTCATATGAAAAATCGACGTGCCCCGGAGTATCAATCAAATTTAAAATATACTTTTCACCTTTATAATTATACTCCATCTGAATGGCATGACTCTTGATTGTGATACCACGTTCACGTTCGAGGTCCATATCATCAAGCATCTGTCCTTCAGTAATCTTCACGGTCTGGGTATACTCCAACAAGCGGTCGGCCAAAGTCGATTTCCCATGATCGATATGAGCGATAATACAGAAATTTCGGATATTCTTCATTTATAGTATTCTTTTATTTATCTATAATATATGTACACTTTACGTGTAATTTACGATGCAAAGATAGCGAATTTTGGCGAAGGCACAAAAAATCCCCGCTCATACGAACGAGGATTATACATATAATGAATTTCATTTATATTCATCCAATATTTTTCTTGCCGACTCTTTTCCGCTAAGAAAATCCATGCTTTCTACAATCTCATCATCATTTTCACGATCGACCAGAACCGGAACAATCATTCCGAGAACCTCCAAACGTTCTTCATCCCAATCCAATGCTTTCATTACTCCGACACATTGCCGGGATGTATATTTATTTCCGTTTTGGATCGTTTCCCTTACAAGTTTCAGCTTATCATCTTTCAAAGCCATTTTTTTCAATCTATTCACAAGGTTATCATAATCGCGATTGCACAGAAGTTGTTCATCCACCGTCGGATATTGATAGTCATGCGGAGGAAGAACTACAACAGAAGGCCTTACACCCGATTGTTGTCCAGGCACTCCGGTATTGAAAGAATCCAAATACTCAACTTTTCCATCAACGAATCCTATAACTATAACTGATTGATCGCCCCCAATAATGTGAGTTTTTTCGTACCTCCATTCTTCCGAATCACGAATAAACGAACGATAGGTCGGCTTTCCCATAACATTCCTAACCTCCTCCATCGTCATACCTTTATGAATGGAATCCACCAAGTCGCGTGAGCTGCTTGCCGTAAACGAAGAGCCACAACCACACATTGCGGCAGCCAACAACATAGCTACCCCGAAGTTCATTATCTTTCTTTTCATATACTTGCCATTTTTGTTGAAACAAATATAGAATACAATTTAATTATGACAAAAGGAATTCACCTATCGGCTGATAGGGAATTCTCTATTTTCGATTAGGGAAAATTCCCATTGAATAAAACCAATCCTGAATCAGATATACCACAGAAACATTATTTTCCTGAAATTCAAATCCGACCGTTATATCTTTCTGATTCTCAACGACTATGGCTGAACCCACCCCTGCCACAACGGTTCAGCACGTTGTTTTTCCCTTCATGTCCCTTCAGCCAAATCCATTGATAATCAGCGAAAACAGGGGTTTCTAAAACATCCTCCAAATTGATTTTTTCACTTCATCCCAACATTAATTTCAGTTTTAGCAATAGCCACCAAGTCGTTCCTTTTTTCGAGTACACATAAGGACAGAATCTTTATACCGTCCACCGTACCGAGGACGATCGTCTTCCGTACCGTGGACGGCCGTCTTCGGTACGGTGGACGATGAAAACGACTTGTCATTTACCCTAAAAGTTGAAATAATAGAATAATAAATCCCAAGTAATTCTTATCTTTTTCTGACTATGTTTTGATACATACCACCAGAAATACACTATTCGAACTTACAGAATCACCAACTCCCAATTACAGGAAACAAATAATGCGCAATGAAAAATTCATTGCGCATTATAATTATATCCAGCAGAGAATATATCAGAAAGCAAGGATTGGTCGCACTTCAGCATCCCCGTCATACCAATCACACATACATTCAATCAATCCATCCGAACCAATATTGAACTGACAGGCAGCTTCACTATCATAAGGGGTAGATACCCAAATTGAACAAAAATGATCCCAAGTCGTAGAAGTCGTTTCTACCATATCATTCTTGTCGGCAGCCGGTACCTTAGCCATCATGCTATTGAAATAGGCAATAGCGTCATATGAAACATTATCAGTGCAATAATGTGTCGCGTCATAACTATAAGTCTGCCAATCTTTAAAAAGTTTAGCCGCTTCCGAACCACATAAATTGGCCAATGCATCCCACAACTGACCGGTACTCGGCAAAAACCAACCACTTGTATTTGCAGGAGCAGCCACAGGGAATTTGTTTAATACAGCATCGAATGCCGGCATCCAAGTAGCTAAATCATTACCATAAAATTCCTTAACAGTCATTGTTTCCGAATAGCCATTGACATTGGAATACCAAGTTGAAGCTAATTTAGCCCCTTTCAAACAAGAAAAGTCATAATCATTACTCCAATGCATTGTCGGATTATTGACAGGGTCATCACCCGCTATGCGAGTTGCCAAAACATATCCATGTGTAAACCCATTTGTCTTTTCAGTATCAGCAATGCGGTCCGGATTTGTCTGACATACAATTCCAATTACAGTCTTACCCGATACCGGATCCGGTTTTACATCAGCCCATACCGCATTCTGACCATCTATATCCATACTTACCAAACCACCATCGCTCCATGTTCCATCAGAATAGAAATAATCACCAACTTTTGGAGCAGAAAGAGTAACAGTAACCTGACAAATGGCAGTCAAAGTTCCACACGCAACAGTAATGGTAGCTTCACCTGCTCCAACGGCAGATACAACACCATCAGCAACAGTGGCTACAGCTTCATCACTTGAAGACCAGGCCAAAGTCTCACCTTCACCCAATGGCGGTGTCACAGTAGCAATTAAAGTTACTTTAGAGCCGACCTCCATAGCAAGTTCAGTTTTATCCAATGTAAGCTCAACGGATGTTACTGTTACAGCACAGGTAGCAATCATCCCTTTATAAGAAGCTGTAATAATAGCTTCTCCTGGAGAAACTCCTAAAACAGTACCCTCGTCAACAGATGCAACCGCTTCATTACTGGAAGTCCATTCAATTGATTTTCCATCCTCTAAAGGTACAGTCAATGTCGCTGCAATCTTTCCGGTTTGCCCCTGTCTTACTGTCATTTCAGATTTATCAAAGGTAAGAGATACAGCTGCATCGTCATTGTCACTACAAGACACGAACACAAACATCATGCAGCAAATGATACAAATTTTACAAAACAATCTTTCCATAAGTTATCAAGTTTAGTTTAATATATTTAAATCACAGGTAAAGTTATACGATTATTCGATAAAAACGCAAAAAATCATTAAAAATATTTATAGGACAAGAAATAAATGGATAATTGCCAATATCTGACTACCAATAAGCGGTTCGAAACAAGCCTCAGTATAATCCGGTATAACCAAATTTACAAATCGCCGATACGCTACACCTTAATTAATATATACGATTTTAGCGACAGAGAACACGAGTATTTCAACTAGTTTTATTAATTTTGCAACCTCAAACAGATAATTACTAAAAACGAAATAGAAAATGGAATTAGCAAGTAAGTACAATCCCGCTGACGTGGAGGGAAAATGGTACCAGTATTGGCTGGACAACAAACTTTTCAGTTCTAAACCCGACGGACGTGAACCTTACAC
>CALUKX010000011.1 GCA_944321335.1 uncultured Phocaeicola sp. | reverse complement strand
AGAAAATTTCTATTAAATTTGCATCAGTCATGGGAATGGATGTTTTTATGTAACTTATTGATTATCAGCTATAAAGACACTAAAAATATTTCATTCCCACAACTTTTTCAATCGTTTTCTTATACCGAACTCACGTTAACTTCCTTGTTTTCCGCATTACTGAATGTCCAGACACCTGCACGGGCACGAAGCACATTCACCAAATCACGAGCTGAATATAATGTTTGAGTTGTAGCCCCTTCTACTGCAGCTTCAGCTGCAATCAGATATAGTTCAGAAAATTTAGCGATATTGTATGGGCGGGTACTACCAGCATTAGGCTGACCAGGACCCGAGCCATTGTCTGTACGGTAAGGACCTAACTTCCATAAAGCAGGGAATACACGACGGCTGATTGAGCTAGGACCCATTACATAATCGGCACGGCCAGATAAAGTACCTGCACCTACATTGCTTGTTCCTGCATCATTCGGATATTGGATGGCCGGATCATCCTCATTCAAGAAAGAAAGTAAGGCATCACCTTCACTGACAGGCAATCCATTGGCACCGTTTACAGTCGTCCAGACATTTCCATTGGTGGACCAATTTGTACGGATAACAGTTGTAAATGTACCATCATAACGAGAATCATTTACTTTATCGGCAAATGTATGTGTAAATACTCCATGAGGTGGTGCCATACGACTCCAAGGACGTCCGTATGCCTGTTCGGCAACACGAATAACAGGAGCCACATTACTTCCATCTACTTGTCCCCACAGGTCGGTGTAGTTCCAGTTCATCATCCAGCCTGCAAAGTTATCAGGAGCTCCACCACTACCATAAGTCAAACTACCACCGTTATAATATTCATCCGACTCCGTATGGTCTGCGTACAACATAATTTCCTTATTACGATCGTTTGTTCCCGCATTCACCAAATAGAAGCTCTTCTCCAAATCATACGGTCCAGGGTTTTTGATCGCTTCTATAGCAATATCATAAGCCTGTTGGAAATACCATGCATAATCATGACCGTCAAGATCGGTACGGGCAGCTTCCGGATAAGTAGGAATATCGTTCGGATTCTTCAACCACCAGGCATAAGTCAAATAAGCTTTTGACAGATACAAGCGAGCAACATTCTTTGTTACGCCACCAGTAACACGAGGTTGGTCGGGTAAATCATTCAAAGCAGTTTTCAAATCAGCAAATATTGCCTTATAGACTTCCGGAACGGTATTTCTTACAGAAGAACGGCTAGGAGAAATATTGAACTTCAACTCTCCAGATCCCAAGTCCAATGGTACACCGCCAAAAGTCTGTACCAACAAGAAGTAATCGAACGCACGGAAGAAATAAGCTTCTGCAAGAAGTTGTTCGTCGACACCCACCGATACACCATTTTCAATGATACCATTGGCCGTATTGATGTTAGAAAATGCAGTACCCCACAAGACATCCGAACGGCTGGAACTCGGGTCCAGATTACCGACACCCGACAAATCAGCATCCTTGAAGTTACCATCGGCTGACTGCCCCCAAGTAGCTTCATCCGTACCTGTCAGACAGATATTATACCAGTATGCCTGACCATATAAATAACGTAAATGGGCATATAATGAAGTAATACCTCCTTCTACACCTTTTTTCGTCTTAAAGAAAGTCACATCATAACTGCTACGAGGCTGTTCATCCAATATATCAGAGCAAGATCCAATCACAAGAGCAGCCATAGCAACAGTTCCCACCAATTTTATTTTATTGAATATAGGTTTCATATACTTATCACTTTAAAATGTCAAATTAATACCGAATAAATAATTGCGGGTAGAAGGAGTATTTGTACCGATTGTAAGGTAACGTGACTGAAGACCTTCCGAAACTGCAATATTTTCATTACCGTAAGAGTTCGTTTCCGGATCCAGACCGGTTTCCTTATGAAATGGAGAACAGATGACAAACGGATTCTGCACCGTCACATAAGCACGTAAACTCTCAATACCCATACGATCCAACCACTTCTGACCGTTGAAACTATAGCCCAATGAAATGGTACGAACCTTCCAATAGGAAGCATCAAAATAGCCCAGGGTTGTACCATATTTCGGATTATCACCACTCTGAATACCACCAGGCTTCGGATACTTGGCACCAGTATTTTCCTCTGTCCAGTAATCAACGTCCACATTACCACGACGACCACTCAACATATTCAAGTAACCACTTGAATGATGCAAGGTACTGATAAGCTTACCGCCACACTTAAAAGCGGTAATGATGTTCAAGTCAAAGCCTTTGTAGGCAACACGTGTACTGAAACCACCCTGGAATTTAGGCTCCATACTCATCACCTGACGGTCATCGGCATTGATAGCACGCTTCGGAGTTCCATCTTCATTATAACCACCCGTATATTTCACTTTAATCATACCGAAATTACCACCCGGCTCCAATATCTGTAAATATTGGGCATCCGGATCAGTTTCATTCCACAAACCAATCTTTTCATAGTCGTAGATGGCATCAATAGGATAGCCCACAAACCAACCATTAGCTGTATCACGTCCTTTTTCATCCGCTCCAGCCAAGTAAACAATCTTATTTCTATTTGCAGACAAGTTCAAGCTGGCATCCCAAGTCCAACCATTTACATTATCAAGAATTATACCGTTTAAAGTCAATTCAACACCTTTATTCTGAGTCTTACCGATATTGGCCATGTAGCTGCCCACTCCGGCTGTTGAAGGAAGGCTTACGCTCTGCAACAAATCATGGGTTTTCTGTACATAGTATTCCAAAGTACCTGATAAGCGTCCACCGAATACAGAAAAGTCTAGACCATAGTTCCATGTGGTAGAATATTCCCAGCCCAATTCATAGTTTGGCAAGGATGACACATAGTAACCTGTCGCATAACCGGTCGGACCAAAGTTGTAAGGACGGGAAGACAAGGCTCCCAAAGTAGAATAAGGATTAACAGCCTGATTGGAAGTCTGACCATAACCGATACGGAACTTCAGCATGTCTAACCACTTTACATTTTCCATGAATGATTCCTGATGGATATTCCAACCTGCGGAGACAGCCGGATAAGTATGCCATTGATGCCCTTTTGCCAAGCGTGAAGAAGCATCGGCACGTACTGTCGCCATCAACATATAACGATTATCATAAGTATACATCACACGGCCCATCCATGACATCAAACCACTCTTTTGATAATTCCAGTCGTTCGGATTGACCGTAATCGTACCTTCAGCACGACCAATATTATAGTACTGAAAATATTCAGCCGGAATATCTTTTCCTGACAGTTTCGATTTCGTATAAGTTGTTTCTTCTGCAGAATACATACCCACTACATTCAACTGATGTTTACCGAAAGTACGGTCAAAAGTAATCAAGTTTTCGACTGTCCAGTTGGTTGTTTCTTCATGCATCAAAGCTGCAGTTGATGGAGTATCGGCAGTAGAACTGTTTATACCCTCGCCGGTAAATTCACCTTGTTTGTTGGAACGATAGTTCAAACCGATATTAATACGGTATTTCAATCCCTTTACCCAAGGACATTGAACTTCTGCAAATAAC
Organism: uncultured Phocaeicola sp.; assembly: GCA_944321335.1. Taxonomy (GTDB): domain Bacteria; phylum Bacteroidota; class Bacteroidia; order Bacteroidales; family Bacteroidaceae; genus Phocaeicola. Next base: position 48,226 of record CALUKX010000011.1, on the reverse strand, counting down.
GTATTATATGTACCTAAGCCTTTTGTTTCATTCAACCAGTTGTCTTCAAGATTTTCGAGTACAGAACGGGTTACAATATAAGTTTCATCCTGAGGCATTTTTGCAGTACGCTTCAAATTACCCTCTTCATCATAAGGATTGATAATAGGAGACATAGAAAGAACATTATACAATCCCACATGATTACCTTTTGTAACATTGTAATTGGTGTTTGTAGACAAACCGAAACGGAAATATTTACCTACACTCTGATCGAATGATCCGCGTAAAGAATAACGGGTATAGTTCTGCAGCGGCAATACCCCTTGATCCTTATAATATCCGGCTCCAAAACTATAGCTACCACCGTTTGTACCACCGGTTACACTCATATCATGACTAGTGACATAGCCATTGCGATAAATCATATCCTGCCAATCGGTATCCATATCATCCGATTCATCCAAAGAATTATCAAACTTGCCGGCATACTTACGCATTTGGGCAGATTGTTTACCGCTCATCATCGGATACTCCGAGAATACTTTCTTCAATCCAACATAACCATTATAAGAGAATTTGGCAGGAGCACCTTGAGAACCCTTGATAGTAGTAATCAAGATTACACCATTAGCACCGCGAGAACCGTAAATAGCAGTAGACAACGCATCTTTCAAGATATCCATGCTTTTGATATCGCTCGGATTGATATCAGAAATGTTTCCCATAAACGGAATACCATCCAACACAATCAACGGATCATTGGATGCATTCAACGAACGAGTACCACGGATACGGATCTGCATGGACGCACCTGGTTTGGAAGAAGTCTGCGCCATATCTACACCGGCAACACGATTCTGCAAAGCATAAGTAATGTTGGTAGCTGGAACTTCACGGAGCTTTTCACCGCCTACGGATGAAATAGAACCGGTTACATCAGATTTACGAGCTGAACCATAACCGATTACAACAACTTCATTCAGAGTTTCAGTGTCTTCCTTCAATACAATATTAAAGGAAGTTTTACCTTCTACTGGAATTTCCTGAGTTTTAAAACCTACATAGGAAATAACCAAGATAGAGCTACCTCCTACACTCAATTCGAAATTACCTTCAAAATCTGTTATCGTACCATTAGTCGTACCTTTTTCAAGAACACTGGCTCCGATAATCGATTTCCTCTTACATCCTTGACGATTCCTTTAACCGTCACATTTTGAGAAAAAGCCCACAACGGAAAGAGGCTAAAAAAGACAATTAGCCCCATCAATCTGAATAGCTTTGTGCTTTTCATAGATTCAAAAAAATAATTAACACTCTTTACTTTACTCACTCTTTACCGTCATCGCTATAACGGTATTTACAAAAATAGGTAGCTTACAATTAATTAAAGAGCCCACATGTTACATTTTTTGCATCTACGTAACATTGTGCATCACACATGATACAAAAGTTCTACACAAACCGATTATCTATGTTATCCAGCATAAAAAATATGTATAATGCAGATACTAAAACTTACACATGATAAAGATCAAAACGGGAAAAGCAAGGAGAGAAAGACATAACATATCATCCCCTAAGAAAAAACATAATACCTTAAAAGAAATATAAAAAGTCTGTCAATTTATATATAAGACAGACTTCAATCAGTACACCCATGGGGATTCGAACCCCAATCGATGGAACCGGAATCCATTATTCTATCCATTGAACTATGGGTGCTTATTTTTTATTGGCGCGACAAAAATACAACTATTCTGTTTTCTTTCCTAATATTCAACCCAAAAAATGAATATAGAATTGTATTGAAACATGTTATACTATATCAAAATTAAAGCAAATAAAGAGAATTAATATACAATTTGATAATATTAAAGCTTTATTTGTTGCACATTTACAAAATAAGACTATCTTTGCGAACGATTTCGAATAAAATTAACCAAATAAAATATGAGCTACTTAATAAAACCAGAAAATTATAAACCCCTTCTCGACATGAAACAGACAGAGCTGGGGATCAAGCAAATCAAAGAGTTCTTCCAACAGAATCTATCTTCGGAGCTCCGTTTGCGACGAGTTACTGCTCCTTTATTCGTTTTGAAAGGAATGGGTATTAATGATGACTTGAACGGTGTGGAACGACCTGTATCTTTCCCGATTAAAGATTTGGGAGAACAACAGGCAGAAGTGGTTCATTCACTGGCAAAATGGAAACGTGTTACTTTGGCCGATTATCATATAGAACCGGGATATGGAATCTATACTGACATGAATGCTATCCGTGCCGATGAAGAATTGGGAAACTTACATTCCCTCTATGTCGACCAATGGGATTGGGAACGTGTCATCACTCCTGAACAGCGCACCGTAGAATTTCTCAAAAGCATTGTAACCCGAATCTACTCGGCTATGCGCCGCACAGAATATATGATATGTGAAGCCTATCCGCAAATCAAGTCATTCCTTGCACATGACATCCATTTCATCCACTCGCAGGAATTATTGGATATGTATCCGGACAAGACTCCAAAGGAACGTGAAAACCTTATCACAAAAAAATATGGATCCGTATTCATTATCGGAATTGGTGGCAAACTAAGTGATGGAATCCCTCACGATTTACGAGCACCAGACTATGACGACTATACAACAATAGACCCGAAAACCGGTCTGCCCGGCTTGAACGGTGACCTTTTAGTTTGGAACGATGTTTTAGGACGTGCCTTTGAACTTTCATCAATGGGTATCCGTGTCGATAAGGCTGCTATGCTAAAACAGCTTGAGTTGGCCGGTAAAGAAGAACGTACCCAATTATATTTTCATCGCCGGTTGATGGAAGGTTCACTACCACTAAGTATCGGTGGCGGAATCGGACAATCACGTCTTTGTATGTTGTATCTTAAAAAAGCTCATATTGGAGAAATTCAAGCAAGTATCTGGCCGGAAGATATGCGTAAGGAATGCGCAAAATTAGGCATGCAACTTATCTGACCTGAGACTGAATCTTCATTCTTCTAACAATATTGCTATCTAACAAAGTCGTTTCAACGGACAGCCCGATTGAAACGACTTTCCTTTTTTAATATAATTCACTATCTTTACTCCATAAAATTAATTATTTATGGAAGTGCAGATAGAAGAATCATGGAAACAAGTATTGGCTCCTGAATTTGAAAAAGATTATTTCATTCGCCTGACAGATTTTGTACGGAACGAATATAGAACCACTACTATCTATCCACCGGGCAAACTAATATTCAACGCATTTAATTTATGCCCTTATGATAAAGTAAAGGTCGTCATTATCGGACAAGATCCATATCATGGTCCGGGACAGGCTCATGGGCTTTGTTTTTCTGTGAATGATGGTATTCCTTTCCCTCCCTCATTGCAGAATATCTTTAAGGAAATCCACGATGATTTAGGAAGTCCGATTCCTACAACGGGCAATCTTACCCGATGGGCTGTACAAGGTGTACTGATGCTCAACGCGACGTTAACCGTCCGTGCCCATCAGGCCGGATCACACCAACGTCATGGGTGGGAAGAATTTACAGATGCCGCAATCCGTTCCTTAGCAGAAAACCGTGAACATCTGGTATTCATTCTATGGGGAGCATATGCACAAAAGAAAGGTGCATTCATTGACAGAAACAAACATCTCGTTCTGAGTTCAGTACATCCATCACCTCTTTCCGCTTACAACGGTTTTTTCGGGAACAAACATTTCAGCCGTGCAAATGAATACCTGATCAAACATGGAGAAACTCCAATCAACTGGTAATTTAATCACTATAGAACGAAATGTGGCGGTGAGTTTTTCACCTCCACATTTCGTTCTATAACCTTCATTCTTAACTAGTACCAAGTAACAGCACTACCGGTATTACTTCGTTTATCCCACTTTAGGGCATCCGTCAACATTGTAGAATTAGCACGGATAGAGAAGTTATAAGAAGTAAACGGACCAAATACCAAACCACAAGTCATATTGAAACAGTGAAGGTCACGGGTTATATTCACCGTAGTCATAGACATCTCTTTGGCATTGAAATCATAACCGCTTGAATAGCTGATATTCCAACGACTACCGATTTTAACATTCCCTGAGAAGTTGATTGAATGCGTTAAAGAATACGGATAGCGCATAGTCTTCTTATTAATTTCCTTGGTACGATCCTCACGGATACTATAACTATAGCTTAAACTCAAACTCCAAGGAAGCTTGAACGCCAAATAACCATCCGGGTCAAGAGTCGCTGTTTCCGTTTTACGAGTACTTGAATTCTGTTCCTGATTTTCTACTTCATCATCTTCTTCATCATCATCCGAATCCTCCTCATCTTTCTTTCCTTTATTCTTATCTTTATCCTCACTCTTTCCAAAAAGTTTCTTGAATGTATCATTATTCAATGTATAGGAAAACGAACCGCTGTAACCCTGGAAACGTCCGAAGCGTCCATAAGACCATTCTGTACGATCACCCACAACTACATTTCCATTCTCATCAAACTTATACGCATATGTCGCAAAACGAGCCGACATATTGAATGTATAGCTCTTCGTCAACTTCAGACGGGCATTCAATGTCAGATCACTCCATTTTTTCCGCGCAATATCATATGACAGAGAAGCACTCAAGTCATCAAGTAAACTTACCTTCTTGTATCCGGTCGTATCCTTATCGGATGCAAATTTCATTTCCAGGTTGTTTTTCAAAGAGAAACTGATATTCTGTGAGACTCCTTTGCCCGGATAACTATATGGTGCACCCTCATATGGAGAATATTCCTTCATACGCACCTCACCGTTTTCATCGGTATAAGTATATGTTTCATAATAACCGAAACGAGACTTTCCGAAATCGGGTGTGTATGTATAACTTACCGATGGAGTAACGACGTGGCGAATGGTTATATCCTTTTTCTTCCAAAACAAAGGTTTGTACATACCATAAATCTTGGTATTCATTGATACAGCCATGTTGTAATCGTATACTCGATTAAAACCATTTATCGTATCTTTCACTTCTTCCCTCTTTAATTCATCGTAATGACGCATTACCTTACGGGTATACCACCGTTCTGTATAATTGAATGAAGGAGTGATATTGATGTATTTAAACAAAGTAAAGTTTGCTTCAATTGGTATATAGTGTTTCATACCGGTTTTCCATTTGGAAAACGATGTTTTGAAAAGCAGATTATCCTTAGTATCTACACTATTGGTCAATGACCCCGTATATTGAAAAGAAATTTTTTCATACCATTTGGAATCTCCGACTGACTTCTTCCGCTTAAACGGATAAATACGATTCAACGAAATATTCAAGTCGGGCAGAGTCATACTCAAAGATGAATCCCTAGTATTCTGTGTAATATTGAAAGTTGAAGAAATATTCAGCCCTATATTGGGGAAACTTCTGGAATAACTAACACTTGAAGCCTTTGTATTATTGCTATATGATAAGGGATCATACAAAGTACTCAGACTAGAACGGTCATAACTGCTGGTTGCAAAATTCACGCTAGCAGAGAATGTGCTGTTAGGATTAGCTTTCGGATCCTGACGATGGCTCCACTGGATACGGAAATCCTTCGAAACGGCATAGTCAGGCATATTTTTTTCTCCAGTCTTGGTCACCAAATAACTGGCATTGAAATTTCCACTAAACTTATATCGTTTATTATAGGTCGATGCAGCAGAAAGCCCCCATGATCCTTTGGTATATATTTCACCCAGAAGTTTCAAATCCATCTGGTCACTGATTGCAAAATAATAACCACCATCACGCAGGTAGAAACCACGGTTCATTTCATCACCATAAGTCGGCATGATAAAACCTGAAGAATAGCTGCTATTGAATGGGAAGAAGCCAAATGGTATAGCAATAGGTAATGGAACATCTTCAACTACCAACTGCGCCGGTCCGAAAACCACATCCTTCTTCGGACGGACTTTAGCCATGGACAATTTCATATAAAAATGCGGATGTTCATGGTTATCACAAGTAGTATACTTACCATGCCGCATATAAATCTCATTATCCGGACCTTTCTTTGCTTCACCACTGGTTACATATCCTTCACCTTGCTGGGTCGTGATATTATTGATAAAGCCTTTCTTCGACTTGAAGTTATAACGCATGATTTTCGACTCGTATGGAGTATCGCCATCCTTGAATACAGGTGTACCTTTTTCCACACCGGTAGAATCGGCTACACCACGGGCATACACCGTACTACTGTCCATATTCATGGTTATCAATTGTGAAGTAAGTTCAATATTCTGATAATTAACCTTCCCGTTTCCATACAGATGTGCAAAACCGCCCCTCTCAAAGACAATCGAATCTGAAGCTTCATAGATCACAGGTGCATCCAAAGGCTGTTTTTTCTTTACTGTATCAGAAACTAACGTATCTGCAATCGAATCCTTACCAATAGTGGTAGCCCCATAACGATGCAAAAGCGAATCCCGCCCCAATGAATCCACAGAAAACGAGTCGACAGACAAGGAATCAACTTTCCCCGAGTTGTCCAACCGGTTTCTTTTCCCCTTGGCGCGCTGCGCTTCTGCATAGAATGAGCAGAAGAACCCCGAAACGAAAAGGAATAATAATAGATATGTTGTTCTTTTAAACGACGTCATTCATCAAATTTTTTCGCAATATGCGTTGCAAAAGTAAACAATATCCTCCAAATATCAGTAGTAGTTTCTTATTTTAATGCATTTTTAAGACTACAAAAAGAGCTCACACCAGCAATCAAAACGGCGACCACCGTCCTCTCCGAAACGGGCAACACTTTTACGTGCCTTTTCAACACTCTTTTCGACGTCCAATTTTGTCTTGGAAAAGAATTTATCGGCAAAGCAGATAAGCTGTTCTTCCAAACTTACCGGGAGCATTTCCCTACGTGGTACAGGCAAACCCTGTTCATCAATATTTTTCAAGCTGATACCGGCTCCGGTATGGCGTTCGCAAACCAAGGCATGGCGTGGATATCCTTCCTTTCTTACCAATTCTGCCCCTAAATATCCGTGACAGATATAAGGTTCTTTCCCAAAGCATTGAATGCCGGGTGCATCAGTCAGAAAAATTCCGATGTCATGCAACATAGCTGCCTCTTCTATAAACTGAAGGTCCAGATCCAATTCAGGGTGATTTTTTGCCATAGCCAATGCCTTGTCGGCTACAGACCGACTGTGTACCAGCAAAATATGTTTTAACTCGTTTTCTTCCTGATAATATTTGTCGATTATTGCAAACGGGTCCATATTTTCATTTTAATTACTATATTTGTAGGTACAAAACTACAAAAATTATGCTTTACTACCTTAGATATTTTACATTATTCATTTTATTGGGATGTATCCCCCATGTGGCATTTGCCGATAGATTGCGGTGTGGAGCAGAACGGACCGAACAATATCTACCGATGTTACATGGTAGACGGGTAGCACTTGCAGTCAATCAAACCGCACGGATAGGCAACACACATCTGCTTGATACATTATATAATAAAGGTGTCGAACTTACCGGTATATTCGCTCCTGAACATGGTTTCAGAGGAACCGCCGATGCCGGAGAAGCGATCCGTAACAGCAAGGACAACCGGACCGGGGTACCAATCTTTTCATTGTTCGGAAAAAACAAGAAACCTCTGCCGTCGCAGCTGCAAGGGACCGACATCGTGATATTCGACATGCAGGATGTGGGCGCTCGTTTCTATACTTATATCAGCACATTATATTATGTGATGCAGGCCTGTGCCGAGAACCAAAAGCAATTGATTGTGTTCGACCGCCCCAATCCATGCGATACCATTGACGGACCTGTATTAAAATCGGCCTACAAGAGTTTTGTAGGTATGTTTCCGATTCCCGTTCTCCACGGATGTACCATCGGAGAAATAGCACAGATGATTAACGGAGAAGGATGGTTGGGAAACGGATTGAAGTGCAAATTGACTATAATTCCAATAGAAGGATGGAAACACGGAGATTCTTATTCCTTGCCGGTAAAGCCCTCTCCTAATTTACCGAATGATGAATCCATCGCCCTTTATCCTTCACTTTGTCCGTTCGAAGGGACAAATATCAGCGTGGGAAGAGGAACAACAATTCCATTTCAGGTTATCGGAAGTCCGAAAGTGTCTCATCTCAGCTACAGGTTTACTCCGAAAGCTCTACCCGGATTCGACAGAAATCCGATGCACAAGAATACTCCATGCTATGGGTATAATTTACAAGGAGTTGGAAAATCAATAAAAGGTTTCACGCTGAAATATGTCATCCAGTTCTATCAAATCTATAAAGCCATGGGACCTGCAACAGAAAAAGGATTCTTTACCCGTCCCCGTTGGTTCGACCTGTTGATGGGCAACTCACAGACACGGAAAGATATCATTGCCGGAAAATCGGAGGAGGAAATCCGGGAAACCTGGCAATCCGATCTGAAAAGTTATCGCGAGATGCGTAAAAAATACCTGCTTTATCCGGATTATGAATAAAGTGTGACAACAAAAAAAGAAGAGTGGTGAAACTATCCGAACGGAATTGGTTTCACCACTCTTCTTTTATATTAATGCAAACAGATTATTTGCCTGCCTTTTTCATCTTCTGCATCATACCGGCCATCTTGCTGCCAGTTACCATCTTCATCATCTTACGAGTCTGGTCAAACTGTTTCAGCAAACGGTTTACTTCCTGAATGCTTGTACCACTACCTTTAGCGATACGAGTACGGCGTGAGCCGTTAAGGATTTCAGGACGTGTACGTTCCTCCGGAGTCATCGAGTAAATGATTGCTTCGATACTCTTGAAAGCGTTATCATCGATATCGATATCTTTGATGGCTTTACCTACCCCCGGAATCATTGATGCCAGATCTTTCAGGTTACCCATCTTCTTGATCTGATGAATCTGAGTCAGGAAGTCGTTGAAGTCGAACTGATTCTTCTGAATCTTCTTCTGCAGACGTTTCGCTTCTTCTTCATCGTACTGTTCCTGGGCACGTTCTACCAATGAAACGATATCACCCATACCCAAGATACGGTCGGCCATACGAGCCGGATGGAACTGGTCGATAGCTTCCAGCTTTTCACCTGTACCCACAAACTTGATCGGCTTGTTGACTACAGTACGAATTGACAAAGCGGCACCACCACGGGTATCACCATCCAACTTGGTCAGAACGACACCGTTGAAATCAAGACGTTCGTTGAACTCGCGTGCAGTATTGACAGCGTCCTGACCGGTCATGGCATCGACAACAAACAGGGTTTCATCCGGATTGATCGCTTTCTTGATGGCTTCAATCTCGTTCATCATCTGCTCATCGATAGCCAGACGACCTGCTGTATCGACAATTACCAAGTCATAACCTTTTGCCTTCGCTTCCTGAATAGCATTCAATGCAATCTGAACAGGATCCTTGCTATCAAGCTCGCTATAAACCGGAACCTCAATCTGCTGTCCCAAAACCTTCAGCTGTTCGATAGCTGCCGGACGATATACGTCGCAGGCAACCAACAACGGCTTGCGGTTCTTCTTGGTCTTGAGCATACGAGCCAATTTACCCGAGAAAGTAGTCTTACCGGAACCTTGCAGACCCGACATCAAAATGACAGCCGGACGGCCTTTCAGTTCAAGTTCGGCAGTTTCGCCACCCATCAGGGTTGTCAGCTCATCGTGAACGATCTTTACCATCAACTGGCTAGGCTTAACGGCAGTAAGCACGTTCTGTCCCAAAGCCTTTTCCTTGACAGTATCGGTAAAATTCTTGGCAACCTTATAGTTAACATCGGCGTCGAGCAATGCACGGCGCACATCTTTCAGTGTTTCGGCTACGTTGATCTCGGTGATCTTACCTTCACCTTTCAGGATCTTAAACGACCGCTCCAGTCTTTCACTTAAATTATCGAACATAATTCTATACTTGTTTTTCTTAATTTCTTATTTTACAACGGACTGCAAAATTACAAAAAAATTGCTTGCATCAAATCTTTTTGTTCTGCCATTTCGCTTTTTTCAGATAAATAAGGCTGCAGGAAAGCATCAATGCGTAATAAACAATCTCCGTCGTAAAACAAATTTCGACCGGAGCCTGTAAAATCATACCCACTACAATGACATACAACGCATAGAATACCTGCACTACAATCTCCAGAATAAGGGCAGCCTGCGTATTACCGGTACCCGAAATTCCATTGAAATAGATGTTGGCAGAAGCCGATATCAGCATAGCCAGACAGATGACATAAAGCGATATACGCGATTCATCAAGCAAGGCAGTTTCGGCAGTATATACAGACAACAAGGCATCGGGAAAGAGCACACATAGCCCTACTGCAACTATCATAATATAAATAGACATACGGGCTATCTTGTTGAGTAAAGCCATCACCTTTGCCACCCCTCCAGAGCCGATGAGGTTACTGACCAACGAATTGGCGGTAGTCGACAAAGCCTGTACCGGAATCAGCAACACTACATACACACTGCGCACGATATTTGCAATCGCAAGCTGACGTTGTCCGAGACGTTCCAACGCCATAAAGAACACAAACCAGATAGCCATTGCCAGAAAATACTGCAGCATTGTAAAGCATGAAATACGAAGGATATGCATCACCATCTCCCAATCGAAACTTCCGAAGCGATTCAAACCATACTTCTTCAGATCTACACATGTATAGGTATAAATAAGATAGAATAGCAAACACGACCCTTCGGCAATGACAGAAGCCAAAGCCGCACCCTTGACTCCCATTGCGGGAAGGCCGAAATGGCCGAAAATCAATGCATAGTCGAGAAAGACATTTACGGCAGCCATGACTATAGCACTCCAGGTAAGCACTTTTGTTCGGGTGATTCCTATATATAATGCACGGAACATCACGTTCAGGAACGAGAAGATGAATCCCCACATGCGCCAGGTATAGAACTCGTAGGTTGCCTCATAGATGGTATCCGATGAGATCAGCAACCGGATGAGAGGACCTGCACTTACGAACATCAAGAGCAACAATGCGACAGCCATACCCAAACTGAACGCCGATCCCTGCCACATAATCGGACCGATAGAATGATAGTTGCCTTCGCCGTTACGACGGGCTATCAGAATCTGAGAACCTACACTGAAGCCAAAAGCCACTGTATAGAAACAAATATACAACAATCCACCCATAGCCGAAGCACCCAATGCCACCTCTCCTACGTGCCCAAGAAAGGCCGTATCAGTCACATTGATCACATTCTGCGCAAGCAATCCGAGGAATATCGGGTAAGTTACATTCCAAATATCCTTGTTCGTATACATACTAAGAAACTGATTTTTGATTGGTTGTAGATTCGGTACAAAGGTACTGCTTTTCTGTGTCATCTCCTAATTTCTACCTATTAGACCATTTATGAAGCCTTTTTGTTCAGTCACCTTTGTTTTTTCATTTTTATACACCCTGAAAATTCTCATCATCCATTTCTTTGTATACAACTCATCTTCTCATTCTAGCTCATTTAATTTCACATGAAACAATTTCATTTTATACAAACTCGTAAAATAATTGCACATTATGTTGTTTCACGCGCAATAAAACCTTACCTTTGCGCCATTAAATCATCAAAATAGAACAATAAATGAAAAAATTACTACTCATCGGTGCAGCGACACTGATTGTTTCAAATCCAACTTTTGCAGGAGATTATCTAACAAACACCAACCAAAATGCAGCATTTCTCCGCATGGTTGCCCGCGGTGCATCGATTGATGTTGACGGCGTTTACAGCAATCCGGCAGGTCTTGCCTTTCTTCCGAAAGACGGATTCCATCTTTCACTGACCGGACAAAGTGCTTTCCAGACACGTGAAATTGAAGCGACCACTCCTCTTTGGACTCTAGATGGCAATAACACGACCCGAAATTATGAAGGAACGGCATCGGCTCCGTTAATCCCTTCTTTCCAAGGAGTATACAAACAAGGCGATTGGGCCATTTCTGCAAGCTTCGCCATTACCGGTGGTGGAGGCAAGGCTTCTTTCGACGAAGGTCTTCCGATGTTCAGCGCATTGGCAACCGGCCTCATCACTCAAGCATCTCAAGGCCAGCTCACCCCAAGCATGTACGATATCAACACCGCAATGGATGGCAAGCAATATATCTACGGCGTTCAATTGGGATTGAGTTATAAGATTGCTGATTGGGTTTCAGTGTTCGCAGGTGGACGCATGAACTATTTCTCAGGAGGATACGAAGGATATCTGTTTGCCGACCTCAAGGAGCCGTATGCACAAGCTTTGCAACGCGACCCACGTCTGGCCGGAATCGAGCTTGACTGCAAACAGACCGGATGGGGACTCACTCCGGTAATCGGTGCCGACTTCAAACTGGGTAAATTCAACATTGGTCTGAAATACGAATTCAAGACCAACCTCAATATCGAGAACAAGACCAAAAAGATGGAACTCCAAAATGTAAGTGATGCTTATCTGGCCAACTATAAGGATGGAGTCAACACGCCAAGCGATATTCCGGCGCTCTTCTCGGCAGCTGTCAGCTACTCAATTCTCCCGACTCTCCGTGTATCTGCTGAATACCATTTCTTCGACGACAAGAATGCACGAATGGCACCTGTTACGCTTCCTGACGGATCGACCACAGGCAAGCAACATACATTGAAGCACGGCACACACGAATATCTGGCAGGTATCGAATGGGACGTCCGTAAAAAAATTACCTTATCAGGCGGTTTTCAGAAGACCAACTACGGCCTCAGTGACGATTTCCAGACTGACACCAGCTTCTATTGCGACTCCTATTCCCTCGGTTTTGGAGCACGTGTGGGACTGAATGATTCATGGAGCATTGACGTAGCTTATTTCTGGACAACCTATAGCGACTATACCAAATCTACTACAGCTTATAACGGCATAAAGGACATGCCGGGCATCGATGTTTATAGTCGTACAAACAAGGTATTCGGACTTAGCTTGAACTACAATTTTTAACTACGTAATAACAAAATCAGAAAGGACTTCAGCAACTGCGGACAGCTGAAGTCCTTACTTTTTTCAGTGAATTGAAATGTCAATATGACAAAATGCGACTTCCCTGTAATATCTGTTAAAACAAAATAACAAAAGCCCCGAAAATAATAGCAACAGATATACCAGCCTAATATTTTTTTCTTAACTTTGCGGTCAACAGAAAGTTAGAAGACAAACTATCTTTAAACAAAAATATTTAGATTATGATGACAATTGACAAATTCAACTTTGCCGGCAAAAAGGCAATCGTTCGCGTTGACTTCAACGTACCTTTGAACGAAGAAGGTAAAATTACTGACGACACTCGTATCCGTGGTGCCCTGCCTACTTTGAAGAAAATCTTGGCAGACGGTGGTGCTTTGATTATCATGTCACACATGGGCAAACCAAAAGGCAAAGTTAACGCTAAATATTCTTTGAGCCAGATTGTAGACGCTGTATCTGCAGCTCTGGGTACTCCTGTTAAATTCGCTCCGGATTGCGCTAAGGCTGCCGACGCTGCTGCAGCTCTGAAACCGGGTGAAGTTCTGTTGCTCGAAAACTTGCGTTTCTATCCTGAAGAAGAAGGTAAGCCTGTAGGTATCGAAAAAGAAGATCCTGCTTACGAAGACGCTAAGAAGGAAATGAAGGGACGCCAGAAAGATTTCGCTAAGACTTTGGCTTCTTACGCTGACTGCTACGTTATGGATGCATTCGGTACTGCTCACCGTAAACACGCTTCTACAGCTGTTATCGCTGACTACTTCGATGCAGACCACAAGATGTTGGGCTACCTGATGGAAAAAGAAGTTAAGGCTGTAGACAACGTATTGAAAGATATCAAACGTCCGTTCACTGCTATCATGGGTGGTTCTAAGGTTTCTACTAAGATCGGTATCATCGAAAACTTGATGGATAAGGTTGATAACCTGATCCTTTGCGGTGGTATGGCTTTCACATTCGCTAAAGCTCAGGGTGGACATATCGGTAACTCATTGGTAGAAGATGATAAATTGCAGTTGGCTTTGGATATCATCGCTAAGGCTAAGGCTAAAGGCGTTAACTTGGTATTGGGTTGCGACTGCATCGCCGGAGACAAGTTCACTAATGACGCTAATACTCAGGTTTGCGACGACAAGAATATTCCTGACGGTTGGATGGGTCTGGATGCAGGTCCTAAGACTCGTGAAGAATTCAAGGCTGCTATCAAGGGTGCCAAGACAATCTTGTGGAACGGTCCTGCAGGTGTATTCGAATTCGACAACTTCGCAGGTGGTTCTAAGGCAATCGCTGAAGCTATCGCTGAAGCAACTAAAGAAGGTGCTTTCTCTTTGATCGGTGGTGGTGACTCTGTAGCTTGTATCAACAAGTTCGGTATGGCCGACCAGGTTTCTTACATTTCTACCGGTGGTGGTGCTTTGTTGGAAGCTATTGAAGGTAAGGTTCTGCCGGGTATCGCAGCTATCCGTGGCGACAAATAATTAGTAACGTATCAATACATACTATAAGGAAACGCCTCGTCCCAAACGGACGGGGCGTTTTTTGTTTCTACCCTTTTACGGATTCCTTTCACAATAAAACAAGGATGAGATTTACAAGTGATTACTTAATATCGGCTAATCCCCAGTCCTCTTCTCAATATCTTCTAAGGAGAATTGCAATCCTTCCTTGACTAAACTACAATCCTCTCTTGACGATACTGCAGTAATTCCTTGACGATACTGTAATCATTCTTTGGAATTACTCGATACATATCCGACAAAACATTTCTGTGGGACATAAAATAAAAGCGGAGAATCAGGTAGAACACCCGACTCTCCGCTTTCACTATAGATTATAAATGATTGTCGTATTATCCGAGGAACGAAATCAAGACACCGGCAGCTACGGCAGAACCGATTACACCGGAAATGTTACTTGCCATACAGTACTGAAGAACGTGGTTCTTCGGATCGTATTTCAAGGCGATTTCATTGGCAACACGGCTGGCCATTGGCACAGCGCTCAGACCGGTTGCACCGATCAGCGGATTGATTTTCTTCTTGGTGAAGAGGTTGAATATCTTTACGAAGAAGATACCACCTGTAATTGATAAAGCAAATGCAAGGAAACCACCGATAACGATACCGATAGTAGTCCAGTTCAGGAATGCATCGGTTGTCATGGTTGCTCCTACAGAGATACCCAAGAAGATGGTAGCCGCATTCATAATGCTGTTTGATGCGGCATCGAACAGACGGGATGTATTGCTACCGATTTCCTTAACCAGATTACCGAACATCAACATACCGATCAAAGGTACTGCACTCGGAACGAACAAGGCTACGATGGTAGTTACCACAATCGGGAACAGAATCTTCAAGACACGCAAATTCTTGATTTCTGTCTTCGAAGGATATTTCTTCTCCTGTTCCTTCATGTTGATGGAAAGTTCCTTCTTCGAACACCAAAGCTTCACTACCAGCGGGATGATAACCGGAACCAATGCCATATAGGAATATGCGGCAATGGCAATCGGCCCCAGCAGATGAGGAGCCAGTTTGATGGTTGTAAAGATTGCTGTCGGACCATCAGCACCACCGATAATACCCAGTGAACCTGCTTCTTTCGGAGTGAAACCCATCAGGATAGAAACCAACAGTACGGCAAAGATACCCAACTGGGCAGCTGCACCGAATATTGACAGACGCAGGTTTCGCAACATCGGACCGAAGTCGGTCAAGGCACCTACACCCATAAAGATTACAGGCGGCAGGAAACCGGTCTTGATCAACATATAATAGATGAAGTTCATCAGTCCGAGGTCGTGTGCAATTTCATGCAACGGCATCTCCCAGATGTTCTTCATCACACCGTTCACCATGACCATACCGTTCTCATCGGCCTGAACCACTCCCATATCACCTCCCGGGAAGTTGGCAAGCAACACACCGAAAGCGATAGGAACGAGCAGCAACGGCTCATACTGCTTCTTGATACCCAAATAAAGCAGGATGAAAGCGATGGCATACATGATGAGGAACCGCGGATCATCAATGATATTGCTGAACGCGGTCATTGAATATAGTTTGTAAAATATATCTTCCATTATGCAATTTTCATTAATACATCATCTTCAGATACGGCATCGCCGGAGTTTACACAGATAGCGGTAACTGTTCCGCTGAATTCGGCACGGATGGCATTGTAAGTCTTCATGGCCTCGACGTAACAGATTACATCGCCTTTGTTGACTTTATCGCCTACCTTCACCGGAGTTTCCTGAGCGTTCTTGACCAGGAAGAATTTTCCTTCCAGCGGAGAAAGTATATCCTTGCCTTCGCCTGCAGGAGCGGCAGCCTGTGCTGTAGGAGCTGCAGCTTGTGTACCACCCAGTTTGGCCGGATCCACTTCACCGAAAGCTACGGTTACACGATATGGCTGACCGTTTACATCGACAGTCAATACCTGTGGTTCTTTAGTATTCATGCCACCGGCATTCTTTTCGGCGCGACGCTTTTCTACATCTGCAAGGAAGTCGGCTTTCGCTTTACCGCTCCGGTAAGCTTCATACTGTGCCGGATGCATAGCATATTCGAAGAGTTCCTCGTCGTCTTGTCCGAATTCCCAACCCTTTTCCTGCATCATCTGACGATACTTGTCGAGCTGGTCCGGATAGTTGTCCTGCGGATTGTCATTAAAGAAGGTACGTCCTTCAGCTTTTGCCTTTTCGATGATTTCCGGAGCCAACGGACCTGCCAGCTTACCGGCCTTACCCAAGATCATATCCCAGATATCATCGGCAATCATACTCCAACGTTCCTTGCCTTTTTCCATCTGGATGACGTTCATCAAAGCCAGGTTCTTTACATACTGGCTGAACGGAGTTACCAGACAAGGATAACCTACACGAGGCCATACATAAGAAACTTCATCGAACAGTTTGATCAACAGTTCGTCCTGACTCATCAACGGTTGGTTATGTTTAGCCTTATACTTGTTGATTGATTCCAAGTTGGTTTCAAGGTCGGCCATCAAGCTTCCCATCATACCGCCAGGCAGACCCGGACCTACCAGCAACGAGTTCATCATACGGTTACGCAGACTGATATACAAGCCCAAGAAATCGTCCATAAATTCCTGAATCATTGAACGGACCTTCATGTAAGCTGTCATGTTGATTTCGGCAACCTTGAATCCCGCATCTTTCAACATAGCCTGTACGGCAATGACATCGGCATGTCCTGTACCCCAAGACAACGGATCCATACCTACATCGACATAATCACAACCGGCCTTGCAGACTTCGAGAATGGAAGCCATGTTGAAGCCCGGAGCTGCATGAGAATGGTATTGGATAGGAATATCCTTGATTTTCTTGATTCCGGCAACAATCTTACCCAAGAATACCGGACGACCGATACCGGCCATATCCTTGATACAGATTTCATCGCAACCTGCATCGATCAGCTGTTTGGCCATATTCAGGTAATATTCGACTGTGTGGATCGGAGAATATGTAATACAAAGACAACACTGAGAAATCATTCCGGCATCATGAGCATAGCCGATAGAAGGTATAATGTTGCGGACATCGTTCAATCCGCAGAATGTACGGGTGATATCTGTACCCTGAGCATGTTTTACCTTATAAAATAACTTGCGGACATCTGCCGGAACCGGACTCATACGCAATCCGTTCAATGCACGGTCCAACATGTGTGTCTGAATACCTACTTCATGAAACGGTTTTGTCCATTGACGGACAGCATTATTCGGATTTTCACCAAACAACAGGTTAACTTGTTCGAATCCTCCGCCATTAGTCTCTACACGAGCAAAACACCCCATTTCGATAATGGCTGGAGCAACCTTTACCAACTGGTCTACGCGAGGAACATACTTACCGGCACTCTGCCACATATCGCGGAAGACCAGACTAAACTTCACTTCTTTTTCCATTTTGTACTGATTGTGTTTTTCTTCTTTAGGATTATCATAATTTCTCGATCTTCACCACCTGACCTTTATTTGCAGTCAGCATAGACACAGCTTTCTGGATAGCTTCCCTTGCCGCAGCATCGGAAGAAGCTTCAACAGCGGGCTGTTTCTTTTTCGGTTCGTCTTCAGGGGCGACCTTATTCACAACCGAAATCAACAACTGACTCAACCAGATGACTATCAGAAGAATCAAGAAGACAGTGAGCATACCGACCACCATCAACATCAATCCTGTTTCGATATTTTCCATAAATATTATTTAAAAAATTAAGCACTCCATAAGATACTATTTCTCATGGAGTGCCCTAAAATTACAGAATCCAATAACATTTCGTTAAAGATTCCTATTAAATAATGTAAAATTTACAATAACATTATCTCTTCCGTTGCCTTTCGTTTCTTTTCCGCTACTTCTGCTTTATTAGTGTAACCGATAGGTATCAGTACGGCAGGTTCCAGGTTATCAGGAAGATTCAAGACTTTACGTATCACAGGGACATCGAAGTTGCATACCCAACAGGTACCCAATCCTTGCTCAGTTGCCGCCAGACAAAGATGTTCGACAGCAATAGCTATATCAATGTCGGTATGATCCTTGCCGTCCGACTTGCGGTGCCAGGATTCGTCATGGTTGGAACAAGCTACAATCACACAAGGTGCATTCTGTATCCACTCACGTTGATAAGCTGTCTTGACTGCCGCCAACGTCTTCTTGTCGGTCACTATCGCAAACTTCCAAGGCTGGAAATTCACGGCCGACGGAGCCAGGCGAACACATTCCATGATATAATCCATCTTTTCAGGCTCGATAGCCTTATCCATATAATCCCTCACCGAATAGCGGGCTTTTACCAAATCCAGAAATTTCATATCCAATACATTTTAAAAGTTTCCTACAAATTTAATAAAACTCTCAGAAACTCAGGTTTAATTCGAAGCCTAAAACATTTCTCGATCCTTTCGGCTCATATTGATGGCAATAATAAAGGTCAAGCATACTATGAGAGGTAAGCTTGATCTCTATTCCGGGAGTGTAGCGCATCCGTGCCGTCCAGAAAAAGGGTCTGTCGCCTACCGGCTGATATAGTTCCATAGAAAGATAAGGAGAAAAACGTGACTTTCCGTCCAACGTAAACGAACCTTTCTCACGGGTACGGAAACGGCTTTCGACCGAACCTCCGGAAAAAGTCTGTTGCCACCGTTCCCTTAGCCGTAGGCGGAAATAACGCGACTTGAAATCAAGTTCGCCACCGAAGTAATAGCGGTTGCGCGACTTCCATCCACGCTCTCCTTTGGCCTGCGCATGATACTCATAAGCGGCATCCATCTGCAAAAACGACCAGACCCGATATGCTCCACCCACATTCAGGCCGAAACGGTCGGTATCTCTCAACCGATTCTTCAGACGAAACTCCACGCCGGTAGCCAATTTCAGCTTGGGAGTCATCCGATACCCGACATTCAACTTCGTCCAACTGACCAGATCATCGGCCCGTACCTTCTGAAATCCAAAAAGCAGAACGACCATGCCCAACATAAACCAAATACTTGTCTTTATCTGTTTCATACATTAATCGGAATTAATAACATATAAACAACATTGTACAGGCATCTGAAGGCGTTTTCAAGAGATTTAACTATCGAGAAAACCACAAGGGAAAGCCACCCGTTCCCTACTCGACAGATTTATCGTATCTTTGCAACAGTGAAACAAGAATATGTATATGAAAAAACTAGCTATTTTCGACCTCGACGGAACATTACTTGATACAATAGCCGACCTGGCCGCATCGACCAATTATGCATTATCGGCTTGCGGATATCCGACCCACGAAACCGATGCCTACCGTTTCTTTGTAGGCAACGGAATCAACAAACTATTCGAGAGAGCATTGCCGAAGCCGGAACGCAATGAAGGGAACGTCCTGAAAATCCGTTCACTCTTCGTACCTTATTATAATATACATAATGCCGATTTGAGCCGTCCGTATCCGGGCATTACAGAAGTGTTGGAAAAGCTTCAGCAAAACGGGATTAAGCTGGCAGTAGCATCCAACAAATATCAGGAAGCGACCTACAAGCTTATCAAACAATATTTTCCCGACATTGATTTTATAGAAATATTCGGGCAACGTGAAGGAGTGCCTGTCAAACCCGATCCGAGTGTCATTTTCGAGATTATGGAAAAAGCCGGAGCCGGTAAAGAAGAAACGATATATATCGGCGATTCATGTGTAGATATGCAGACAGGAATCAATGCGGGAGTCACGACAGTCGGTGTAAGCTGGGGCTTCCGTCCACGAACCGAACTCGAATCCTATCATCCGCAATATATAGCCGACAGGACAGAAGAACTGTTGGACTATATCCGATAAAAAAATATCATTCAGAGCCATGTGCTTGACACCTAGCAGCACATGTCCTGAATGATACAACTATTATGATACTCAACTATTATGTTCTTATATCAATGATTCCCCGATAATCAGATAGACAATTCGTCCAATACCTGAATCAAGGATTTATCAAGCGGTTTGTCCTTCTTGATCGCTTCGGAGAAAGGAACATAAACCACCTTATCGTTACGCAGACCGATCATTACGTTACGCTGGTCTTCCTTCAATGCTTCGATGGCGCCTACACCCAGACGGCTGGCAAGAATACGGTCACTGGCGCTAGGAGAACCACCTCGTTGCAAGTGTCCCAAAATAGTCACACGCACATCGTACTGTGGATATTCATTCTTCACACGTTCCGCATAATACATGGCCCCGCCCTTTTTCTGAGATTCGGAAACAATCACGATACTACTGTTCTTCGTCTTACGGAAACCGCGACCGATAAACTGTTCAAGCTGGTCGGCATCTGTCTGGTCTTCCGGAATGATAGCAGCTTCGGCACCCGAAGCGATTGCACTGTTCTGTGCAAGGAAACCGGCATCACGCCCCATCACTTCCACAAAGAAGATACGGTCGTGTGAAGTCGCTGTATCACGGATCTTATCGACACATTCCACGATCGTGTTCAAAGCGGTATCATAACCGATGGTAACATCTGTACCATACAAATCGTTATCAATAGTACCCGGCAGACCGATACACGGCACATTATATTCTTTGGCAAAAATCTGTGCACCGGTAAGCGAACCGTTACCACCGATAATAACCAGGGCATCGATACCGGCTGCGACCATATTGTCATAAGCCACCTTACGGCCTTCCGGAGTCATAAAATCTTTCGAACGGGCAGTCTTTAGAATTGTACCGCCACGCTGGATAATACTGCTGACATCCTGAGTGGAAAGTTCCTTGATTTCATTACGGATCAATCCTTCATAGCCTCTATAAATACCTTTGACGGTCATTCCATTGCAAATAGCACTACGTGTTACCGCACGAATGGCCGCATTCATACCTGATGCATCACCTCCTGAAGTCAGGATACCAATACATTTAATTTCTTTCATACGTTCTGTTAGTTAAAGTCCACCCCTATTTCCTTAGGGCGACCAAAAGTATGAATAATTAAATACCTCTATCCATTTCTTGTTATAAATATTTCTAAAAAGATGTAAATTATCGGTTTTGAACTAAATAATATGATGAAAAGACCAATCTTGTGACCAAGTAAACCACCATCTAGAATAATGTATATAGAAACACTGGAAAAGCAAATCTGCAACCCAATCATTCCATGAAAAAAAATCGAGGCACTTAAGCTTACTCAAGTGCCTCGATCCTTGTAGCGGGACCCGGGATTGAACCGGGGACCTCATGATTATGAATCATGCGCTCTAACCAGCTGAGCTATCCCGCCATCTTCAGAAAAACCGCCAGGCGTGGAAGCCACCCAACGGTAAAATCTTATTCAGTAGCGGGACCCGGGATTGAACCGGGGACCTCATGATTATGAATCATGCGCTCTAACCAGCTGAGCTATCCCGCCATCTTTTCGATTGCGGGTGCAAAGGTAGGACAAGTTTTTCACATTTGCAAGCCATTGCCTAAAAATTCCACATATTTTTTCAATTGACAGATACCCAACCTATTCATATATCTCAAAAACAGAAGTATAAAAAAAGCAAAAAATTTTTTTTCATATAGAGTGAATAATACAAAAAAAATATTTTAATTTGCCCTCATAATCTTAAGAACAGTCCAACAATGGAAACAACTATGAAAAAAAAGATCCATATTGAATATCCTTTAAGTTCAGCATCAGGCGCAGTCCTGTGGGGGGCGATCAGCACTCCATCCGGTCTGCAGAGATGGTTCGCCGATCAAGTTACCAAAGACGATAAAGTTTTCACCTTCACTTGGGGGAAAACTGAAACCCGGAAAGCTGAAATGATTAACCAGCGGACGGAATCATTCATCCGTTTCCATTGGAAAGACGACGAACCGAAGACCTATTTCGAGCTGAAGCTACAATACAATGAACTGACTAATGACCAAGAACTGATTATAACTGATTTTGTTGATCCATCGGAAGAAGAAGACAGTATCAATCTGTGGAATTCCCAAATTGAAGTTCTAAGAAGAACCTGTGGTATATAATTCATTAAAAATATTCAAAACATAATTTGCCTCTCCATTTTTTATGCTACTTTTGCATTCTGGTAACGATTATGACTAAGAATGCTACGCATAAAAAAACTTGATATATTTATATTAAAGAGTTTCCTGCTCCTTTTCTGTGGAACCTTCTTTATATGCTTGTTCATCTTTATGATGCAATTTCTTTGGAGATATGTAGACGAGCTTGTAGGAAAGGGGCTTGAAATCAGTGTACTTGCACAATTTTTTTTCTTATCCGCATTAACTCTTATCCCGTTGTCACTACCCTTGGCCATATTGCTGGCCGCCCTGATGACGTTCGGTAATTTCGGAGAGCGTTATGAGCTGCTTTCCATGAAAGCTGCAGGTATTCCCCTACTCCGAATCATGCGCCCTATCATGCTTTTTTGTATATTTCTGGGGTGTATGTCCTTTTTCTTTCAGAATATAGTAGGACCGAAAGCACAGAAACAATTATGGACATTGTTGGTTTCAATGAAACAAAAATCACCCGAGGTGGATATTCCTGAGGGGGTCTTTTATAGTGATATCGAAGGATATAACATTTACGTAAAGCACAAAGACCGTGAAACCGGTCTGCTAAACGATGTCCTTATTTACAACTTTTCAGAAGGTTTCGAAAATGCGCGAATCATTTGGGCGGAAGAAGGCAAACTCGACCTTACAGCCGACAAACAGCATCTATTTCTCCACCTTTACAATGGAGAACAATTTGAAAATCTAAAATCACAAAGCGCCATATCAAGCAAAAATGTTCCATACCGACGTGAAACATTCAAGGAGAAACATGCCTTAATTCAGTTTAACACAGATTTCAACATGGTTGACGGAAACTTTCTGAACCAACGTTCAGACATTAAAAATATGCATGAAATCTCTTTGACAATCGATTCTTTGAGTAACCATGCAGACAGTGTAGGGCGTGCAATGCATAAAGAAATCATGAACTCGACCTACCACCAGTCTCCATTAACCAAGAACGATTCTACGAAGCTTATAACTGAGCATATTACAATAATCAACACCGACAGCATTTACCTTTCAATGAATTCGGCCGATAAGTTGAGAACACTTTCTGCTACTGAAAGCCGGATGTCATCTTTGGCTTCGGATTGGAAAATGAAAAGCTTCAACACTCAAGAGACCGACAAAAGTATACGCAGCCATCGTTCCGACTGGCACAAGAAAATTACATTGTCATTAGCCTGCATCTGCTTCTTCTTTATTGGAGCTCCTTTGGGAGCCATTATCAGAAAAGGTGGTCTGGGTATGCCAGTTGTAGTATCCGTAATCATCTTCGTAGCCTACTACATAATAGACTCCGGAGCTACACGTATCGCCAAAAGCGGCGAAATGAATATTGCTTTAGGAACTTGGATGAGTACATTGGTATTAGCACCATTAGGGGCATTCCTGACCTTCAAGTCAAATAAGGATTCTGTAGCATTCAACATTGACATATATATTGGTTTCTTCCGTAAATTGTTTGGTATACGTACAAGCCGACATATCTATAAAAAGGAAGTAATTATTGAAACACCCGATTATAAAAAAATTACAGGTGTTCTTGACGATATAACCCGCAGGTGTGAAGAATACACAAAAGCCAATCGATTGTCAAGATTGCCCAATTATATACAAATATTTACCAACGACAAGCGTGATGATACCATCATAAATATCCGGCAAGAGCTGGAAAGGCTCATTGAAGAACTTTCCAACTCTAAGGATGCTGTAATCCTGAATGCCATGAACAATTATCCTTTTTTATCGGTTAATGCGCATAAGAGCCTATTCGACAACCGTTGGCTTAATCTGCTTTTCGGAATCATATTCCCGGTCGGGATTTTGGTTTATCTGAATATTTGGCGTTATCGTATCCGATTGGATAAAGATTTGAAAATTATAGCGAAAACCAATCAGGAGATTAAAGAAGAAATTATTAGAGAACAATTAGATATACAACAATAGCATTTATGGACAAAATTAAACTGAACACAATTGAAGAAGCCATCGAGGACTTTCGCAAAGGTGAATTTGTTATTATTGTAGATGACGAAGACCGCGAAAACGAAGGCGACCTGGCCATTGCCGCCGAACTGATTACCCCCGAGAAAGTGAACTTCATGCTGAAACATGCTAGAGGTGTACTTTGTGCTCCGATTACTTTGTCGCGCTGCCAGGAACTTGATCTTCCGCATCAGGTTTCAAACAATACTTCTGTTCTTGGAACTCCGTTCACTGTAACTATCGATAAACTGGAAGGATGTACTACCGGCGTATCGGCAGCCGACCGTGCCGCTACCATCAAAGCTCTGGCCGATCCCGAAGCTCGTCCGGAAACCTTCGGTCGTCCGGGACATGTCAATCCGCTGTATGCACAGGATAAAGGAGTGCTCCGCCGTGCCGGACACACCGAAGCTTGCGTGGATATGTGTAAACTGGCAGGACTCTACCCTGCTGCAGCTCTGATGGAAGTTATGAACGAAGACGGTTCAATGGCACGTCTGCCCGAACTTAAACAGATGGCCGACGAATATGGTTTCAAACTGATTTCCATTGCCGACCTGATTGCATACCGACTGAAACAGGAATCGTTGGTAGAAAAAGGTGTGGAAGTGGATATGCCTACCGAATACGGACATTTCCGCCTGATTCCTTTCCGCCAGAAAAGCAATGGTCTGGAACATGTAGCCTTGATAAAAGGTGAATTCGAACCGGATGAACCGATTTTAGTCCGCGTACATTCATCTTGTGCAACAGGAGATATCTTCGGTTCCATGCGTTGCGATTGTGGCGAACAGCTCCACAAAGCAATGCAGCAGATTGAGAAGGAAGGTAAGGGAGCTGTAGTTTATCTGAACCAGGAAGGCCGTGGTATCGGATTGATGGAGAAAATGAAAGCCTACAAGTTGCAGGAAGAAGGTATGGATACCGTCGATGCCAATCTTTGCCTGGGACATCAAGCCGACGAGCGCGACTATGGCGTAGGCGCACAGATTCTCCGCGAGATCGGCATCCACAAGATGCGCTTGCTTACCAACAATCCGGTAAAACGTGTGGGACTGGAAGCCTACGGATTGGAAATC
Source organism: uncultured Phocaeicola sp. (assembly GCA_944321335.1). GTDB lineage: Bacteria > Bacteroidota > Bacteroidia > Bacteroidales > Bacteroidaceae > Phocaeicola. The sequence goes on along the minus strand of CALUKX010000011.1, from coordinate 22,569 downwards.
GTAGAAAACGTCCCTATCGAAGTGACTCCGAATAAGTATAACGAACGTTACCTGCGTACCAAGAAAGTTCGCATGGGACATACTTTGCATTTGAAATAATTATCTGAAAATATCCGAAAGCCATGAGGAATCATTTCAGATATGGTTCCTCATACTTTCAAATTTCTAACGTTTAACCATTTATTAAACATAGGCTATGGAAACAAATGACGTAGTTAAATCGTATGCAGCCAAAGCTGCACAAGTATCTTTATTCCGCAGCGTATACATCTGGATGACACTTGCTCTGGTCATTACCGGATTCGTTGCCATGTATGTAGCAAAATCGACCGAACTGGTTTACACCCTTGCACAGAACTCACTGATGTTCTGGGGACTTCTGATTGCTGAAATCGGCATCGTGTGGTATCTTTCAGCACGTATCTTCCACATGTCGTTTACTAAAGCGACCATTCTGTTCATCGTCTATTCGATACTGAACGGAGTAACGCTTTCGTTTATCTTCATGGTATATACGGCAGCATCCATTGCCAGCACCTTCTTCATTACAGCGGGAACCTTTGCCGTCATGGCGTTCTTCGGATATGTTACCAAGAAAGACTTGAGCAAGCTGGGAAGCATTCTGTTTATGGCACTTATCGGTCTTATCATCGCTTCGTTGGTTAATATCTTCCTGCACAATAGCATGATGGACCTGATTATCTCGTACATCGGAGTTCTGATTTTCGTAGGACTTACTGCATACGATACACAGAAAATCAAACGACTGCTGAGCAGTGACGATATCGAGATAAATGAAACGACACAGAAGATTGCCTTGATGGGCGCAATGACACTTTATCTCGACTTTATCAATCTTTTCCTTTACCTTTTGCGCATTCTTGGTGACAGAAAGTAATCGAAAACTTTTTATATGTGAAAGAAAATCACTTACTTTGCAAAGAATTTCGAACTTTAACTAAACAACAACATGAATCAACTTTCAGATCGTTTGAATAGCTTGTCACCTTCGGCGACATTGGCTATGTCTCAGAAAAGTAGTGAACTTAAAGCACAAGGTGTTGATGTAATCAATCTTAGCGTAGGAGAACCTGATTTCAATACTCCAGATCATATAAAGGAAGCAGCTAAGAAAGCTATTGATGAAAACTATTCCCGTTACTCTCCAGTAGCAGGATACCCTGCTTTGCGTAATGCTATCGTTGCAAAATTGAAGAACGAAAACGGTCTGGAATATACAGCAGCCCAGATCAGTTGTGCCAATGGTGCAAAGCAGTCTGTATGTAATACAATCATGGCTTTGATCAACAAAGGTGACGAAGTGATTGTTCCGGCTCCTTACTGGGTAAGCTATCCGGAAATGGTGAAACTGGCAGAAGGTACTCCGGTTATCGTCCGTGCAGGTATTGAACAGGATTTCAAGATTACTCCGGCACAGTTGGAAGCTGCCATCACTCCGAAAACCCGTGCTTTGATTCTTTGTTCGCCATCAAACCCGACCGGTTCTGTCTATACAAAAGAGGAATTGGCAGGTCTGGCAGCCGTTTTGGCAAAGCACGAACGAGTAATCGTTATCGCAGATGAAATCTACGAACACATCAATTACATCGGTAAGCATCAGAGTATCGCTCAGTTTGCGGAAATCAAAGACCGTGTAGTCATCGTAAACGGCGTTTCAAAGGCTTATGCGATGACAGGATGGCGTATCGGTTTCATCGCTGCTCCCGAATGGATTGTTAAGGGTGTGAACAAATTGCAGGGCCAATATACTTCAGGTCCTTGCTCTGTATCTCAGAAGGCTGCCGAAGCTGCCTATCTCGGCACTCAGGAACCAGTAGAAGTAATGCGCAAGGCATTCGAACGCCGTCGTGACCTGATCGTGAAACTGGCAAAAGACATTCCGGGATTTGAAGTGAATGTCCCGCAGGGTGCCTTTTATCTGTTCCCTAAATGTGATTCATTCTTCGGAAAGAAAGACGGTGACCGTGTAATCAACAATTCAGATGATCTGGCAATGTATCTGTTGGAAGTCGGACACGTCGCTTGTGTTGGCGGTACTTCTTTCGGCGCTCCTGAATGTATCCGTATGAGCTACGCTACTTCGGATGAAAACATCATTGAATCTATGCGCCGCATCAAGGAAACTTTGGCTCGCCTGAAATAATCTACAGATTATCATATACGATAAAAATCCAGAAGTTCCCGGACGGGGATCTTCTGGATTTTTTTATTGTCATTACATTTCAATCCGTTTACTTCAGGTGGGCAAATCTCTTGTCCGGAAAATAAAAAGATTCACCCGAGTAAATGACATGATTTACCCAGGTGAATGAATAAGATATGTGATTTCTGCAAAAAGCTGCTGAAATCAGATTATGTGCAACTTGTTACCAGATGTTTACACGGTTTTCCGGTGCAACATACAACGGATCCTTTTCAGTGATGTTGAATGCATCATACCATGCCTGGATATGAGGGAGCGCACCATTTACACGCCATCTTCCCAATGAGTGAGGGTCGGATTTTGTATACACACGAATCTGTTCGTCGCGGATATTTCCGGCCCACAAGGTTGCATAGGCAATGAAGAAACGCTGGTCGGCTGTGAATCCGTCCTTGTCTTCCAGCGGAGCATCCTTGGTTGCATTCTTGTATGCCAGATAAGCCACATTCAGACCTCCGTGGTCAGCCAGATTTTCACCCAATGTCAAAGCTCCGTTACCTTTCAGACCTGGCAATACTTCGATGTTGCTGAAGAAATCAACCATTACCTGAGCACGTTCCTTAAACTTGTCGGCATCACCTTCTGCCCACCAGTCTTTCAAGTTACCGTCCTTATCAAACTGACGTCCCTGATCATCGAATCCGTGAGTCATTTCATGACCGATAACCACACCGATTGCACCGTAGTTGAATGCATCATCAGCATCCATATCAAAGAAAGGATACTGTAGGATTGCAGCCGGGAAACAGATTTCATTGGTTGACGGATTGTAATATGCATTGACAGTCTGTGGAGTCATCAGCCATTCATCCTTGTCGACAGGCTTACCCAAACGACTGTAATTATCTTTCGCTCCCCAAACGGATGCACGGCAACGATTAGCCCAATATGAATCGTTTTCAACTTTCAAATCCGAGTAATCTTTCCACTTGTCGGGATAACCTACCTTTACATGGAATGTATTCAACTTTTCGTGTGCACGTACTTTTGTGCTGTCGCTCATCCATTCCTGTGCATCGATACGTTCTCCCAATGCAACCTGAAGGTTCTTTACCAAATTCACCATACGTTCCTTGGCTGCAGCCGAGAAATATTTCTCAACGTACATCTGACCAACCAATTCACCCAACAGGCCATTTACAGAATTAACGGCACGTTTCCAGCGAGGCTGATTTACCTGACGGCCCGACATCACCTTACCATAGAAATCAAAACGGGCAGCGACGAAATCATCACTCATATAACCGGCAGCAGCATCAATCAAGTTATACTGCAAGTAAGAGATATGTTTTGACAACGGTAAAGTATTGATCAATTTTGCAACTTCCTTGATAGGCTCAACTTGACCGACATTCACTTCAGTAAGTCCAGAGATACCCAGGCCTGCAATATATGCATCCCAATCAAGCCCTGAGATAGTCTTCTTCAGTTCATCATACGACATCTTGTGATAATTGGCTTCCGGATCGCGCAACTCTGTCGCACTCTTCGAAGCCTTTGCAATGGCTGTTTCAATCTCCATTACATCATTCATCTTCTGAGCGGCATCAGCTTCAGAGAAACCGGCCAAAGTGAACAATTTGGCAATGTATTTCTTATATTCTTCGCGAATGTTCTGAGTTACACTGTCATTGTCCAAATAATATTCCTTTTCTCCCAGATTGATACCACCCTGTCCCATCTGGAACATGTTCATATCACTGTTCTTAGGATCGGCATAGACATAACTTCCGAAATAAGTTCCGATACCCTGCATACCAAGTTTGGCAATCATCGGAACGATTTCACTCTTATCTTTCAAAGCTGTGATTTCGTCCAGCTGTGCCTTGATAGGTTCATAACCTTGCTTATTCAAGGTAACGCTATCCATCGCCATGTTATACAGATCACCGATTTTCTGAGCTGCCGAACCGGCATCAGCCTTTGTTGCGGCCAACCCTTCGATCAACTCACGGATCTGTTTCTGATTGTCTTCAGCCAACAGATCGAAGGTTCCGAAACGGGAATATTCATCAGTAAGCGGATGTTTCTTGTTCCAACCACCACAAGCATACTGGAAAAAGTCATGACCGGCAGACACGGTAGTATCCATGTTGCTCAAGTCAATGCCGGAAGTATTCTTCACTTCCTTCTGTCCTGAACATGCAGCCATCGAAAAAGCGAATGCTGCAGCTACAGCTACACAAAGTTTTGTCTTCATAATTTTTGATATTTAGTTCAAGTTCATTCCTTTATTTTTTACGATTGTATTTCTTCAAGTTCCATTGATGCAGATTCCCATTCATCCTCTATTTCAGCAACCTGTTTTTTCAACTGCTGATGCTGTTCGTAAAGTTTCATATCGGATGCTCCTTCGGGAGTTGCCATCTTGGCCTCAACTTCCGAAATCTGTAGTTCCAGCTTTTCGATACGTGATTCGCAATCGGCTATCTGTTTTTCCAACTTACGGATCTTTTTATTTAGTTCCTTTTGGGCTTCGTACGATAACTTGCTGTCACTCACCGAAGCCGGTTCTTCTTTTTTTGAAGAGGATGAAGTTGTCGGAGACTGGCTCAACTGCAATTCGTTCAGGCTCTCCATCTTCTTTTTCTGAAGGAAGTCGTAGATACCACCCAGATGTTCCTTGACAAGTCCGCCTCCAAACTCATATACCTTCGAGACAAGACCGTCCAGAAACTCACGGTCGTGTGATACGACAATTACCGTTCCGTCGAATTCCTTGATAGCCTCTTTCAATACATCCTTCGAACGCATATCCAAATGGTTGGTAGGCTCGTCCAATATCAGGAAGTTTACGGGTTCCAACAATAATTTGATCATGGCCAGACGACTTCTCTCCCCTCCCGAAAGCACTTTCACCTTCTTGTCGGAAGCCTCGCCTCCAAACATGAACGCCCCCAGTATATCACGGATCTTCAAACGGATATCCCCTTTCGCCACCCGGTCGATAGTATCGAATACAGTCAGATTCTCATCAAGAAGCTGGGCCTGGTTCTGTGCAAAATAACCGATTTCCACATTATGTCCGATAACAAGCTTTCCTTCGTATGGAATCTGGTCCATGATACATTTCACCAGTGTTGACTTACCTTCGCCGTTCTTTCCGACAAATGCGACCTTTTCACCGCGGTTGATTGTCAGCGTCACATCATGAAAGACCACATGATCACCATAGGCTTTCTTCACATTTTCACAGATAACCGGATAGTTGCCCGAACGCATGGCAGGTGGGAACTTCAAGCGCAAGGTAGAATTGTCTTCCTCATCGATTTCGATAGGAACTATTTTCTCCAACTGCTTGATACGGCTCTGAACCTGCACAGCCTTGGTAGCCTTATAGCGGAAACGTTCGATAAAGTCTTCCGTATCCTTGATTTCCTTCTGCTGGTTTTCGTATGCACGCAATTGCTGTTCGCGGCGTTCCTTACGCAAAACCACAAACTCGTCGTACGGCACCTTATAGTCATATATACGTCCGCAGGATATCTCTATCGTACGATTGGTTACATTATTGATAAAGGCACGGTCGTGACTCACAAGAACGACTGCGCCCGGACTTACTTTCAGGAAATTCTCGAGCCACTGGATACTTTCGATGTCCAAATGGTTGGTAGGCTCGTCGAGAAGCAATACATCAGGACGGCGAAGCAAAAGTTTGGCCAATTCGATACGCATTCTCCATCCTCCGCTGAATTCACTGGTAGGACGGTCGAAATCCGAACGGTTAAATCCCAAACCTACCAATGTCCGTTCTATTTCGGCTTTGTAATTGGTTCCCCCCATCATCAGGAAACGTTCGTTCTCGTGGGTAAACCGATCAATCAGTTCATGATAACTTTCCGAATCGTAATCGGTACGATCAGCCAGTTCCTGATTCATCTTCGCCAAACGGTCCTGTAATTCGAAAATATGATCGAATGCCATTTCAGCCTCAGCCATAACCGTCCGGGTATCACTCAGAACCATCACCTGGGGCAGATAACCAATGGTAATGCCACGCTGTACAGATACAGTTCCATCCGTAGGCAACTGCAATCCGGCCAGAATCTTCAACATAGTTGATTTTCCGGCACCGTTCTTACCTACAAGTGCAATACGGTCTTTTTTATTGATAACATACGAAACATCTTCGAACAAAGGAGTAACCCCAAACTCGACCTTCAGTTTTTCTATCGAAATCATACAACTATTCTTTCTTTACAAAGTCACCGCAAAGGTAGTACTTTCGGCAGAAAATCCGTTATAAACAGTTTATAATCTGCACGGCAGTAGAAACATTAACAAAAAAGGGATGCCGTCTGTAAGCATCCCTTTCAAATCTATCCGAATGAATTATTTATCCTCTTCAGTATAACGTTCGATTGTCTGCTCACGGTCAGGACCTACAGAAACAATCTTGATCGGAGTTTCCAACTGTTCTTCGAGGAATGAGATATAAGCGTTGAATTCTTCCGGGAATTCATCTTCGCTTGTCATCTTTGTCATATCAGTCTTCCAACCCGGCAATTCAGCATATACCGGTTCCACTCCTTCGGTGATATCGAATGGGAAATAATCGATCTCTTCACCATTCACCTTGTAGGCTACACAAGCCTTGATCGTATCGAAACCATCCAATACATCGCTCTTCATCAGAATCAGTTTGGTAACGCCGTTTACCATAATGGCGTAACGCAAAGCAACCAGATCGACCCAACCGCAACGACGTTCACGACCGGTTACCGCACCGTATTCATGACCCAAATCACGGATTGTCTTACCAGTTTCATCAAACAATTCAGTCGGGAAAGGACCTGCACCCACACGGGTACAATATGCTTTCATGATACCATAGACCTCACCGATTTTGTTCGGACCGAGTCCCAGACCTGTACAAGCACCTGCACAGATGGTATTTGATGAAGTAACAAACGGGTAAGAACCGAAATCAACATCGAGCATAGTACCCTGGGCACCTTCGCACAATACACTCTTGCCTTCCTTCAACAAGTTATTGATTTCATGTTCGCTATCTACCAGATGGAACTGACGCAGGTATTCGATACCTTCCATCCACTGCTTTTCCAGTTCTGTCACATCATATTCGTAATTCAAGCTTTTCAAGATAGCCTCATGACGAGCCTTCGCTGCAGCATATTTTTCCTCAAAATTATGCAGAATATCACCGACACGCAAACCGTTACGGCTAACCTTATCAGTATATGTAGGACCGATACCTTTACCTGTAGTACCTACCTTCGAAGCACCTTTGGCCGCTTCGTAAGCTGCATCCAGGATACGATGTGTAGGCAAAATCAGATGAGCCTTCTTTGAAATATGCAGACGTTCTCTCAACGGATGTCCGCTTGCCTCCAACGCTTCTGCTTCAGCCTTGAACAAAGCCGGATCCAAAACGACACCGTTGCCGATGATATTCACCTTGTCTCCCTGGAAAATTCCTGACGGAATAGAACGGAGAACGTATTTCTGACCTTCGAATTCGAGAGTATGACCTGCGTTCGGTCCACCTTGGAATCGAGCTACAACGTCATAGCGAGGAGTCAATACATCGACGACCTTACCTTTTCCTTCGTCGCCCCATTGCAAACCTAGCAAAACATCTACTTTCATGATTTTTAGCTTTTATATTTGTTACTTGTTTTTCTTTCGTCTCGCTGCCATACATTTGTTGCATAATCCATATATATATAAGGAATAATGAGAAGCATGAAACCCTTTCAGTCTGGTCTGAGCAATCGCTTGTTTCAACGTTGCATCTTCAAACTCGACAACCTTTCCGCAGGAAGTACAAATCATGTGATGGTGGGTTTCATTATTGTACGAGCGTTCGTACTGCGAAGTGTTACCGAACTGATGTTTGATAACCAACCCTGCATCTATCAGCAAAATGATGGTATTATAGAGAGTGGCACGGCTCACACGGAACTTTTCCTTTTCAGCCATATAGGAATACAGCATATCAATATCGAAATGTCCCTTGATGGAATAGATGGTATCGAGTATAGCGTATCGTTCGGGTGTCTTCCGATGCCCGTTTTTCTGAAGATAATCAGTCAGAACTTGCTTTACCTTATCTCTAATTGTTTCTTCCATCCGATAAACCGTTCGGGTTTCAAAGTTAGTTTTTTTTATGCAATTCGGAAACGATATACGGAAATTTTTCTTTTATCAGGCATTTGTTGAAACCAATCCGATCAATAATCGATATCATTCCTTATTTTTTCAATCCAGGCTCTCACGGAAGGCTTGTCTGATTTGGCCATGACACCCAATTGTTTGGACACCACCCGTTTGTTGTCACGCGATTGTAGAGCAAACTTCCTTAAAGCTACAGAAGCGGCACGCTGCACCAAACTTTCATCTCCTTCCAAAGCAGTAAAAGCCTGATCCAGGAATTCCGACTGAGCCCGTTCATTCAATTGCATGCCTTTCATCAACAACCGTGCCATCAGCAGATAACCGCATGTCTGAAAATACTCCCTTTCATCGGCCATCCATCGGAATACCACTTCCGACGCATAAGGCAGATTCTGGAAGAGGTTCATCACCGTATATTCCGCCAGTTCAGGATAGTGCATGCCTTCTATCCAGATTTCAGCGATTTCAGGATAAAATGTATCTACAGGCTGTAAAAGTCCGGCCAGAATCTTACACTCCCGAATATTGTCTTTCCACAATTCCTGTGCTACCTCATGGCTCTTTTCATACCCTGCAGCAATTTCTTTTATCCGAGGATATTCGATACCGAAATTAACCTTATAGTCCATCCCCTTTTCACGCATACTTTGTGAAACAGGGCCATTCATATATAGACGGAATTTAGACTTTATATCTTTTACTATTTCGTGAACGTCAGTATTATTTATCATAATCAGATTATTCTTATAGATTAGAGTAATCGCGGCTATATCGCAGCATCTGTTCCGCATATCCTTCCGTATACGAAACCTTCACATCCGTGATTTCGCCATGCGCATCATATTCAGGGGTATAAACGGGATTGACAAAACCTTTATACGGAGCTAGATTCAATTTACGATAACGTTCAAGCACTTCTGTATGAAGAACCGGGTCTACTTTCACACCATATTCTTCAACCAAACTACGAGCAGCGTCAAAGTCACCTTCGCTCTTGATCCGTTGGATTTCCGCCAACAGTCCGCCAAACAATTCACGCAATCTTGCATAATCGTTGACACATACATACGTTTTGCCGTTGCAGACCTTCATCTCCAGCACATTTTCAGCTTCTCCTCGCTTCAATGCCCAACGAGCAATAAGTTGACGATTACGCATATGAGCTTCCTCCACATTGCATCCCGGTTCGATACGGACCAATTGAGTCATCAGTCCGTTCATCATGTATGAATAATATTCGGCCTTATAAGCTTCCGCATCGGGAACCAGTCCCAATTCTATCATTTTCCTATCAGGGAGATAATACAGGCCAAACAAATCGGCACGTGCTTCTTCAATAGTCGAGCCATATGCTTTCAACGCATCCGGATCGACTCCAGGAAGAAGTTGTCCCGAACCATGACCTAAACATTCATGCAAATCGGTATGTAAGTCATCTGTAATATCCGCGTATTTATCCAGCAATGTGCGTTCCACATCACTATATACAAACTCTTCCCTGAAACCGTTTCCTCTAGCCGCTTTATTATATGCATCTGTTAGATTACCGATAGTAACCGATTTGGAACCATGAACGCTACGTATCCAATTCGAATTCGGCAGATTGATTCCGATTGCAGTCGACGGATAAAGATCACCGCCCAAGATGGCAGCAGTAATGACTTTGGCCGAAACCCCTTTCACTTGTTTCTTCTTGAAACGAGCGTCTACAGGAGAATGGTCTTCAAACCATTGCGCATTGCTGCTGATAACTTCAGTACGATGCGTCGCCTCCAGATCCTTGAAGTTGACTATCGATTCCCAACTAGCTTTCATCCCCAACGGGTCACCATAGCTTTCAATAAATCCATTTACAAAATCCACACGTGATTCAGTATCTTTAAGCCATGCGATTGAATAGGTATCAAAGACCTTCAAGTCTCCGGAACGATAGAATTCGACAAGCAGTCTGATCACCTCTTTCTGCGCATCATTTTCGGCTACCGTTTCCGCTTTCTCCAACCAGCCGACAATCTTCTCGATAGCTTTCGAATACTTGCCACCGATCTTCCAGACTTCCTCTTGCACTTTACCGTCCTTTTTTACCAATCGGCTGTTCATTCCGAACATAATCGGTTCGGGGTCATCTGCCTTCTTCAGAGCAGCATAATAATCTTCAGCTTCCTGTTGGGTAACTCCCTCATAATAATTTGCAGCAGAAGTCAACACCAAATCATCTCCATCTGTCTGATTGACACGTTTCGGCATCACTAAAGGATCGAAGATTACCGGAAACAGCTTATCACACATCATTTCAACAGTTTCCCCTTCCTCCAACGGTAGAATTTTCTCATCCATCGAAGCCAGTACTCCTTTCATATAATCGGGAGAAAATCCCGGCACGAACTTATCACAAGCATAATGATGATGAATCCCGTTCGAGAACCAGACGCGCTTCATATAGATTACCATAGCCTGAAAATCGGCCGTTGAACGGTCGCCTTGGAAATGCAGATAAATTGCCTCCAGCAACTTCCGGATCTGTAGATTGAATTTCCCATTTTGATCGAAAAGGATATCACGTCCTTCCAAAGCCGCTTCCGACAAATAATAAACCAACTTTTTTTGTTTCAAAGTCAGACTTTCAAAACCTGGTACCTGATAGCGCAACAGCTGCAAATCGGCAAACTGTTCTATTTTATAATCAAATGTCTGTTCTGTCATAACGTTTACGATTAAAAAACTAGATCCGTATCAATAAAATAACGAAGAACCGGATAAACCTTTGCGTGAAACACACGTAAGCGTTAACAGATTCTTCGTTATTCCTTTAGGAACCGGAAACAAGTCCGGCAAACTCCACATTCACACAATTCGTTTTTATAATATCGCATCAACGTGCTTCCAGCTTGCGTTTCCGATATCCGTTAGGAGTTTCACCCACATTCTTGTAGAATGCTGCATAAAACGACTGTCGGTTCGAAAATCCTACCATTGCACTGATTTCTTCAACGTTCTTTTCAGCGTAGCGTTTGTCAATCAACAGATGCAAAGCATCTTTAATGCGATACTCATTAACCAAGCATGAATAGTTCATTCCAAAGCGGGAATTGATTACAGCCGACAAATAACGGGTATTGGTTTTGAGTTCCTTGGCCAAATCCTTAGCTGAATAATTAGGATCCTTATACTTTTTCTGCAGTACAATGATATTCATAATCTTGTCATACAGTTCATCGGCCAATTCTGCTCGAATCATATCCCGATATGCGGCATTCTTGATCTTTTTCTCCCGCAAATTGTAAGGCTTCCTCACAGAAGCATTCTGTAATTTTTCTCCGTCTCTCATCTGTATTGTTATTGAAATTTGTCTAGTTTCTCTAATTAGGCTATACAAAAATGAGAATATTTTTTTATTTAAAAAATAGATTCAGCATCTTAATTCTTAAATTATCACAAAAATGCTCATAAATATCCATATAAAAGTTGTCAGGATATAAAAACAAGCGTTAGAATAGAAAGATTCCCGTATCTTTGCCCACCTTAAAAGACAGTCTACAGAATGATGTTAAAAACGCTAAAATCATATTTCGGATACACAAGCTTTCGTCCGTTGCAGGAACAAATCATCAAACAGATCTTAAATAATCTGGATACGCTTGTCCTAATGCCTACAGGGGGAGGAAAATCAATCTGCTACCAGCTTCCGGCTTTACTGATGGAAGGAACGGCCATTGTAGTTTCTCCTCTTATTTCCCTTATGAAGGATCAGGTTGAGGCTTTACAGGCCAATGGAATTATAGCACGAGCATTAAACAGTACAAACGATGAAACCACCAACGCCAACATCCGGTTCGAATGTCGTCAAGGAAGAATAAAATTATTATACATATCCCCCGAACGTTTATTAGCGGAAATTAATTTTTTACTTAAGGATATCCAAATCTCCTTATTTGCGATCGATGAAGCACATTGTATTTCCCAATGGGGACATGATTTCCGACCGGAATATACGCAACTGAAAGTTTTACGCGAACAGTTCCCCCGGATTCCCATTATTGCACTGACAGCTACAGCCGATAAAATTACTCGGAATGATATCATCCGCCAACTTGCTTTGAGAAATCCCGGCATATTCATATCATCGTTCGACCGCCCGAATCTGAGCCTTACTGTGAAACGAGGATTCCAGCAGAAGGAAAAGATGAAATGCATTTTCGATTTCATTTATCGGCATCGCAACGAAAGCGGCATCATTTATTGTATGAGCCGCAGCAAGACCGAGAAGGTCGCAGAAATGTTGGAGAATCATGGAATCCGTGTAGCGGTTTACCACGCAGGACTTAGCTCGGCAGCCCGTGAGCAGGCTCAGGATGATTTTATCAATGACCGGGTACAAGTAGTGTGTGCAACCATTGCTTTCGGCATGGGAATCGACAAATCGAATGTCCGATGGGTCATTCATTACAACCTGCCTAAAAGCATCGAAAGTTATTATCAGGAAATCGGCCGTGCCGGACGTGACGGTTTACCAAGTGACACATTGTTATTCTATTCCTTCGGCGATATCGTCCTCTTATCCAAATTTGCCGCAGAAAGCAAACAGCAGGAAATCAATACGGAGAAACTGAACCGTATGCAACAATATGCAGAATCGGATATCTGCCGACGACGCATCCTATTGAATTATTTCGGGGAAACGATGGACCATGATTGCGGTAATTGCGATGTGTGTAAAAACCCTCCGGAACGGTTTGACGGAACGATTATCGTTCAGAAAGCCTTGAGCGGTATCGCACGAACCGACCAGCAGGTGAGCATGAATACATTGATAGACATCCTCAAAGGAGCCGTAAATCAGGAAATAATTGATAAAGGGTATGACAAGCTGAAGACATACGGTGTAGGCAGGGATATTCCGGCACGCGATTGGCAGGATTATCTGTTACAGATGCTGAATCTGGGATATTTTGAAGTGGCGTACAATGAAAAGAATCATCTGAAGATTACCGAAACAGGACGGAAAGTCCTCTTCGGACATGAACGGGCGGTATTGGTTGTAATCAAACGGGAAGAGATATTGCAAAAGCAGTCGGGAAGAAAAAAGAAGCAGGCTGTCCCGACACAAATTCCTGTTACGATGGTTTTCGAGAACGAAGACGACCGGCTGTTCGAAGAGCTTCGGTCATTACGGAAAAGATTGGCCGACCAACAGGCTATCCCGGCGTATATTGTCCTTTCGGATAAAGTCCTGCATCTGCTCGCTTCCTCACGTCCGACAACCATAGAGGCCTTCGGAGAAATCAGCGGTATCGGCGAATACAAGAAAGAACGATACGGTAAAGATTTCATTGAGGTGATACGTAAATTCACCGGCTGATAAAAGTACAACGGTGGAACAGTCCTTTCCGGGTTATTACGCCGTTGTACAATATCCTTACCTGCAATTCTTCAGTTGTTCAGCCAGATTAAGCCGAGGGATTCCCAAAGCAATTGCCTTCTCATAGGCTTCTTTAGCTTTTCCTTTATTTTTCAGTTCCAGTTGGATATCGCCGATCATCACCCATATATCGGCATCTTTAGTATCTACCCTAGCCGCCTCTTCCAAATCCATCAATGCCAGTTCAGGATATTTCTGCTCCAGTTCGATATTGGCACGCATCTTCAGCAGCATGGCTTCCCGTGGATTTTCATTGATCAGCAGATTCAAGGATTCGATGGCCGACTGAAACCTTCCTTCTTTCTGGTCGAGCATTACAAGTCCCAGACGTGCCGTCATATTTTGTGCATCCTCTCCAACCACTACATTATAATCGATACGGGCTTCCTTGTATTGCCGGCGGTACATATAGATATAGGCCCGCATCAAACGGGCTTCCTTGTCGTTAGGCAACAGATCGATGACATTGCAATAATCCAGATACGCCTTTTCCCGAAACCCTTTTTCCATATAGATGGAAGCACGGTTCAGCAATATGGCAGTGGCATAGGGAGTGATATTCAATGCCATGGTATACGATTCAATGGCATCGTCCAACCGTCCCATCCGTTTCTGAACGGTTCCCAGATTGGAAAACAGCAATGCATTCCGTGCATTTTTCGGATCAAGCTTCAATGCTTCCTTGTATAATTCCTCAGCCTGTGCCAAGCTGTCTTTCAAGGTATAATCCATAGCCTTTTCCACCAGTTCACTATACGATTGGCCCTTTACCGCCGACATCGCACAAAGCAGCAATGAAAGGAGTATCAGTTTTCTCATGAATCTTCGTTTATCGTTCGTTTCCGACAAAGGTAATGGAATAATCCGTCGTCCCGACCGTTATTAAAAAGTTTTTTCATGTTTGAACATTCGTTGACGTTCAGGCATAAAAAAAGATGTGCCGACCAACGACACATCTTTTCCGCCATATAGAAAATCAAGGTATTATGCTTTCTTGATATAGTCGACAATCCATGCTCCGACTTCTTTTGTTCCATATTTCGCACCGCCTTCAACCTGAATTTCAGGAGTACGAACGTTGGCGTCCAGAGAAGCGTCGACAGCCTTACGGATCAAAGCACCTTCTTCCTTGCAGTCGAAGTATTCGAACAACATGGCAACAGATAAGATCTGAGCCAACGGGTTGGCGATGTTCAAGCCTTTAGCCTGTGGCCATGAACCGTGGATCGGTTCGAATACCGGAGTGCTTTCACCTGTCGATGCAGACGGCAGCAGACCCATTGAACCGCTGATTACAGAGCCTTCATCGGTCAGGATATCACCGAATGTATTTTCTGTTACCATAACATCGAAGAATGTAGGTTCCTGAATCATACGCATAGCTGCGTTGTCTACATACATATAGTCGGTTGTAACTTCCGGATACTTGGGAGCCATTTCCTGAGCAATCTGACGCCACAGACGAGATGAAGCCAAGACATTGGCCTTATCAACTACAGTCAGGTGCTTGCGGCGTTTCATCGCGTATTCGAAACCTACCTTCAGGATACGTTCGATTTCCGGACGGGTATACATGTTGGTGTCGTATGCCTTGTCGTTGTCCTGATATTTTTCACCGAAATACATACCACCGGTCAGCTCACGGATACAGATGAAATCGGCACCTTCAACCAGTTCTTTACGCAACGGCGATTTGTGCAGCAGGCAGCTGAATGTCTGTACCGGACGGATATTGGCAAACAAACCCAGTTTCTTACGCATTGCCAACAGACCCTGCTCCGGGCGAACCTTTGCAGTAGGGTCATTGTCGAATTTCGGATCACCTACAGCAGAGAACAATACAGCATCTGCATTCTTACAGATTTCGTAAGTCTTTTCAGGGAAAGGGTCACCCACTTCATCGATTGCATGAGCACCGCACAATGCATATTCGTAACTTACTTTGTGTCCAAATTTCTCACAAACGGCAGTCATCACGTCAACGCCCTGAACAGAGATTTCAGGACCGATACCGTCACCAGCTAATACAGCTATTTTAAAATCCATAGTCTTATACTGTTTTAATCTTCTATAATATTCAACATTTTAATTGTCGCCTTGATGGCCGCTTCTGTCTGGTCGGCATCCAGACCACGTGTACGGAATACACGGCCTTCGTAGCTCCAGGTAATTACGGTCTGCACGAAAGCGTCTGTACGACCGCCCGGCGGAATGGTTACCGCATAATTGGTAAGCATCGGGAACTTACGTTCCAAAGTACCTTTGTAGATCTTGCGCAAGGCACGTACGAAAGCGTCATACTGACCATCACCGGAGGAACTTTCCTGGTAAATTTTCCCATTGATTTCGATGCTCAATGAAGCCATCGGTTTCAGTCCGCGGGTCAGTGTAACGAAATAGCTCAACAGTTTGACCTTGTTTTCGGCACCATCGTGTTTCAACACATCCGAAATGATATAAGGCAGATCCTCCTGAGTAACCAGCTCTTTCTTGTCGCCGAGTTCGATGATACGCTCTGTCACCTTCTTCATCGAATCCTCATCAAGCTCGAGTCCGAGGCTTTCAAGGTTCTTGCGGATATTCGCCTTTCCTGAGGTCTTGCCCAAGGCATATTCACGGACACGTCCGAAACGTTCCGGCAACAGATCGTTGCAATAGAGGTTGTTCTTGTTGTCGCCGTCGGCATGAACACCGGCAACCTGCGTAAACACGCTGTCACCTACAATCGGTTTGTTGGCCGGTATCGTAATGCCCGAATACGATTCAACTACACGGCTCACGTCATTCAGACGGCTTTCATCGATATTGGTAATGGCATGGAAATGATCCTTCAGGATAGCCTGTACACTGGCAAGCGGTGCATTTCCGGCACGTTCACCCAGCCCGTTGATAGTGGTATGCAAACCTCTTACACCACTCAATACAGCAGCCAGGACATTACTTACAGCCAGATCATAATCATTATGGGCATGGAAGTCGAAATGCAGATCGGGATAGCGCTTCTTCATCTTGCGCATGAATTCGATTACCTGCAACGGATTCAGGATACCCAATGTATCAGGCAACATAAAACGTTTGATGCCGCTATCCTTCAATCCGTCGACCAGACCGAACACATATTCGGGAGTGTCCTTGATTCCGTTACTCCAATCTTCCAGATAAACATTCACATCCATTCCCTTGCCCAATGCATACTTCACGACACCAAGGATATCGGCAATATGCTCCTGCAGGGTTTTCTTCAGCTGATACTTGCAATGTTTTTCCGAACCTTTGGTCAGCAGGTTGATGACACGGCAGCCCGCATCGTAAATCCAATCAACCGAAACATTCCCGTCGACAAATCCCAAAACCTCCACATGCGACAACATATCCCGGCGTTTCGCCCAGTCGCATATCATCTTGACAGCCTCGAACTCCCCTTCCGACACACGGGCCGAAGCGACCTCGATACGGTCGACTCTCAGATCCTCAAGCAGTAAACGGGCAATCATCAGCTTTTCATGGGGAACGAACGATACTCCGCTGGTCTGTTCACCGTCGCGGAGCGTCGTATCCATGATTTCTATTCTGGGATGATTTTTTATCATTTATCCGATTCCTTTCTTATTTGCGTGAAGCTTCGAAGGCTTCAATCTTGTCTTTGTTTTCTACCAGGAAGTCGATATCGTCCAATCCGTTCATCAGGCAATGTTTCTTGTAAGCGTTGATTTCGAATTTTTCCGATTTTCCGGTAGCCTTGTTAGTTATAGTCTGTTCAGGTAAGTTAACTTCCACTTCCATTTTCGGATTAGCGTAGATAGAATCGAAGAGCTCTTTCAAGAATCCTTCGCTTACTACAACCGGAAGCACGAAATTGTTCAGTTCGTTGTTTTTGTGGATATCGGCGAAGAAGCTCGATACTACGACACGGAAACCGTATCCTGCGATAGCCCAAGCTGCATGCTCACGGCTCGAGCCGCTACCGAAGTTCTTTCCGGCAACCAGAATCTGACCGCTGTAGGTCGGGTCGTTCAACACGAAATCCTTGTTCAGTGAACCGTCCGGATTGTAGCGCCAGTCGCGGAAAAGGTTGTCACCGAAGAACTTTTCTTCACGTGTCGTCGCTTTCAGGAAGCGAGCAGGAATAATCTGGTCGGTATCTACGTTTTCCAAAGGAAGAGGAATACAAGTACTTGTAATTATATTGAATTTCTGTTTCATAGGTCTTTCTGTTTTTTACATTAATGTTCTTGGATCAGTGATTACACCTGTTACTGCAGCAGCTGCGGCAGTCAGCGGACTAGCCAGCAAAGTACGTGAACCCGGTCCCTGACGACCTTCGAAGTTACGGTTGCTGGTAGATACGGCATACTTGCCTGCCGGAATCTTGTCGTCGTTCATAGCCAGACATGCAGAACATCCCGGCTGACGGATTTCGAATCCGGCTTCTTCCAAAATCTTGTCCAGACCTTCCTGACGGATCTGTTCGTCTACCATCCAAGAACCCGGAACCAGCCATGCGATGATGTTGTCGGCTTTCTTGCGTCCTTTCACGAGCGATGCGAATGCACGGAAGTCTTCGATACGACCGTTGGTACATGCTCCCAGGAATACATAGTCGACCTTCTTGCCCAGCAATGATTCACCTGCCTGGAATCCCATATAATGCATTGATTTTTCGAACGAACCTTTTTCCACATCGCTCATGCCTTCTGTAGTAGGAATGTTCGATGTAATGCCCATACCCATACCCGGATTGGTACCGTAAGTGATCATCGGCTGGATATCGGCTGCGTCATAGCGCACTTCTTTGTCGAATACGGCATCGTCATCGCTCTTCAAGGTCTTCCAGTAAGCCAGAGCCTTGTCCCATTCTTCACCCTTAGGAGCATATTCACGACCCTTGATGTATTCGAATGTTACTTCATCCGGAGCAATCATACCGCCACGTGCACCCATTTCGATAGAAAGGTTACACAGAGTCAGACGGCCTTCCATTGTCAGGCTGCGTACAGCTTCACCTGCATATTCCACGAAGTAACCGGTAGCACCGCTGGTTGTCATTTTTGACATCATGTACAGAGCCACGTCCTTGGCAGTAACGCCCTTGCCCAACTTTCCGTCGATAGTGATACGCATGGTTTTCGGACGAGCCTGAAGGATACACTGCGAAGCCATTACCATTTCCACTTCCGAAGTACCGATACCAAAGGCTACGGCACCCATCGCACCGTGGGTAGAAGTATGTGAGTCACCGCATACGATAGTCATACCCGGCAGAGTCAGACCTCTTTCCGGACCAACCACGTGGATGATACCGTTCTTCTTGTTCATCATACCGAAGTGAGTCAAACCGAAATCAGCGGCATTCTTTGCCAGGGTATCTACCTGAGTCTTTGAAACAGGATCTTCAATCGGTTTGTCCTGGTCGTGAGTCGGAGTGTTGTGGTCCGGCATACAGAAGATACGTTCCGGACGGAAACATTTCAGACCACGGGCACGCATGCCAGCAAAAGCCTGCGGACTGGTCACTTCGTGACAATAAAGACGATCGATATATAATTGGGTAGGTCCATCTTCTACCTTCTGCACTACGTGTGCATCCCAGATTTTGTCAAATAATGTATTAGCCATATTCGTTCTGATTTTTATCTAGTTTAATCGTTTTTTAATGCTTGAATTTATTGATACAGTCGATGTAAGCTTCCACAGAAGCGGCTACGATGTCTGTATTGGCACCGAAACCATAATACATCTGTCCGTCGTATTCCACCTGCATGTGTACCTTACCTACATCGTCACTACCCTTGCTGATAGCCTGGATGGTGAATTCCTTCAACGTCATCTGACGGTTGATGATTTTCTTCACCGCCTTGATGGCAGCATCCACCGGACCGTTACCGGTAGCTGCAGCTTCGAACGATTCGCCCGAAATGTTCAAGCCGAGGCTTGCGACCGAACGTACGCCCACGCCGCTTGTAACCTGCAGGTATTCCAGCTTGATGTGGTGGTTCACGTTTCTGTCGGCACCTGCCAGTACCAAAATATCATCATCAGTAATATCCTTCTTCTTGTCGGCAAGCTTCAGGAAATCTTCATAAACCTTATCCAGTTTTTCCTGACTCATTTCAACGCCCAATACGCTCAAACGATGCTTCAGAGCAGCACGTCCGCTGCGGGCAGTCAATACGATTGCATTATCGTCGATACCCACATCTTTCGGGTCGATGATTTCGTAAGTCTGCACATTCTTCAATACGCCATCCTGATGGATACCCGATGAGTGGGCGAACGCATTGCGTCCCACAATTGCCTTGTTCGGCTGCACCGGCATGTTCATCAGACTTGAAACCATGCGGCTGGTCGGATAAATCTTCTGGGTATTGATATTTGTATCGATATTGAGATGACGATGACAGCGTAAGATCATTGCAACTTCTTCAAGTGAGGTATTTCCGGCACGTTCACCGATACCGTTGACAGTAACCTCCACCTGACGGGCACCGTTCAACACACCGCTGATGGTATTGGCTGTAGCCATACCCAAGTCGTTATGGCAGTGGGTAGAAATGATAGCCTTGTCTATACCGTCTACATGATCCATCAGGTATTTGATTTTGGCTCCGTATTCTTCCGGCAAGCAATAACCGGTCGTATCCGGAATGTTCACCACGGTAGCTCCGGCCTTGATAACGGCTTCAACCACACGAGCCAGATATTCATTTTCAGTACGGCCGGCATCTTCCGCATAGAATTCCACATCATCCACATAACGGCGGGCATATTTGACAGCTCTCACCGCACGTTCGATGATTTCCTCACGAGTAGAATTGAATTTATACTTGATATGGGAATCGGAAGTACCGATACCGGTATGGATACGTTTATGTTTCGCAAACTTCAGCGCGTCGGCTGCCACATCAATATCCTTTTCCACAGCACGGGTCAGCGCACAAATGGTCGGCCATGTTACGGCTTTTGAGATTTCGATTACGGAATTGAAATCACCCGGGCTGGAAATCGGGAATCCTGCTTCAATCACATCAACGCCCAACGCTTCGAGCTGCTTGGCTACCTGAATCTTCTCTACAGTATTGAGCTGGCAGCCGGGAACCTGCTCCCCGTCGCGTAACGTCGTATCAAAAATAAATAATCTGTCACTCATAATTCAATATCTTTATCATTGTTATTATTCAAGCAAAAAGCCTTTCGCACGGGGAAGTGAGAAAGGCTTTATATCATGTAGTTCATACAATTATGCGTGCGACTCACTTCCCACTGGCTGAACCAATAGAATAATCAAACCGCCTAGCAAAATATGTATAAACAATGTACTCATAATTTATATCGTTACCGATTGTTTCGATGTCGCATGCAAAGGTAGGGAATATTTTGATACATCAAAATAAAATGTAAGTTTTTTATTCATTTTAAAAACAATTTCGTAGTAAAACTACTCTTTTAGACGCAATTCATATAGGCAAGCCTCCACTTCGGCACTGCTTCCCATGTGTTTTCCCAGGTCGTCTGATAATTTGACACATTCGCGCCATTCCTGGTTATGATTCATCTTGCAGCGCGACAGTTTCATTACGATATTCGAAGGTCGGAAACCGGTATCGTTGGTCAGGTTGGTTCCGATTCCGAACGAGCATCGGATCTTTCCTTTGCAATAGTCGAATATCTGCAATGCCTTTTCGAAATCGAGCGCATTGCTGAAAATGATGGTTTTGGTAGTAGGGTCAATGCCCAACTCCTTATAACGGTCGATGAGCCGGTCGATGAATTCAAATTCATCACCCGAGTCACAACGTACTCCGTCGAATAGCTTGGCCTGCTTGCGGCTGAAATTGCTGAGGAAGGAGTCGGATGTGTAGGTATCGCTCAAGGCTGTTCCCAAGTCGCCGTCGTACACATTCACCCAGTTTTCGAGTGCCATATAATTGGCATGTTTGTAACCGAACTGTGCTCCATGAAACATGAACCATTCGTGCGGATGGGTTCCCATCGGACGCATATCGTATTTCATGGCAAGGTAACAGTTGGATGTACCGGTGCAATATTTCGAATAGTGCTTCAGGTAGGAAACAACCGTATCATGTACCTCGAATGAGAACCGACGGCGTGTTCCGAATTCGGAGAATGGCATGGCATGCACGTTCGACAGGTGCACTTTGCTTACCAGACGGTCGAGAATGACATTCTTGTCGGGAACACGGTTCATGAACCGGTTCTTTATTTCAGAAATGATGGCCAACAGAGGAACTTCATACAAGGTCACCTTATACATATAATCTGTTATTTCCATCTGCAGATGTCCGTCCGCATCGAGATTGATTTCTATTTTTTCCGGATCGAAGCGGAAAGAAGACAGCCATTCCCAGTACACACGTGGTATGAAACGGCAATGAGTGAACATATATTCCAGTTCGTTCTCCTGCAACACTACATGCGAAAGGTTCTTGATTTCTTCCTTCAAAGCCGAAACAAACTCATCTGAATAAACGGTTTCATCACGGTCCTTGAAAGTGAATGTGCCTGATGCATAAGGGAAAAGTTTGATATAAGCGTACGATGTCGTGAACTTGTAGAGGTCAGTATCTAATATTGAGTTGATCACCATATCCACATATTTTTAAGTTTTGCCTGTAAATATACGGATAGTTTTTTGAAATCAGGTTGCAAAGTATAGGAAAGAGAGAAAAAAGAAAAAGCCCCGAAGTCTTCCGACCTCGAGGCTTATGTAAGACGGCGACTACCTACTCTCCCACTAATACGCAGTACCATCGGCGTGACGAAGCTTAAC
>CALUKX010000010.1 GCA_944321335.1 uncultured Phocaeicola sp. | reverse complement strand
ATCGCCATAGGTAAAGAGTATGAAAAGTGAACGGATATCACCGTTTTGGGTGAACGGATATCAACCGTTTTCAGCAGTAACCGAAATAAACATTCGTATTTCCGCCCTCGATGGCACCTTCATGAATGATACGTTCCTTATCCTTATTGATACAAGCCACATAAAGTGTCGAAACATGTTTGGGCACGTCCATCTGTAGGTTGACGGTTTCGCCATCCTGTACCTTGAAGTCACCCACCATGTAGGTGCTTGTCTTGTTTGTTCTCGGATTGTCGGTATAGAACTGAACGGTATATTCGTCGCCCGTTCCCCATTGAATTTCAACTTTGGCGGAAACTAAAGCGGTCATGTTCCAATCCCTGTTCGGATCGAGACCTAGTTCCTGCCATTTTTGATTGTACTCGATTGATTTGAAATCTTCGGTCAGATAAATGTCTTCATTGCGGCAGCCTATTGTGCATAATAAGCCTACTAATAAGATAACCCCTGTGTTTTTCATTTCGTAAAATCTAAATATATCGTATACAAAGATAAAGGCAACGGCCTCTGCCCGGGGGTATTAATATGTTAATATCCGTTCTTTTTGTCGGAATATGGACTAAATAGTATACTGAAAAGTACTGATTTAGGACAGAATCATCTATAACGGATAGCTGAAAAGTAGCATTTTGGTGGGCTCATGCCGGAAGAATGGACTTATTTGCCGGATGATGGTATGAGTGCAGGAAGTGTGGCGGGCATCCTTCCGCTTTCGGAAACGAGGCGTCCCCTGGACGGGGAAAAAAGAAGTCAACGATTCACATCGTCGACTTCAGGAGACTTAAAATCTAAGGGGTTAAAATGAAGACGATGATTAAAACCGTCTTCAATTTTGCATATCTATTAACCTACTGAACTATGTTAATCTTAACCTTTTCAGCTTATGCTGTGTCCATACACAGCTTTCCGCCTCTATCTTTATCAAGCGAGGTCCGGCAGTCGGGGAATATATCAGTTGATTTTTCAAGGTGATTGTAGAGTTCCTTCGGTGGAATACAATGTTTCTGTACATTATTCCACTAACCCTACCAAGTGATTTTTCCCGTAGTTCTGTTTTATTTCGGCACAAAGATAGAGCATAAAGCCATACAAGGATGATACTATTATTACCATCTTCGATATTAATCTGCAAATTTATCAGTTTTACAATATTATCCAAACAAAACCGGAGTAATATCCTTGGCCTGAAAAATCATTCCTACATCAATTGACGATAGCGCTGAATCGGTACGCAGGAAATCCGTTTTGTACAACGGAAAATGAAAAAAATTTTTTTGGGGGGAGGGGCGGTTAGAAATACCACTCCAGTCCGCCGGTGATACTGATACACGACAGACGTTTCGGCTTGCCCTCGCCGTAGTAACTCTTCTTCGGCAGACGGCACTGGTTACTCTCCAGTCCCAGAACCACACCGAAATGCTTGGTGAAACGATAGGCCACGCTACCCTCTATCTGGATACCGAACTTATAGGCCGTGCGGTACGAATCGTCGTAATAGAACACCCCGAAACCCATCTCGGCCTTCAGCACCCAATGGTCGGTAATCTGACGTCCCACGAACGACGGACCGGCATAAATGAACTCCATATCGCCCTCTTCGTGCGAAGCGTTGAAATAATTGCAGCGGATACCGAAACCGATACCGCTCTCGCTGATATGGTTGTAATACGCCTTCACCTGATAAGCGTTCTTCACATGCAGCTTCTCGCCCATATCCGAATAGAACGTATTGATATAGAAGGCCGGACCGGCAGCCACACCTATCACGTTGCGGATGAAATGACGTTGGGTATAGTTGGGCGCACTGTTCTCGCGCACCTGGATAAAGTCGGCATAAGCATCGTGTATGGAGTCTTCGGCAACGGTGGATATTTCCTGTGCCTTCAACGACATCACAGAAGTCAGTCCCGTGAAGAGGATGAATATTATGAGCCTATGTAAGTTTTTCATACTCGCGTGTGATTTTATTCGTAATAGTAGCCTGTATTTCCGATAGCTTGTTTGCGACAAAGATACGTGTTTTTGTTGAAAAAAAGTCTATACAGACGAAAAAAGCAACACAAATCGCGATAAACTGCGGTTTCTGCTGCTTTTCTGCCTTCCGGAGTCCATCCGTTACTTCGGATGGATGGACCCGAATCCCGTCGGGGCTACCTTATTCCAAACTCTTGTAGGTTTCCATCAGTCTTTTCCAAAGCTCCTCGCGTCCGTATCTCGAAGCGATCAGCTTGCGGGCGTTTCTCGCCATCCGCTTCCGCTCATCGGCCTCCTTCAGCAGACGCTCCATCGCCTTGAAGAGCGCATCCTCGTCGCGTGGCGGAATGATGATACCGTTCACCCCCTCACGGATAATCTCGTTGCACCCGTTGATATCGGTCACGATACACGGCAAGCCCATCGCCCCCGCCTGAATCACCACGTTGGGGAAACCCTCCCGGTAGCTCGGAAACACGAAGATATCCGAAGCCGCCAGAAACGGACGTATATCCTTCTGGAAATCCATGAAGCGGATCGCCTCGTGATGCAGGATCTGCTCCTTCGTCTCGGGAAGAACCGGACCGAGCGCATCCTCGAACGGACCCACCAGAATCAGCCGCACCCGCCTGTCGGCCTCGTACAGCCGCCGGAACGCCGAAACCAGCTCGTTCATCCCCTTATCGTGTACCATCCGTCCCACGAAACAGAACGTCGTGCAACCCTCCATCCGATACTTCGCCGCCTCGGCCTCCACCTCCGCCGTCCGGTCGAAATGCATCAGATCGATCCCGTTGATATTCCCGTTGCCGATAATGTGCAGCGGCTTCTTCGTGATACCGAACCGCTCCAGGTCGCGTTTCACCCCTTCGCCTTCGGGATTCACCAACGTAGCACAACCGCACGTAATCCGGTCGGTCGTCATCAGAATCTTCTGCGTCAGTCCTGTAGCGGTAGGGAACAC
Source organism: uncultured Phocaeicola sp. (assembly GCA_944321335.1). Classification (GTDB taxonomy): domain Bacteria; phylum Bacteroidota; class Bacteroidia; order Bacteroidales; family Bacteroidaceae; genus Phocaeicola. The sequence continues at coordinate 57,650 of CALUKX010000010.1, read as the reverse complement.
CAGTCCCGTAAACGTATGGATACGCACCGGCACCCGGCACATCCACGCCGCCATCATGGCCAGCAATCCCGCCTTCGGGGTAAGCGAATGAACCATCCACGGCCTCTCTTTGCGGAACAACTGGACAAGCCGGAACAGTGTCACCAGATCCTTGAACGGAGCGATATGCCGTTCGATAGGCACGGAAACAGTACGCACACCCTCACGCCGTGCCACCTCCTCCAGCTCCTCGCCGGGGGAAGACACCGCCACCACCTCATACTCTGCCGAAAGCATCTTCAGCTGCCCCTTCAGCAACAAGTTCAGCGAAAGCGGAATAGTTGATATACGGATTACTTTTTTCTTGTTCATGGCTCATACTCCTTGATAGCCCTGCACGGGCAACCCACGGCCAGCACCCCGTCGGGGATATCGCGTGTCACCACACTGCCGGCACCTATCATACACCACCGTCCGATGCGCACACCCTGAATCACCGTGCTTCCTGCACCTATCCACGAACCTTCGCCCACGGTCACATTTCCGCACAGCGTAGCCCCCGGCGACACATGCACGAAATCGCCGATGCGGCACTCATGGTCGATGCGCGCCCCCGTATTGACGATGCAATGCCGCCCTATCTGCGTGCAGCTCTGCACCACGGCCCCCTGCATCACCACCGTCCCTTCGCCTATCTTCGCATACTCCGACAGCACCACCGAAGGATGTACGGCGGTAAGGAACTCCGCCTGTTGTGCCGCCAACTTCTCCGCCAGCAACTTCCGCGTGCGGTTCCGTCCGATACTGATGATAAACTCCTTCATATCGGGGTTGAGGCTGTGGAAAACCGGAAACTCGAGCAAGGCCGAAAGATTCGGATTATCGTCCACCAACCCGTCGATGGCGATACGGTTCGCCTTCAATATATCGATGATCACCTTCGCGTGACCGCTAGCACCGTATAGATACATAGAAACAGATTTTAGATTGACATATACACAAAGATAACTACTATTTTGTGATAAACATCAATAAGTGAATGGAATTTCTGACAGATAGACGTATCGAGGTAAAATCACAGTCTGTTGTGAACTTGGCAGGAATGAAGTGTCGGGAGAAAGATTTTAGGCAGAAATCACAACGCAATGTGATTTTATGAATTCCGGTAGCGGAATCAATAGGCAAGATACCGCTGCTCCTACAGGCATCAGTACGTTACGCTGTGCCTAGTAACGGGAATTGTAGGCAAGGTAGCCAATCCACTCATGCAGCAGGGCGGGCCATTTCGTCAATGTGGCTACAGAAGGGATGATGGTAAACCTCTTGTCGCCCTCCAGCTGCGTATCCGTAACCCACGGATCGGGATTCAGTCCCACCTGACGGAAAGCCAGCATCGACCGCTTCATGTGGATGGCGGAAGTGATAAGCAAGGTAGGCTGGGTGCGGAGGCTGTCGCCGATCAGTTGGAGGGTGAACGTGGCGTTCTCATGCGTATTGTTCGCCTTCGTTTCCAGAATCAGGTCTTCGGGCTTCACGCCGAGGGAGATGATGTACCTCCGCATCGCTTCCGGATTCCCCTTGATGTCCGGGTTCGAAGGCGTATCGATGATAGTCCCGTCCGAAGCTTATTCCTTATTATAGGAAACTTAACTTGCTTATAAACGTGGAATCATTCTCCATAAATAATTCTTCTTAGAATAGTACTTTGTCTTATAACGTATCCCCAACCTATACATATGTATGAGATAAATACTGCTAATAACATAAGGATTATTAACTCAATAAAATAATTATTGGTGTCATGAATCCAAATTCCTACTTGTGATAAGTCAATTTTTAGAAAACCAAAGAAGAAGAAAAAATGGTAGATGTAGATATCTAATGTTTTTCCCCCGATTTGAGTTAGTTTTTTTTCTATAAATGATTCTTTATTTTCTCTGAATTTAAATAATGATACAATAAAAATAATAGCTGAAAAACTGATGATTTGTTTGTAGTATTTTTCTCCTTGGAAACAACTGTATAGTAGTATAAAACAGATTAATGATATTGTAAAAGATAAGTTATTTGAAAAGAGTTTATTCTCATAATTAAATTTCCTGAAAAAATAACCACAGAAAAAATATGGCCAATATATTCCTAACATATTTATACTTGTAATACAAACAGTTTTTTCATTAAATAAATACATTAAGACTAATATTACTGAAAATATAATAATTCCTGCACTTAAAACTGTAATTTTCTTTCTACAATATTTGAATGGTATCATGAGGAAATAAAAAATACCTAACACATATAAGAACCAGTATCCTTCCTTATAGGGTAAACTGAAGAAATAGGATAAAGGATCTCCACTATAAACCGTTTTTAAGATTCCAATGGTTAAAAATGGAGCCCAATATTTAATTGATTTTCTGAAACTTTTCTTAATGTCTGGGGCGTTGGATATTACGAAACCTGATAGAAACATGAACAGATGCATATGAAATGAGTAAATAAACTGGTGTATTGGACCGCTTAGAGCGAATGACCATTCATCCAAATGTCCCATTATTACTGTCAGTATTGTAAATCCTTTGAGACGATCGAGGTATACAATTCTATTATTCATCTTTTATACAATTTATTTTTAGCAAAAGAGAGCTTACTTCGATGTTTTATTAAATAAAAGCTAGATCAAATAAGTTTTTGTAAAAATTTAATATTAATATAATAAAGAATATATGCAAAAATGAAAGAGGTTAGTAGAAGTATAGGTGTTGAATATTCTCCTCCTGCAATATTTTTTATATCTGTTTGGAAATAGACGAATGTATGCATTATGTAGAGTTCTAAAGAAATCATTCCAATTTTATTGAATATAGATTCTAGGAAGTGGCACTTTTCAAATAGAAAAGCAAGCATGATGCACAGAATTGGAGTGATTATGATAAATGGTATCCAATGTAATGCACACGTCCAGAGATAGGCTGAACAGTATTTGTAGGAAAAATATAATGGCAATAATGATATGCAGAAGATTATTGATAAAAATATTATTCTTGTGTAATTAATGATAATGTTTGCTTTCTTCTTTGCATAATATCCGAAAATAGAACCAATAAAAAATATAGGAATTCGTGAAATTGCCAAAATTAAACCTCCACCCTTATTTTCGTTATTAAAACATAGCACCATTATCATTGCATAGATTAATATCATGATTCCTCCTATTGCTATAGCCTTAATCGCTGTGGAAATACCGGATTTATTGAATGATTTATAATAAAATGGGAAAATGGCATAAAATAATAAGATGCATGAGATATACCATAACTCAAAAGGAGTACCGGGTATCCAGAATCCAATAGTTGTTGCTTTATAAATTAAAGTAAATAAACTTCTTTGGCTAAAGTCCATTGTACTGATATATAATATGATAAGATATAGCCAGAATTCTGGCAGTATTCTGCTAAAACGTTTTTTGTAATATTTAGATAATGATATATCCTTTTTTGAAAGTGAAAAGTATAGTCCGAAACCCGAAAGAAAGAGAAAAATATCAACACCTCCATAGCCCCAATAAATCAATTGTGATAATACATGTATTTCGTGATGAGATGGAAGATGAAATACCATAATCCATAATATGGCAAATCCCATCATTGCACTACGATGCTTGGATAAAAGTGAAAAAATATCATTCATGATTTAATAATAAGTTTTATAATCCTATATCTTTGGGAGAGGACTATTGAAATAATTGTTTTGTAATTGTAAGGGTTGGATTAATTTTTGTAACGATATTTGTAAATAACATAGCCTATCCATTCATGCAATAATGCCGGCCATTTGGCAAGAGTATTGATAGATGGAATAATAGTACACCATCTATCTGTTACCAATTGAGTGTCTGTAGTCCACGGCTGTGGATACACTTCTATTTGATTGAATGCTAGAATCGCACGTTTCATATGGATTGCAGAGGTTATTAGTAAAGTCGGTTGATTTTTTAAACTGTCACCAATCAATTCAAGTGTAAATGTTGCATTTTCATGTGTATTGTTGGCTTTTGTTTCCAAAATTAGGTCTTCTGGTTTGATTCCAAGTGCTATTATATAATCTCTCATGGATTCTGGATTCCCTTTCGTAGGGTTAGATGTCGCATTGATGATGGAACCATCCGAAGCTAAAATCAGTTTCTTGATTTTTCTTTGATGATAAAGATTGATACCTTCAAATAATCGATCTCCGATTTCACTGAATTCTGGCCGATTGCGAGTATAATCCCAATATGAATATCCACCGAGAACAATTCCATATTGGAAACATTGATTCTCTATTGTTTGACTGTCGTAGTCGGCATACCATTGTCTTTCAAACCAATTATATAGACTTGTGTTGCTAAAAAATAGAAATAAGAAGAACGATAATCCCCATAAACTCCATTTCAACTTTTTATTTATTTTAGGCCAAAATGTCAATATTGTAGGTAAAATGATATAGAATAGAGGCTGTGTTATAAGTGTTGATATTAACGCTGACATGATTTTTACATTTAATGAACATGATTATGTGTTGATTTGTAGTTTATTATTAATTCTATGTTTAATGGTAAAAATAGTTTTAGAAATTATAATACAGACTATGATATAGATTGTTGGTGCTAAACATTCAAAAATTCTGATTGATATTTTATCAGTAATTATTTTTTTTACTATAGGATATAATAATAACATTACTGCAATGTGTAATATGTAAATATATAATGAGTCTCTTTCTCCTATTTGGGATATAAAGCTTTTCTTGCATCTTTTGATTGAAACAAAAAAAGTTAACATAAAATAGGAAAGGAAAATTGTACTGATATAGATGTCTGATTGCTTAGACAATAAAACACTTTCTACGTAAGATGTGAATGCAAATAAAATAATAAGTATCAGTGCTTTATAATTAATGGTTTCTTTGTTTGTAATTGATGTATTGTTTCTGATTATCCCACCAAGGTAGAAAAAAGGAAGACCGGTAAATAAGAAATTTCTTGTGTAATATACAGGAAGACTGGAGGTCATGAATAATTGATGTAACTCTCCCATAACTAAATTACCCAATAAGAGAATTGGAATAAGATAATTTATCAGCTTGATTTTATGGTGTTCCACAGCGAACAAAGTAATGCACAATACATATAAATATGCATTGAGAAACCATAAATGACCATAGATTGGATTGATATTGAAAATGATGAAATCAGCCAGATTGTCAATTGATAGTAAGTTGTTGAATTTTTGAGGATTAAGTCTGTAGATTATGATTGCGTATAATAAGGAGCTCCATATAATTAATTTGAGCATTTTAATGATGGACTTTTTTAATCGTTTGGTGGTTTGATCATGGTGGGATGAGTTTAATAAAAAAAATCCGGAAATCATGAAAAAGCATGGAACTGCACATCTTGTTAAAGGTTTAATATATTCCGAATAGGGCGTTGGTATATGTATGAATACCACTAGAATTGCACATAAAAATTTCAATATATCAATATTTGTGTTTCTGTCCATTAAAAGATATGAAGTGTTATTATGGAGGTTATCAATTGTATAGAGAAATGCTTGTTAATATGATTTATGTATAATCTGGTCACTTGAAGGAGCTTTTATTTGTTTTTTCCCTATTATCCAAGAAAGTTTGGCGTTGATGAACTTACTTATAGGAATACACAAAATTAGTATTATGACTGTAATAAGGAAAGAAAGTAAATCATTTTTTGAAATCTTAATTCCTAAAATCATAACGATAAATCCTTTGATACATTGTAGGATAAAATTATGTACTCCCAGAATAACTAAAGTGTTGGCTCCTAAGTAAGATGCAAATTTAATCGGCTTGAATTTTTTACAGATGATGTAGGAGAAAGAAATCACCATAAATATGGCAATAATAGCATTAATATAGAACATGATTAATGATTTCCCGTAATAACCTCCATCCATATTGACTGCACCATTTTGCATACCGACAAATAGTGTATATAAAAATGATAGAATAAAGATGGGTATTGCATAATTTTCGAAAATTCTTTTTTGGGTTTCTATTTTTATGTGGTATGCTAAAACATATAAAGGAAATCCCATAAGTGCCGAATCAATTGAGAAATAATAGATTTGTCGTGATTTCAAAAATAAGAAGACCGATATGAAACTGATAACAATCCAATAAAGCGGATTATTAATCTTTAATTTTTGAGCTAAACTATGGAATATCGAGAATAAAATCTTTGCTACCATTAAAGCAGCCAAAAACCATAAAGGGTAATTGGGTAAAAAAGAAAATTCCCTTACCCGATTTTCCATAAATAATGTGCCTAGTGTTGCTGCGGAATAAATGTCTGTAAATGAATTTATATTAGGGTATAATTCAGGATGTAATATAGGGTAACACCAACAATAGGAAAAACTGAATAATGAAAATACAAAATAAGGTACTATAAGTGTACGGGTTACATTCATCAATGATTTCCCGATAGATGCTCCTTTCTCAAATAGTCCTGAAATGAAAAAGAAGATAGGCATGTGGAAAATATATCCGAATAAGCAGATATACGGGGTTTGGTTTAGATTGGTATGGCCTAGAATCATTATGGTTATGGCTATAAATTTTGCGTAATCAATCCATATAATTCTTTTGCTGCTCTTGATATCTCCTATCTTAAAAATATTGAACAGAAAATTTTGCATTATTTTATTGTTTTTCTGAATTCTACAAGTGATAATCAAATTAACATATCATTGTATTCTCTCGCAATGTAAACAGGTCTGTTTTTTGTTTCATGAAATATTCGAGCTATATATTCTCCAATAATGCCTATTGCTATAAATTGTCCGCCTCCTAAAAATAGAATGACGGAAAGTAAGGTAGGGAAACCTGCTACAGGATCTCCCCAAATGATAGTTTTAATAATGACATATGCCATATATATTAAAGCGATAAATGAGATTATGAATCCAATTAGGGTTGCAAAACGCAAGGGGAATGTAGTAAAAGAAATAATACCTTCTATAGCTAAACCTAATAAAGATCGAAAATTCCATGATGAGGTTCCGGCTTGCCTTTCCCCTTGCTCAAACTCAACGAAGGTTTTTTTGTATCCAATCCAACAAAACATTCCTTTAGTATACCGTTCCGATTCACGCATTCTTTTAAGGCTTTCTATACATCTTCGATCCAATAAACGAAAATCACCGACATTTGGTAGAATTTCTATTTTTGTACTTTTCTGTAGAATCTTGTAGAATGTTAAAGAAAGCCATTTTCTTAATATAGGCTCTTTTCCTCTTGTTAATCGTCTTGCGTATATATCTTCATAACCCTCTTCCCATTTTTTTAGCATGTCAATGATTGTCATTGGTGGATGTTGTAGATCTGCATCCATAATAATAACACAATCCCCTGTGACATAGTCAAAACCTGCCAGCATAGCATTTTCCTTGCCAAAGTTTCTCGATAAATCTAAGTAATTAATACGAGAATCTGAAGCTCTAAGTTGCTTTAAATTTTGTAAGGTATTGTCTCTTGAACCATCATTGATGAACAATATTTCCCAGTCATAATTCTTGTTTTGTTGCATTACTTTCTGTAATTCAGGGTAAAGTAAAGGTAAAGAATTTTCTTCATTATAGCACGGAATAAGTATGGATACCTTTTTCATGATTTTAAATTGAGTAAATATAAAAGTTTGAACTTATTTTATTTAATAATGGAACGGCTATTGTTATTGGGCATCTATAGAACTAATTTTTATCCATGGCATGGTATCGATAGCATCGAATATTTCCAATAGTTGTATATTCTCATCTTTATAAAAAGGAATGAAGCCTGATAACTCATGACTTGGGTAGTTTGCTATTTGAATTCCCAAAATTTCAACAGTCCTTTTTATAACAATTTTATTTGGAGGATTCTTGGATGTTAGGAAGACGATGAAATGGCCGTTGGCAATTTCTATGAAACCATTTTGGGTCTTTGAAAGAAATTCTTTTCTGATAACTGGTTGTATAACTAATGTTTTTCCTCTTTGATTTAAAGTGGACTTCTTGTAATTCTTCAATCTGCTGTTCCTTAAAGCATCACATGGATAAGTCTGTTTAAAAATAGCATATTGAACCGGTAAATCATAATACACAATGCCATCTGCCGATTTTTCATATTGCTGTTGGATGTCATTAAAATAGGTGTTGATTTTCTGTAAAAAAATGATGTTCTTATATCCGGCAATCAATGCTATTGTCAATAGAATGCCCGTGATTGTATATTGGATTGGTATTGAAAGAGATGAAAGCAATTTGAGGCTTAAGATTAAAGACATCAATTCAATGCCGAAAAGTTGTCTGTTAGAAAATATAGAGATATAGAAATTCATTAATATTAATATAATCATAGAATTGAAATAAATTTCATTTTCTATATAAAAGGTTTTCAAATGAATCTTTTTAGAATATAATGCATAGAAGAATATAAAAATAAAGAAATAGAATATTCTTGAATACCGGATAAAATTGTAGAGAGAGATGAGCATCGAGCCATCCATTTCATCCAATCTGTTTTTTGATGCTGGGGAGATAATTATAATGAAACATCCAATGCAAAAACTGATCACTATGCACCACTGATTGAAACTGATCTTTTTATGATGAACAATGACGTAGATTGCGAATGCACCACAAAGCCCGATATTCAGTCCTTCATGTCCGTTACCTGCAATGAGGGCAAAAGGAATCAAAAAGATACACCATAGTTTTGATTGTTTTTGCGGATGTTGGAATAGCCAAAGTACTGCTAATGATAATGTAAACATCCAAATATAATTTATCTGACATGTCGGCACGTATTTTGTCTGAAAACCTAAACATATTGCTGAAACTAAAAAAAGGATTTGCCTGATATGTATAAAAGAGGGCTTTGTGATTCTTACGATGAAATAAAGAAAAAGGATATAAACCAGAGAATTTGTAATGATGAAAATATTTCTACCTAATAACGCAATGAAAATTTGAATAAGTGTATGTGCAGCATATCTGCCGTTAACTGTTAAATAATGTGCATCCTGTGATATGATTATATCATTCAATGAATCGATTAATTCACCGGTCTTAAAATTAAATGCATAAGTTATATCATCTCCCAACCACAAGGCATTGTAGCAGCAATATGAGATATAACTCAAAAAAATTAAGATAATAATGGAAATACTTACAATCGTAGTTCTTTTCATTATGATTTATTTTATAGTAGAATTTTGGGGATTTTTAAATTCTTTTGTTCGTTTTTCTCGAATGAGGTATATCGGTCTTTTTTTGGACTCATTGAATACTCGAGCCAAATATTCACCAAGAATACCTATTGACAGTAATTGAATACCACCTAAAAATAATATTGAGGTGATTAATGTCGGAAAACCTTGGATTGGATCTCCATAAATAAATGTTTTTATTAAATAATACATCATAAGAATAAATGCTCCGAATGCAATGATTGCTCCTAAGATTGTAGAAAATCTTAATGGAGTAGTGGTGAATGAAGTGATTCCTTCTATAGCTAATCTTAATAGCTTGAAGAAATTCCATTTGCTTTTTCCGGCAACTCTGTCCCCTCTATTGAATTCGATTTCTTTCTTTTTAAAACCGATCCAACAAAACAATCCTTTAGTATATCGGTCGGTTTCGCGTAATTGTTTTAACGCATCAATACAACAGCGGTCAAGCAATCTGAAATCTCCTGTGTTGGGGAGCATTTCGATTGAGCTGGAATGTTTTAATATCCGATAGAATGCCAACGAAAACTGCTTTCGTAGCCAACTTTCCTTACCTCTATTCTTACGTTTTGCATAGACATCTTCATATCCTTCCTCCCAGTAAGAAAGCATATCTGGTATCAATGATGGCGGATCCTGCAAATCTGCATCTAAGATTATGACGCAATCTCCCGATACGTAATCAAACCCTGCCAACATGGCGTTTTCTTTACCGAAGTTGCGGGATAGGTCTATGTAGCATATTCTGTCGTCTCTGTTACTTAAATCCTTGATTATTTCTATGGTACTATCTTTCGATCCGTCGTTTACAAACAAAATTTCCCATTCATAGTTTTTATTTTGTTCTATTATTTTTAGCAATTCAGGATAGAGGAGAGGTAAAGATTCCTCCTCATTGTAACAAGGAATAAGGATTGATACTCTTTTCATATGTTATGACAGATTAAAGATTTAAGTGATAATTGATGCTATCAGAATTTGAGCTCTATATAAGTCGTGTCTGATATCTGTGCTGCATACTTTGCAAATTGACTTTTATACATCTGGTCATTGTACACCATGTATACTTTCTTTGCATATGATATCATATAATAATCAAGGAATGTTTTCAACATGATAGCTTCATTGTTATTATGTCCGATGTGTCCAATTTCTCCAGGCAAAGTAAAGACATAATTCAGGTCGCTCAGTTCTTGGATGAACTTTTGACTGTCTGACGTTACAAGGACAAGTGGTATATGCTTATTTTCTTCATGAATTCGTTTAATGATGATAATGCACTGCCCGATTAGTGTTTTTTGTTCTGTCTCAGATAATGTAATTCCTCTGATATCTTTAAAATCTCCCATGAGTTGCATAAAGCGGAATGATATGGATATATAACCTGTTTCGATTTTGTCTTTAAAAGTATCAAGGTGAGATTGTAAATAGGCGGACGGTTTAAAGAGTTCTTGATACAATTGTGAATAAGTAAAATTTTTTTTGTATTTTTCATTTAAGTAATCTATAAAGTCTATATTGGTATAAAACCAGTGTTGTCGACTTCTAATCAATGTTGACAATCTAAATTTATTAAGTGAATCAATGATTGCAACTGCATTCGAATACAATAGATTGTTGCATAACTCTTCTTTTTGTAAGATCCAATTATATTTATTGGGAGATAAGTAAAGTTCCAAATCAAATGGATTTTTATGTGTTATACGGAATTGTAGTTTGTTATATTTTGCATAGGCATATGATGATACCATACCTTTCAACCGGTCCGCCAATCCATTATTGAAAAATTTACCATCCAATGAAGATATTATTAAGGGCTTAGGTCTTTTCCCTATAAAAGAAAAAGAAAATAAGTGCTTATCCAAGACCAATTCTGTGGTCAAACTAACGCCTAATATTTTTTGAATTTTTTTATTGATAAAATCCAGCATAAAGTTGAAGTTATAAGATTTATTGTGATTCTATTGGGGATTTATGATTTTTGTGAAGTATCTATATAAAGTCTATCCGTCAGTAATTTAAGTTGAATAGGTTTTTCTTAAAAATAACATCTTTGTTGCTAATGTGGAAATTTGCCGGTGGGCATTTTAAACCGGGTTTACCGAATATTTCTACAGCTTTAATTCCGTGTACAGGAATACGAATATAAAAGATATATCCAGCTTCTGTGGTTAATGACTTTAATGGGTCATTATTTAATAAGATAATGAAGTCTGCTTGCCTTTTTTTTATTGCTTCAATCCGTTCTATGCGCATGGACGGTATTTCCCCGTTCTGTCGGGTCCAATAACGGCATCCGGGATATGAATGTGCTAATATCCCAAAACCTCGGTCCATTGTATTGCAAATGATAGTCGGATTTTTCACTTGCGACATGATATAGTTGGCATTGTATTCAATTTGTCGATTTTGTGGGTTATAGAACAAACCTCTTGGATCCATTTTGATGTTGATAAGAATAAGGCATATTGGTATTAATATCAGTATAGGTTTGTATAATCGTGTCTCAATCTGTTTAATTTTAAATAATGCAGAAGATAGTACAATACAAGTAAAGATGGAAAAACCGATACATACATGCGTGTAGTACCAGTACAGATCATGCCTGATTGCGATTGCCAGAAAAAACAAGGCACATAAGCAGGGGTATAACTTGATATTTTTATGTTTTATGTAATAGACTAAAATGACCAGTATATATACAATAAGGATAATTCTGGTCGGGTATTTGAACAAATCCAACCATTCCTGTATGTAAAGCTGTATTGTTTCAGCTAAGGGACGTTTTACTGTCGAAAAAGTATTGATAAAGTATTCCAGAATGAATGCATTCAGATTCCCAGCTATTATCATATAGACAATAAAGGGTAAAGTCGTGATACAGAATCCTGTGATAAGGGAGGTAAGGTATGTTTTAAGCCACTTGTTTCGGATAGCCGGTAATAGAGTACAAATCATGAAACTGCACGACATGAGCGCAACAGACCATTTTATCATCAGACAGCCTCCTATGCCTAATCCGATTATCAGACCTGCTTTTTTGAGATTAGTTTTATCGGGATTTAGTGTGGCCTTAAGCATTATGTGTAGACTTGATAGAATAAAAGGTTGGCAGAAGTCCTCTGCTCTGGCTTCAAAACGGAAATAGAAACATAGAAGGGGGAGAGACATCATCACCGATGCTAACAACGCTTCCCGTTTATTTGCCTGAAGTAGAAAAGCTATTTTATAACAAATGAAAAATACAATGGAATAATTGATGCATAAAAGCCAATATACACCAACGTATGAATAATGGTTTATCAGGTATGCAATACCATTAATCAGCCATAAAAGTGGGCCTTTCGAATCAGCATAATCAACATATGGAAGCATGCCATTCATCCAGGCTTTCCCACTCATAAAGAAAATAGCACCATCCACATGATTGAATGGGTCACGAATATAGGATTCCGCAGATATAAAGAATAGTATGATAATAGAAAAGAAAAGAAAAAACAAGTAAAGTTTTATATCTTCTTTTTTTAATAGTTGGTTTATGTGATGTATTCCCATTTAACTATAGATTCTTTAATTTATAATAGATTCGATAGACAATGAAGTGCAGTTTGCTTCCGAATAGTGCTTTTTCTCTTGGGGTGGTCAATTGATAATTATAATTCTTTATATCTTGGAGTAACCAGTTGTAGAAATTGCTGTTTTTCCATCCTAAATTTGTCTCTTCTGCCAAAGCCAAGCCCCATAGCCCTTCAATATTGTTGTATATAAGCTCGTGTATGTAATCTTTTCTTTGTTCAATTGGGAAAGAATTCATTTTATATTTATATAATAGGTCTTCAAAGGCAATAGTTGGTCTGAACTGGCTCGAGCCGCTTTCTGTTATAATCTCATAGTTATACACTTTTGTATTGATTAGTTTTACCTCTTTCTTTGTGTTTAACAAAAGACGGATATTCATTATCAAATCTTCGGCTCTGACAATCTCTCTTGGGATATTGAATGTTTTATCGTCAAAAAGGTCTCGCCGGATAAGTCTTCCCCATGGTGATGATGGGATTTTGTGGAGAAGCATTTGCCTTATTGTTGTTTTGGGGGATAGAACTTCTTCTTTGATTGTACTATTGATACAACCAATTACCATTGCTAAATCATCTGAAACATCTTTATATAGATTGGATAAAGAGTCATTCGGAATGTAATCATCTGAGTCAATAAAGCAGATCCATTCCCCTGATGCATTTTTTACACCGTTTGCACGAGCGGCAGTTACTCCTCCATTAGGTTGTTTGATAATCTTTATCCTTGAATCTTTTTGGGCGTAACTATTATAAATCTCTTCTGAAGCATCCTTGCTTCCATCATCTACAATGATTACTTCAAAATCGGTGAAAGTTTGGTTAAGAACGCTTTCTATACAGCGTGGTAGTAATTTTTCTCTGTTGTATGTCGGAATTATAACGGATATTGCAGAAAACATAATATTACAAATTTGGGGAATTATTGATAATTAAAGGCTTATAATCTGGTCTTATTAGGCTTATTTAATTTCAAGAATAGACACTTGAGAGGGTAAGCGTAATATCGGATAAACAGCATCAGCGTTTTCCAAAATCCAATATATTTACATGCATTCTTAACTGTATATTTAATTAGTGACCGATCTCTTGATTTAATTAAATTATGTAACTCTCGTTTAAGAGTATGGTAAAAGAATAACCTTGGGCGATACGTTGGATCTATTTTTATTAATTCTAGAATATTCCATTGCAGGCTATCCTTAAAAAAAGAAGCAAATTGACTTCCGGAATGTATCCCACCACTATGAATCCGATAAGTTCCCATGATATCGGGCATTAGAAATCCTTTACCATTCATTAATAATAGATAAAATAAAGTGACATCTTTACTTCTGTAGCATTTACTCAAATTATTTTGATCCAGATTTTTTCTTCTGTAAACCAGACTTAATGGCATCGTAAACCATTCATGGATGCAATAGAAATCAAGGTCAAATGATAATCCGGTAGGATTTTCTTCCAGAAAACGAGTCTTGTTATAAGATATTTGACCTGTGTCTTCTCTTAATCTTTGAAATTCATGAATACAAAGTGAATGCTTGGGGTGACTTTCAAGGAAGTCAACTTGTTTCTGTAGTTTGTAAGGGTCTGTCCAATAATCATCTCCCTCGCAGTATGCTATGTATTTTGCATCGGGATACATAGCTGAATTCATAATTTTACGAAGAGACCCGTCATGTTTTGAATATTGATTCTCCGTTTCAAAGATAGGTTTGATTATATCTGGATATTTGTCTGCATACTCTTTAATAATAGCTGCTGTTCCATCTGTTGAGGCATCATCATGAACAATTACTTCAAAACGAAAATTGGTTTTTTGCATAATAAAGCCTTCCAATGTGTCACGAATATATTTTTCATGGTTATAAGCTAAGCATTTAATACTTAATAAAATAGGCTGTTGTTCCATGTTTATATTATTTGAAATCTTTTTTACTTTAGGATTGGAAAAAGTTTTATTGTACTATTTATAATGTCCACATAAAATATGAAGTCCCTTATCTGCTGCATAATCTTTTAATTTTTGTTCATTCAGAATGGCTTTACTTTTGCAGCTCCTTTTCCAACGTGCAAAAACTGGGGCAAAAGGTATGTATGAATCACCGGTAAACAGATAATTTCCTACTTGATAACTTATGCATCCAGAATCATGACCGGGGGTTTCATAAATCTTTATCTTCTGACCTAATAGTGAAATGTTAGAATCAGAGGAAAGGATTTCAATAAAGGGAGTATAGGAAAGAGTGAAAGGTATTCCATTATATTCGCTCAAATTAATCTTTGGATTATATAAGCCATCCATAGAATCTTTGGAGCCATAAACTGTGCATTGAGGAAAGTTGGATAATATCATGTTCATCCCATAAATATGGTCATAGTGGCAATGAGTCAGAAATATTCCTTTTAAAGTTAAATGATTTTCTTTTATGTATGTCATAATTTTATCTGAATCTCCACAATCAACAAGGAAACAATCTTGTACTCTGTCATCATGAATAATATAACTACATGATTTCATAATACTATTTTTTATTGTATGTATTATAATCATTTCTATATTTATATTTCTTCACAAAATTGCTCAGAGTTTTTTACTTTAGTGATACAATCAATACAAACTTTTCCTTGCTGATTCTTCAATCGGCATTTGATAATTCCGGTATGTGTGTTTACATCCACTTCTGAAACTTTGAATGACATCACATATGGTTCGTCGATGTAAACTGGACGTATGAAAACAAAAGAACGTTCAAGATTAATTGTATTGATTCCAGGAAACTTCATCCCTAATACACGTCCGAACATACTCCCTGCCAACATTCCGTGAACAATGGGAGCAGGATAGCCTTGTTGTCTTGCAAGTTTTGGATCAGTGTGAATAGGGTTATTATCTCCAATAATGGAAATAAAAAGATTTACCATCTCTTGGGTAAATATGACTTCTTCTTGGTAAGAATCACCTTTTTTTATCATAATTCCATTAAATCTGGGCAAATTATTTTGTCAGTTTTTATATGAATACATCCCCAAGTTAGCCCAACCCCGAAGGCCAGAAGTACTAAGTTCTTGGGTTGGAATCTTAGTTCATTCTGTAATCTAGTTACCATTAAAAGGGGGATTGATGCACAACTTGTATTACCGAATTCTTCAATGTTGGAAGGCATTTTGTCTTTATCAATTTTCAATTTTTTCCCGATCATATTATTGATCATCAGATTGGCTTGGTGTAATAAAAAGTAGTCTATACTTTCTTTATCAATATTCCTCTCTGACAACATTTCTTTCAAAACTTTAGGGCCTTTTGAAATCGCAAAGGAAAAAACTTCCATACCATCTAAAAGACCATGTATAGGAGCACGTCTAATCCCATCACTAATTGTTTCCATTTTGAATGATTCGGGTGTTATAGGGTGACGGAATCCACTATGAGGGGTTATGATTGCCTGATAACCGGAACCATCTGTATATGAATAGCATATAATATTATCAGCCGTGTTGTCATAAATAAATGCAGATGCGGTTCCAGCATCTCCAAAAATAGGAAGACGGGATTTGTCTTCGGGTGATGACATTTGGAAACACGTATCCCCTGCAAGCAACAATGCTTTCTTTATATTCCCTTTAGACATTAAGTTCCCTAATACTGTGATTCCGTGTAAATAACCACAACATGCTAATGGTATATCCATTGTAAAACATGATTGAGGCAATCCTAATCTATCTTGTAATATGCATGAAGTCATCGGACTCCTATAATCAGCAGTGATGGAAACAAAGATTAATGCATCAATTTCATCTTTTGCCCATTTCAGTTCTGCTATAAGTTTTTCTGCAGCCTTATAGCATAAGTCTGATGCACAAATGCCCTTATTAGCTACACGTCTACTGTAAATGCCTACATTAGACAAGAATTTTGCACATTCTTCTTTATCAAAAATAGACATATCTGTTGTATGAATAGTATTCCGTGGAACACAGGCTGAAACACCAACTAACTTTACATTATCTATAATCCAATTAGCCATAAAATTCAATTTTAACTATTATTAGAGAGCGGTGTATCCACCATCAATAATAAAATTTTGTCCGGTAATCCATCTTCCTGCGTTGGAAAGCAGGAAGATGCACGTATAAGAGATGTCCGAGGGAATACCTAATCCTAAAGGAAAGCCTTGGATACGTTTCTGACGTTCTTCATCAGTTAAAGTCTCAAAAAAGGATTTCATCATAGGTGTTAATATCGTTCCAGGTGAAACACAATTGATAGTAATGTTTTTGGGTGCCAGTTCAACAGCCAAAGCTTTGACACCTGATACTAAAGCTCCTTTAGAACTGGAATATGCAAGTGTGCCAGCCCTTCCTATAACGGAAGTGATAGAGGCTATCAATACAATTTTTAAATGTTCATTCCGAAATTTCTTATTTGTGATGTGTTTAAGAATCTCGTATGCAGAAAGAACATTAACCCGGTAAACCGATTCATAATCATCTGGCTTTAAATTTTTGAGTGGAAGTGTTTTCTCAATACCTGCAGCATGTATGAATCCATCCAAAGGACCATTTTCTAAAACAATTTGTTGTATTAAGGCTTTAATTCCTTCAAGATTATTTAAATCATAGGAGTAATAAACTCCATTACATTCTTTAGAAATAGTCTTTAATGCCTGTTCATTACGAGCCAATAAAATCACTTTTGCTCCTAATTTATAGCAATCTTCTGCGCATTGTTTACCAATACCTGAGGACGCACCTGTAATGAGTATGGTTTTACTTTCTAAAGAAAAAGGGTTATTCATAAAATTAGATCGTTAATAAAGGTGGACAAACTATTTTATCTGTCGTAAGGCGTACTGTACCGATGGACAATCCTACGCCAAATCCGGTCATCAATATATTTAATTTCTGTTTTTTCAAGTTATCACTTAATTCTGTAACCATCATTAATGGTAATGATGCTGCACTTGTGTTGCCGTAGTTTTTGATATTGCAGGGCACTTTTTCTTCCGGAAATTTCAATTTTTTTCTGATCTTATCACAAATGAACTTGTTAGCTTGATGAAGCAACAAATAATCATTGTTCTTTGGTGAAATATCTGTATGTTCAGCCAGTAATTTAAAAGTTCTAGGAACTTGAGATATCGCAAATGAGAACACACTCATTCCATCCAAAATTTCATGAAGACGTGTTCTTTCATTGCCTCCTTCAAACTTTTCATATAACAGCGATTTTTCATTAAAGGGATTTCTGCAACCACCGTCTGGTACAATCAATGCATCTTTCCCCGATCCGTCTGTATAGAGCTGGAAATGTATGGTTTCATTTGTGTCTTCATCGTATTCCAAAGCTGTAGCTGAACCTGCATCTCCAAATAATAATGCCGTTGATTTGTCTTTAGGACTTGCATATACAGACTGAGTATTCCCGACCAGTAGGAGTGCCTTTTTAATGAAACCATGTGACAGTAGGCTGCTTGTAATGGCTAAACCATATACATATCCTGAACATCCTAAAGGAGAATCAAATGCCATACAATCTTTTGGCAATCCTAAACGTTCTTGAAGAATGCAAGCGGTAGACGGTAATTTATAATCGGCAGAATGTGAAATGAAAACAAGCAATCCGATTTCTTCCTTATTCCATTTAAGTTCCTCAAGTAACCTTTCGGCTGATTTATAACATAAGTCGGAAGTACATAGGGAGCCATCATGAATGGCACAATGCCGCCTTTCAATTCCTGTAGATTGTCTATATTTTTCGTACTCTTCAATTGATAAGCCCGAAAAATCCTTATTTTCCTCTATCCTTTGTGGTACACAGGCTGCGACACCTCGGATTGTAACATGATTTATCGCAAGATACGACATATTCTTATTTTAATGTTAGACCTCCATCAATAACCAAAGCATGTCCGGTAACCCATGAAGCAGCATCTGATAATAAATAAGTAATAGCATGAGCCACTTCTTGTGGTTTGCCATATCGTTTTAATGGATATTTTTCCATGTCTATTTTTATATCTTCTGAAGATAATGTTCCCGATGAAATTAAAGGTGTCTCTATCATTCCAGGATTTACACTATTGCATCTAATTTGTCGAGAGGCTAATTCTAGAGCACAGTACTTCATGAAATTATGTATGGCACCTTTGGTCATGCCATATAATGCTCTACCGGCTGTAACAGTGAAATTCCCTCCAATAGATGATGTAAACACTATTGAAGCTCCTTTATTTATCTTTTTCTTTTTCAATATTTTTTGTGTAAGCAATACAGGAGCATATGTATTGATTGAAAAGATTTCCTTTAAATCACCTTCTTTAATAAATTGGATCGGTTTGCTCATTCCTACTCCTGCATTGTTAACAAAACCATCTAATAGAGATATATTATTTGCAATCTTATCTATCTCATCTGATTCTGTTAAATCAGCTAATATTAATTGATGTTGTTGTCTCTCCGAAATATCTAGCATTGAAAGCGTTTCATGCAATCTCTCTTCATTACGGGCTGTTATAATTACATTGGCTCCCAACATTGAACATTCTATTGCAGTTGCTCGCCCTATACCTGAAGAAGCTCCGGTTATCAATATTGTTTTATTTTTTAATGAAAAAGGATTATAATTTTCCATACTATTCTACTTCTACGATCTGAGATATTACACAATCTTTCAATTGAAAATAAGCCGTTCCCCAAGACAACCCTACGCCAAACCCACATGTAATAAAAGACTTCTCAGCTTTATAAGTCTCATTATTTGTGCTGGCCACGATAGACATAGGTATTGAGGCAGAACTTGTATTGCCATACTTGTTTAGGGAGTTTAAGACTCGGGAATCTTCGAACTTCAGTTTCTTTTGTATCAACTGATTAATCTTGAGATTAGCTTGGTGAAGAACCATATAATCAACATTTGATAAATCAATTCCGTATTTTTGGGAGAGAGCTTTGATTGATTTGGGGACTGTCGATATGGCAAATGAAAAAACATCCAAGCCTTTCATGAAGGAATTTAAACGATTTCTCTTTATCCCGTCTTCATCTTCATGTACATCTAATGTAGAAAGAGTGAACTGGTTTCTTGCACCACCGTCTGGTATAATGATGGCATCATATCCACTTCCGTCAGAACCGAAATGAAATTTTATGCCTTCGTCTCCCTCTTTAAATTCAACGGCTGTGACGCATCCTGCATATCCAAAGAGCGGATCATTGAATGAAGAGTCTTGTAAACGTCTGGCATCTCCAACTAGAAGAAGTCCTTTCTTGATATTGCCATTTGTCATTAAGCTTGCTAAAGAACTTAATCCATAGACCCATCCTGAACATCCCAAAGCAATATCTGATGCATAACATTCTTTGGATAGACCTAGTCTATCCTGAAGTATTGGGGCAGTGGCTGGTAATATATAATCTCTAAATTGGGAAACAAAAATAAGAGCCTCTATTTCTTTCTTATCCCATCCTAAATCTGTAATCAGTTGTTCGGCTGCGAAATAGCAAAGATCTGAAGTCGTAAACTTATCATCTATATGCTTTTCCTCAACACCTACACTTTTAACAAATTCTTCATCAGTATATTTGGGATTACGGGATTTTGTTTTTATAACTTTTTTCGGAACCCCGGCGGAAAAGCCGGCGATCCGAATGTTTTTTAGTTCTATAAAAGCCATTTTATTTGTTCTTTACAATGTCGAAGAGATCTTGAATTGTATTGGCGCTTCTCATTTCATCTCCTTTCAATGTTACATCATATTCTTCATCTACCATAGCTATAATAGATAAAGCGATTAAAGAAGACCATTCATCCAGTTCTCTGAATTTAGTCTCCGGAGTAAACATACTTGCATCAGTTTCTTCAAATTGCTCTGCAAATTTTTCTACAAAATCTTTAATGTCCATTGTTATATATTTTTATAAGTTAATGAATTAATATTCTAATTTGATTGCAGGGTTACCATAAACGGTTGTTCCTGCCTTTACTCTCCTTATAGCAACAGATGCTGCTCCGATTGTAGAGTTATCTTCTGCTGTTACCTTAGGGCAAAGAATAGCCCTTGTCTGTAAAGTTACCATATTGCCTAAAGAGGAAAATCCTCCCATAAAAGAGAATGAATTGAGTTGGCAGAAATTTCCAATTTGTGCGTCGTGTCCAATAATTACAAGATTGTGAAATGTAACGAAATTACCTATTGTTATATCGCAACTGATACTGACATATTTACTGATAATACATCCAGTGCCTATGCTAGAATTACGTCCTATAGAGGCTGTAGGATGTATTAAATTAATAAAAGTCCCTCCTTTGGCAAGGATTATTTCAACATATTTCTTTTTATAGTTGACATCACCTAAAGCACAGATGAAAACATCGTCTTCTTGTATAGTATAGGCTTCCACACTATCAATAATAGGTCCATATCCGGGATATCCATCTAAAGCATCTGATTTGTCATCCAAAAAACCTTTTATGACAAACTCCGTTCCATAACCTATACATTGATGTGCAAGATTGAAAACTTCTCGTCCATATCCTCTGGCACCGATAATTAGTAAGTTTTTCATATTATCAATTTATTATACAAGATAAGATTCTGATTATATCATCATCAGTTAAGAGGTGATACATTGGTAGGCAAATCACTGAATCAGCCATCTTATATGCATTCGGCAGATTTTCCTGACGTGCACTATCCAATCCTTTGTAGGTGGTAAAGGTACTAATTAGTGGATAAAAATAACGTCTTCCAAAAATATTTTTTTCTTTCAGCTTGAAGTAGAGTTCATCGCGTGTCATTCCATACTCTTCTTCATTGATGAATATCGGGAAGTAGGCATAGTTATGTTTCACTCCCGGTATGTCGTTCAGGAATCGGATTCCTTTTACATCTTTTAAAGCTTCACGATACTTGATTGCAACCTGATGGCGATGCTCAATGGCTTCATCTACTTGCTTGAGGTTTAACAAGCCGTAGGCGGCACGGATTTCATCCATCTTACTGTTGATACCCGGTGCTACCACTTCTGTTTCTCCGGCAAAGCCGAAGTTCTTGAGGTAATCAATACGTTTTTTGGTCTTTTCATCGTGCATGATCATAGCTCCACCTTCAATGGTGTTATATACTTTGGTGGCGTGAAAACTCAGGATAGACATATCGCCTTCATTCAATATGCTTTTACCATTAACTTCTACACCAAAAGCATGGGCTGCATCGTATATTACCTTCAAACCATATTTATCAGCTATTTCTTGAATGCGTTTGGTGTCGCAAGGAGTACCATATACATGAACTGGCATGATAGCGGTAGTTCTCGGAGTTATGGCAGCCTCTATTTTATCAGGATCCAGATTTCCTGTTATCGGGTCAATATCGACAAATACAGGCTTTATGCCATTCCACCACAAAGCGTGTGTAGTAGCAACAAAACTATAAGGAGTCGTTATAACTTCACCGGTAATTCTGAGTGCCTGTAAAGCTGTAATCAAAGGTAAAGTGCCATTGGTAAAAAGACTGATGTATGGAACTTTCAGATACTCGCATAATGCCTCTTCCAGTTCTTTGTGGTAATGTCCGTTATTGGTAATCCATTTTCTCTCCCAGATGTCTTTCAACATTTCGTTGAAATCATCCAGATTGGGCATGAGGGGTGAAGTGACAGTAATCAAATTATTGCGTTCCATAGTTTTTAATTTGTTATTTTCGTTTAAGCATGTATTTAATATCCTCCAATTCTTGGAATCTGAATAGGATTGCTCCACCCAAATATATAGAAAATCCAACAGCTCCACCACATAACAGCTGTAAATATAAATTAGAGGTGAGAAAAGTTACTAAATGGATTAGGGCAAACATAACAAGACCCAATCCAAGTATGGGGAATAGGTCTTTCATCTGTTTGATGAATCCGACATTTATTAAACGCCCTGTATAATGCGTATTTATGATTAAACATAGGATTGATGTCAATACATTTCCAATGCAAAATGGAACTAATCCCATGGGTAAAGTGAATATCAGAACTGAAACCCCAATTACTTTCTTTATAATTTCCAGACGTAGGAATAAATCAGATCGTCCCTTGACCTGAAGCAGATTAAGGTTAATCGCATGTATTGGATACCACATCATTGAGAAACATATTATTTGAAGTAGGATGATACATTCTTCCCATTTGGCAGTTACCAATATAATAACCAACGGATAAGCTAATGCCGAAAGCATTAGCATGAGTGGGAATATAATGAAAGCAGTAGCTTTTAACATTCTTCGGTAATTATATGCCAAAGAGTCGGTGTCGTTTTGAAGTTTGCTGAGTACCGGGAAGGTTACATTTTGAATCACCCCAGTAATATTCTGAGAAGGCAGAGCTGCATATCCTTGTGCACGATTATATACACCTAAATCGGATGTGCTATAAACTTTCCCGATAAAGACAGGTGCTATGTTTTTGTATAATGTATCCAGAAGTGAGGATACCATCATTTTATTACCGAACCCCCACAAATAGTTGAATGACTCTTTCGACCAGCGTACTTTGGGATACCATTTTACCTTGAACCATACAATAACCAATCCAAGAAAGTTGGTGGTTACTCCTGAAATTACCAATGCCCAGACTCCATATCCGTAAAAGGCCATGCTAATACCTATTGTAGCGGATATAATAGTGGTAAAGAACGATATAATGGTAGGAGTCTTGAAATCCAACTGCCTTTTTAAAAGAACGTACTGGACTGTACTTAAGGGCCCCCATAAAAATGTTAATGCTGTAACTCTTATGAGTGACGTTAAAATAGGTGTATTGTAGAAATCGGCGATAAATGGGGCGGATAGGAATAACCCAATGTACATAACCAATCCAACGGCAATGCTATAAAAGAAAGCTGTAGATAGATCCGATTCGCTGATCCTTTCTTTCCTGATAAGGGCCGCTCCCATACCGCAATTTTGAAAGATCCCGGCTACGGCCAAAAAAACAGCAGGCAATGCTGCAATTCCATAATCGGATGGTGTTAGTAAGCGGGCCATGACTATTCCTATGCAGAAGCTTAAGCCATAAGACATGAATTGGTTTAGGAAGCTCCAGTAAAAGCCAATTTTAGTTTTATATTTTAAGCTTGTTTTAGATTCTTCATTCATACCAGAGATTCATAATTCAGACATTCACCGGATGGTTGTGTGATTTTATTTGATAGTAGTTATAATTTGCTCCAGATATTTTGTTCTCTCTTCATTGGAAAGATTGTCCGATACTATACCATGCGCCTCATTAACATATTTATTAGGTATGGCACATTTTGTTTTTGCTCCCATTTTGTACCACATGTATTCAATATCTACATGTCCAACGTCAATGGCCTGGTATCCTTCTTTAGCCAAGTCATAGGCTAGAACTGTTGCAGTCATTCCTAAGGCAATCAGTATCAATCGATTTCCTGAATGTTGATGAATTGCTCTTATTATTTCATCGTATTTGTCGAATGCGTTCTTAGGCGGACATATTATTCGGATAATACTTTTTGCATTGTCGAATAAATCATTGCCAATGCCTAATCTTGAAAATCTTCCTTCAACGATACATACATCTCGGTCATTCCATATTTGTTTTAATCTGGAAATGATTCTAGGACATTCTTTGGCTGATTTCCAAGGCATATAGAAACGGGTAATAAATGAATCATAATATGTCTGTTCCGTGTTAAGAAAAGGGAGAAACATCTTTTCACCGTTATAGCTTAAAAGCCTTGTTATGAAAAGCTCGGAATCTAGTTTCAATTTATGGTATTGTTGAAAAGTTGAGGGGATGCATATTATATGGTTAGGAATCGGAGTCTTAATGATTTCTTGCAAACGTTGTTGTAGTAGAGGGTCTCGCTTTTGAAATCCGCTGTAACCTATACTCATGATGGAGAACTCTCCATCACCATAACGGCTGACAGAACATCGGTTTTCTATTATATAGTCTAAGGTTTCTTCAATAGTTTTTATTTTCAGATTTTTAATGGTGTAATATAATAGCTTGTTTTTCCTGATTTTTATTTTATTCTTCTCGATTGTCAACTTGTAGAATAATCTTATAAATGTCTTTTTAAAAGGAATGAACATAATAGTAACTTATTTATGGCTAATATGTATAGGTTTTCTGGAAGTGATTTTTAATTTTAAATACCTTAAAATAGAGAACAAGTTAATTCCTGCTTGTAATAAACATGGGTTTTCTTTTTTATATAGTGTAATATAAAATGATTCTTCCCATGAAAGTTCCCCATTGGATTTCAAGAAATCTAAAGTTGCTATTGTTGTAGTATCATTCATGATTCGATGTATCTCTTCTTTTTTTTCGTTATTGCTTAAATTACAATCATTCAAGAAAATATTGAGATTTAAACATTGTCCTATGCCATAAAAAAAACGCCTGTATAGGTAGATTTCCAATCTGTTATCCTTTATATTCCAATGTTGCTGTAGCCTTCGGAATTGGTTGTATACATCTTTATAAATTGAAAAACGGTCGTAAATAAATCCGTTTCGGATATTTCCTTTATTATAGATGTAGTAGTGATAAAGTATTTTAGGAGATATATATATTTTCTCTATGATGGAATAGACTCGCAAATTAAAAATTTCGTCTTGTTGGATTCGTTGATCACCTAACCTTAAATGGTTTTGTTCTAAAAAACTACGTCGATAAAATTTGTTCCATACAAAACCGTTTCCATTAGGGACAAATAATAAGTAATCCAGCCAATAGTTTCGTAGTTCCTGTTGGTTGTTGATTTCCTTTTCTTTCAGATAAATCTGTTCTTCTTGCCTCAGATGAGGTGTTATTGTATGAAAACTAAATACCAAAAGATCGGTTTTACGTTTTTCGATTTCATTTACGCAATATTCTATTAAATCTGGTTCAACGTCATCGTCCACATCGTAAAACCATATGTAATCACCTGTTGCTGCATTAAGTCCGACATTTCTGGCACATCCGATTCCCTGGTTTTTTTGATGGTAAACTTTGATATTCTCGTTTTTTGCAGCCAGTTCCTTGCATAGACTTAAAGTGTCGTCTTGTGAACCGTCATCTATCAGCAATAATTCCCAGTTTGTATAAGTTTGATTTAATATGCACTTCAGTTTTTTCTCTCTTAGAAATTTGCCGACATTATATAGTCCGGAAATAATGCTGACTTTGGGCTTTTGCATTAAATCATTCATAAGATTTAAGATAATTATTATTGCAATGTGAACGGGACAATAAAACTATACATACCTTAATATATAATTGGCTGAAGTTTTCAAAATCCGTAAGAGTCTTTCTTTTTTTGCAAGCTCATAAGCTATATCATATAAATCGGCAGCCGATTTCTTGAATATTGCTTGGGTAAATGGAGAATTGATGAAATTGTCGTGATGAACTTGCTTTAAATCTTCCCATAATGGGTCGTGAAGCTCTTTTTCTATGTCTATGATAATCTGTTCTTTGGGATGTTTAAATATTATTCTTTGCTTGATATCGGATAAAAGAATATTTTTTATTTCAAATCGGATGTGATTGTCTGCTTTATGATATTGATATTTTTCTATTAACTCTTTTTTGATGAAGTATAATTTTTTCAAATCAGGATATAGGTGTGTATTATATCTAGTTGTCATGCCTCCCCAACGGTAATTATAGCCGATTTCTTCACAGATATATATTGAATTGACATTAGGAAACAGCATCATATTTAGATATAAGTCTTCTCCCATGGATAAACCGATAGGTGTTGGTATGTATGATTTGGTGGTCGCCGTTTTGTATAATTTCCCATATGCAGTGACTGATAAAATGTTTGCCCCCAAAAACGAAATGAAATATTTCTCCATTAGTTCAGGTTGTTGGATAAGTCCCGTTATGGAAGTTTTTGTTCTCTTTTTGATAAATTGGGATTTACCCATAACACGTTGCATTTCGACAGATGTAATGTCCGTATTATATCGTTTCGCGTTCTCAATCATTATTTCTATCGCTTTTGTTTCTAGCCAATCATCGGAGTCGACAAAAGTGAAGTATTCGCCTTTAGCGGCTGATAATCCGCTATATCTTGCTTTTTCGACTCCTTCATTTTGTTTTTTGTCAATGATAACAATTCTCTTGTCCTTTTGTTGATATTTATAACATGTTTCTAGACTGTTATCGTTTGAAGCATCATTGACTAGAATAATCTCCAAATCTTTATATGTTTGGTTGATTATAGACTTAAGGCATTGAGGGAGATATTTCTCGGAATTGTAGATAGGGACTATAACACTGACCATAATATTCAATTATCTTAAATGGAAAAGCTTACGGATTGTATTAATGATAAAGCGGAATCGTTTTTCTCCGATTAGTCTGACTGTATATACTTTTATCCATCCTTTAAATGTTTCCGGCTCAGACCAAGAAAATGTATAATAATGGATGCAAATTGTGTTGGTGGTTTTTACTATATACCGTGTCTTTAAATCCATAGGACAAAAATATTCTTGGGGATATATAATAAGACTAGGAGTTTCAATGAGTTTCCCGTTAAGGTTAAATCCTTTCTGTTTCAGATTGTCCGTTAAAATGTTGTTATTTATAAGTTTACATAATGAGCTCCTATCTTGTTTGAAATCAAGAGATTTATATATATTCAATAATTCCAATATCCAAGGATGATCAGGCTCTGCTCCTAGTATGGCAGTCTGCAATCCGTTGGTGTCTTTCTCATATCCTGTAAATGCTTTATCCATTAATAATTGATCTAGTGGTTTGATAAGTTCTACATCTGTGTCCATATAGATACCACCTTCGGTAGCCAACGCATGCAGTCGAATTACATCAGATACGAATGCCCATTTTTTTGCTTGATAGGCCGCTTGTGCAAATGGATATAACTCAAAAGGAGTATTGGTTTCGTTCCATTCTTTGATAATGTAATCAGAGCAATGTTTCTTCCATGATTTTATGCATTCTTTTGCTAATGTTGGCAAAGGTTGTTTTCCATACCAACAAAAATGTATAATCTTAGGTATCATAAAATCATTTAATTTTTCCCGTTAAAATATTCCATGGTAGCTTGTCC
Organism: uncultured Phocaeicola sp.; assembly: GCA_944321335.1. Classification (GTDB taxonomy): domain Bacteria; phylum Bacteroidota; class Bacteroidia; order Bacteroidales; family Bacteroidaceae; genus Phocaeicola. Next base: position 29,716 of record CALUKX010000010.1, on the reverse strand, counting down.
TTCCTGTGAGATTCCTTCTCGGATAAAGACTTTTTTGATTGTCGTAAAAATGATTTTTATATCAATCATAAATGAACAATGATCCACATACCAAACATCAAGCTTGAATTTTTCAGCCCAACTGATAGCGTTTCTTCCATGTATTTGTGCCCAACCTGTAATTCCCGGACGTACTTCATGACGACGTGCCTGTTCTTTGCTATAAAGAGGAAGGTATTGTGGCAATAATGGACGTGGACCTATCAGTGACATGTCTCCTTTAAGAACATTGATCAGTTGTGGCAGTTCGTCAATCGAGGTTGAACGGATAAACTTACCGATTGGGGTTAGTCTGTCTTTATCAGGTAACAGATTTCCGGCTTTATCATGTTCATCGGTCATAGTCTTGAACTTTATGATTTTGAATATTTTGGCATTTTTCCCCGGCCGTTCCTGGGTAAAGAATATCCCCGCTCCTTTGTTGGAAAAGTATAATAATAGTATGACTGCTAATAGTATAGGTGATAGCACGATCAAAGCGGTTAATGCAAAGAAAAAATCGATTATTCTTTTAAGGAATAAATTGTACATGATGAATTAACGGGTGTATATTTCAATTAGTTTTTCAATGTTCCGATTGACATCATATCCAGCATCCATTATTTTTTGCTGATTGTTGGAACGGTGATATGATTTCATAGATATGATTTTTTCTGCCCATTCTTGAGGTGACATAGATAGTGGTAAAAAACATATATCGCCTGTTATATCTACATTTTTGTCAATGGCATCTGAAAGAACACATTTTACTCCTGAGGCTTGAGCCTCGATAACAGAAACTGGAAGTCCTTCGTATAAGGAGGGGAACAAAAATATATCAAAACTGCTTAGGTATTCATCGGTATTGCTTCTGATTCCTTCCAAAAAGACTTGTTTTTCTATATTAAGTTCTTTAATTTTCTTTTCAATCGCATCTCTTAGGATTCCATCACCGACCAAAACTAAAATGGCATTATTGTCAAGTTTAAGGATCTCTGAAAAAATATCAATCAGAAAAAGATGGTTTTTGGGATAGCTGAAACTGCTTATGTTGCCAATAATCAAATGATTTCCCCATTGGTGGGATTCTCTGATTTTGGATGATTTTGAAGGGTTGAAAACAAAGCGATTGACATCAATGGCATTCGGCAAAACTTTAAAATCACGCCTCCCATATAGGTATTTCCCTGCATCAATGCCACAGGCTAGCCTTTGGGTGATATATTTTTGCCCAAAGTGCTTTGAAACAATTCGGAAGAGATATTTGAAGTCTTTTTTATTCCCGGCACTATGGCTTGTACAAACCCTATTTCTAATATTGTATTTTTGGGCATATTTTAGTGCAAACCCACTATTTTCCTGTAAATGTGAATGTATGGCAATATATTCATGGGCATGTTCCTTCATGAACGAATCAAGAAATCTGAAATATTTAAAGAAATGTCCGGGACGGATTGAACAAGTTCTGTAAATTCTTCCTCCCATTTGCTCTATTTCGTTATCATAGGCAGCACGTGCATCTCTATGTACCAGAAAGTCGAACTGGTAACGAGTCTTGTCAAGAGCTCTGTAATAATTCATCAGCATTGTTTCAATACCACCCACATTCATGTGAGTAACGACTTGCAAAATTCGTTTAATATCACCCATCTTCTTTTTAAAAGTTGGTTAGAATTTCATTGACTTGTTTTTGTGTACCTTATATTGGGTAAAAAAGTATAGTATAATCCCTGGAATGATAGTGAGAAACGTCAGAAAAGGATAAGGGGATTCCTGAATAAATTTTCGGTTTTTACTTCGGATTGAACTGGATACATAATGGATATTGCAAACCAGTTTTCTTTTCCAGTTGTGTGTTATTTTCATTTCTTCTTTCCGATAGAAAGCAAATCCTTTTGGATTGTTCCAATATTGTTTGTACATATTGGCGCTTGAACCGTTATCTTGATAATCAACAATCACAAGTGGCTTGTTTAGTGTAAGTAATTTGTAGTCGTGATCAATCAGATAGTATTTATAGGCAAGTCCTACATATTTTTCTCCTTCAAAGATAGGGTATTCAGGATATTGTTGTATAACATCAGTGCGATACACGAGCTTTTTATCTCCTGAGCCACCGTTTGAATAATAGCCGTATAATGTCGTTTCTTTTAATTTATCAGGAAATGTGGAACCGATGATATTTCCTTTAATACTTTGATCCAAACCAACTATGCCTGCATACTTATCTGAACCATTCTCTTTCCAGAAATTAATAATAGTTTCTACTGCATTATCCGGCATGTAATCATCAGAGTCGATGCAGGTGTTCAGTTTAGTGTGGATGTTCTTATAGGCAGTATTATGAGCTCCATGCATTCCTTGGTTCTGTTGATAGATATAGCGGATGCTAATTTTGTTGTCCTTAATCCATTTGTCGACCAATAGTCGGGTTTCATCGGAGGACCCGTCGTCTACGATGAGCCATTCGAAATCTTGAGAAGTCTGACGGCATAAGCTTTCATACGTTCTTCCCAAGGTATGAGCTCTATTGTATGCTGGAGTAAATATGGTTAGTGTTGGCATCATTTCATTTTTAATCCGACAACTCTATGAAACCATTGTGCAAGGATTGTTCTCCAAGGTTTGTTCCCAATCCAGGATTGGCTGAACCAATGGATGGTATAGGTATTATCTGTTTTTGTTAATGTTCCATTGATATAGTCAAATGGAGTAAAAAAATCTGTAGGGTATATCTTAAAGGAAGCAATATTTTGTTCTTTGCCGTTCAGTAATAAACCTTGTTCAATTAGAATCTTTGTCCATTGCTCAACGTTAGTTGTTTGGTCCAGCTGCTCTTTGTTAATTAGAAAGTTCCGTGAAAGATAGGAATCAAGAAAATTTTTGATGATGGGATTCTTTGCCATTGTTCCAATCAAACTGGTTGCAATCCATTGTGTCCCTTCAAACCCTAAAAAAGCGTCTTGATTGAGCAGGTCATCTAGAGGCCGGACAACTTCCACATCCGTATCCATATAGATCCCTCCTTCATGATACAATGCCCAAAGCCTTGCCACATCGCTTACGAATGCCCACTTTTTGTTGGCGTATGCTTCCTCACAATACCGGAATTGATGGATGTCGAAGTTACTTTCGTTCCATTCCTTGATTTGATAGTCGGGACAATATTTTCTCCAACTGTCTATCATCTTCAGGACTTCCTTGGGCTTCTCGTTCCCACCAAACCAACAGTAATGTATGATTTTAGGTATCATTTCCCTTTATACACGAAATTACTAGTTTTTATCCTTCACATCCTTCACACTTTCCCATAATATCCTTTAACCGGCTCATAGATAGGATACTGCCGATTATTGATATTTACCAACCGACCTTCCTTTACCAATCTTCGCAAATGGGCTTGTGCTGTAGAGGTGGTAAACCCACATAATACCTCCAGCTGCTTACGGGTGATGACATTGTGTTCCGCAAAATAATCAATCAGCAAGGCATCCACTTCATAGATATCCATACTGCTGGAATGGTTCTTGTTCCGGGCACGTGTCAATTCGGCTTTGAGTAAAATCTCGTCTTTCAATTTCTGATCGGCACGGAATTCGATACCCTTAACCTTCACACTTTGCGAGTGCGTATGTTCCGGATCTGCATCCTTGGGTGCCGAAAGCGAAAGGTAGAAATAACCGATGCCGGGCAGATGTACACGGTTGCCGTCAAGGAGTTTGGTAACAAGCTCTGAATGGAGTTCACTCAACACGGCTTTTATGTCGCCGGTGGTCAGTGAAGAACGGTACTGGATGACATCGACTATCTCCTTTTCTTCGATGGTTCTGCCGCCAACCACACGGGCATGGTACTTTTTTCCGTCGGGTGTATTCTCCGAATTGGGTGATGTATAGAAGTCGAAATGAATGGGCATGTTTTTCTTTTTTCTAATTAAAGGTTGTTTTTATGTCTTGACCTTAGTTAAAAGGGCTGTTGACTAATGTGTTCGCACTCTGTTGACCTTAGTCAAAAGGGTTGCTTGACTCGGGTGTAATCACAAACATTCAAGGGCAAATATATAAAAATCGGTTTGTGTCTGCAACTCTTTGTCTATATGTTTTTCGCTCCGGAAATCCCGATTCCAGCCGGAGCTAAAACTATTGACAAGGCCTGGCGTTGCGTTGTATATTTGGGCAAATTTTAATTTTAGTTTTATGAATATTATCAGTCAATTTCTCGCCTTTATGAAGCAATGGATGCAGCCGAAGTCTGAATCCACTAAAACCAGTTCCTCCCGTACTGCCAAATCTTCCAAGAAGGAAGATAAACGGCGCCTGTATGATCCCAAAGCATTGAACCGTTACCTGGAGGAACATTATGAATTTCGTTTCAATGTCCTGACCGGTCAGACCGAATATCGGCCGGTCGACCGGAAACTGGTTGCCTTTACCCCTTTGGACAAGCGTGAACTGAATACCTTGTGTATCGAGGTCCAATCGGCAGGAGTTCATTGTTGGGACCGGGATTTGTCCCGCTATATCTGTTCGGCCTACATTGCCGATTACCATCCGTTCCGTCTTTATCTGGACGAACTGCCTCAATGGGATGGGGTTGACCGTCTGAAAGACCTTGCTACCCGTGTATCCGATGAGGCCTATTGGGTGAAGCATTTCCATCGCTGGATGCTCGGGATGACTGCCCAATGGATGGGTTTGAACCAGACCCATGCCAATAGTTTGGCTCCCTTGTTGGTCAGCGAGGAACAGGGATGGCTGAAGTCAACCTTCTGCAAGTCGCTGATGCCCGAACAGCTTCAGGTCTATTATACCGATCAGGTTGATCTCGCAACCAACGGCAACATGGAATCTAAGTTGGCCGTTATGGGACTGATCAACCTCGATGAGTTCGACCGCCTCACCGACAAGCGTCTGGCCAAGCTGAAGAACCTGATGCAGCTGCCTGCCTTGAACATCCGTCGTCCGCATCAGAGTCATTATCGGATGCTTCCACGCATTGCTTCGTTCATCGGAACCTCCAACCGGAAGGATCTGTTGTCCGACCCGACCGGCAGCCGCCGTTTCCTCTGTGTGGATGTCAAGCAGAAGATCGATTGCTCGAACATCGATATCACCCAGATCTATGCCCAGCTGAAAGCCGAACTGTTGGCCGGTGAACGTTACTGGTTCACGACGGAAGATGAACAGGAAATCCAGGAAGTGAACCGATTGTTCTATCAAGTACACCCTGAAGAGGAACTTTTCCAGATTCATTTCCGTGCCGCCCAGCCGGACGATGCTTTTGAACTGCTTTCATTGGTCGAAATCGTTGATGAACTTCGCAATTGTCATCGAGGATTCCTGAGCAACCTCAATCTGCGCCGTTTTTCGACAGTACTGATTGCTGCCGGAGTGGAGCGGATTCATACCCGTGAGGGGAACCGTTACAAGGTTGTTCGTATCTGTGAAGGATGTGAAGGATAAAATCAACTAATTTCGTGTATAGGGATATATTCCTGTGATACCTTTTGTTTCACCAATGTTCCGTCGGGTACATCACCGGAAATGATACATCCGGCACCGATGACGCAATTGTTTCCGATGTGGCTTCCTTTCAGGATAATCACATTGGAGGCAATCCAACAGCGGTCGCCGATGGAAATTTCATCACAACTAAGTTCCGATGAAACACCGCCTGACTTTGAAAATTTATGGTTGTTGTCGAAAATCCGGACCCCAGGGCCGAACATGCAGTGTTCACCGACTTTCACCGAACGGTGGGTGCTGATCATACAGTATCGGTTGAAATACGTACCTGCACCGATAGACAGATGTCCTTGACCATGTACCTCAAAATCACATCCGGGAGCGAATTCCGTATTGCGTCCGATTTCCAATGTCCCTTCCTGGAATAACTTCAGTCTGCAGGAAGGAGCGATGCGTTGAAGCGGATGAACCTGGAAACGTTTCCCGAAGCGGAGCTTGTGGAACAATATCCGAATAAAATTATAGAGTATCAAAAATAAAGCTCGAATCATGTCAAATGTATTGGTCTATTTTATTGACTTCTTCTTCATTGCCATAATGATGGGTACGAAGATAGTCCTTTATTTCCGCTTGTTTATGCGGATTATTGATGAAGGCTGCAATACCATCAGCTGCTCCTTCTACATTGTCGGGAACAATGATGCCGTCAACTCCATCTGTCAGTTGACTGGGTGCTGTGGCAAAATTGGTAATGACAACAGGCTTTCCCAAAATCTGGGCTTCACGGACAGTAACGGCTTTCCCTTCATATCGGGAAGGCTGTACATAGATATCGCAAGCGTTGATAAAAGGATAGGGGTTCATTTGCTTGCCAAGCAAGATAAACCGTTCTTCCATGTGTGTGTCCTGAATGGCTTTGCGGATAAGCTGCTCATCGCCACCATAGCCCACAACATACCAGTGCAGGTCAATACCTCTTTCAACCAGTTCCTTGCAAATGTACGCGGCACGGTCGAAAGCCTTGGGGTAGGAGAAACGGCCTACCGAACACAGCTTGATTCCTGTATCATTCATGGTGTTGGGGGGGAGTGGTTCTTCAGCCTGTTGCCGTACAAACTGTTCCGACAGAATATTCTCCATCAGCAGAATCTTGTTTTCCAATGATGGGAATTTGGATAGAAACCCCTTGGTCACGCTTTCAGAAATGGAAATGATTTTATTGAAAGCGTTCCATACGGGAAGTTCTTCTTTGGTATTCATATTCAGAAAGGAGTAATCTGTATGAATCCATGCCCATTTTTGTTTGGCTTTTACTTTATCTCTGACTATGTTGTGAGGAATAAGGAAACTGATAGCCAAATCATATTCTCCTAAGTGTTTCAATGAAGGAAGCAAGGGAGTTGTATAGGTTGCTACATATTGGAAAACGGAAATGCTATTTTCTACCTTATTTTTCCGCTCATATCTTTTGTTTTTCCAGTGTGCATACAATCTGGCCAAAGCAATATCTACATATCCTTCCTTTACTATATCCTTAATGGGACGGCTAAGGGTGGTATATTTCTTTATTTCCGGCAATAAGTTTACTTTTTCAGGGATGAGGCTCATGAACTCACCGGTATGTCGGTAGACGAACAAATCCACATCGTATAGGGTATAGTCAATGGCATTCAATAATCCGATGAGGGAACGTTCGGCTCCGCCTATTTCGAGGTATTGGATGGCTATGAATATACGTTTATTCATTATTGTATCAACGGTAGTAAAATGTTGAAGATGAAGGTGAAGGCATAGAATACTAGAATACCTTTGGCTAAAAATGATTCATGATTAGGGTAAAAACGTTGCTTAATTAGTGGATAAATGAGAATAAGTGGCATGATAAACCAAGAAATCTGTGCAAAACGGTTACTGAAAGATGCGCGGATAACCAATATCCAGAATGCATTTGATGTTAAAAAAATATCGTATAGCCATGTGTAGTAAGCGTCTTTGAACTTTAATCTTTCAATATAATACCATCCGGTAATGGTACCTAATGAACTATAGAGCAAGAAATCCCACCGGAATTCCATACTTGTTCCTCCAGCGCTAATGTCATTTCTGTTTCCTAGTAAATAGCTTTCAAATCTTGCATCATCAATTGGGAGGTAATTTATCAATAATTCTTGAATCTGTGTACCGATAGTTAGTGACAACAAAATGCAAGCTATCCAACCTCCCATATAAATGCGGTGATCCTTAATAAACCAGGCAAGAATCGCACTTCCAACTAACAGATACATCGTACTATGACATCCAATGGAGAATATACTTAAGATGATTGCTATGATAGGTTTGTTAATAAATGATATGGCTAAAATGAAGAGTGATGATGCCATTCCATTTCTCACGCCATTCACTCCATAGAGAATGAATGTAAACATTCCCAATATAACAAGATAAGGGATGTAATTGTATTGTTTGAAGATTCTTTTACACGAAACCCATACGCTTCCTACATATATCGTACTACAAAATAAAAAAAAGGATTGTATGTCGCTGTGCTTGGCGAACCATATCATCAGATTATTAAAAAACCATTCACCTTCCCATGAATATTCTTTAGGGGAATTAGCATACATCAAGAAAGTTTCCGTATACACTGCTGTATCAGCAAAATATGCTGATATAGGCCTTAATCCTATATATAGAATTAGAAATACAGTAAAGATAAAGCCATAGAAAGAGTTTAGCCTGGTTATGTTTTCTTTAAAAATGATTCCTGATGAACTCTGATAGACAGCAACAAGAACCATACATAATATTAAATAATTAAATATGGGTACATATAAGTCTATGGGAATAAAATCAAACATTCTTATGTTTCTTTAGCGGCCAATAGGATTTTTTTTTCTTTTTATATTCAGAGTAGCCATAACCATAACTGTAGTGGTAGCTATAACCATATTTGTATCCATAACCATAACCACGTTTCCAGATTTCAACTCCATTCAGAATCAATGACATGTTGCGGAGCTGTTTGCTCTGGTAGATCTTGTCGATTTCCGGAAGCATACGGCGGTCGACCTTGCCGGCACGGATGACGAAGATGGTCAGGTCGGCAATGCGGTTGGTAATGGCGGCATCGGCTATGACACCTACCGGTACGTTGTCGACAAAGATGTAGTCGTAACGGGTGCGAAGGTCGGCTATCATCTGTTCCAATTGTTCGCTCAACAAAAGCTCTGCCGGGTTCGGGGCTGCAGGTCCTGCCGTGATGAGGTCAAATCCTCTACCAGTTGGATCTTTCATGATAATGTCATCAATGGAGCAATTGCTGGATAGATAGGTGGTTATGCCCATCTTCTGATGACGGAAGTGGTGGCTCAGAGTCCGTTTACGGATGTCTAGGTCAATCAGTACAACTTTCTTCTGTGTCTGCACGAAACTCATGGCAAGGTTGGTGCAGACAAAGGTCTTACCGGCACTCGGTCCGAATGAACTGAAGGTGATTACCTGCAGGTCTTCCTTCTTGAAGTTCATGTAACTCATGTTGGTACGGACGATACGGAAGGCTTCTGTTACGGAGTCTTCGCCGTTGTCGGTCACAACAATGCCGTATTCGGGCTTGTTCTTCTTGTCGATGTCGGCTTTGGGAATCTCACCAAGAAAAGGTACACTGGTGACGTCTTCGATATCCTTTCTGCTTCGGATGGCTGTATTGAAGAAAGCAATACCGAAGAGAATGATTCCCGGGATACCTAAGCCGACCAGGAAGCCCATGGTGAGCATGTTGCCTTTCATGGGCGATACGGGGGTTTCACTGCCTCGGGCAGGGTCGAGCACACGGGCGTCGGTTTCCGTGGTTGCTTGTGTCAGGGCGTTTTCCTCACGCTTGCGGAGAAGGTAGATGTAAAGTTCTTCCTTAATATGTTGCTGGCGTTCGATGGAAAGCATCTGACGCTGTTGCGTCGGGATGTTCGAGATACGGTATTGGGCGTTGCTGGCACGGCCACGGGCTTCGTTGAGCTGGGTGTTGAGGTTTACAATCATGTTGTCCACCCCACGGATAATATTTTGGCGGAGGGCAATCAAGGAGTTGTTGAGTTCCTGTACTACCGGGTTCTTCTCACTACTGTTCTCGATGAGCTTGTCGCGTTTCAGCTTGTTGGTGTTGTACATGTTGATCTGCGACTCGATGTTCATGTCGGAGATACCGGTGTTGGCCGGAATCAGACCGGTGGTCTTGGTCGGGTCGGTAAGGAACTGCTGGATGTATTGTGCCATCTTGAGCTGGATCATCAGTTCGGCTGCCTTCGAGCTGTATTCCTGTTTGGCTGCCATTGATTCTGCCGCTGTGGAGTTGATATCTATCATTTCATTAGCTCTCTTGTACTCCTCGATTTCGCTTTCTACACCACCCAGTTCCTTTTCGATGATGACCAGACGGTCGTTGATGAACTTGGCGGTATTGACGGCTATCTGGTTCTTGTCCTTGATGGTCTCTTCGTTGTAGATGGTAATCAGCATGTTGATGATGTCGTCTGCACGAGTGGTGGAATAGTCGGTCATGCCGATGTTCAGGATGGACGCATCCTGTTCGGTCTGGGTAATCCAAAGGCGCGAACGATATTCGGCAACCTTATTGTCTACACTCATCTTGTGGACGGTAATATCGGTATCGAACCATTTGTCGGAGTAATAGAGGGTGGGAGTTATCATCAGTTTGCCGACGGAGGTCTTCATTTCCTTGTTGAGCGGAATGGTAACCGATGAGTTGAAGCCGATGCCCGATATTTTTACCTGTTTTTGGTTCAATGGCGTGACAACCAGTTTGATTTCTTCGTTGTCGCCGGCTTCGGTAAATGTGACCTTGACCGGCGACTGGGTATAGAGTTCTTTCTGTCGCAGCCCGTCCATGATGGTGTAGCTTACTTCGGCATGAAGGCGTTTCACCACATCGTGCATCAACTTCTGCGACTTGAACTGCAGGATTTCGTTCGATACGTTAGTCGAAGTGGTAGCCGAGAATCTCATGAGATCTTGCTGGCTTACATTCGTACTCGCTGCATTCTTGATCATGACGGTTGCGCTGCGCGAATACATGAATTGCGTACGTGAATACTTGTACCATTGGAATCCGACACAAATCAGTATGGACAGGACAATCCAGTACCAGTTGGCCAGAAGGTACATCAGGATATCGAGGATGTTGAAATTCAGTCCCGTAGTCTTGCTTTGGGCTGCGGACTGTGTGCTGTTATTGTTAGTCTGTGGGGCATTGCCTGACATATCAGGCTGTTCGCTCATTCGGATCATAGGCTATGTTAGTTGAAGGCAAGGATACAAAGTGAGGTGATGGTGGTTACGAACGACATGACCATGGTGAAAATGCTGTATTGGCGTTGGGTATTTTCGATGGAACGGGTGAAGTTCGGTTCCACATACACGATGTCGTTCTGCTGTAGGTAGTAGCATGGGGAGTTGAAGATGTCTTTCGAACGCAGGTCGTGGAAGAGGATGCGCCGCTTGTCGCCGTATTCGCGGATTACGGCAATGCGGTTGATCTTTGATGAGGTCTTCAGACCGCCCGCTTGTGCGATGGCATCGATCAGGGTGATGCGGTCGCCGTTTACGGGAATTGTACCTTGACTGTTTACTTCTCCCAACATGGTAATCTTGAAATTGAGGAAATTGACGGAAACGATTGGGTCCTTAATCAGGTCTTCGGCAATCAGCTTGTTCTGGATGAGTTCCTTCAGCTGGTTACGGGTCAATCCTTCCACATGGAGCTTGCCGAGCATGGGGTAGTCGATGCATCCGTTGACATCGACCAGAAAACCTTTGTTCGACTCGTTGCTGGTGGTACCTGCACTGATGTTTCCGTCGGCACTGATGCTGTAGTCACTGCTGCCCGGGATATTGAACGGCAGGGTCAGTTCGGGGTTCTTGCAGGTGACGGTGATACTCAGTCGGTCGTCGCGGTGTACGGTCGCTTCGTATTTCTGTGACACAGGGTATTCCTTGAGCTCTTCCATATCCTGAAAGTAGATGTATTGTTTGCGTGTTGCACACGAGCTCAGGATAAGGAGGATGAATAGGCAGAAGAGTTGTGTTATCTTATTCATATCGGTAATTGTTAGTTGTTTTTCTGTATGGTCTGTCGGATGGTTTCGATGATGAAGCTTTGGTCATCACGGGATACCATCGGGCCGGAAGGGAGGCAGAGGCCTTCCTTGAATTTCTTTTCGGAGATGCCGTTGATGTATTTCGGTGCATCCTTGAAGACGGGTTGCAAGTGGAGAGGTTTCCAGAGCGGACGGGTCTCGATCTGTTTTTCCTTGAGGATGTCCGCCAACTTTTGATAGCCGATGCCTGCTTCTTCGGGATGTACCAGTAGGGTGCTCAGCCAGTAGTTCGGATGGGTTTCGGCATCTGCCTTGGGTTGCATTACTTCGATTCCGGGAAGTCCTTTCAGTTCCTCTACGTATCGGGCATGGATGGCACGGCGGTGGGCGATGTGGGCATCGAGTACCGTCATCTGGCCACGGCCGATACCGGCGGAGATGTTGCTCAGGCGGTAGTTGTAGCCGATCTTTTCATGCTGGTACCAGGGGAATTTCTCACGTGCCTGGGTAGCGTAGAACTTTACACGGTCGGCTGCTTCCTTGGTGGGGCAGATCAGGGCACCTCCACCGCTGGTGGTAATCATCTTGTTACCGTTGAAGGAGAGGATCCCATACGTGCCTAAGGTGCCGCAGTAGCGGCCGTCGTACACCGATCCTTGGGCTTCGGCGGAGTCTTCCACCACAGGGATGCCGTATTTCTGTGCAACGGCGCAGATTTCGTTCATGCGGGCGGGTGTGCCGTACAGGTGGACCGGTATGATGGCTTTCGGCAGCTTGCCGGTCTTCTTCTGACGGTCAAGGATAGCTTCTTCGAGCAGGACCGGATCCATGTTCCAGCTGCCGGGTTCGCTGTCGACGAATACCGGGACAGCTCCTTGGTAACAGATGGGGTTGGCCGATGCGGAGAAAGTGAAGCTCTGGCAGATCACTTCATCGCCGGGCTGTACGTCGAGCATGACGAGGGCCAGGTGGATGGCGGCAGTACCTGCACTGAGGGCCACTACATGAAGTTTACGGTCGGCCTTGGCGGAGAGCCAGTTCTCCAGGTCCTTTTCAAACCCGTCGACATTCGGGCCCAAAGGGACTACCCAGTTGGTCTCGAATGCCTCACGGATGTATTGTTCTTCTTTCCCGCTCATGTGAGCGAGCGACAAAAGAATGGGTCTTGACATTAGTTCTCAGTTTTTTCTGCTTTCGGTTTTTCAGTGATGAAGACTACTACACGGTTCCATTCGTTCTTGATCTGGTACGGCTGTATGGTATCACCCTTGTAGTCGACACGGATACGGTCCGGATTGACGTTGTAGTCGTTTACGAGCACTTTGTATACGGCTTCGGCACGACGGATGGACAGACGCCAGTTGTAGGCCGGGTAGGCTGTCTGAACGTCGGCATAACCCGTGATGATGAGGTTGACTTCCGGATGTTCGTTGAGGAAGTCGACAACCTTCTGGATGTTCGGACGCTGCAGATCGGAAATGTACCACTTGTCGATATAGAAGTTGACAGTCATGTCGAGCACTTCGTTTTCGCGGATGGTATCTTTCTGTACTACCGGAGCCGGTTGCTTCCGGAGCTCGTTGATCTGTTCGTTGAGATGCTGGATTTCGGCCTGATTGGTTACGGTAACTGTCTTGAAACGACGGTCGCCGTACTGGTCCTTGAAGTGGTGGATAAAACCGATGACTCCGTATACGTAACAGTCGTAACGGCGGTCATCCTTCACACCGTTATAGGCGTCGTCGGTTGCGTTGGCCGTGATTTCGGCAGCGATGTCCCAACGTTCGCTCAGCTTGTAGCTGGCAAGCAAGCCGGCATGCATGGCAAAATAGATTCCACTGCTGGTATCTACTACATACCCACTTTGAGGCCAATTCTTTACATAGTCGCTGAATCCCCAGGTGCTGTTACCGCCGATACCGGCTATACCGATGATGTTGAAACGGCTCTGTCGCATCGGGTGACACATCTGGGTGAAGTTGAACAGGGCGTCGAAGAAGATGGTACCCATATTGAAACGGTAGAAGTCATGCTTGCCTGCATAAACATCCGGGTAGGCTGCAATCGCTTCCGCATTGGCACGGCTCTTCTGCTGGGCCCAGGAAGTACGCATACGGAAACCGAACGACGGAGAGAAATATTTACCGATACCGAAACCGATTTCCGGTCCCATGCTCTTCTTGAACTTACCGAAGCGGTTGTTTTCGGAAAGGGAATGGTTTACACCGCCGAAGAATCCCATGAACCAGTTGTCACTCCACTTGTAGTGGCGGTAGGTGGTTACGGAGTCGGCTGAAAGGTATTTCGATTTGGGCCTCTTTTCACTGTCGCTTGCAAAAGTAGGAAATGCCAGGATTACGGCGAGTATCAATAGAATGATCTTTTTCATGTCTGTATGTGATTTAGATTATTTTACAATGTATAGGATGACACAGTTCGGAACTTCTTCCACTTCCTTGCGGTCGGTTATGATGCGGATGCGGTCGGCAGGTACGCTGTAGTGCTTCATAAGTACGTCCTTGATGTTGTTGGCACGCTGGCTGTACTGCTCTTCGCTTTCTATGACGCTGTCGGGGGAGATATAGACGTCGCACTGTTCCTTGTTATAGGCCTGTGCGGCTGTATAAACGTTCACTTCCTGCAGCTGGTCGATTTCGGTCTTGCCCGGCTGGAATGAGATGAGTGTGGTGTGTTGGTTGAGGTCGATTACCTTACCCTTGATGGTATCGGCCTTCACTTCGGCACGCAGTCGGTTGATTTCCTGATTGAGCTGTTTGATGGTTTCGGTATTGCGCTGTACATAGGTGAATCCGTATGAGCCGTCGTGGTTCTTTACACGGTAAACCAGACCGGCGAACACGTTGATCAGTCCGTTGTTCTTGTTGTCGTCTTCAATACCTCCGTACGAACCGTCGAGGATAGTACCGTTGGCTTCGAGGTTGAAGCACCAGTGGTTGCTCAAGCGTACGGAAGCGATAAGTCCGGCGTGGAAGGTGAAGAGGTTACGTCCCTTGGTGCTGACACCGGCCTGTCCGTACCAATCTTTCTCCTGATAGTCGCCTACATGGGTCGCACCCACACCGACGAGGGCCATGAGCTGGAAACGACGGAATTCGGCGGTGAATCCCGGAACCAGGTTGGTGAGGTTAAAGATACCGTCGCCGTAGAATGTATAGTTTCTCCAATGGTACGAATCGTTGATGCCGCTTGCCGGGTTGGAGTGGCTGTATCCCTGGCTCATGGTTCCCTGCAGACGGATACCTCCCCACGGGGAAATCCACTTACCGATAGAGATCATACCTGCCGGACGCAGACGTTTCACGAAATCGTTGCTGGTTGCAAATTCACACATTGAGATGGTCGTACCGACACCGACACCGAAAAACCAGTTGTCGCGGAATCGGGTAGGATTCAGAATCTTTTCCTTGTATTTTTTTCCGTAGACCTCATATTCCGGGTAGATGGTGTCACTCTGTACTTCGATAGTTTGAGTCGTTATAGACTCTTGTGCCATAGTCGTGCCCACATAAGTCAAGGGCAAGATGAACGCAATCACTAGTGATTTTTTTCTCATAATAGTATTGTTTTAGTTGTTATTATTCTAAGCTGTTTGTTTATCTAATTTTTCAAATTCGGAATGTTGGCTCTTGTAGTCGGGTACGATGAGCTTCATCAGGTTGACCGCCTCTTCCACTTCGTTGGCGCGGGCATGGTTGAAAAGGACTTCGATCTGTTTCTTGAGGCTCTCGTAATCGTATTCGATGGTATTGGCACGGAATATCTTCTCGTTGTCGGTAGGCAGTGTGTTTTCCTTCTGGTAGAGAAGTTCCTCAAAGAGTTTTTCTCCCGGTCGGAGTCCGATGACCTTTATCTTGATGTCTTCGTCTACACGCATACCCGAAAGGAGGATCATCTTCTTGGCAAGGTCGAGAATCTTCACCGGCTTGCCCATGTCGAACACGAACACATCGTTGCCTTCACCCAGGAAAGCGGCTTCGAATACCAACCGGCAGGCTTCGGGGATGGTCATGAAGTAACGGATGATGTCGGGATGGGTGATGGTGATCGGTCCGCCTTCGGCTATCTGTTTACGGAAGGTGGGGATGACACTGCCGTTGCTTCCCAGCACGTTGCCGAAACGGGTGGTGATGAAGGTAGTACATCCTTCCACCAGACCTAATTTGATGGCGTTACCCAGCGACTGGATGTACATTTCGCAGATACGCTTGGTCGCTCCCATGACATTGCTCGGGCGGACAGCCTTGTCGGTGGAAATCATCACGAATTTCTCTACGTTGTATCCCACCGCCAGATCGGCCACGTTGCGTGTTCCTTCGATGTTGTCGAGAATGGCTTCACAAGGGAATTTCTCCATGAGCGGCACATGCTTGTAGGCTGCCGCATGGAAGATAATCTGCGGACGGTATTCGCGAATAATAGCCTCGATACGGTTGCGGTTACGTACATCGGCGATGATGCTCTGGAAATCCTGTCCGGGATATTTTTCATGAAGTTCGTTGTCGATGTTGAACGTGCCTGTTTCAGAAAAGTCGACCAGTATCAGCTTCTTGACGTGGAAGTTGCAAAGCTGGCGGCACAGTTCGCTTCCGATACTTCCTGCCGCTCCGGTGACCATAACGGTACGGTTGCCCAGACGTTCGAGGATATGGGTCAGGTTGATCTTGATTTCCTCACGGCCCAGCAAGTCTTCGATCTGTACGTCGCGAAGCTGGATGTTGTGCGATTCACGGGCGTTGGCTTCGAGCAACGGGGCGATACGGAAAGTGATATTCAGACGGGCCGCCAGGTCGATCAGTTCTTCCGAACGGCGCAAGGCATCACGGTTGGTATAAAAAATGCTGTTGATATGATGCTTGGTCAGTACCGTTTGGGCCTCCTGCTCATTCTGTACGTAGAATACCGGATAGTCGAGTACCACACGATCCTTCAGAATCTTTTCGGCAGTGATGAATCCGACGATGTTGAACTTCATGCTCTTGTTGCTGCGGATGTAGTTGGCCAGACTCACAGAAGCACTGGTGAGGCCGTAGATCATGATATTGGGGTAATTCTTCCACAGACGTAGCATCACGTTATAGTAGAAGTTCACGATCATGACACGGGAGGCCACAAGCAGGAAGCACGAGAGGATGAAGTCGAACAGGATTTGGGTATAGAAGAATGTACCCACATAATCGAGTGTCAGGTTGTAGACTACGGCGAAGATACCGGCCTTGAGCATCATGGCATAGACTACCCGGTGCGTTTCGGCCAATGTGGTGTATCGTACGATTCCACGGTAGGTGCGGAACAGGCGTACACTGATCAGGCTGGCTACGAACGAGATACCGATGGCCAATAACGACAATCGGGGGGTAGGATCCAGTTCCAGAAGGAAATGGAATGCCAGCAGGCTGAAGAAGCTGGAGAATACCGACATGACGATGTCGGAAATAGCTATAATCTGCCGGTTGAATAGCTTGATGTATTTCAAACCAAATTTAGCCATGTGATTTTTTTCTATAGTAATAGTGCCTTTCTTATAATTATGGATTCAAATTCAATCAATACGTTGAACAAGCGACGGGTGGAGACTGGCTGTAGCGACTGCTGCAACACCTTCTAGAGAAACTATAACCCTCAGTCCGCGTTTGATGCGGACAAACTTGCCTTCAATACCTTCCCAGATACCTCCGATGACTTTTACGCGGCAACCTTCCTTGAGATTGGCAACCTGTGGGTCAAGGTAGAGAATCTGTTCTTCATAGCTTCCTGCCACTGCAATGAAATCCTCCATCTGCTTGTCGGGAACGACAAGCGGGGTGGAGTGTTCCTTGTTCATCATGTAGCGGATTATCGGAGAGATGGGATGTCCGGTTTTCAGTTCGGTCATCATCTCAGGGCTGACCCTGATGAAAATCAGGTTGTGGATGACCGGGGCGAGAACCTTATGTGCCTGTCCCTTGATAATCTTTTCGACGTAATGCATCGGAATGAAGTTGGTTATTCCATGCTCGTCGAGGTATGCCTTGACTTTCATCTCCTGTGAGTAGACTACTCGCAGGACATACCATTTTTCATTTCTTCCTTTTTCATCATCTGCAGTTTCCATCTTATTACCCTCTCCTCACAAAGCATACCTTGGGGACATACAACCCGATAAAAGTCGTATCAATTCCTTTTATTACCCCATTTTGCATTACTTTTATCAACCAAAACATTATTAATCGTCTATTTCAGATGGATTAATGCCTCATCATGTCAGCTGTAAATGTACGCTTTTTTTATATTGGCTATTTGTAAAATAAATGTATTTTAAGCTTAATTAAGGGTTCGGGGTTCCGTAGAATACTTTGGAGAGGGATTTCGGAGGAAAATGGGGGGGAGGTGAATGAACAATCGGTGCCGGAATTTGTTGAAGGGATGAGATAGTAACAGAATTTCTTTAATTTACCGGACTGTATTTATTTATGAAAAAAATGATGTTGCCGGCATGTGGTTTCTTCTGCATACTGGCCGCATGTAGAAATGAGGATGTGTACCTGGCCGAGGACCCGGGTACGGTGAAGTATAATCAGGAGTGGAAAAAATTGTTCGGACCGGTGGACCCGGAACAGACGTGGAACATGGCGGAAACGAAGGGGTTGGATATCGATGTACCGTCTGATGGACGGATTGCAATACGTGCCGCTTATGAAGACCGCTTGCGGCTGTTGGGTGAATTTGAGGTGAAGGCCGGGATGAACAGGCTGGATGTGGATGTGCCTGCCGGATGTGCGGAGGTAATGGTGACATTGACAGGCGGTACGGGATTGCCTCAGACCTTTCCGGTTTCTGTAATGGCGGGAAGAACTATGACGGGATCCGTTTCCCGAACGGAATCGCGGGCAACGGATGCATCGGTGCCCGACGGTTCGAAGACCGCACTTTATTTCAAGCCTAATACCCTTTACGGGAATGTCCGGAATGTAGCCGTTCCCAATGCTTATCTTCTGTCTGAAGTTGCAGTCCGTCCCGGAGTGGTGGATTATCCGGCTGCTCTGCCGCAAAGCCTGTACAATGAATTGCTTTGGGGAGCATCGGGAGGAAACGCCGTAATGCGTGAGGCGGGAAACAATTACGACCATCTGCAGCAGTTGGGGGCATTGAACTATGTGGTATTGCGCACGACGGGAGGGCCGGTTACGCTGACTTATGTGGGCGGACAGACGGCATAGACGGCGGCGATAGGCTATTATTATGTATCGGACGACCGTTATCCGACACTTCTGAGGAATTATCTGACCAGTACCGACGGCAACAGCGCTTATCTGAAGCAGATTCCCCGTTATTATCTGATTCCTGATACCCGGCAACTTTCGGCTTCCGTATCCGACGGACGTATAGGGGGCAGCCCTTATCACCTTATCTATTATTATAAGGATGCGGATGGGGTTGAACAGGCTTCGTACAATTTCCCGAAGGGGTTTACCATCGTGCTTTTCCATACCTGCAATACTTCCATTGCCGCCGACGGGGCAGTAAACTCATCGAATTGGGAGGCGGGCTATTCAAACCGCTCGTTGTCGCCGTCCGACAAGGCCTATCTGCAGATTGAGCGTTTTACGTTCGCATCGGCGGCGGCTCTGAACACCCGGAAAAGCTTCTTCGTCAAGAATTCGGCTTCGGGGGAGCTGACTGTCGGTCTGCAATACAAGGGATATGCCCTGATCGGATTCGAAGACGACTATTCGCTGAATTCGAATGGGGGTAAGGATTTTAACGACGTGCTGTTTCTGCTGAACGGCTTTGTGGAGCCCGGTATCTTCCCGGAAGAACATCGTACCGATCCGATGATTTATACCTTGGCTTTCGAAGATATGGGTAGCATCGGCGACTTCGATTTCAATGATGTGGTGTTGAGGATATCGCATGTGGCCGGACAGTCTACGGCTCATGTACAGCTTTGTGCTGCCGGAGGTAACTTGCCGGCCAAGGTGGTGTATTGCCCGAAAGGCGATGAAACGGCGGAAACCGAGGTGGTGACTTTGTGGAACGAGGTGCATGAAGCGTTCGGAACCACGACTGATGTCTTTATCAATACCGATACCGGCAATGGGATAGGAAGTACCTACGTGGGCGACCATGAACAGGGAACTCCGTGGAAGGCTGTAGCTGTAGGCAGTAAGTTTGTGCTGGGCAGGGAAGCCTCGTTGTTCCGTATCCGGGTGCCGATGTCGGGAGGTGAAACACGCGAAGTGACCGTTCCCAGGCGTTACAATACTGAAACGGGAGCGGGGACCGATTATGCCGAGGCACCCCAGGCCATTGTCGTGGCAGGCAACTGGAAATGGCCCGTTGAGCGTCACAATATCGGAACCGGGTATCCCGGGTTCGGTGAATGGGGATCCAACTACGGTATCAGCGACTGGCACCTGCATGGAGCGGATGAACATCTGTATGCGGCTCCCGAGAGTGTCGCGCCTCAGTGATTCTTCGGGATCGATATAAAAAAGAAAGGCTGGAACATGGTGTTCCAACCTTTCTTCGGATATATTCGTAAATATAGTCAGTGCTTTTTATTATTTCTCGGCGAAAGTACCGCAGAAGCTGCTGGTCTTTCCGTTGCTCAATCGCATCAGGATGGTACAGTTCTTGTCCTTGAACATGTGGACAGTAAACCAGAAGGATTCCCCTTTCCCGTTCGCCATAAAATTGATGGTGTAACGTTCCTTACGTCTTTCGTGTGAATAACCTGTCAGCTTGGTAGTGAACTTGAAGATTTTCCATTCGCTCTCCGGTACTTCCGTACTGGTAAGATAAGGAAGATACATGCTCAACTGATCTTTGTCCAGACTCAGGTAATAGGGTGTATCCACTACAAGATGACCACCGGCTTCCGCATTCGGGAATACCATATCGACATTGATTTTCCATTGCTTTGCGACAGCCGCTCTGCTTACTTCCGGAAATATTTCGAGGTCCGGAGTATAATCTTCTTCTTCAATTTCCTGTGCGTATGAGTTCAGACCGCAACCCAACAAGAAGAACAACAATAAGAGTTTGTAGATTTTTTTCATATATTAATCGATTCTTAATTTGGGTGTAAATATATGAATTACTAAAAATATCTACATAATTTTTAACAATAATTTTCGTTATTTCCTCTTTTTGCTCGGTTTCGCCCAGCCTTCCTCGCTGAAATCGGGCTCTTCGCCACGGAAGGGACGGTTGTCGTTCTGGAAGAACTGTTTCCAGTCGTCCTTCCTTTTCGGACCTCTGGCAGCGGTGTAACCGCGTTCCTCGCGGCTCGGTTTCTTCTTGCCTTCCTTGCCCGGTTTTTCACGGGTTTCCTTACTCTTGCGCTTGGTTTCCTTTTCGGACTTTTCGTCTTTGCGGCTGCCTCGTTTCTTTCCGCTCTTGTCGCTCTTGCCGTTGTTTTCGCCGGCTTCTTCCACAACGACACGGCGGCCGTTGTTGAGAGTCACCTTGTTGAGTGCCTTGATGACCATCGGAGCCTGTGCCTCGATGATTTCGAAGAACGAGAAGTTCTGCATCAGGTCGATACGGCCTATCTGGATGCGCTCCTTCTTGAGGTTGCGGTTGATGAGCTCGATAATCTGGTTGGCATAGAAACCGTCGGTCTTTCCCAGGTTGAGGAAGAGTCGGGTGTATCCCTTTTCGGCCTTGCGGCTGGTCTTCTCACGGTCGGTTCCGTGGTTCTTCTCCTTCTTCTCCTTGGCTTCGGCCTTCTTGTCGTTGGCTTTCGGCTGTTCGATTTCGGGAGCGTTCTTGTAATAGTCGAGGAAGCGGTTGAACTCCATCGATACCACACGCTTGATGAGGTCTTCCTTGCTCAGCCATTCCAGCTTGCGGTAGATGCCCGGCAGGAAGGTATCGATTTCCTCTTCGTCGACCTTCACCTTCTCGATGTCGTCGATTACCTTGATGAGCTGCTGTTCGCAGATCTCCTGACCGCTGGGCAGTGTGCCGATATTGAACTTCTTCTTGATGATGCGTTCAATTTCGCGCATCTTGCCTTTCTCACGGAGGTTCATGATGGCGATGGAGATACCGGTCTTTCCGGCACGGCCTGTACGTCCGCTCCGGTGGGTATAGCTTTCGGTATCATCGGGAAGTCCGTAGTTGATGACGTGGGTGAGGTCGTTCACGTCGAGGCCTCGTGCTGCCACATCGGTAGCCACCAACAGCTGCAGATGGCGCTGGCGGAACTTCTGCATCACCAGGTCGCGCTGGGCCTGGCTCAGTTCGCCGTGGAGCGAATCGGCATTGTAGCCGTCCTGTATAAGCTTGTCGGCAATCTCCTGTGTTTCCTTACGGGTACGGCAGAAGATGATGCCGTAAATCTGCGGATAGAAATCGACCACCCGTTTCAGTGCCAGGTACTTGTCTTTGGCATGGACGAGGTAGGCGATGTGGTTGACGTTCTTGCTGCCTTCGTTCTTCGTACCGATGGTAATCTCCTTCGCGTCGCGGAGGTAAGTCTTCGCGATGCGTGAAATCTCCGGACTCATGGTAGCCGAGAACATCAGGGTGTTGCGGTCTTCGGGCACTTGTTCGAGGATGGCGTTGATACTGTCGGTGAAACCCATGTTCAGCATCTCGTCGGCCTCGTCCATCACCACGTCGCGGATGGTATCGAGTTTCGCCACACGGCGTTCCATCAGGTCGATAAGGCGTCCCGGCGTAGCCACGATGATGTGTACGCCGTGTTTCAGACTACGTATCTGGCTGTCGATAGACGAACCGCCATATACGGGCAATATCTTCAAATCGGTTATATACTTCGAATAGTCGGTCAAGTCGCCTGCAATCTGCAAGCAGAGTTCGCGTGTCGGGCAAAGTACCAAAGCCTGCGGGATGCAGTGCTTTACATCAATCTTTTGGATCAGCGGCAGACCAAATGCGGCTGTCTTTCCGGTTCCGGTCTGAGCCAGAGCCACTACATCGTTGCCGTTTCCCAACAAATACGGTATCACTTCTTCCTGAACGGGCATCGGGTTCTCGTAGCCCATCTCTTCAATCGCCTTGCGTATTTCGGGTGAAACGCCAAGTTCTTCAAATGTCTTCATCTAAAATCTGTGTCAAATAACTAATTGGTCTGCAAAGATACACGATATTTTGCTGATAACCGGCATCTTCGATGTCAAATTATCAGAAACATAGTGATTTATAGGTATTTTAACTACCTAGAACCCTTCTTCACCTTCGGCACGATATTCCAGTATATCTCCCGGCTGGCATTTCAGTTCCCTGCAGATGGCTTCGAGGGTGGAGAAGCGTATGGCTTTCGCCTTTCCGGTCTTGAGGATGGAAAGGTTGGCCGGGGTGAGGTCAATCCGTGCGGCAAGTTCATTCGACGAAATCTTTCGTTTCGCCATCATTACATCAACGTTTACTATAATCGGCATGCTAATAATATTTTAGGAATTAATTCTACTTCTTGCTTAATGTGTTCCACCAGTTTGTATAACGTTTGGTGGCAGTTATGAACAGGTGTTGGCTTCCGTAAATCCAGGGCATAACCAGCAGGATGCCCCATACGTAAGCATCCGTGCCTTTGAAGAAAGGCCAGATGCATAGTAGATAGATTATTGCTGCACACAAAAGTGTAAGCAACCAACAGGTGGATAAGCCAATGACGGCTTTTGTCTTCTTTTTTGTTTCCGGTTTCATGATCGAATCTTTTAAAAATCAGATTGTCATATCGTTTTCTTCCTTCAGACGGAGTCCGATAGCGAAGATTTCGGCAAAGAGCAGGGAGGTGAATCCCAGTATCAGTTCGGATTCTGTAAGGTAATGGGAGATGCTGAAGATACAGTCTTTCAAAGCGATTTGTCCGAATACATAATATTGTGTGATATACGCTTCGATGATTCCGGCAAGGAAGACTATAACCAATCCCCATCCCAACTTACGCAGCACCTTGACATTCTTCCAGTCGAAAATGATATTTTTATAGATGTTCCGTATGAATTTGACGAATTGTACGATTACATAAATAGATACGATAGCCGACAGGAATATAAGAATGGTCTTGAAAAGTGAGGCGCTTGCCGGTATGCTGTCTTCCTGTACTTCTACCATGCTTATCAAAGGAGTGAGATGGATGGTCTTTCCGTCTTTCTGGTTGATAGCCGTAGCCGTGCTGGGGCTGCCGAAGTTTATTGGAATAGTTGCCACCATTTCATAATTGATGTGATTCTTCTCGCTATACATTTCCGGTTGGTTGAAGCCGGCCTTGAATCCGTGCCAGAACAGGACAAACACGAAGGAGGTTGACAATATGATTGAGAATACAATTCCCAGAATAATCAGGTTGAGTTTCTTTTTCATAAAAGTAGAGTTTTAAGAGTTTTATTTTATTTCGTTAGTTGTATCATTATTTTCTGTTTCTTCTTTCCGCCAGCAGTACGGTTGCGGTGTGAGTCTCTTTCCGATAAGCCAGATGCATACGGCGGTGAGGATAACTCCGGTGATGGCATAGCAGGCAGCTCCGCCGAATCCCATCAGTTCGTTGAGGGTGGCATCCTTATCATCGACCAGCCAGTACATTAGTACCGCCGAGCCATTGTTGATGAAGTGCATCAGGATGCCGGGCAGCAGACTGCCGGTGCGGTAATATACCCATCCCAAAGCCAGTCCGAGGACGAAGGCGAACGGAATCTGAGCCGGATTGCCGTGTACCAGTCCGAAGAGCAGGGAGGATACCACGATGGACCACACCGGATTCTTCCACTTACGCAGCAGATGTCCTTCGATGGCACCACGGAAAAGCATTTCCTCGATTATCGGAGCCATGATGACGACGGCCACAATGCCCAAAGGGTTGACCATCGTTTTGGCAAAAAGGTCTTCCATCGTGTTCGGCAGGTTGAGAGCCTCGTTGAGATAGTTGGTCCAGGCACCCATACCCAGAATAAAGAGCACGCAAACAATCAGCAACTTAGACGAGACGGGCGACAAAGTCTGCTTGTTGAGCGGTGCATATTTCGCCCAGGCCAGGTGGATGCCGATAGCCAGCGAGGAAATGACCTGTCCCGCCAGTGTCAGGTTCAGGAAAACCGGATCGTCGAGGGTGGGGACTTCCAATGTATGCTTCCACACAAGATAGCCGATGAGTATCGCATAAGTGATGGCGAACTGGTAGGCGAAAAAGTATAATATCAGTTTGATTGTTCTTCCCATATTGTTTCTTATTTATTGTAAAATCGAATCCGTTACTGAAGTTTGTCGTGTCTTATTCTGTGTCCGGCAGTCGATTTTAGATGTTAATAATACTGTTTTATTTGTGTTTGTTTGGCGCCATCGATAATTGTTTGTTGTTTATCGATATGCAAATGTATATATAGTTTTTGAAACTGCAAAGAAAAATCAAGAAAATATTATTGAAAAACAATAATATTTTATCAAATCGGGGCTAGAACACGTTCTGGAAGGGGTGGGGAGAGAAAAAATTTTTTGAGAAAAAGGTTGTTTTATTCCTTATAAAATATTTTTCGGACCGTTTCCTTGTCTTTGTTGAGCTGCGCAATCAGCTCGTCGAGGTCGGCAAACTTCTGTTCGGGGCGGATGAAGTGCATGAACTCGATACGCAGGTGGCGGTTGTAGATATCTTCGGAAAAATCGAGAATATGGGCTTCGATGCTGACGTTGTTACCGTTGTCGACTGTCGGGCGGTTACCGATGTTGAGCATGCCGATGTAGCGTCGGTCGTCGACATAAGCATAGATGGCATAAACCCCTTCATCCGGCACCAGCTTGTCGGCACACGACGGTTGGAGGTTGGCTGTAGGAAAACCGAGCTTGCGGCCTACCTTATATCCGCCTACTACAATCCCGTCGAGGTAATAGCGGTAGCCCAGGAAATGGTTGGCCTGTTCCACATCGCCCTCCTTGAGCAAGCGGCGGATGGTTGATGAGCTGATGGACAAATCGTTTTCCATCAAAGCCTGGGCACGGATCACTTCCATACCCAACTCCTGTCCGTAGCGGCAATAATCGTCGAAACCTTCGGCGCGGTTATGACCGAAACGATGGTCGTAGCCGATAAGGAGCACCTCGACACGAAATCGGTCGCGCAGCATCTTCATGAACTCATAAGCCGAAAGCATGGAAAGCTCGCGGGTAAACGGTAGCATGATGCAATAATCGGCCGGCTGCTGCTCGAGAAGAGCCACCTTCTGCTGATAACATGAAAGCAGTTGAGGCTGGTAATCGGACTGCATCACCTGACGCGGATGGACAGGGAACGTAATGAGAGCCGACGACAGGTTACGCCGCTCCGCAGCCTCACGAACCTGTGTGATAAGGAACTGATGGCCACGGTGTACGCCGTCGAAGCAACCGATGGTGGCTGCACAAGGGGGAAAATCGAATATTATATCGTCGGTAATAACTTTCATCGTCACTGGAATCAATCAAACAATTTGCCAAGGTCGGTATCCGGCACATAATGAAGGACCTGCATACCCGTCGAGGCAGCCGCACGGCAGTTGACCTCCGCATCGTCGACAAACAAAGTCTCTTCGGGAATCAGTCCGGCATCCCGCATCGCCCGGCGGAAGATCTCCGGATCGGGTTTCGACAGATTCATCCGGAAGGAAAGGAAAATCCCTTCGAAACACTGCTTCACATCGAAACCGTCGAGACGGAAAACCCGTTCCGACGCACTTAGCCAATGCAGCTCGTTGGTATTGCTTAGCAGAAACAGATGGTAGCGTTTGCTCAACTCGGTCAGCAGGCGGAGCTTCTCTTCGGGAATGGAAAGCAGGATCGAATCCCACATCCTGTCGATTTCCGCATCGGAAAACCCGATACCGGCCAGCTCACGGATCTTCGCACGGAACTGAGGCGTAGAAATCAGCCCCTGTTCGTACTCACTGAAGATACCCGAACCATTACTGACAGAAACCAACTGGCGGATATTCGTTACACCCGCCTCCTCGAAGGCCGTCATACAACCCTCAAAATCCAAGTCGATCAAAACGCCACCCCAATCGAAAACAATATTTCGGACGGATGGATTCATAAGCGGTCATTTCTTTTTCAATCGTGCGATACCTCTCCAGATTTCGCCGACCCAAAGGACGAAGGATGTACTTCCTATAATCAGAAGCCATTCGTTGATCGGCAACGGTTCGGTACGGAACACTTTGCCGCCAAAGGTAACAATAATGATTTGACCTACCAAAATAATTAATGCAACACTGAGCATACCCATCGCATGACCCGCATCCTTGAAGATGGAATGGTTGGTGCCGAATACGCTGGCATTGAACAGGTTCCAGAACTGCAGCATCACGAAAATGGTGAAGAACACAGTGAGGTGATGGATATCCATTCCACCCGGAGTGGTCTTGAACCAGGCCAGCAAGCCCATCAGCACGGCAAGGAAGAGGAGAGCCACACCGAAAATATTGTTGCGCATCGCCTTCGTAATGATAAAGTCGGTCTGCTTACGCGGCTTTTCGTTCATCACATCCATGCTCGGTGAGATGGAAGCCAAAGCCATAGCAGCGAAGGTATCCATGATGAGGTTCACCCACAACATCTGCGTAACGGTAAGTGGGAGGGCGGTGCCGAAGAAAGCTCCCAACAGGACACTCAGCAAGGCCACCACATTGATGGTGAGCTGGAACACGATGAAACGCTGGATATTCTTGTAAAGCGAACGACCCCACATTACCGCTGTGGCGATACTGTGGAACGAATCGTCGAGCAGAGTGATGTCGCTGGCTTCTTTGGCAACCGATGTACCTGTACCCATCGACAATCCTACCTGAGCATGATTCAAGGCCGGGGCGTCGTTGGTTCCGTCGCCGGTAACCGCCACTACCGCTCCTTTCTTCTGCAGAAGCTGTACCAGACGCTGCTTGTCCATCGGGCGGGCACGGCTCATCACCTTCAGGTCGAGCACCCGTTCGAGGGCTTCTTCGTCGCTCAAGGCCGCAAATTCAACACCTGTAATCCGGTTGCGTTCGGTATCTTCCGGCTTCCAAAGTCCGATTTGTCTAGCAATCTCGGTCGCTGTTCCCGGAGTATCACCCGTAACGATCTTCACACCGATACCGGCCGACTGGCACTTCTTCACTGCATCGGGCACGTCAGGACGGATCGGGTCGCTGATGGCAAAGATACCCAGGAAAGTCATACCCCCTTCGGCCACCAGTTCGGCGCAATCTTCCGAAGCTCCTTCGGGAACGAAACGGTATGCGATACCCAAGGTTCGCATTGCCTTATTCTGGTAAGCGAGCAACTGCTCGTTATACTTATCGATCTGCTCTTTCGTGAGGTTACATTTCGACATCACGATTTCGGGAGCACCTTTTATATATAATACACGCTTCTGCTGGATGGGGGAATCGACCAACGTAGCCATATACTTACGCTCGGTCGAGAAAGTCAGCTGGTTCACCACCTTCGCCTCTTCGCGGAGCTTCATGTAATTCTGTCCCTTGCTGTTCAGCCAAAGCAGAAGCGCAACTTCTGTGGGATTACCCACACCGACCGGCTTCTCGCTTTCGGCCTTCTCTTCCAGAAACGCGGTTGAATTGGCTGCTATACCCTCGGAAATCAGTTCCGGCTGCTTCTCATCAACCTGTGCTTCGTACACCTGCATCAGATTCTGTGTAAGCGTACCCGTCTTATCAGTACAGATAACCGTAATGGCCCCCATCGTTTCGCAAGCATGCATCTTACGCACGAGGTTATTGGTCTTGAGCATCCGTCGCATATTCAAGGCAAGGCTCAAGGTTACACTCATCGGCAGACCTTCGGGCACAGCCACTACAATCAAAGTCACCGCCATCATGAAATACTCCAGCACGATACGTGTAACGTGCAGCCACGAATGCCAGTCGCCAGTATAAGCCGGAGAAGTGAAATAAAAATACAGATCCTTGCTGGTAAAGATGATGAAAGTCAGTCCGGCAATGGTAAATCCCGCCTTCCCGATCAGGTTTGCCAACTTGGTCAGCTGGATATTCAACGGAGTCTGCTCCTCACTCTGCTCGGTCGCCTGACGGGCCACCTTACCGATTTCGGTCGCATCGCCCACCCGGTCCACACGCATGATACCGTGTCCGTCGGTAATCGTCGTACCACGCATCACCGTATTCGACGGGTAAGTTGCCTCGTCATCGAAATGCGCCTCGTCGATTGTCTTGTTCACCATCAGCTCCCCGGTAAGGCTCGACTCGTTCACCTGCAATGAAACCGCCTCGATCAGCGTACCGTCGGCCGGCACCTCTTCGCCTGTATTCAGAATCACGACATCGCCCACGACCAGATCCTTACGCGGCACCTCACGCACCTTCCCGTTACGGATTACGGTAACCGGAGTCTCTTCGCCCACCGCATTCAGCAGATCGAACTTCTTCCCCGCATCGTATTCGAAATAAAAACCGATGCCGGTAGCCAGAAAGATAGCGAAGAAGATACCGATCGTTTCGGCATATTCGTTCTCGATGATGGAAATAATCAGTGAAAAGACGGCCGCCACCAGCAGGATGCGGATAACAGGATCCTGGAACTTTTCAAGATACAGTTTCCAGATGGACGGACGCTTGGGTGGAGTAAGCAGGTTAACACCATGTTTCTCACGACTTATAAGAACTTCCTGGTCGGTAAGACCGGTCAGATGCGTATCATTCGTATTTTGTGACATATTCTAAATGGATATTACATTTTTGTAACGCAAAAATAAGTGATAATTCGAAATAGTCTTGCAAATTAGTTTTTTTTATCAAAAATTTGGGTCTATATCTTGCAAAATTGCATGTTAGGTATTACTTTTGCAGCGGTTTCTGAAATAAGAATGAAACATCGGACTTGTAGCTCAGTTGGTTAGAGCAACAGACTCATAATCTGGAGGTCCCTGGTTCAAGCCCAGGCTGGTCCACATTGAAAATCAGGCAGTTAGCAATTTGCTGACTGCCTTTTTTCTTTTCATGCGAAAACAATGCGAAAACAAAAGGTTTGAGTTTCATCTTTTTGAAGATAGAGTGTCTACTAATCTCCGTGATAGATTATTTATTGTTGGGAATAAATTAACGTGAGTTCGGTATAATAATCTTATGCAATAAGCCTACTTTTATCAATGATGTCAATATTGAGTGACGG
>CALUKX010000009.1 GCA_944321335.1 uncultured Phocaeicola sp. | reverse complement strand
AAGAACTCGATTATCCCCTTTTTGAAGGACTATTTGATTAATTTTTTTACTAGTCCATTTTTATTGGACACTAATGAGATAATATATAAAAAAGGTTCAGGAAGACTTGCTTGAAGTGTGAAGGTTGTGAACCCTTGCTGAATCGGCATAAGCATGTTTAAGTATCCCGCACTTTTTATCTCCCTACACGAATTTGATTGATTTTATGTTTCATATCTTTCACCGACCTTGTCAGAATGGTTGTAGGGCAGATTGCTGTTTTTGTGGTTTTCCCTATCCGGTGAAGGATGTGAACGATAAAAACAGGCAATTTATTGTGTGTAGGAAAAACGAGGATATGTAACATGGAGAAAAGTCCGGGGCTGATGTTACATTCGGGCATGAAATAAAAACCCGGGCAGATCGGTTCGGTCTGTCCGGGTTTTCTTATAGATAGTCGTATCGGTCATTTCGGATATTCCAGATTGGCATCTGTAAGCTGTTCCAGCACTTCATGCAGGAATTTTGCTGCTTCCCATTTCGCCATCGGCAGATTCATCATCAGGTAGTTTCCGCAGTCTTTAGGGGAGGCTCCCGGAATCTCGCCTTCGTAATCGGCGATGAACTGGAAGGTTTCTGTAATCAGCGGGGCGATTTCACGCGAGGTCAAGTCGCCTTTCACTACCAGATAGTTGCCGGTAAGGCAACCCATCGGTCCCCAGTAAATGATCTTGTCGGCCCATGTCGGGTGGTTGCGCAGGAAAGTGGCAGCCAAGTGTTCGATGGTATGGATAGCCGACGGACTCAATGCCGGTTCGCGGTTCGGTTCCTTCATGCGGATATCGAAGGTAGTCACGATTTCTTCACCCACGGCATCCTGACGGGATACATAGATGCCACGCAACAGGTGGATATGATCGACGGTAAAGCTTGGAATCTTTTTCATATAGCGATGGTTTTAAAGTTTTGCAGGCAAAGCCTTCAGGAATGTTTCTGTCACACGGAAAGAGCGGTCGGCCATCTCGCCCCAGAAGTTCTGGTACTGCTCCAGATGCTTGTCGGCTCCCGGTGTATCGCTGATGATGCGGAAACTGATGAAAGGCACTTTATAGAGGTGGCAAACCTGAGCGATGGCTGCCGACTCCATATCTACGGCCAACCCTTCTGGGAAGTTTCCCTTGATGGTTTCCAGTTCGCTGCGGTCGGTGATGAACTTGTCGCCGCTACAGATCAATCCGCCGTGGATAGCGGTTTCGGTATCGAGTGATACGGCGCATTTGAACAGGGTTTCATCGCCTTTAAAGTACAGTGGAAGTCCCTGAATCTGTCCGTAGGCATTACCTTCGCCACACCATACATCGTGGTATACAATCTGTCGGCTTATTACTACATCCATTACTTTCAGGCAAGTATCAATTCCTCCCGCCACTCCGGTACTGATGATACAGTCGGGCTGGAAGTTGCGGATCAGTTCCACCGCTCCGGCAGCTGCATTCACTTTGCCGATGCCGCATTGCATCAATACGATGGTATTCTTTTTGATGGTTCCTTCTATGTACGTGAAAGGGCCTTCGGTACGTTCTGTTCTGTTCTCAAGTTGGTTTGCCAGTTGCTTCTGTTCGGAAGACATGGCAGTGATGATTCCTATTTTCATGTGTCAGTATGATTTTCGGTGGCAAAGTTACTATTTTTCATGGAGTATTGTGTTATCTTTGCCTACTGAAAACATTAATTAATAAAGTATTTATCATGAATAGTTTCAAGAAATTTCTTCCTGATATTGTGGCGATTGTGGTTTTCGTCATTATCTCGTTCGCCTATTTCTATCCGGCAGATACGGAAGGGCGTATCCTTGCGCAGCACGATGCCGTTGCCGGTATCGGTTTGGGAAAGGAGATAAACGACTATCACGAACAGACCGGCAAGACAACCCGTTGGACCAATGCGGTGTTCGGAGGTATGCCGACCTACCAGATCGCTCCGAGTTATTCGTCAAACCAAGTGATGAGCTTCATCCAGAAGGCCTATCATCTGTTCCTGCCTACCTATGTGTGGTATGTATTCGTCATGCTGTTAGGCTTCTATATCCTGCTCCGTGCCTTCAATTTCAAGGTGTGGATGTCGGCCTTGGGTGCTATAATCTGGGCTTTTTCATCGTATTTCTTTATCATCATCGCCGCCGGACATATCTGGAAGGTGATGGCATTGGCCTACATTCCGCCTACCATAGCCGGTATGGTGCTGGTGTACCGCGGTAAATATTGGTCGGGGGGATTGGTGACTGCCTTGTTCGTCGCTCTGCAGATTATGGCCAACCATCCGCAAATGAGCTATTATTTCCTTTTCGTCATGTTCTTTATGGCTGTGGCTTATGGTGTTACGGCATGGAAGGAGAAACGTCTTCCTCAGTTTGCCAAAGCTACTGCAGTGCTGGTACTGGCGGCCATAATCGGTGTCTGTACCAATCTTTCCAATCTGTATCATACGTATCAGTACAGCAAGGAGAGTATGCGAGGCAAGAGTGAACTGGTGAAAGAGAATCCGGGCAACCAGACCGGCAGTGGTCTGGAACGTGATTATATCACCCAATGGAGCTACGGAATAGGCGAAACGTTCAGTTTGCTTGTGCCCAATGTAAAGGGAGGTGCATCCGTTCCGTTGGCGGAAAACGAGACGGCCATGAAGAAGGCCGATCCCAACTTCTATGGTGTCTACCAACAGATAGGACAGTATTGGGGCGAACAGCCGGGGACTTCGGGACCGGTGTATGTAGGTGCTTTCGTAATGTTCCTCTTCATCTTGGGATGTATCATCGTGAAAGGGCCGATGAAATGGGCCTTGATTGTCGGTACTGTATTTTCTATCCTTCTGTCGTGGGGTAAGAACTTTATGGGGCTGACCGATTTCTTTATCGACAACGTACCGATGTACAATAAGTTCCGTGCAGTTTCGTCTATCCTGGTGATTGCCGAATTTACCATTCCGTTGCTTGCCATTATGGCCTTGAAGGAAGTGATCGAGCGTCCGGAGCTGCTGAAAGAAAAGGCCAAAGCCTTCTATATCAGTCTGGGGCTGACCGGAGGTCTGGCTTTGTTGTTTGCTCTTTTCCCGAGATTCTTCTTCCCGTCGTATGTGTCGACTATGGAAATGGGTGCGTTCCAGAATGGAATCCCTTCGGAATACCTGGCTCCTCTTCTGATGAATCTGGAAGAGATGCGTGTGGCGGTATTTACAGCCGACGCTTGGCGCAGTGTCATCTTTATCGTTATCGGCTTTGCTCTGCTGATGCTTTATTGCAAGGGTAAGCTCAAGGCGGTATGGACCGTAGCTCTGATCGGTGTGCTCTGTCTGGTAGATATGTGGAGCGTAAACAAACGCTATCTGTACGATGAACAATTCGTTGCGAAAGGTACGGAAATGAAACCGTATCTGGAGCCGACGGAAACCGATAAGGTAATTCTTGCCGACAAGACACTCGATTACCGTGTGCTGAATCTTTCGACCAATACATTCAACGAGAACCAGACCTCGTACTGGCATAAAAGCATCGGCGGTTATCATGCGGCCAAATTGCGCCGTTATCAGGAAATGATCGAGGAACATATCCAGGGTGAGATGGGTGCTTTGGTTTCGGGTTTCCAGAATGCAGGCGGTGATATGTCGCAGGTGGACGGATCTGAGTTCCCTGTATTGAATATGCTCAATACCCGTTACTTCATCTTACCTTTGCAAAGTGGTACGGCTCCTGTGCGCAATCCGTATGCTTTGGGCAACGCCTGGTTTGTCGATGAGGTGAAATACGTCGGCAATGCCAACGAGGAGATTGATGCCATCCATCACATTGATCCGGCAAAGACAGCGGTAGTCGATAAGCGTTTCGCCGATCAGGTTAAGGGAGATGCAGCTACATCGGATAGTCTGAATACAATTGTACTGAAGAGCTATCAGCCGAACGAACTCGTTTATGAAGTCAATTCACCGAAAGGCGGGGTAGTGGTATTCTCCGAAATCTACTATCCGGGATGGCAGTCGGAGATTGATGGTCAGCATGTGGAGCATGGTCGTGCCGATTATATCCTCCGTGCGATGAATGTTCCGGCAGGCAAGCACACCGTCCGTTTCAGCTTCGATCCGAAATCGCTCCACGTAACGGAAGGCATCGCCTTCGCCTCAATCGCAATTCTGATTGTAGGAGCCATCGTAGTGATTGTGCTTCAGTTCAGAAAGCGTAAGGAAGAGTAATCTGGGTTGTTATAGAAATATTGGGCCGCACTGAATGATGTTTCGGTGCGGCTCTTTTTGTTATGACTGCCGTTCTTATTATATGATGGGGGTAATTCACGATTGTGTCCTGATAATACCTACAGATAATTTCGCTATGAAACTGTTTCTTTCAGTTGTAATCGCTAAATTCATCTAAATTTTTCGATTGTAATCGCCGAATTTAGCCGAATTTAGCGATTTGAGGTGTTTTTATAGGATATTATAGTCCTTCTTTAAGGTGTGATGAGAAGAAATTCATTGCCGGAAGTATTGTTTCTTCCGCTTTCATCGCCCAGTAAAAGTTCCGTCTGAAGAAACGTCTGGTGGAATCGGATGGTGCGAGTTTTTCGGAGGAAAAACCGAAAGATCTGTTGCTTGCAGAATTTTGAAAAATACGAATGTAGATGCATGAAAAATCATGTTTTTTGTAATCTATTGTTTATTAATGCGTTAGGCTGATTTGCGTAATACCAAATGTAGATGCCGTTTTCCTCCGTTCAATGAAAATTCTCTCTAATTTTGCTATGTGTTAAAGAATGTAAACTACTCTTTCGGGTAGTGGAAAAGATTTTTGCATTTCGGAACTTTGTATCGTTAGCCAATAACATTATTCTTCAACACAAACATAAAATAAAAATTAGTGAGAGTTTATGAATGACAAAATGAAGACAAGCATGAAAAGAATCAGTGTTCTATTACTATGCCTTTCATGGGTATTGTGCTTATCAGCACAAACCGTAAAAGGAAAACTGATTGACGAGAACAGCCAGCCGGTACCTTATGCCAATGTGGTGCTGTTGTCACTTCCGGATTCAGTTTTTGTGAGTGGAACAATCAGCGGTGAAGATGGAGCTTTCGCATTGGAAGCAACATCTGAAAGCCAGATTGTGAAAATATCTTCTATTGGATATAAGACAGTGTACAAACCGACGGTTTCGCCTAATATCGGTATCGTGCAGCTTGTCTCGGATGCACAACAGCTTGGTGAGGTAGTGGTAAAAGCTGATTTGCCCAAAACACGTGTAAAAGGTGATGCAATGGTGACTACAGTGGCGGGTACCATACTTGAAAATGCGGGAACCGGAAATGATCTGCTAAATAAAATACCTGGCGTATCTGCCAATGATGGAAATATAAATGTATTCGGTGCCGGAACTCCTGAAATATATATCAACGGACGTAAAGTACGTGATAAATCAGAACTCGACCAGCTCGCTTCCGGCAACATCAAAAACGTGGAAGTGGTAAACAATCCTGGTTCACGCTATGATGCGACTGTCAATGCAGTGATCCGTATCCAGACCAAGAAACCGCAAGGTGAAGGATTCGGTTTCAACAATCGTTTCTATACAGGCTATGGCTACGGATGGAATGTGTTGGACCAGTACAACTTCAATTACAGGAAAGGAGGCTTTGACCTTTCCGGTATGCTTTATGGCAAGAAAGGATATACAGAAGACCACAAGACCATGACACAGAAAACCTTATTGGAGCAAACATGGATACAGGATTCATACTCGACTACACAATATGACTCGAAGAATATTTCGGCCATGCTGTCACTGAACTATCAGTTCAATGAGAACCATTCATTGGGTGTACGCTATGATTATGCCCGGACACCGGAACGTAATGAGACTGTAGATCCGATGAATACCCAGGTATATCAGGATAATATCCTTTATGAAGAGAACAACACTACTGGATGGAGAAATACACAGCAAACCAGACATACCCTCAATACTTATTATAACGGACGTATAGGTGACTGGAATATAGACTTTAATGCTGACGGTTTCTGGTCGGACACCAAGAATCCGCAAGAAATGCTTGAACAGTTCACTCCGGCAGGAGGTTCTCTACAGAAGCAGACTGTTACAACCAATAACCTTACAAGCAATAAACTTTACGCTACCAAACTGGTATTCAGTCATCCCTTATGGGGCGGTAATCTGTCATTTGGCGGGGAATATACCTATACGAACCGGGATAATTCGTACATGAATGTGGAAGGAATCCTGAATGACAATAACAGTAATATCAAGGAAAATTCGGCTTCAGCATTTTTAGGAAACTTCTATTCTCCATTGTTTATCAACACTTTAGATAGGTCGGTATTCTCTTTTGGTATAATATCGCCATTTGAATGTTGCAAAGATAGTGTATTATATTGTATTTCTGCGTATTGCTAATCTTAATTATGCCTTATAGAGTTGCGTAATTATGAATATTGAGTTTGAACCTCCGCTTCATTGCTATTATTAGAAAAAACGAGATGCCTATTTGTATTTGTGACAAGTTTCGTATTTATGAGATTGGTTATGTCCCAGAAACTAAATATGCTTGTATATGTGAAACTCAAAATTTTATAGCTATGAAAGACTAGATAAGAAAAGATGCAAAGGTATATCTAATACCCGATTACATGGAAACGCATACTATTACCACTTATAGTTTAGCGAATGAAGCATTTCTCCGCACTTATTTTCCAGAGTGCGTGTATGGGTCATAAAAAAAGAGGGTATGCATTTTGACACACCCTCTTTGAATATAAAGTGATCTTAGTTTCTTATTTATATATCTCTGCCAGCTTTTCCTGCAGTTCCTCTCCTCTCAGGTTCTGTGCAACAATCTTTCCGTCAGGGCCTACAAGCAACATGAATGGAATACCGTTAACGCCATACAGAGCGGCGCCCGCACATTGCCATCCTTGAAGGTCCGACAAATGATTCCAAGGCAACTGCATCTGGTCGATCGCTTTTGTCCATGCTACCTTCTTCGAATCGAGTGAGATTCCCAAAACATCGAAACCTTTGGCATGGTAAAGTTCATAGGCCTTCTTTACGTTCGGCATTTCTGCACGGCACGGACCGCACCAGCTTGCCCAGAAGTCGACCAATACATAGTTTCCTTTACCTACATATTCAGATGTATTGTGCATCTTTCCATCGCGGTCGGCCATATCGAAGTGAGTGAAATCATTGCCTACGGCAGCACGTTTGGTCGCTGTCTGATGTTCGGCTATCTTCTGATAGTAGGGAGTATCCTTCAAAGCCGACAATGCTGCAAGCATCTGGTCGACCTCTTCAAGCTCCATGTTATAGTAGCTGCGCGAAAGAATGTAGATAGATGCAAGGTTCGACGGGTTTGCCTGCATAATCTGTTTGCTTGCGTCCATCATCTTCTGGTTCTCTTCATCGAATTGTTTTTCGATGGCGGCGATACGGTCTTTGTTGGCATCGGCTTGCTGACTCAGTTCACGGTATTCCTTAACCAGTTTGCCGGCAGTTTGATTGAAGACGAAGTTCTTTTGTGAGTATTCACCCCATACATTGTTGACATCCGAACCGCTTGCCTGATAATCAGTATCCGAAATGGTAAGGGTCAAGGGAGTCTCATCCAGGTATACGGTGCCCAAAAGGCTTTTCATGTCGACTACAAGATTGGCGAACTGGGCCTTTTCAACCTGTCCGTTGAG
Source organism: uncultured Phocaeicola sp. (assembly GCA_944321335.1). Lineage (GTDB taxonomy): Bacteria > Bacteroidota > Bacteroidia > Bacteroidales > Bacteroidaceae > Phocaeicola. Next base: position 53,543 of record CALUKX010000009.1, on the reverse strand, counting down.
AGTAAAGGTGTTGCTTTTTACCAAGGCACTGTCGAGTTTTACATCGTTATTGTCCAGCAAGTAGATGTATTTGCCTTCATTTTCAGCCGGAACAGTGGCTGTAATCGAATACTTCTGTTGTGCGAAAGCACTGCCCAATGTAGCAGCCAACAGGAGGCTGCAGCTTATAAACTTTTTCATAATCGGTATGTATTTGTGGTTTTATTTCTTGTAAATCAGTCGCACGACAAACGACAAGTGATGGAACACGGTGGAAACAAGTCCGTAGTGCTTGCTCATGATGCGGAAACGTTCCTTGAGTGAAGTCTTGTGGTTGCGTGTGGTCATCCCTTCATTGAGGTAGTCGATGAGGGTGAGATGGGTGTTATGCAGTACCTTGCTACGTTTCATCACACGGATGCACCAGTCGAAATCGGCGGAGAAGCGATAATGCAGATCGTAGGGGAGAGCATGGTCGCGGCGGGCGAAAAAGGCCTGATGGCAGACCAACATACCGCGCTTGAAACTCTTCCAGGTAAGCTTTTCGGGAGCCGACAGACGGCGCATACGGAGGAAATGGCCTTCCTCATCGACAATAGCGGTTTCTCCGTAAATCACATCCGGCAGTTCGGTCAGTCCGGCCATCGAATGTACCATCAGCTGCAAGGTATCATCTTCGTGAAGCTCATCACCTGCATTGAGGAAACAGACATAATCGCCCATAGCCCGGTCGATACCTTTATTCATGGCATCATACAATCCCTTGTCGGGCTCACTTACCACCACCGAAATCCGGTCGCGGTAGCGCTCGATAATCTCGAGGGTATTATCGGTCGATTTCCCGTCGATGATGATGTATTCGAAATTCTTGTAAGTCTGTGTGATAACACTCTGGATGGTATCTTCAAGCAGACTTCCTGCATTGTAAGTTACCGTAATGATGGAAAATCTCGGATGCAGGTGATGGGTGTTATGCATTGTCTCCTGTTATCTGGTTATAAATCTTAATGTATTTCATGGCTACATTGCGCTCCGAATAACTGTTGAGCGCTTTCCGGCGTGCCTCTTCACTCAAACTGGCATAATCGCCCTCGCTGAATGACCAGCAGATACCGTTGGCAAGGTCTTCGGCCGACTTGTACTGCGCTACATAACCGTTGTGCAGATGGTCGATCATCTGTGGAATACCGCCCACATTGAATCCGACGCACGGAATACCGCAAGCCATCGCTTCCACAATCGTGTTCGGCAGGTTGTCTTGCAATGAAGGGGTAACATATAGGTCGACTGCATTGTAGATATCTACAAGTTCCTTCTCGGTGCTGACGTAGTTCATCTGGTAGATTGGGAAAGGGAAGAGCGACGCGTATTGTTCGGCCTGGCTTCCCAATACCACTACGCCCAGTTTCTTGCTAAGTTCGGGATTCGACTGGGCTATCAGTTTACAGGCTTCAATCAGGTAATCGATACCCTTACGCTTGTCGGTTATTTTCATAGATCCGAAAAGCAGCAGTTTCTTGTCCTCGGGCAGTTTGAGTTTCTGACGTGCGAAACGTTTCGGACGTGGAGTGAAGAGATTGGTATTGATAGCATTCGGAATGCTGGTTATCTCCTGTCCCTTTAGTAGAGCACTTTGTCTTGCAATACCTTCCAGCCAATGGCTGCAGGCCACAAAAGTGATATTCGCCTTGCTGTACAGTTTCTCCTTCTTGCCGAAAATCTTATAGGAAAGGTCCTTGTGATGCGGATGTTGTAGCAGTTCACATTGCTGGCACTGGGTAGTATATTTATCACAACTGCCGGCATAATGACAGATACCGGTGAAAGGCCACATATCGTGCAAGGTCCAGACCACCGGCTTACCCGATTCCACAATCTTTTCGATATCCTTCAATGAGAGCATTCCTTGATTGATCCAGTGCAGGTGGATGACATCGGCTTGCACGAACTCAGGCAATCCGGTAATGTCGGTTCCGGTGTTGGCGATATCCACAGCGAAAAGGTTGTGTTTGTGGAAACCGTTCGTCGCCCAGATTACGCAACGTTCCCAGACGAACTGCCAGATTCTTCTCCATGACTTCTTGAGTGCCACTACGGTAACTTCGTTGGTAGAGCGGTCGCGTACCAGCATCTTGGCCTTGATTCCGTTGTTCTTCAATGCTTCCATCAGGCGGTTGGCTGCAATGGCCGCTCCGCCCGTGCGTTCCGATGTATTGATGATAAGTACTCTCATGGTAGGGTATTCAAAGTTTCTACAAAGGTAGATGTTTTTATCATCTTATTCCAATGTTTTTAGGCTTTCTTGGATGAGATTGTGAATTTCCTCTATCTTGTCGTGATATAAATCGTACAACTTCCTTCCGTTCTTTTCACTTTGCTCTTTTGTAAAGGCATTGTTCCATAGACGCATTCCGCCTACGCTGAGTGAATGGAATCGGGCGTCATACCATCCTACCTGCAGCCCCTCCATCCAAGCACGGGCACAGATTTCATAATCATCGAATTGGAACGGAGCGAATGAAAAATCAATGTGGTGAAGGTGTGATTCAAGCAATTCCTTGTTGATCCACATAGGGGCACGGTTTACTGCCGTTACGAAACAGAAATCACCTCGCTGCATTAATGGACCGCCATGTCCGTACCGGGTTTCTTCTTCGAAAGCGATATCGAGTCCGTCCTTGCCTCCTAAGATAGCCAATTTGGGATACTTCTTGAAATATGCTACAGCTTGGTTCATCCACCCGATACCATCAAAATCGTCGTCATCTTGAAGCAGGGCAATATATTTTCCATTGGCGAAACGGATGGTCTTGTCGTAAGTTACGTTCTCGTAAAGGTCGTTGCATCTGACAAGAAATTCGTTGGCTCCAGTCAGCTTCTCTGCAAGTGCATGGGTATGGTTCAAGTCCGAACCGTCATCGATGACAATGATTTCCACATTCGGATATTGGCGGAGTTTCGGAAGGATGTGAAGAATCTGCAGGCTCTTGTTGTGCGACTGGATTATGACACTTACTTCCGGATTGTTCACGTATCCTTTGGCTGCCCATTGGGCGTAGCATTTTTTATTCTGGGTTACTTTGGTCCGTTTCTGGAGACTGAGCTTTATTTTGTTGAGAAATAGTTTCATATCATTAATTGCATTTGTTTCTACCTAACCATTTGTTGATGCGGTTGACTATGGATTTTCCGATAAACTTGAAGTTGCCGTAGCGCAGATTGAGGAAAAGTTCCTCGAACGAGCGTCCGATCTTTACCCACGGATGGCGCCATCCCATAATCTTGTACACCCTGTCCTTGTAGGTTGTATTTTCGATGACATAACGCGGATGCTTGAGCGGAAACTTCACTTCGTGACGTTTCATGGTGAAAATGCGGCGGTAGCCTTTTGGCATGGTGCTCAGCGAACCGGCAAAGTGGGTCGAGTCGTCGGTAGCTCCGAGGTTGTTGATCATGTTCTTGGTAGGAACGATGCTGAGGCCCGAGTTGAACAGGATGGAAGCGTGGAAGATGGTTTCGTAATAGGCCTTGTTATGCTCTTTGTGGCGTTGGCACATATAGATGAAATCTTTCCGGTATCTGCGTGTCTTGATCAGGTCTCGCAGTTGTTTCATGTTGGTAGGATCCTGCAAGAATGTATAATGTTCATCCCATTGGTCGATGACGCGTTTCCAGCTTGCCCATCCCCAAATGGAGAAGGTGGTGGCAAAGAAATAGTCGTAAGGAATGTCGGGAGTAATCTCTTCGTTATTGAATCCGGCAATCATGCTGATACGGGTGTCGTTCTCATATTTGTCGAGCATTTCCTTGCAGAAACGAAAGAAACTGACCGACGGCACATCATCGTCTTCGAGGACGATACATTTGTCGACATGCGAGAATGCCCATTTCTGTGCATTATACTCCGATGGATCGCATCCGGCATTGACAGTCTGATAGTTCTGATGTACCTCACAATCCCAATCAATGTCGCTGACCACTTTCCGGCAGGCTTCAATGCCAGGCATGTCTCTTTCTCCTCTGGGACCATCCTGATAGAGGAAGAGTTTTGAAGGGCGGGCTTTCTTGACTTCTTCAAAGACTTGGCTCAATTGTTTGGGGCGGTTGAAGAAAAGGATCAACACGGCCACATCGACAAGGGTGGGTTTCCCTGTCTGTACCACAAATGTAGGAGAATTATGTAGGTTGCTTTCCATGATTGTATCAGTTTAGCTATTCATACCTTCTGTTCCGTATTGAAAGACAATCTTTCGGGATAATGATTGGCAACTTGAGCCTGTTCTTGTTCATCGAAACGATGTAGCTTCGGGTAGTTGTACCTCAGAAAGCCTTCCAGATCCTGTGGAGCCATAAGTGTCAACGGACCGAACTTCACAGGCTGCAAGTGATTGAGGCTTTCTTCCTTTACATGATCCGTCTTAGTCATGATATTGTTGAAATACACACTCTTACGTTTGTTGAAAAGGGTTTGGACTCCAACCATTAGTTTGAATATTGCCTTTTTGGTCAGAATTGTATCCATGATTCTGTTCAATAGGCAACCGAAAAATCCTCTGTTGGTCGGATTGTCTATTTCACATTTTCCGCAATGTTTCCACAACCATGCTTCTTTGCCCATTAGACAACAATTCAGAAATGTTACAAGCCCATGTTGTATTTTCAACAAAAATTTGTTGTCGGGTATGCGGTCGAATGGAAATATATCAATGAAAATACCTTGATGCATGGGCACGTTCTTGAATAATCCTTCCACAAAAAGTGTATTGTTTTTCTTTACCTTAGCGAAATAATAGGGAGAATGGGAATCTGTGCCTATCCATGAAAGGAAATAATCTTTGCCGAGTTCTTTAGGAGCGACTTCGAGAAACCGGTTATAATCTTCGCGCTTCATCCCTATGTCGACATCATCATCCCATGGCAGGATAGCCTGATCGTATAAAGCTCCAATGGCAGTACCGCCTATCACAAAGAAAGGAATCCGATGCTTGTCGCAGATACGGATTATTTCTCCTAATATCTCATAAAGCACTTCATGCAATTGGCGTAATTCGTCTAGTGTATATTTCCTGGTAATGCTCATGGGACTAATCATATAGCTACAAAAGTAATGATAATAGTTGAAAGGTCATAACTTATCTTTTTAATCTTATTTCCTTTGCTTCATATAAGCTTCAGCAAGTTCACTTCGCTCATTGATCGGCAGGCAACTTATTTGCGGTAATTTGTTAATGTCAAAATCAACGGCAACAGCGTGGGGGTAAAGCATTTTCAGGAGGAAAAAACTTGGCCCTGTCGTGATGCTTCCAATGAAAAGCCGGGCATTACGTAGTATTTCTACAGAAGTCAGAAACCGTAACATCTGTTGGCGCTTTAAATCTTTGTTCATGCTTGTAAAAGAACTGTTTACATATCCTTTTTCCTGAGGGCCGCAAAGGGTATGCCATTTAAAATCGGGGGCTTCTATCCGGGCTTGTTGGAAAATGCTATAATCGTCTGTCAGGACGAATACGTCCTTGGTCGTTTGTCCTTTTATTAATTGTATGTAGTATGAAGGTGAAACCAGTTGGGTTTCAGTTATTTTGTCGCCACCCCGGATTTGGCATCCGATGTATTCTTCCGGTAAGTTCTGGTTCTCAATCAGTTCCTTGATTTCTGCTTTGACGACATCATTCATCCGCCATGTGATGTCTACCATGCAACGGAGTGCTTGAAGATAGTCTCCGTTGATACCTAACTCGGGAATAGTATAATGATCTGCCTTTTTGAAGACAACATGATGGCTGAGTAAGATACGTTTCCTATATTTCAGAAAAGTGATCATGCTTCCAACTTTCTGTTGGCAAGTTGCCTTGAACTTCCATTTGAGGACATTGAATAATTTTCCTCCTTTATTGTATTTGAAAATCCGCTTGAATGTAGGCAAGGCCAGACTGTTGTATTTATGATGGAATTTGTCGTGCACTTCGGGGCAAAAGGATTCGAAGTAATCATTCCATCCTTTGTGATAGCCGAAATTTGCATCGTCTGCATATAGGCGGAACTGGATGCGATGTTCCAGGCAATAGATCATGGCATTCAGCATGGCTGTGTATTCGGCAAAAAAACCGGCAGCAGTTCCGACGTGAAAGATCATAACCCGGCTAAAAGACTCATTGAGTTTACAATAATTTGTTGTAAGTTCCTGGATGGTCATATACTTGAAGATAATTACTTAGGATTCTTTTTCAGGATATATTGTATGCTTTCCTTGAAGGTTTTGGAACCGCTTAGCCGCATGATGACGGTATAAAGAATGCCGGCAAGGATGATTTTACTGGTAATGGATAAATAACAGTTGTCTATTATGTCTGTGGCAAAATAGGTTGCTAGTATGACGGCTGTTGCAATTATGGCATAAGCCAATATGTCCTTGAGGGCGTTCCACAGGCTCAAGCGAATTTCTTTCCAAACAAAATAATGCCAGACCAACAACCAACAGATGTTGATCGATACGTATACACATATCATGGTATGGATGCCATAAGGATAAAGTAAATACATGACTGTCAGTTGCGTAATCCCTTGTATGATGGTATTCCACATGAATATGTTGGACTTCCCCTTGCTGATAATCAGATTGGTATATAGTTGCATGATAGGTATGAACGCTCCGCCAATCGCAAGTATCTGCAAGATTCTGGCACTAGGCAACCATTTCTCTGTGATAGTGATGGTAATGAGTTCGGGGGCAATGAGTGATAGCCCCAGCATAGCTGGAAATGATACGAAGGCCGTGAACCGGAGCATTTTGCGGAAAACCCGTTGCTGGCGTTCGCGATCGTCGGCAACTTGGTTCAAGACCGGTAAGGCTACACTGGTTATCATGCCCGTAATCAACGAGTGTCCCATTTGATTCCATTTGTTGGCCTGGTTGAAATAACCGACTTCTTTCTCACTGTAATATCTACCTAAGATAATGGAAAAAAGGTTGTTGTTTATGTGATTAAAGATGTTTGTAATCAACAGCTTGCTGCTGAAGCCAATCATCCCTTTCAAGGGACTGAAGTCGAAGTTGAATGTGGGACGCCAAGGTGAATAGTGTAAATAACAGAGATTTACCGTAGCTACATAGACGATACTTTGGGTCGCAATGCCCCAATAAGAAAATCCGGCAAAGGCCATACTTACTCCCACGCAACCGGAAACGATTAAAGCTATGATGGAAGTCAATGCTTTTTGCTTGACCATCAGGTTGCGGAAGAGATAGGCACTGTGGGCAATTCCCAGACTGGCAATGAAGAATCCGAGGAAAGAATACCGTGCCAGAGGTATCAGGTCTTCGTTGTTATAGAAGTCGGCAATGAGCGGGGCTGCAAGAAATAGGATGATGTATAACAAAAGACTGATGCCTGAACAGAACCAGAATACGGCATTATAGTCTTTATGGGAAATCTCTTTCTTGTTGATCAAGGCAGCTGTGAAACCACTTTCTTGCAGGGAACCTGCTATCAGAGAGAAAATACTGAGCATTCCCACCATACCATAGTCGGCCGGTGTGAGGAGTCGGGCTAGAAAAATACCGAAAATCAGGTTCAGCAACTGCATGACGCCGTTGTTGAGCCCACCCCAGAATAGTCCTTTTGCTGTTTTCTCTTTGAGTGATTCTGCCACGTTGAGGTTTCTTGGAATTAAGAAAAGAAATTGAGAATGAATGGCAGTTTGCCCTCATTCCCAATTTCTTATACTATGTTTGGATTATTTTACTTCACTTCCCGGTTTCACTTCCTTCAGAACAGAAGTGACTGCCAGTGAGCCGTCGAAGTTTTCGGCACTCAAGATCATTCCTTCGCTCACCAGACCGTTCTTGAACTGACGCGGTGCCAGATTGGCGATGAACAATACCTGTTTGCCTACCAGTTCTTCCGGTTTGTAGTGCTGAGCGATACCGCTCACGATGGTACGGTTTTCCAAACCATCGGCAATCTTGAACTTCAGCAGTTTCTTCATCTTAGGCACTACTTCACATTCCAGAACTGTACCTACACGGATATCCAGCTTGTCGAAGTCTTCGATTGAAACTGTCGGCTTGATCGGGTTTGCCTTGTAGTTGGCAGCTTCGTTGGCTTTCTTTGTGTCCAATAGCTTCTGTACTTGTGCCTCGATGGTTGCATCTTCAATCTTTTCGAAAAGCAGTTCAGCCTTGTTCAACGGATGTCCGGCTTCAAGCAGATCTGTGCGTCCCAACTGATCCCATTCGAAGCTTTCCATGTTCAACATGTGGCGCAGCTTTTCAGAGCTGAACGGCAGGAACGGTTCGAAAGCGATAGCCAGATTGGCAACCAACTGCAAAGCGATGTTCAGGATGGTTGCAACACGATCCATGTCGGTCTTAGCCAGCTTCCAAGGTTCTGTATCGGCCAGATACTTGTTACCGATACGGGCCAGGTTCATAGCTTCTTTCTGTGCGTCACGGAATTTGAATACATCCAGCAACTTTTCAACTTCAGCCTTGACGTCGGCAAACTCTTTCAGCGTTTCTTTGTCGTAGTCGTTCAGTTCGCCGCAGGCAGGAATCTTTCCGTCGAAATATTTGTGGGTCAACACCAGGGCACGATTCACGAAGTTTCCGTAAACGGCAACCAACTCGTTGTTGTTGCGTGCCTGGAAATCTTTCCAAGTAAAGTCGTTGTCTTTCGTTTCAGGAGCGTTGGCTGTCAGCACATAGCGCAATACATCCTGTTTGCCCGGGAAATCACGCAGATATTCGTGCAACCATACAGCCCAGTTGCGTGAAGTCGAAATCTTGTCGCCTTCCAGATTCAGGAACTCGTTGGCAGGAACATTATCGGGGAGGATAAAGCTGCCTTCAGCTTTCAACATAGCCGGGAATACGATGCAGTGGAACACGATGTTGTCTTTGCCAATGAAATGGAGCAGACGGGTTTCAGGGTCTTTCCACCATTTTTCCCATGAGTCGGGAAGCAATTCCTTGGTGTTCGAAATATATCCGATAGGAGCGTCGAACCATACATACAAAACTTTGCCTTCAGCACCTTCTACCGGTACAGGGATACCCCAGTCGAGGTCGCGACTTACGGCACGAGGCTGCAAACCCATATCGAGCCAACTCTTGCACTGGCCGTAAACGTTCGGACGCCATTCTTTGTGGTCCTCCAGAATCCATTTGCGCAACCATCCTTCGTGTTTGTCGAGGGGCAAGTACCAGTGTTTGGTTTCCTTCATCACCGGTTCGCTACCGCTGATGGCACTCTTCGGGTTGATCAGTTCAGTAGGAGAAAGTGTGCTTCCACATTTCTCGCACTGGTCGCCGTATGCACCTTGAGCATGACAGCGAGGGCATTCGCCGGTAATGTAACGGTCGGCAAGGAAAGTATGAGCTTCCTCGTCGTAATATTGCATGGAAGTCTTTTCGATAAATTCTCCTTTGTCGTACAAGGTACGGAAGAATGTAGAAGCTACTTCATGATGAGTTGGAGAACTGGTACGTCCATATACATCGAATGAAATGCCGAATTCCTTGAACGAATCCTTGATGAGAGTATGATAGCGGTCGACAACGTCTTGTGGAGTAACGCCTTCTTTCTTTGCACGGATTGTGATAGGCACTCCATGTTCGTCGGATCCTCCGATAAAGAGCACATCCTCCTTTTTCAGACGCAAGTAGCGTACATAGATATCGGCAGGAACATATACGCCAGCCAGATGGCCGATGTGTACAGGGCCGTTGGCATAGGGCAGTGCCGATGTGACAGTGGTGCGTTTGAATTTCTTTTCCATATATTTTGGTTGTAAATTTTATTGTTGTTCTTTCAGTCGCAACGTTTTGCGACGCAAAGATACATATTTTTATGCGATTCCGGTGATTTAGAGTGTGGAAATAAAAATAATGCCACAAAGCCGTTTCCGACCCTGTGGCATTCTGTGTGTGTTTTGTTATTTGGATAATAAAGCTTTTACTTTTGACCGTTGATAAGTTCGGTGGCTAATAAAGGTTGGTTGGTCGTAATGTAATCTACTTTCAGATCAATCATCTTCTTGAGCTTTTTTTCACCGTTAACAGTCCATACGTTAGTGCTTAATCCTAAATCGTGGGCTTGCTTCACCCATTCGGGGTGTTTACGGAATACCTTATATGCATAGTCGATTCCTGTCATTCCTTTTGCCTTTACTTCTTCGGGGGATAAATCCCCTTCCAGATAGGCTATCTGTGAGCCGGGAGTCAGTTTTACCAACTGTTCGCAAACATAAAGGCTGAAAGAGATGTATTCCACCTGTTTTTCCATGCCTCTTTGCTTTACCATTTCTACCACTTTTTGGGCGATAATATCTTCTTGTTCCTTGGTCTTATGCGGCTTGATTTCCAGTATCAGTTGGATGTCCGGCAATGTCTTGCCTTTATCCAGATAAGCTTCCAAGGAAGGGAGATTCTCACCGCTTTTCAACTTAAGCGTTTTCAGCTTGCTGTACGGGGTATCGGCAATGATGTAGCCGTTGATGCTGCTGTCGTGATTGACCACTACCACGTTATCTTTGGTGAGTTGTACATCAAATTCGGAACCGTAGACCTTGGCTTCGGCAGCTTTTTCAAGGGCGGCTATGGAATTTTGGGCACTTCCTGCCGTATCCCAGAATCCACGATGTGCGATTACTTGGGTTTGTTGGGCTTGCAGGCCGGTCAATGAAGCGGCCGTCAATGTACAAAGCATCAAAAATTTCTTCATATTCATTCGGGTTTTAGGTTTTCCGTTCCTATGTGTCCGTTGAATTTTTTTGCAAAGGAACGGGTTAGTTGTTACGAGAGGGTGAAATGGATATTACGAATATACTACATATTTTGTGATTTATGGATTTTGTTCCCCATAATAAAAATTATCTGGTTAACTATAAGTTCTTTAGGTTGTTTTTTTATCTTTGTAAAAATGATTTTTTGTAAATGAAATTATAAACTCAGATTTAGTATGGTGAATAGAATTTTTACAAGTTTCTTTGTTTTGATAACCTTATTCCTTTTTAGTGCCTGTTCTTCCGATTCTTCGGAAGATATTCCTACACCTCCCGGTTCTGTAGATAAAACTCATACATTACTTATATATATGATGGGTGATAGTAATGGACTACAGCCTTTTATGGACAAAAATATCCGGCAAATATTGTCGGTTTTGGATCAAAAGCCTGATAATGGTAGAATTGCATTGTTTTATGATCAAGGTAATTATACTCGTTTGACTGAACTTGTAATTGAGAATGGAGTAGGCCGACAAGAGCTTTTGGCTGAATATCCGATAAATGAGACTACCGCCAATCCGGATTTTATGCGTTTGGTTTTCAAGGCTGTTAAGGAAAATCTTCCTTCTGATTCCTATGGATTGGTTTTGTCATCGCATGGAGGAGGATGGGTACCTGCAAATGTCTTTGACGCACATATTGCAGAAAGTGAACAAAAACTTTATCAAGAGAATTCCCGTTTTTTTGGTCAGGATAAATCCGAATGTATGGAACTGCCTGAGATTGCTTCCGTATTGAAAGACTTTACGTTTGATTATATTTTGTTTGATGCCTGTTTTATGGCATCTGTAGAGGGGTTGTATGATTTGAGAAATTGTACAGACTATGTTATCGCTTCATCTGCTGAGGTTGTCGGTAATGGATTTCCGTATGCTGAGATTCTTCCTTACTTTTTTCAAGGAGATTTAGGATTAAAAAAAATCTGTGAGGAATATATGAAATACTATCGAGAGGGGAATGCCGATTGGGTATCTGCTACTATCTCGCTTATTGATATGAAATCTATGGATGAATTGGCTGAAGCCACATAAAAGGCGATACAGAGTGGGTTTAATACTGTTGAGGCGTCTGATGTCCAGCCTTTAGAGGGAATGCCAATACATTGCTATTTCGATTTTAGTCAGTTTATGGAGTTAGGATGTAAATCCTCTGAAAGCTATAAATCATTTGAAACAGCTTTGAATAAGGTTGTCGTATTTACAGATCATACGGATAAAATATATTCTGATTATGGGGATAAGAAAGAATTCGAACTGAAAAGAAGTTGTGGTCTGACTTGTTATATAGATCAAAGTAGCCGACCTTTAACAAATGATGCTTATCGTAAAACAGCTTGGGCTACTTATATTTGGGGCAAATAATAAAAATCCTCCAAGAATTATTCTTGGAGGATTCATTATATGGATTTCAATCTATTATTTTCTTATTGAAATCTTTTTATGCATTGGGATGAATTTACAAAAAGATGATCGGGAGGCATTGTTGCTGCTTGCTGATGTGTCATGCACAGGTAATGCACCGGTCCAAGTACCTTTTATATGATGGGGGAGTTTCACTGTCATCGATGAAATCGAAATCCAATGTATAATCATTTTCTTTTCTAGATATTTTTAATGTACCCCCGTTAATTGGAGAGGCCAATGCAACACCTTCTTCAACTTCAACAACATTGCTTACATACCAGCTGTATAGTAATGCTCCATTTACTGTATCGTAGAAACCTGGTATAATTTCATTTTCGATAAAAGTATGTCCAACAGTGTAAACCCCTTCCGGTAATATTCCATTACAGTCCTTAGTCATGAATTCAATCATAATCATATCACCATCAGGATTGTTTATCAGGATTAACCACTCATCCATATTTTCCAACCATGAATTTTCGGAATATGCAGCAGCACTTTCCGTCAATTTTGATGATAACTGTAAGGTTATATCTTCAGTTAGTGTTGAATATCTGACGATTGGACTTCTTTTGTCAAGTAAATTGACATTTCCTTTAAAAGATAAAGTAGCTTTAACATTATTCTCCAATGTTAGGTTAAATGTATAGCTGTCTCCATCTTTTTCCATTGTACCATCTTTGATGAAACCATATTCCTCTTTCCCTGTCGCACCATCGATATGTTTGATATAGCTTCCTCTTGGGAATATTTCGCCCATAAATTCAAATATGTCTCCCGGTTTGAAGGTTAAAGGCAAATAATTGGAGTTACTTTCATCATAAGGATATGCAATATATGTTCCATCCAGGATATTTATACTGGAAGATGGATCAATCTTAAAGGTATAGCCTTGGAAAAGAAGAAAATATCCATCTGTACCTTCTCCTGACGAATCAATATCACCCGTCGTTAGATATAAACTGAAATCATCGCTATGGTGATATGCTTGGTTTGCAAAATATCTTCCTTCGGCTTTCTCAAACGTCAGATTCAAGTCTTTCGTAATTCTATCAAAGCTATTGCTAGCTCCTTCAATGAACTGAATTGCTCCTTGATAACGGCATGAAACGGTTGTTTGTCCCATTATTTCCAAGTCTGCCGTAATGGTATATATGCCACTTTCATATGCTACGGTTACAGTACCGTTACTTATAACTCCCATTTGAGCATCTCCTTCATCGCCCTTGATCAGGATATAACTGTTTTGAGGATTAAAGGTGTTAATGTCCTTATTCTCATTATAATTATATGTTCCTGTTGGCAGGATCGGGTTGATTGCATCTGCAGAAGGTGTGCTGAACATATCAAGAATCACAGTTATGCCTTTTTCTTTAGGCATGTAAGTGTCATCGGTTTCTACATTACTGAATACGATATAGTATTCTGCAGTACCGGTAATACCTACTCCCATATAGTAAGCATCTATTAATTTGTTTGTTAGGATTCCTTCGTATTCAGGCTCTTCCGGTTCCGGTTGCTCTGGCTTCTCTGGAGGTGTAGGGGCAGGAGCCGGGTCGTCGCTTCCACAAGCTGTAAGGGTACAGGCGCAGAATAGGCCTATTAGGATATAATTGAATAGTAAATATTTTAGTTTCATAATATATCAAGATATAAGTTATTAATAATACTCTTTAATAGCTCCTGTATAACTGCCTCTAAGTGTTAATGTTTTTCCGTCTACATATGGATCATAAAGTACTCCTTCGAGGGTGATAGTATATATGTCGTCATTGAGTGTAATCACGACTTGGCTACCTGATTGAAATTTATAACTGCCATTGATGGTTTCATTGACACGCAAAATATCAAATGAAGAATATGGGTCCATGTAGAAATCTCCTGACTCCGCTAATGGATAGGTTCCTGGTTGTAATGTTGGGAATGCATCTTTTGTATATATGTCCAGAGTTGCTGTATAATATTCGTTGTCGCTGTCATATAGTTTTATATAATAATTAGCACCCTTTTCATATCTGGTAACTGTACAAATTGTAAATGTCTGGTCAATATCATAAGTTGGTTCTGGCTCTTCTTTTTCTACTTCCATAGTTCCTTCATAAGTGCCCTTGAACAGCAATCCGTTATCTAATGTTCCGTTCAATTCCAATTTATATGTTTGGTCTTCATTCACTGTGACAGTTAGAGCACCTTCGCTCATACGGTGATTCCCATTTTCACCTTGAGAAATATTATAGATATCAATGGAAGATGTTGATGCACAAATAACCGGTGCTGTGGTATCATCCTTTATCTTATATTCCCCTGCAGGAAGATATTCGGCTGTTGGGTCGGCATAAATGTCTAATGTCGCTTCAAAATGCCAATCTTTATCATTTAGCTTCAAGTAATGGTTGCCATTTTCAAAGATTTTATCCTTGCAGGCAACAAATGTTACGTCATAATCCGGAAGCCGCGGTATTGTTCGGATTGTGATTTGGGCTGTTTTCACAATATTTTCTTCATTAGCGGCTGCTACATATACCACATATTCTGTATCTGGTATAAGATTATGTACCGAGATAGTTGTTGGAAGTTCGTTGGTGCTGACCAATCCTCCTTCCAAGAGAATTTTGTTGGCTTCCGGAGCTGCTTCAGTAGCAATCTGGTTTATCCATGCAATCTGTGTTGCATTTTTGACATCAAGATTAAATGTGAAATATTTGTCCGATATTTCCCCTTGTGAAATCGTAATTTCTGGTTCCGGTAATGGAGCTGGTTCCGGAACATTGTTGTTGTCATCATCACTACATGCGCAAAATAGCATTAGGCATAGTGGGATAATCCATCCCATAAATTATGTCTTCATAGGCTTTAATGGTTTTCAGATTATATAATTTAAGTAAAAGATTAAGCTTTTACTAGGAATTTATTTTAAACCCGGGTTCCCTTAAATATTATAGTCGCAATATAAGTTAAATAAAATAAATTACCAAATAGTTTATAATAAACATTGGATGTTTAGGATATATTCAAGGCTTTAATGTCCTTTTGAAATTTGTCATACAATATTCTAACCGGCCCAGTTCTCTCTGTCAAGATTCCGATACCCGATGGCTTCAGCCAGATGATGAGGTTTTATATGTTGGGAATTTTCCAGGTCAGCGATGGTACGGGCTACTTTCAGTATTCGGTCGTAGGCTCGTGCTGACAGGTTGAGTCTTTCCATTGCACTGCGGAGAAGCTGGATGCCTTGCTTGTCAGGTTGTGCGAAACGATGTAGTAACCGACTGTCCATTTGTGCATTGCAATGGATGCCGGTATAGGATTCAAACCGTTCTTCCTGGATCTTCCTGGCTTGTATAACCCGCTCACGGATGGAGGCGCTTGATTCGCCTTGTGTCTGGTCGGCAAGTTTTTCAAAAGGGACAGGAACAATTTCAACTTGGATATCAATTCGGTCGAGTAGGGGCCCCGAGATCTTGTGCATGTATTGATGTACCTGATGAGGTGTACAGACACAATTGCGTGTAGGATGATTATAATAACCGCAAGGGCACGGGTTCATTGATGCGATGAGTGTAAAGCTGGCTGGGTAATCGTAGGAGTATCTGGCTCTTGAAATAGTGATGTGACGGTCTTCCAATGGTTGTCGAAGTACTTCCAGTACACTCCGGTTGAATTCCGGAAGCTCATCGAGGAAAAGAATGCCATTGTGCGACAGACTGATCTCGCCTGGTTGAGGACTAGCGCCTCCGCCTACCATAGCAACTTGGGAAATAGTATGATGGGGACTGCGGAAAGGACGTGTGGCAATCAGAGATGATTCCTTGCCTAACTTCCCGGCAACCGAATGAATTTTTGTCGTTTCCAGGCTTTCAGCCAGAGAAAGAGGAGGTAGAATACTAGGCATACGTTTCGCCATCATCGACTTTCCACTGCCTGGAGCACCTACCATAATCAGGTTGTGTCCACCGGCAGCTGCTACTTCCAAGGCACGTTTGACATTTTCCTGTCCTTTTACATCGGCAAAATCAAAAGTGAAATTGGTCTGGTTGCGATAAAACTCTTCACGTGTATCAACTAAGGTAGGTTCCAGTTCCTTGTTCCCATTGAAAAACTCGATGACTTCGGTAATGTTTTCCACTCCGTAGACCTTCAGGTTATTTACGATAGCGGCCTCTCTGGCATTCTGTTTGGGTAAGATAAATCCGTCGAACCCTTGCTCACGTGCGGTAATGGCTATGGGTAAGGCTCCTCTGATTGGCTGGAGGCTGCCATCAAGACTAAGTTCCCCGATAATTAGATAATTGTCGAGCTTATCGGTGCAGACAGTGCCGGTAGCAGCCAGTATTCCTATGGCTAAAGGCAGATCATACGACGACCCTTCTTTTCTAATGTCTGCAGGAGCCATATTTACAACTATCTGACAGGTCGGGAATTTATATCCGTTAACCTGAAGGGCGGAAACGATGCGCTCATGACTTTCTTTGACCGCTGAATCGGGTAATCCAACCAGAAAAAATTTGATACCTCTCGAACTATTGACTTCGATCGTAACAATGGTGGCGTCGACACCTTGTACGGCTGCGCCGAAAATTTTTACAAGCATGTAAATGAACAGTTTATGGTTATTTCTTTGTATCCTTATTCTGTTCTTTAATCAACTGATCTACCTTCTTGTAAAGTTCTTCGCCATAAAGATTGGTCGCAAGTATTTTTCGGTTGCGGTCAATCAAAATATTAGCCGGTAACTGATTTATGTGGCTTTGTTTGATAAGTGGAGTACCCCATCCTTTGAAGTCACATGATTCAATCCATTGTGGGGTGTCTTCTGCACACTTTTTCAACCAACCCTTTTTGTCATAGTCCAATGAGATGGCTAGAATATTGAATTTATCTTTCGGCAATCGTTTTACCAAGCTATTTAATGAATCTTTGGATGTTACGCTTGCTTGGTCCCAGCTGGCCCAGAAATATACTAATGTATATCCTTTGGGGTTACTGTTCCATGAGACATATTTCCCATTTCTGTCTTTGCACGAAAAATAGTTCAAATATTTGCTATCCTCCTTTGTCGTTTTTTCATCCGGCATAGATTTCAATGCGACGCCCAAGACCCTTGTATCCTTAATGGATCCCGTCAACGGTTGGATAAGTGCATGAATCTTCTTTACGTCAGGTTTGTCAGTCTGAATAAAGTATTGGTTGATGAGGTATGCCGAAAGAAAAGATTCTGGATGTAACTTGATGAACTCTTCCGCTTTTTTGTATACTTCAGGTGAATTATCGGGGAGTTTGGAGATATCCTTTAAAAATATCCCATACTCTGCATTGGGCCCGTCACCCTCAATGAGAGGTTCCTTGAAAGAGCCTTTAACTTGTACCCCCCAAGATCGGTCGGCTACAATAGGAATAGCTTCTCCATTGGGAGATACAATACGGAAAAGAGTGAGCGTATCCGGTTTTATTTGATAGGTGAATTTCCCTTTACGTGGATAAAGGGTATCTATCTTTGAAATCGGATCGTCTTGAATTATCAACAGATATTCATTTTCGGCAAGATCACTCATCTCACCTACTAAAACGAAATTCTGGCTTTTTTTACATCCTGTCAGGCAAAAAAATATGCAGAAAAATAAAAGTAGCTTTTTCATGATTCGCAGTCTTTCTGCGAAGGTAAAGAATTTATTTGGAAGAAACAAAAAAGCCGGGATGCTATCAAGCGTCCCGGCTTTTCAATTATAAATCAGAGATTATTTGATTTCATTCAAATATTTAGAGAATTCACGATCGGCTGCTGCCTTAGCTGCCAATGTAGGATCTTGCTGAGCAACTTTGGCCATGCTGCTCTTAACCAGGTCGGCATTGTTTGTTCTTGCGCCAACTACGGCCATCAAATAGCTGGTGTAGGCATCCGGATTCTGAACTGCTTCCAAAGTATTCTTTGCTTTGTTGTAGTCCTTAGCCAGAATCTGAGCCAAAGCAGCTGAGTTAGTTTTGGTATCGCCAAATGCGTTTACAGCACGGTCGTACTGACCTTGTTTGATATACAGGTTACCCAATGCTTCATTTGCTGTGTTGGCACCTGTAGATTTGCTCAAATAGGTTTCAGCTTCAGCGATGTTACCTTTGTTCAGAGCGATAAGACCCAAGTTTGTGTTGGCTTCTGATAAGTTAGGATTTTTGCTCAGAGCCTGCTTGAAATAGCTTTCTGCTTCATCCTGGTTGCCTGCTGCATAAGCCAACATTCCCAGGTTGTTGTAAGCGCGTGCGTCTGAAGGGTAGAGTTCGATGCATTTCTTGAAGATAGCTTCCTTACGTGCATTGTCATCTGTCAATGATGCTGCATACAATAATTCGTCAACGCTTAATACCTTTGGATCAGAGTCGAATGTAGAGTTGATTTCTTCATCGCTGCGACCGATAACTTCATAGTTGGCGGTCAGGCGTGCACGACGCAACTGAGGCAGGATTTCATCGGCCAAAGTCTTGTAAACTGAAGAAATATTCTTGATTTCAGCTTCACGCTGTTCCGGATCCTGATACATTGAGAGGACACGGAGGATCAGGTCTTTATCCTGGATATTTGATCTTGAAACCAGTTCCTGGAAACCTTCCCAGTCCTGAGCTGTATATTTGGTATCAACGTTAGTTTCGATTTTACCTTTCTTCAGTTGCTGGTTCATGTATTTTTCAGTGTTGCTCTGACGCTGAGCGGCCAATTTGTCATTAAGTTCGAAACCACCATCAGGTGATGCGTATGCTGAAATCTCAATATTGTCCAACTTGTAATTCTTGTCGTCACCGGCAACAGCTACAACTTGTTTGTGGAATGCTTTCAAGCTATCTGAATTCAATTCGCTTGCACGCAGGTTAGCCTGCTGGATCAAGAACATAATCTGAGCTTCCTTAGCCTGTTTGATAACGCGCTGGAATGCATCCGGTGCATAAGCGGCATTAGCCGATTTTGTAGTAGGAAGTTCTGCAGTTGCGATAACACCGTCGGCAATCTTCACTGAAGGGATAGTGTATTCTTTTTTGCCTGAAATAATCTTGAAATCAAGATATAATTCTGATTTTGCCATTTCAGGAACATAATCAAAGTTGGCTTTCATAGTGTAAGTGCCACCTGCCTTGTAAGAAATTGTCTGGTCGTTACCTTGTACTTTTTCACCTTGGAATGTCGCAGGCTGACTCTTAGCTTCACCTCCTTCCCATCTCAGGACCGGAGTTACTTCAACGATTGCATTTTTATTAAAATATTTTTCAGGAAATTTTCCTGTGATTGTAACAGGAACTTTACCTGCAACTGCCTCTAACACTTCAGGGTTTGTTGTGAAGTAGTCAGATGACAACTCACCCATCTTTCCTTTACAAGAAGAGAGAGCAAGAACTAACAATGCCACTAAAGGCAAATACAACTTTTTAATCATGATTTTATAATATTAGGTTTGTATAAAAAAGTATCTAGCTTGTTTTTTATAGTATACAAGGACAAAGATAGGAAAATCTTAATTAGTTGTTAACTTTACCTTGTTTTTTTTTTAAATATGGTTTTTAAAAAAACTTAAATCTATGTGTTTGTTTGGCTTTTCTGCCGGATGTTTCTTGGGTGGTGCCCGATAATTTCCTGCCGGAGCATATTCCTGTCTATGTGGGTATAGATTTCGGTTGTTCCTATGCTTTCATGCCCGAGCATGCATTGGATGGCACGCAAATTGGCACCTCCTTCCAGCAAATGGGTTGCAAATGAGTGTCGGAACGTGTGAGGGCTGATTGTCTTTTTCAATCCAATCTGATCTGCCAGTTCCTTGATGATGTGAAATACCATGATGCGGGAGATGTTCTTTCCGAACCGGCTGATAAAGACATAATCTTCATATCCCGGTTTGATCAGGCCTTGATTCCGGTCGATGAAATAGTTCTGGATTTCGTTGATGGCACGGGGGGATATCGGGACCAGACGTTGCTTGCTTCCTTTTCCTTCTACCTTGATGAAGCCTTCGTTCAGATAGAGGTCGGATATCTTGAGATTGCAGAGCTCCGAAACTCGCAATCCGCAGCTGTAAAGGGTTTCCAGAATGGCGCAGTTCCTCTGGCCTTCTCGGGTGCTACGGTCGATGGCTCCGATAAGGTTGTCGATTTCTTCAACGGTCAGTACGTCGGGCAGATGCTGCCCGATCTGGGGCGACTCCAACAACTCCGACGGATCTTGTTCGATATAGTCGTCGAGAAGTAGGTAACGATAGAACGAACGCACTCCGGAAAGGATACGGGCTTGCGAGCGGGGATGGATGCCGATGTCGTGCAGTCCGGCCGAAAAATGCTCCAGGTCTTCGAGGGTCGCTTCGGCATAGTTGATGTTTTCGATAGTAAAATAAGCGAAAAGTTTGTCGAGGTCTGTCAGATAAGCGTCAATGGTATTGTCCGACAGTGACTTCTCGAGTTTGAGGTATTGCTTATACTTTATTATTATCTTTTCCCTTTTCTCGTGAGTTTTCATTTCTTTTTTGTATCTTTGTGCCAAATTTCACAACAAAGGTATTAAAGTTTTTGTTTTGAATCGTATATGAAAATACAAATAATCAATGGTCCCAATATCAATTTGTTGGGAAAACGAGAACCAACCATTTACGGTGCCAGATCTTTCGAGGATTATCTTGTCGAACTGAAAGCTCAGTATCCTTCGGTCGAATTCGATTATTACCAGTCGAATGTGGAAGGTGAAATGATCAACAAGATTCACGAAGTGGGTTTCTCTTATGATGGTATCGTATTGAACGCAGGAGCGTATACACATACCTCCATCGCTTTGCAGGATGCCATCCGTGCAGTTACCACTCCTGTAATTGAAGTACATATTTCGAATGTTCATACTCGTGAGGAGTTCCGTCATAAGTCGATGATTTCCTGTGCCTGCATGGGAGTTATCTGTGGGTTCGGTTTGGATTCATATCGATTGGGAGTAGAGGCTCTTATACATGCTAAAAAATAAATACTATCTTTAAATATTATGATGCTCAAACAAACTAAAATCGTCGCATCCATCTCGGATTTGCGCTGTGACGTTGATTTTATCAGAGACCTGTTCAATGCAGGTATGAACGTGGTTCGTATGAACACTGCTCATGCAAACCGTGAGGGGTTTGAAAGATTGATCAGTAATGTCCGTGAGGTTTCAAACCGTATCGGTATTCTGATGGATACCAAAGGTCCTGAAGTCCGTACTACTGCTTGTGCCGAAGGCCCGATTGAGTTCAAGACAGGTGAGAAGGTTCAGATTATCGGTAATCCGAACCAGGAAACTACCCACGACGTGATTGCTGTAAGCTATCCGAATTTCGTGAACGACCTGTCGGTAGGTGCTCATGTGCTGATGGATGACGGTGAACTGGATATGGTTGTTGTCGACAAGAACAGCGAAGCCTTGTTCTGCGAGGTATGCAATGATGCTACTTTGGGAAGCCGCAAGAGTGTGAACGTGCCGGGTGTACGTATCAACCTGCCTTCATTGACAGAAAAGGACCGCAACAATATCCTTTATGCAATCGAGAAGGATATCGATTTCATTGCACATTCATTTGTTCGTAATAAACAGGATGTCTTGGATATCCGTGAGATTCTGAATGCTCACAACAGCGATATCAAGATCATCGCCAAGATCGAGAACCAGGAAGGTGTGGACAACATCGATGAAATCCTGGAAGTTGCCGACGGCGTAATGGTTGCACGTGGTGACTTGGGTATCGAAGTTCCTCAGGAACGTATCCCGGGTATCCAGCGTAAACTGATCAAGAAGTGTATTCTGGCTAAGAAGCCTGTTATCGTAGCAACTCAGATGCTGCATACCATGATCAATAACCCGCGTCCGACACGTGCCGAAGTTACCGATATTGCCAATGCAATCTACTATCGTACCGATGCGTTGATGCTGAGCGGTGAAACCGCTTACGGTAAGTATCCGGTGGATGCTGTCAAGACAATGGCGAAGATTGCCGCACAGGCGGAAAAGGACAAGATGGAAGAAAACGATATTCCAATTCCATTGACTCCGGAAAATACCGACGTTACCAGCTTCTTGGCTAAGCAGGCTGTACGTTCCACTACTTTGATGCCGATCCGTGCCATCATTACCGACAGTTTCAGCGGTCTTACTGCACGCAACTTGGCTGCTTTCCGTGGTAAATATCCTGTATTGGCTATTTGCTACAAAGAAAAGACAATGCGCCATCTGGCTCTTTCATACGGTGTGGAAGCTATCTATATGCCTGAAAAGGCCAACGGACAGGAGTACTATTTCACAGCTTTGCGTAAGTTGATCGATGACGGTGTTCTGTCGAAGAATGACATGGTGGCTTACTTGAGTGGAGGTAAGGCAGGAACAAAGACTTCATTCCTCGAAATCAACCAGGTTCAGGATGTCTTGGATCATGCCGACGAGTATGTCCTCCCTAACCGCAACCGCTATCTATAATTGAAATAGGAAGAAGGAATCAAGGAAGTTAAGGAATGTCCTTCTTTAACTTCCTTTTTTACTATATATAAGTATATAGAAGAAATGAAGGAAACGGACGCTTTAGACGAATATATTCTTCAGCACATCGATGGGGAAAGCGATTACCTGAAGGCCCTGTACCGTGCGACACATGTAAAACTGTTGCGCCCTCGTATGGCTTCGGGACATCTGCAGGGACGTATGCTGAAGATGTTTGTACAGATGATCCGTCCGAAACAAGTGCTTGAGATAGGTACTTACAGCGGATATTCCGCTCTCTGTCTGGCCGAAGGATTGGAAGAAGGGGCGATGCTCCATACTTTCGAAATCAATGATGAACAGGAGGACTTTACCCGTCCGTGGCTGGAAAATTCACCGTATGCCGATAAGATCAGGTTCTACATCGGTGATGCCTTGCAGATAGTGCCGACAATGGATATCACATTCGATCTGGCATTTGTCGACGGGAACAAGCGCTTTTACGTGGAGTATTATGAGATGATTCTGAAAAAGATGCCGTCGGGAGGCTATATCATTGTCGACAATACCTTGTGGGACGGCCATGTGCTTGAATCGGAACCTCATCACACAGATACCCAAACCATTGGAATAAAGAAATTTAATGACCTGGTCGCTGCCGACCCGCGTGTGGAGAAAGTGATTCTTCCGTTGCGCGACGGACTGACCATTATCCGTAAAAAATAAATAATGTATTATGGAAACAACCAGACAAAATAAGATTGCCCGCCTGATCCAGAAGGAGCTGAGCGAGATTTTCCTGCTGCAGACGAAAGCCATGCACGGTGTATTGGTTTCTGTAAGCATCGTACGTATCAGTCCTGATATGAGCTATGCCCGTGTTTATCTGAGCGTATTCCCGTCGGAACGCAGCGAGGAGATTGTAAAGAATATCAATGACAACATGAAAGCCATCCGCTTCGAATTGGGAAACCGTGTGCGTCATCAGTTGCGTATCATTCCGGAACTCAAGTTCTTTGTGGACGACTCTTTGGATTATGCAGCTCATATCGATGAACTGCTGAAGAAGTAATTATGAACTTCCCCTTCTATATTGCCCGCAGGTATCTGTTCTCGAAGAAGTCGCACAATGCCATCAATATCATTTCTGGCATATCGGTTTGTGGCGTTTCCTTGGCTACATTGGCCTTGGTATGCACCTTGTCGGTATTCAACGGTTTCCAGGATCTTGTAGAAACCTTCTTTACGGCATTCGACCCGCAACTGAAGATTTCGGCCGTGCAAGGTAAGGTGTTCGATGGAAAGGATCCACGTATTCTGAAAGTCAAACAGCTTGATGCAGTGGAAGTTGCTTCCGAATCGTTGGAAGACAATGCGATGGTCCAATACAAAGACCGGCAGGTGATGGCCACCATTAAAGGTGTAGAAGATAATTTTGAACAATTGACACCGATCGACAGTATCCTGTTCGGTAACGGTGATCCTGTATTGCATGACGAAGTGGTGGATTATGCGATTCCGGGTATCCAGTTCCTTTCTACGCTAGGTACGAGTGTGCGTTTCCTCGATCCGTTGGAAATCTATGCGCCACGACGTGGGGCGAAGGTAAATATCGCCAATCCTTCCACCAGTTTCGTTACAGGAAACTTGTATTCATCAGGCTTGATTTTTGCCGTGAATCAGGAGAAATACGATGCATCCTATATCCTGACTTCCCTGCAGTTTGCAAGGAAACTTTTCCAATATACCGATGAAATCAGTTCCTTGAACTTGAAACTGAAAGCGGATGCCGATGAAGATGCGGTCAAGGAGCAGATAGAAGAAATATTGGGTAAGGACTTTAAGGTTGAAAACCGCTACGAACAACAGTCGGATACCTTCCGTATCATGGAGATTGAGAAGCTCATTTCCTATTTGTTCCTCACATTCATTCTGATGATAGCCTGTTTCAATGTCATCGGATCGTTGTCGATGCTGATTATCGACAAGCGTGATGATGTGGTTACATTGCGTAATTTGGGGGCTAGCGACAAGCAGATTGTACGTATCTTCCTTTTCGAGGGACGTATGATTTCCTTTTTCGGGGCGTTGATAGGCGTTGTGTTGGGCTTGCTGCTTTGTTGCTTGCAACAGGAGTTCGGTTTGATTTCTCTCGGACCGTCCGGAAGTTTTGTGGTCGATGCCTATCCGGTCAGCGTTCATGCGTGGGATGTGATACTGGTATTTGTTACCGTTTTGTTGGTAGGATTCCTTTCCGTTTTGTATCCGGTGCGCTATCTCAGTAAACGCCTCTTGAAGAAATAATCTTCTTTTTTCTAGATATTTTTAGAGGTTTTCTAAGCCCATTCCGTCATTTGACTGATGTGATGTAAGCTTTTGACCCTAGTCAACAACTCTCTTCACTAGGGTCAAAAGAGTTAGTTGACTAGGGTCAATGGGTAAAAATATAAGCTTCCTTTCAAATCTTATTCATCGGCCAATACGAAATCCAGCTGTTTCTTCTCGAGATTGGCACGGGCTACCTTGATCTTTACAGGGTCGCCGAGGCTGAACTTGCGGTGATGACGCCGACCGATGAGGCAGTAATTCTTTTCGTCGAACTCATAATAGTCGTTGCCGAGGTCGCGCATGGAAACCATACCTTCACATTTATTCTCGTTGATTTCCACATAGAGTCCCCATTCGGTTACTCCGGAGATTACTCCATCGTACACATTTCCGATACGCTCACCCATAAATTCCACTTGCTTGTATTTGATGGATGCACGTTCCGCACTTGCAGCTGTCTGTTCCATTGCCGAACTGTGTTCGCAGAGCGATTCGTACTTATCTGCCTGAGCCGTACGGCCACCGTTGTCGTAACGGGTAAGCAGACGGTGTACCATCAGGTCGGGATAACGGCGGATCGGTGAGGTGAAATGAGTATAATAATCGAAAGCTAGTCCGTAGTGTCCGATATTATGGATTGAGTAACGTGCCTTCTGCATCGCTCTCAACGAAACCGTTTCGATGAGGTTCTGTTCTTTCTTACCCGTAACATCACTCAACAAGCGGTTCAATGACTTGGATACTTCTGTCTTGCTGCCGCCGGTACGGATCTTGTAACCGAACTTGGCGATGAACTGGCTCAGGTTATCCAGTTTGTCGGGATCGGGCAAATCGTGGATACGGTATGGGAATACCTTGGCCTTCCTGTTCTTAGGAACTTTTCCGATATGTTCGGCTACTGTCCGGTTGGCCAGCAACATAAACTCTTCAATCAGTTTGTTGGCATCTTTCGAAACCTTGAAATAGACACTCAGCGGTTTGCCTTTCTCGTCGATTTCGAACTTCACCTCACAACGGTCGAAGTTGATGGCTCCGGCAGCCATACGTTTTTCCCTTAAAATCTTTGCCAGCTTATCAAGTTCCAGAATTTCATCCTTATAGTCTCCTTGTCCGGTTTCGATAATATCCTGTGCTTCCTCATAAGTGAAACGTCGGTTCGATTTGATGACGGTATGACGGATGCGGTAATTCTTCACCTCGGCCTTCTCGTTCATGTCGAAGATAACCGAATAAGCCAGTTTCTCTTCATCGGGGCGGAGAGAACAGATGAAGTTGCAGAGACGTTCCGGAAGCATCGGGATGGTACGGTCGACCAGATATACAGATGTTGCACGCTTGACGGCCTCCTTATCGATTACGCTACCCTCGGTTACATAGTGGGAAACGTCGGCGATATGCACGCCTACTTCCCACAATCCCGGTTTCAACTGACGGATTGAAAGGGCATCGTCGAAGTCTTTCGCATCTTTCGGGTCGATGGTGAAGGTCACTACATCTCGGAAATCCTCACGTTCGGCATAATCCTGTGGAGTGATTTCTGCCGAAATCTTTTCGGCTGCAGCTTCCACGTTCTGCGGATAAGTATATGGCAAGCCATACTCGGCAAGGATCGCATGCATTTCGGTGGTATTATCACCGGCCTTACCCAAGATATCAATCACTTCTCCGAATGGATTCTTCGCTTCGTCGGGCCATTCGGTAATCTTTACGACTGCCTTGTCGCCGTCCTTACCCCCTTTCAGCTTCTCTTTCGGAATAAAGATATCGTTGGCAAGGGTGCTGGTTTCGGTCAGCAGGAAGGCATAGTTCTTGCTCACCTTCAAGGTACCCACGAAAGTGGCCTTGGCACGTTCCAGAATCTCGATAACCTGACCTTCGATTTCATGACGGCGACGTTTGGCGCACAAGGCAATCTTCACCTTGTCATTGTTCATGGCATGAGCCGAATTACGTTCGGCGATGAAAATCGGTTCTCCACCTTCATCGGGGATGAACGAATTCTTGCCGTTGCTCTTGCGGACGAATGTACCGGTAAGGATCTGGCCCTTGTCGTTCAGTTTATAATGACCTTTTTCTGTTTCGATGAGGAAATTATCTTCTGCCATCTCCTGTACCGCATCGACACACAACATTTTCAACGGATGGGTGGTAAGGCGTAATGCGGCAAACAGTTGCTTGAGGCTGAAACTCTCTGCTGGCTTTGTGCGGAAGTGGTTGACCAGCAATTCGGCCAGTTCTTTTTTCTTCATTCTCTTTCCGCCTTTCTTTTCTTTCTTATTCTTATTCTTAGCCATAGTTTCTTTTGTTTTAAGTTTATGGATTGTTAGCGGTGCTCCGAAAAGCATCACTCCTACAAAGTAAACAAAATAAATGAAATAACGCATCAATAACTTCCTATATTTTAAGGAAAGAAGAGCAGAAACTATTATCTTTGCGCCATTCTTTTTCAACTGAATGAAATATGGACAAAACTGATGTAGCCCTTCGTGAGAAAGAGCTTTATAAAGTAACGCTGGTGGGTAGTCTGGTAAATGTCCTGCTGGTTGTCTGTAAATTTGTTGCCGGAGTGTTGGGCCATAGTGCGGCGATGGTAGCCGATGCGGTACACTCCTTATCCGATCTGGTAACTGATGTGATTGTTCTGGTATTTGTTCGCGTATCGGGTAAACCGGCCGACAAGAACCACGATTACGGCCACGGGAAATATGAAACCTTAGCGACCTTGCTGATAGGTGCAGCGTTGCTGGCCGTGGGTATCGGTATCTTCTGGAACGGAGCGGAGCAGATAATCGCTTTTGCTCAGGGAGAAAAGCTGAATTCTCCGGGATGGATTGCTTTGGGGGCAGCTTTGGTCTCTATTTTGGCCAAGGAGTTTTTGTTCCATTATACCCGTCGTGTGGGAAAGTTGTTCGAAAGCCCGGCTGTCATAGCCAATGCCTGGCATCATCGGAGCGATGCGCTTTCGTCTATAGGTACGGCTGTCGGCATCGGCGGTGCTATTCTGTTGGGAGAGAATTGGCGTGTGCTCGACCCTATCGCTGCGGTGGTGGTGAGCTTGTTCATCATCCGTGTTTCCTTCAAGCAGCTCAAGCCTTGCATCGATGAGTTGCTGGAACAGTCACTGCCGGAGGAGGTCGAACGTCAGATTACGGAAATAGTCCTTTCGGAAGAAGGGGTTTCCGAACCGCATCATCTGCGTACGCGCCGTATCGGCAGCCATTATGCCATCGACATGCATATCCGCATGAACGGCGAAATGAAGCTGCATGATGCACACGTGAAAGCTACATCGATAGAACATAAATTGAGGGATGTATATGGGAAAGGAACCTATATCAACCTTCATGTAGAACCTGAAAAATAAACGGATGGGAAAAAAGATATTGGTAACCGGAGCCAGCGGATTCATCGGCAGTTTCCTTGTGGAAGGCGGATTGGAACGAGGAATGCAGGTATGGGCGGGAGTGCGAAAGAGCAGTAGCCGTAAATACTTGCAGGAAGAAGGCATACAATTTGCCGAACTCGACTTTACCGATTCCGACCATCTGGCTGAACAGCTGATGAGCCACAAGAAGGAGCATGGAGGATGGGATTACATCATCCATTGCGCCGGGGTGACAAAGTGTAGCGACAAGGCCGATTTCGAAATCGGCAACTATTGGGCTACCCGTCATTTCATCGAAACGTTGATGCGTCTGGATATGGTGCCCGAACGGTTTATCTATATCAGTTCCTTGAGCATCTTCGGACCGATTCATGAGAAAGACTACACTCCGATTACCGAACAGGATACTCCTCAGCCCAATACAGCTTATGGGATAAGCAAGCTGCATTCGGAACAGTATCTGCATGAACTGAAAGATTTTCCGTACGTGATTTTTCGTCCGACAGGAGTTTACGGACCTCGTGAACGCGATTATTATCTGATGGCCGATTCAATAAGCAAACATTTGGATATTGCTGCAGGTTTCCGTCGTCAGGACATTACTTTTGTTTATGTAAAGGATTTGGTGAAAGCCGTTTATCTG
Source organism: uncultured Phocaeicola sp. (assembly GCA_944321335.1). Classification (GTDB taxonomy): domain Bacteria; phylum Bacteroidota; class Bacteroidia; order Bacteroidales; family Bacteroidaceae; genus Phocaeicola. The sequence continues at coordinate 24,564 of CALUKX010000009.1, read as the reverse complement.
GCTATTGAGAAACAGGTTGTATGCAGGGCATATTTTGTAAGCGACGGAGGAGTATACAACAGCCGCACCTTTTCGGACCTCATACGGAAGGAGCTCGGCAATCCGTGGTGGATTCGCTTCACCTGTCCGTTGTTTCTTCTGAAAACCATTTCATTCTTTGCAGAGCAGATATCCAAGCTGTTCCATAAGAGCAGTACCTTGAATCTGGATAAGTATAAAATTATGAAACAGCGAAACTGGCGTTGTGATATTTCTCCTTTGGAGAGGGAGTTGGGGTATAAGCCCGACTACACTCTTGAGCGCGGAGTAAAGGAAACGATTGCCTGGTATAAGAAAGAAGGATGGCTATAAAACTCTTTGAACGTGTAGAAAGCGGGAAAGGACTGTTTGCGGTAGAAGCAATCAGTCTGATTTACAATGCGCTGACTACTATATTGATATTGTTGTTGTATCCGCGGATGGATCATCCGGGAACAATGTTGCTCGAGCGTCTGGGTATCGTTATTCTGACGTTCGTGCTGATATATTTGTATCAGGCATTTCCGTGCCGGTTGACAGCTTTCATACGTATGGTTGTCCAAATGTCATTGTTGGCTTATTGGTATCCCGATACGTTTGAGTTTAACCGCTTATTCCCTAATCTCGATCATATATTCGCTCATGCCGAACAGATTATTTTCGGATGCCAACCGGCAGTTACGTTCAGCAAACTGTGTCCGTCCATCTGGTTTAGCGAACCGTTCAATATGGGTTATTTTTTCTATTACCCTATGATGCTGATTGTGGTGGTGTATTATTTTCTCTATCGGTTTGAGTGGTTCGAGAAGATTTGTTTTGTGTTGGTCACTTCGTTCTTCATCTATTATTTCATCTATATATTAATTCCTGTCGCCGGTCCGCAATTCTATTTCCCGGCAGTGGGGATGGATAAGATTAATGTTTGCATTTTTCCTTCCATCGGTGATTATTTCAATACCAACGACTATCTGATACCTGGTCCGGGATTCGACCAGGGATTCTTCTTCAGATTGGTTGAGGCTTCTCAGGAAGTGGGCGAACGTCCTACAGCGGCTTTCCCAAGTTCGCATGTAGGGGTTTCTACCATTGTGATGATTATGGCATGGCGTGTTAACAAGAAACTGGCTTGGTGTCTGGCTCCGTTCTATATCTTGCTTTGTTGTGCAACGGTATATATCCAGGCACATTATCTGATAGATGCTTTGGTGGGCTTTATTACAGCTTTCTTTGTATATCAGCTGGCTACTTTGATGTACAAACGTTGGTTTATTTCTCCAGTTTTCAAACTGATGGGATGATTTTTCATTTTTTTGTGCTATCTTTGAGTAAATAATCTTGAATATCTACCATTTACTTAAAGTCACACATCTATGAAAGCATCTTTTTTATCTCGTTTGTTTGCAGTATCGTTTTTCTTTTACTCTGCTGTTTCAGTGTCTTATGCAGGTCATGATAATGAACTCAACTATGTAACGAAAGAAGTGAAGGTTTCTAAGATCACTTCTATCAGTACTACACGAGCTGTTGATGTATCTTATTATCAGACCGCCGGAAAACCTCGTGTGGAGATTTATGCTCCCGATTATCTGCTTCATTCGATTAATGTTTCGGATGTAAATGGAGATTTGCAAATATCAATGAAATCCCAAGATGCCGGGAATTCATATTTTTCCTTTACAAAGGATTGTGATTTTGAGGTCCGAGTGTATGCCCCCGATGTTTTCTCTTTCTCTTCCGGATTGGCTTCATCCATAAAATTCCCGGATGGATTATCAACCAAACGGAATGTCTTTATTGAAGTAAAAGGCGGAGGAGTTGTGCAGGGTGGTGCAATAAAATGTCGGGTACTTCAAATTTCTGCCGAACAAAGCGGTGATATTGATTTGGGAAATGTCACGTGTGATGATGCAGATGTGAAGGCCAAGACCAAAGCTAAGGTTAAAATCGGTTGCCTGATGAGCAAGTTGGCCGATATCGGTTCTTCATCATCGTCTGTTTGTAGTGTTGATGCGTTGATAACGGAGAAAGAAGCCAAGTTCTGTACGATTACTTCAGGAACAATCAATGTTTCGGGAATGAATTGTCGTGGCCGGATTTTCGTACAATCATCGACGTCGGGAGAAACAATATTGGAAGGCGCTTGTGAAGAGGGTGTATTGAATGCTGCTGAAGCCGGAAAGATTTCTGCGTCATCCATGACAAGCAAGAAGATGGAAGTTGTTTCGGTCACAGGCGGAGATATTACTTGCCAGACTTCCGGAAAATTGAAGGTTGAGATTGATAAGATCAGTTCTGTAAAATATACAGGTAATCCGAAAAAGATATCAGGTGACAAGAAACGTGCAATCCGTTTCTGATAGTATTCTATAATGGGAAAACGATGATAACTTTGGTGAAGGTATCATCGTTTTTCTGTTTCAGGATATTTCAGTCATTGCTGAAAGTGGCTTCAATGTGGTCGAGTATCCCGTTGAGTTGTTCGAGGGTTTCGGCACGTAGCATGGCTATGCGTGTCTCCTTGAAATTGGGAATCCCTTTGAACAACGGTGATGCAGCTAGATGGCGGCGTACATGAAGAATACCACGGTGTTCATCAAGCAGGTTGACACTGTCCTGCACTTCACGGCGGAGTACATCCATTCTCCATTTGAAGGAAAGTGGTGGAAGCGGTTCACCTGTCTGCAGGTAATGTTTCACCTCCTTGAAAATCCAGGGACGTCCGAAACTCGCACGGCCTATCATGATTGCATCGACTCCGTATCGTTCGAAACATTCCTTGGCACGTTCGGCGGAAGTGATATCCCCGTTGCCGATGATTGGAATGTGGATACGAGGGTTCTTCTTTACTTCACCGATGAGTGTCCAATCGGCTTCTCCTGTATACATCTGCGCGCGGGTACGGCCATGAATAGTCAGAGCCTCGATACCGCAATCCTGAAGCTGTTCGGCTAGGTCGACAATGATTTTATGGTCGTTGTCCCAGCCTAAGCGGGTCTTTACGGTTACCGGAATCTTCACTGCATCAACAACGGCTTTGGTTATTTCCAGCATCTTCGGTATATTTTGTAACATACCCGCACCGGCTCCTTTCCCAGCTACACGTTTGACGGGGCAACCGAAGTTGATGTCGAGAATATCCGGCTTGGCTTGTTCTACGATACGGGCGGCTTCTACCATCGTATCGGTATCCTTGCCGTAGATTTGAATAGCAACGGGACGTTCGGCATCGCTGATGTTCAGTTTCAACATGGTCTTGCCAACCGAACGGATCAGTGCATCGCTCGATACGAACTCGGTATAAACCATATCCACTCCGAACTCTTTGCACAGCAGGCGGAAAGCAGGGTCGGTCACATCTTCCATGGGGGCCAGCAATACGGGCTTCTCTCCTAAGTCTATGTCTCTAATCTTCATTGCGTATAGTTGGTTTTTGTTTGATAGGGTCTTTAAGACTCGTTAATTGAATCGGTCTGCAAAATTACGGAAAAATCACTACCTTTGCACTCTAAATCAATAAGAAAAGATGAATTACTCAATAAAAGACTTTGAAATCATGGCTCCTGTCGGCTCGCGTGAGTCGTTGGCTGCTGCCCTTCATGCCGGAGCCGATTCCATTTATTTCGGAATTGAAAGCCTGAACATGCGTGCCCGTTCGGCAAGTACCTTTACGATTGATGATTTGCGTGAGATTGCTAAGGTCTGCGATGAGCATGACGTGAAGAGTTATCTGACTATCAATACCATCATTTACGATGAAGATATCGAACTGATGCGCAAGATTGTGGATGCAGCCAAGGAGGCAGGCATCAGTGCCGTCATTGCTGCCGATGTGGCTGTAATGGCATACTGCAATCAGGTAGGTCAGGAAGTACATCTTTCCACCCAGTTGAATATCAGCAATGCTGAGGCTTTGAAGTTTTATGCGCAGTTTGCCGATGTTGTGGTACTGGCACGTGAATTGAACCTGAAGCAAGTGCGTAAGATCTATGATGCCATTCAGGAACAACATATAGTAGGTCCGATGGGTGAGCCGGTACGAATCGAGATGTTCTGTCACGGAGCGTTGTGTATGGCAGTTTCAGGTAAGTGCTATCTGAGTCTGAACGAACTGAACGCTTCGGCCAACCGTGGTGCTTGTATGCAGGTTTGCCGTCGTTCGTATATCGTGAAGGATAAGGAAAGCGATATCGAACTGGAGGTAGATAACCAATACATCATGTCGCCGAAGGATTTGAAGACTATTCATTTCATGGATGAGATGATTGAGGCCGGTGTCCGTGTCTTCAAGATTGAGGGACGTGCCCGTGGCCCAGAGTATGTGAAGACTGTAGTGGAATGTTATAAGGAAGCTATCCGTTCGTACTTGGAGGGTACATTTACCGATGAAAAGAAAGCCGAATGGGATACCCGTCTGAAGACCGTCTTCAACCGTGGATTCTGGAACGGGTATTATCTCGGTCAGCGTTTGGGAGAATGGAGCAAGGATTATGGTTCTGAGGCAACCGAGCGTAAGGTATATGCCGGTCGTGGCATCAAATATTTCTCCAATATCGGTGTGGCAGAGTTCCTGATTGAAGCTGCCGAAATCAAGGTAGGCGACAAGCTGCTGATTACCGGTCCTACTACCGGAGCCATGTATGTAACTTTGGAAGAAGCTCGTGTAGATCTGAAACCGGTGGATGTGGTAAAGAAAGGGGTACACGTTTCTTTCAAGGTTCCGGATAGAGTACGTCCGAGCGATAAACTTTATCGCATTGTTGCGGCAGAAGAGTTGAAGAAGAAATAAATATCGGCAAATAAATAGAAAACGGCGATAAACCTGAAATGAATCAGAGTTATCGCCGTTTTTTATGCTTATTCTAGGACAATACTTCTTACATGGACTTCCTGATGCAGGAAAATTGCCGCCGATTCCTTGAACTTTTCGACCGATTCGGTTGTCAGAAACTCACAACTGCGGTTAACCGTAAGTCTTGATTTCATTTCCGGATGGCGTGACAGATAATCCTTCAGACTGTTGCCCACATATTCACCCTGTGCAATCAGACGGATATGCGGAGGGGTAAACTGCTTGATCTTTTCAATGAGTAAAGGATAATGTGTGCAGCCTAGGATGATAGTGTCGATATCCGGGTCTTTATCAAGAAGCAGGTCGATGTATTTCTTGACAAAATAGTCGGCTCCCGGTGAATTGAATTCATTATTCTCTACCAATGGAACCCATAAAGGGCAAGGTACTCCTGTAACCTGTATATCAGGGTAGAGTTTCTTTATTTCCAATGGATATGATTCGGATCTTACTGTACCGGCTGTAGCCAACAGTCCGATGTGCCGTGATTTTGTCAATTCGCCGATACATTCTACTGTCGGACGGATAACGCCTAATACGCGGCGAGTCGGGTCGATATAGGGTAAATCATTCTGTTGGATACTTCTCAAAGCTTTGGCCGAAGCCGTATTACATGCCAGAATAACCAACGGACATCCCAATTCAAAAAGTTTACGTACGGCTTGCAGTGTAAAATCATATACAACCTCAAATGAACGTGTTCCGTAGGGGGTACGTGCATTATCTCCCAGATAAATATAATCATATTGGGGAAGCAATTCACGGAACTTGTTCAAGATTGTCAATCCTCCATATCCGGAATCGAAAACGCCGATGGGACCATTAGTGGTAAGCATGAGCTATGATAAATTTGAAGATGATATGAAAAGACGAAGAATCTGGCACATACACAGAGTTACCGGATTCTTCGTCAGTCCGTTCCTTCGAATGACTCCTCGGGAACTATGGTTTAGGTTTTTATTTAACTGCTGGAGCAGCTGCACCTGTAGGAGGTACTGCAGTCAGGCTGATACCCAATTTAGTCTTGATATCATTTGTTACATCCTTCGACATAGTTTCGTTGATGTAAGGAATATCAGTACGGTTCAAGTCGAAGATGTAAGTATAACCTCCCGAAACGCCGATTGCCTTAACTGCATCTTCCAGTTTCTTATAGATCGGATCCATCATATCAGCATAAGCTTTCTGCAACTGCTGCTGTGCGTCCTGTTGGTACTGCATACCTTTTTCCTGCAAGTCCTGCAATTCCTTCTGGCGACGTTCCTGGATGTTTGCCGGCAGGTTTTTCTGTTCCTGCTGATATTCTGCATACTTCTTGTTGAATTCGTCGGAAGTACGTTTCAGTTCATCTTCATATTGTTTCTGCAGAGCCTGAATATCAGTCTGTGCTTTTGCCCATTCCGGCATAACCGGTATAATATCCATAGATTTGAAATGAGCGAATTTTTGAGCGAATACTGTCATCGGAGCGATGAACAAAAGTAATAAAGCAATTTTTTTCAACATAATCCTTATAGTTTCTAATGTTAGTATATTTCTGATTTCTAAATGCAAATGTATGAAATTAATTTGAATATCCTAATTTGCCGAGCACTTCATTGCTGATATCGATCCGTGGTGAAGCGAATATCATGTTCTGTGAAGTAGCACGGTCGAAAACTACATCATAATTTTTCTGTGTTGCTATAGTCTTCACTGCCTTGTATATGGCATCTTGGATCGGGCCGATCAGTTCCTGTTGTTTTTTTGCCATTTCTCCTTCAGGACCGAAATATTTCTTTCTCAGTTCGGCCGCTTCCTTTTCTTTGGCAACTATCGCTTCTTCCTTGGCATTCTTTTGTGCCGAAGTCAGTTTCGATGCAGTTTTCTGATAGCTCTCATAAAGTGTCTTGGCTTCGTTTCCTTTGGCTTCCACTTCCTTTTGCCATTGCTGAGAAAGTGTTTCCAATTGTTTGTTGGCTTGCTCATAAGCCGGAATCTGCTGCATGATATATTCCATATCAATCAAGGCGAAGCGCTGTGCATGAGCGGCAAGCGTACATACAATGACTAGTGCAGCCGAGAGGATTAATCTTTTCATATATCTTTATTTTTAGTTAACAATGGATAGCTGATAACCGGTGTAGTCGGTTACCGGCTGCCCATTCTTAGGGTTTTAGAATTCCTGACCGATGATGAAGTGGAACTGACTGCCACTGTATTGCATTGATCCGTTAATCTTGTCGAAACCATAAGCCCAGTCGATACCCATCATACCGATCATAGGCAAGAAGATACGTACACCGACACCGGCAGAACGTTTCAGCTTGAACGGGTTGAAATCGGCAACGTCTGTCCAGGCATTACCTGCTTCAATAAATCCCAATGCATAGATACTGGTTGAGTTTTCCAACATCAACGGGTAACGCAGTTCGGCACCTAGTCGGATATATGCGTAACCTTCACTTCCATAAGGAGTCAAGGCTCCGTTTTCATAACCACGCAATGCGATGGTTTCCGATGCATAGTTGTAACTATATCCGGTCATACCGTCACCACCCATGTAGAATGTTTCAAACGGAGATCGCTTGTATTTATTGAAGTGTCCCAAAATACCGAATTCAGTACGTGTCATGATAACCGGAGTTTTTGAGATACCCAAGAGTGATGTATAGGTCTTGGCTTTGAATTTCCATTTGTGGTATTCAATCCATTTATACATACTTGCTGCATCTTCGTAGTTGTCTTTTCCGTAAGTTGAGAAGTCTTTGTTACTGAACAAGGAATATGGTGGGGTAATCTGTAATGAAGCAGTGAACTCGGAACCGTAACGTGGGAAAATCGGGTTGTCGGTTGAGTTACGCGACAATGTCAGGTTCAAGCTCAAGCTGTTGCAGTTACCGGTATTCATGTACTGACCGTTGTTCAGCATGATGTAAAGGTAGCTCCAGTCTTTCAGCATGAATCGTTGGTACGAGAGTTCTGCCGACAAGGTGAAGTAGTCATCCGGCCAGCGGAGTCGCTTACCCCATCCCAATGAGATACCGAACATCTTGATTGACTTATCGGGGTCGTAGTACGATTCATAGTTATCGTAATAACCACCATAGTAGCTTCCGTAACCACTCAGGTAGTTGTAGTAGTTGTTCATGTATGCCGAATTGTAGTATTGGCTGCTCACATCGGTCTGGATAGAGTAGAAAGCCGATACAGACAATGAATTCGGTCGTTTGCCACCGAACCAAGGATCCAGGAACGAGATGCTGTATGACTGATAGTAACGTCCGTTCGTCTGTCCGCTGATAGTCAGTGTCTGACCATCGCCTTGAGGCATGAATCCACGGAAGTTATCGTTCTTTCTGAAGAGGTTCGCAATGGAGAAGTTGGTGAACTTCAAGCTCAGCTTACCGATGATACCTGTCTGACCCCAACCGGCAGAGAATTCAACCTGGTCGTTGGCTTTTGATTCCAATCCCCAGTTGATATCTACAGTTCCGTTTTCATAGTTAGGCTGGACATCCGGTTTGATGTTTTCCGGATTGAAGTGTCCCATCTGAGCAATTTCACGATATGAACGTTCCAAAGCCTCCTTACTGAACAGATCTCCCGGGCGGGTACGGAGTTCGCGACGTACTACATTTTCATATAGGCGGTCATTACCATTGATTCGTACATGGCTGATGGATGCCTGCGGACCTTCTGTGATACGCATTTCCAGATCGATGGAATCACCGTCGATGTTGACTTCTACCGGATCAAGATGATAGAATACATAACCGTGGTTATAGTAATCATTTCCGATAGCGTCCTCGTCATTGCTCAGACGGTCGTTCAACAATTTCTGATTGTAGACATCACCATGTTTCATACGCAACTTCTGATCCAACAAATCAGAAGGGTATACCGTGTTACCCACCCAAGTGATATTGCGCAAGTAATACTTCTGGCCTTCATTGATCTTCATGTAAACATTTACTGTATTCTCATTGTATGGAGAAACGCTGTCTACTTCAATGATAGCGTCACGATAACCCAATTCATTGTATTTATCAATGATTTTTTGTTTATCCTCTTCGTATTTTTCTTGAATGAATTTTTTGCTGCGGAACAGATTGACCAGTTTCCCTTTTTCATTGGTCTTCTTCATTACACGCTTCAACTTCTTGTCTGTCAACACATTGTTTCCGTCGATTGTAATCTGATGCACCTTGACCTTTGCTTTTTTATCGATCATAACATCCACATAGACCTGTTCCTTATTTGCAGGGTCTTCTCTTTCGATGATATTGACTTCTGCATTCTTGAAACCCTTTTCATCGAAATGTTTCTTGATCAATACCTTTGCACGGTCAATAAGGTTCGGGGTAATCTGGCTACCTTTGACCAATCCCAACTTCGCTTGCAAATCTTCACGGTCGCTTTTCTTGATGCCATGGTAGCGGATATCCGTGATACGTGGACGCTGTGTCAATGCAATCTTCAGATAAATCTTATTGCCAACAATCTTTTCGGCTGTAATTTTTACAGAAGAAAACAACCCATGACGCCAATAGCGTTTTACAGCCATGGTAATGTCATCGCCCGGTATAACGATGGTCTGACCTACAGCCAGTCCGGATATGCCTATGAGTACATAGTCTTCGTAATTCTTAATACCTTCAACCTTAATGTCGGCAATCTCATATCTCTTCGGTGATCCGTTATAGAGGATTGTCGGATTATAGATTGTATCGTTCAACTCTTGTGCAGTGACTTGTGCCGGTTTCAAGAACGAGCATACAAGCGCAAGCAAGATAAGGGAAAAACAGTATCGCATGTTCTTATTTCAATATTTGTTCACTAGTTTTGCCAAAACGGCGTTCTCTTTGTTGATAGTCACAGATAGCCTTGCAAAGTTCTTCTTCCTTGAAGTCCGGCCAATAAGTCTCGCAGAAATACAACTCGGAGTAGGCACATTGCCAAAGCAGGTAGTTGCTGAGGCGGATTTCACCGCCGGTACGGATCAGCAAATCCGGATCGGGCATGAAATTGGTTGCAAGGTTTTCATCGATTGTCTTATCGGTAATATCTTCGATATTCATTTCATGGTCGGCAACCTTAGCCGCTATTTTCTTTACGACTTCAGTGAGCTCCCATTTGGAAGAATAACTCAAGGCGAGGACCAAGCACATGCCTGTATTGACCGATGTACGGCGTACACATTGATTCAGACGATCCAATACGTTGGCCGGTAATTTATCGGTATCCCCGACAATGCGGAAACTGATGTTGTTCTTCATGAAGGTTTCTTCTTCAATCGAATCCATCAGTAGGCTCATCAGTGCGGCAACTTCATCGGCTGGGCGGTTCCAGTTTTCTGTCGAGAATGTATATAAGGTGAGAAACCGAACTCCCAGACGGGCAGCTTCTTCTGCAATGACATGTACTGTTTCCGCTCCGGCTTGATGACCAAATGAACGGGCTTGTCCGCGTTGCTTTGCCCAACGTCCGTTTCCGTCCATGATAATGGCTATATGGGCGGGGATGCGTGTTTTATCTACTTGGTCTTTATATAGCATATTGTTCAATTCAAAGGTTAAACATTAATCCCATTTCGGGGCAAATCCGAAATGGTTGATTCTACCCCTACACATCTGTCCGTCTTCCCAAACAACCCAGATAAAGTTGTTCTTGTCGACTACACATGAGTAACTTCCTTCACCTTTATAATATTGCTGGAAAGAATTACTACCTTTGGGGAAAGTAACATTTTCAGTGACGGGTTGCCATGTCAAACCATTGTCTGTCGATGAGAAGAAAATGCTGAAAGGTGCATAGGTATATGCTCTTGTGGCAATTTGACCTCCAAACGCATAAAGCTTCTTGTCGTAGTAGATCATGGTCGGATCAATAATGTTCGGACATCTGAACGTATCTATACGGGCATAATCGTAAGTTGTCCAGCTGTCATCATTGGTGAGACGTGTAGCTACAAATCCATAACCTTTAGGATCGGCTTCATTATATCCGAACAGGATTGTACGGTTAATTTTGTCGTTGTATGTAAGCGGAATGTTGACTGAAGAAATACGTTGAGACGTTGATGGGCAATCTTCAAGCTCAGCATCCGAATCATTCCATTCCTGAGAATATACATTATATGTAGGGAATTGGTCTTCACCGATACGGGTATACAATAGGCCTTCCCCATTGGATAATGTTCCAGCTAAAAGTTGTGTGATGTCAGTAACACTGCTGCATTGACGGTATCCATAAGAAGTCAGGGTAAATAAACAGCCGTCGGCAAGGAAATAGATTGTTCCGTTGCATATTGTTGCTGAATAGCTGTCTGTATTTTGGGGCAACTTGACAGAAGTCCATTTCCCGGGATTATTGTCACTATCGATTTCCATACATTCAGCGACTGTCTGTCCATTCATATCCACTCCAAATACGTAAATCTTATTGTCGGCATATACCGCTTTCTGGCGGGTCAGGACACCGGCATTGAATTCATTGCCCAACAATCCGTTTGTCCATTGTAATGAATCCGGGTCTTGCTTGTGTACATTGATCTTGACAGAGTATGGGCGGCCGATCATACCGCTATAGGCTACCACCTTGAATTGCAGTCCATCTTTTGGGGCAACTGCAAAATTGATGGTATCAGAAGCATTCCAGATTGTATCTTTAGCCTCTTCTCCCTCTTCTTTGATTTTTCCGTATAGAATATATTCCGTGTCGGCTGTGATATTCACTGTCACGTGTGAGAGGTCTGTTCCTACCGGCAACGAATCCTTGTTCTCGATAGTACGGTTTATCTGGTCAATGGCGAACGGATAATTCGACATGGTAAGGGTGTCCATATAGACGGAATCATTCCCTTCCTTATCCACCCCATGTACCTCAACGTACAATGTACCTAGTCTAAAAGATGTAATGCTGGTTTCCGAGCTGTATATTATATTTGTTGTATCGTCATCCAAGCACGATGTGATAAGTGGTGCAGCTATAAATAAACCGGCAATTATTTTAGGTAAAAACTTTATTCTCATTTGTAAACGTATTCTTTGTGTTACAAGCTACAAAAGTAGAAAGTTTTTTTGCGTTTCAGCACATTTATCTTAAGTTTTATATAAATTTATGGATAAACATGGCTTTTTTGTCGCTCAAAAGGCTCTTTCTTAGCTTTTTTATTTCTTGTAATGACTAATTTGCACATGATCCCGTATTTGATAGTCAACGGAATGTCCTTCCGGAACTTGCGGTGCCTTTACTCCTTCGTTTAGTGAGACCGATGCATGCTCGATGTAGATTTCATCCCAGAATCCGCTGTCGATGCACGATTGCAACAGCCGGCTTCCTCCTTCAATCAGCAGCGACTGGAGTTTCTGTTCGTAGAGGAATCGGGCTATCTGAGGTAGGATGTCTTGGCTGAAATCCAGTTGATAATAGTTTACATTTTCATCCGACGGGTGTTCGGTTTCCGTAAATATCCAGGTCGGAACGCTGCCGTCGAAGATGTGTAAGGTCTTCGGCAGGGTAAGCTTGCGGTCGATGACCAGCCGTACTGGGTTTTGTCCGTACCAGTTGCGGGTAGTAAGCGACGGATTGTCGAGCAGGGCCGTACGCCGTCCCACCAGAATGGCTTTGTGTTCCGCCCGCTGCTTGTGGACATAAAGGGAGGTGATAGGGGTGGAGAGAACAACGGGGTGTCCTTCCTTACGGTTGATGTCGATGAAGCCGTCGGCCGATTGTGCCCATTTCAGCGTGATATAGGGGCGTTTCTGTGTATTGAAGGTGACGAAGCGTTCGATGAGCTGCAGACATTCCTTCTCCTGCACGCCTACCGTTACATCGATACCGGCATCGCGCAACTTCCGGATTCCTCTTCCCGATACGAGCGAGAAAGGATCTATACAGCCCACTACCACCCGGGGTATCCTTTTTTTGATAATCAGATCGGCACAGGGAGGTGTCTTTCCGTAGTGCGAACAGGGTTCCAGACTGACATAGATGGTCGATTCTTTCAATAGGCTTTCGTCCTTGACCGATGCGATGGCGTTCACTTCGGCATGGCCTTCACCACAACGGATGTGATAACCTTCTCCGATAATCTTCCCGTCGTGTACAATCACGGCTCCCACCATCGGGTTGGGAGCGGCGGTACAAAGCCCGTTGCGTGCCAGCTGGATACAGCGGCGTATGTATTTTTCATCTGTTGTCATAGGTAATCTCCTTAAATATGTCTACTTTTGCACAGTATGCATCCAAGTTATCAATATATCAAGCAATCGTTGGCGGGGCTATATCCTGATGAGGAAATAGCCGCCGTAGCCAAATGCATCCTGACGGATGTATTTCATCTTTCGACCCTCGATTTATATACGGGCAAAGATATGAATTTTTCGAGGAACGACCTTGATAAGCTGGAAGATATTCTGTTGCGTCTCAAACGCTATGAGCCTTTGCAGTACATTCTGGGCTATGCTATATTCGGGGGATTGACTTTTTCCGTTACTCCCGATGTGCTGATTCCCCGTCCCGAAACCGAAGAATTGATCGGTTGGATTGTGGCCGATCATGAAAAAAACAGCGGTTTGTGCGTTTTAGATATAGGGACAGGTAGCGGATGTATTCCGATAACATTGGCCAGACGCCTCAAGGGTGCCGAAGTCGCTTCGTGGGATGTTTCCGAAAAAGCATTGGAAGTAGCTCGTGGAAATGCCGTAAGCAATGGAGTCAAGGTCGATTTCCGACGGGTGGATGTGTTGCAGAAAGAACATCCGGACGTTCGGGTAGATGTGTTGGTTAGCAATCCTCCCTATATTGCAGAGAAGGAACGGAAGGAGATGGAACGGAATGTGCTTGATTGGGAACCCGGACTGGCGCTTTTCGTTCCCGATGAGGATCCGTTGCTGTTTTACCGGCGTATCGGAGAACTTGGGATGGAGATTCTTAAGCTGGGTGGATGCCTGTATTACGAGATAAACCGTGCTTACGGACCGGAAACGGTACATTTGCTCGAACAACTTGGCTACAGTCGGGTGGAACTCCGCAAAGACCTGTCGGGAAATGATCGTATGGTTAAAGCTGTCAGATTATGAAAGAGTACACGGAAAATGAATTGAAGTTCAAGGCCGAAGCCTATTGCTCATCGGCTGAGCATTGCAGTGCCGAAGTGGAAGCGAAACTGCAGGCGTGGGGGGCGGATGCGGAAGTGACGGAACGGATTGTCGCTCATCTCCGGAAAGAGAGATATCTCGACGATACCCGTTTTTGTAAAGCCTTTGTTCGCGACAAATACCGGTTCACCCGTTGGGGCAGGATGAAGATTGTGCAGGCGTTGCGCATGAAACACCTTCCTTCGGATGCTATTCAGGCCGGTTTGGAAGAGATTGATGAAGAAGAATATAGCAATGGATTGAAAGAATTGTTACGCCAGAAGGCTCGAAGCGTGACCGGAAAGAACGAATACGAACGGAGTGCCAAACTTATCCGCTTTGCCGTAGGACGTGGGTTTGCGATGGATGAAGTGATGCGTTTCGTCAAGCAGACTGATTCCGATGACTATCTTGACTGATTTAAGGGAGTTCTTCTTCCCTCGTATCTGTGCGGTATGCGGAAAGAAGCTGACTTTGACCGAAGAGGGCGTTTGTGTGGCGTGCCTGCAGCATCTTCCCTATACCCGCTTGCAGGATGCAGCCGATAATAGTATGGAAAAGTGTTTCTGGGGACGCTTCCCCATCGAAAGGGCTTTTTCGCTTTTCTATTTCGAAAAGGGCGGGGCAGTAGCCGATTTGCTGCATGCCATGAAATATCACGGACAGAAACAGCTTTGCCGTTCGATGGGCAAGCTGATAGGTGCTGAACTTGCCGGGACATCCTTTTTCTGCGATATAGACTATCTGATACCCGTTCCCCTGTTTCCTACCCGTCAGAAACAGCGCGGATACAACCAGAGCCGGTTGCTCTCCGATGGAATTTCCCTTCTTACAGGCATTCCTGTCCGTGAAAAATTCTTAATCCGCTTACGTAACAATGCTACACAGACCCATAAAAGCAGTTTCGGGCGATGGGAGAATGTGGAAGGTCTGTTCAGTATCACGCCCGGAACATTCAATCAGTTGGAAAACAAGCATATCCTTCTGGTCGATGATGTTCTCACAACCGGAGCTACATTGGTGTCGTGTGCCGATGCTTTTGCCGGAATAACGGGGATACGTATCAGTGTGGTAACATTGGCGTGGGCAAAATGAACAAAAAAGTTACTATCTCTAAAAATTTCATACATATATTTCCTATTCCCAATGGTTTTCTCTATTTTTGCATCAATGTTTATCAGATTGTATTAAGTTATGAAAGCTTTGGAAAGATTATTTGCAGAAAAGTTATTGAAAGCAAAAGTGATTAAAATCCAGTCGGCTAACCCGTTTACATGGGCGTCCGGTTGGAAATCTCCGATTTATACCGATAACCGCAAGACCTTGTCATATCCGTGTTTGCGTGATTTCGTGAAATTGGAACTCTGTCGTGTTATTATGGAAAAGTTCGGCGAGGTTGACGCTATTGCAGGTGTAGCTACCGGTGCTATCGCTCAGGGTGCATTGGTTGCCGACGAATTGAACCTCCCGTTTGTATATGTCCGTTCAAGCCCAAAGGATCACGGCTTGGAAAACCTGATCGAAGGTGAACTTCGTCCGGGTATGAAGGTTGTTGTGGTAGAAGACTTGGTTTCTACCGGTGGTAGCAGCTTGAAGGCTGTCCAGGCTCTCCGTAACAACGGATGCGAAGTTGCCGGTATGGTCGCTTCGTTCACTTACGGTTTTGATGTAGCTGCAGAAGCGTTCAAGGCCGCTAAGGTTGAACTGATTACTCTTACAAACTACAATGCGGTTCTGGAAGCAGCGTTGAAGACCAACTATATCGACGAAGCTGATATCCCTGTACTGCAGGCTTGGAGACAGGATCCTTCTCACTGGACAGGTAAATAAGTAATTACTTGATATTCATAAGGCACGGGTTACACGGGCACACGGTTTGTTCAGGCAGCCGTGTCATCCATGCAATCCGTGTTTTTTTATTTTTTTTATTATGGCTCAATTTGAAAGTAGTGTAAAGCATGTTCCTTATAGCCAGGAACGGGTATATAACAAGTTGTCCGACTTGAATAACATCGATTCCGTACGCGACCGTATCGAAGCGATGAAGGACAAGTTCGAAGGAAAGCTCGAAGATCTGTCGTTCGACCGTGATTCGCTGACTATCAAGGTTCAGGGCTTCAACCTTACGCTCCGTATCATCGAACGCGAACCGTTGAAATGCATCAAGTTCGAAGGTGTACAGTCGCCTATTCCTTTGAATCTGTGGATTCAGATTCTTCCTGTTTCCGAAGAGGAAGCGAAACTGAAGGTAACCATCCGTGCCGAAGTGAACATGTTTATGAAAGCGATGGTATCGAAACCGTTGCAGGATGGTGTTGAAAAGCTGGCCGATATGCTGGCAATGATTCCTTATTAATTATAGAAACGATATGGCTCAGAAACTTTGGGAAAAAAACGTTCAGGTCAATGAGGAAATTGACCGCTTTACGGTGGGACGCGACCGTGAAATGGATCTTTATCTGGCCAAGCACGACGTACTTGGCTCGATGGCGCACATTACCATGTTGGAAAGTATCGGATTGCTGACTGCCGATGAGTTGAAGGTGCTTCTCGCCGAACTGAAGAATATCTATGCTTCGGCCGAGAAAGGCGATTTCGTCATCGAAGACGGTATCGAGGATGTCCACTCGCAGGTAGAGCTGATGCTGACGCGCAAGTTGGGTGATGTCGGTAAGAAAATCCACAGCGGACGTTCCAGAAACGATCAGGTATTGGTCGATTTGAAACTGTTTACCCGTGAGCAGCTCAAGCAGGTTGCCGAAGCGGTGGAGGATCTGTTCAAGATTCTGATTTCCCAAAGCAACAAATATAAGGATGTGTTGATGCCGGGATATACACACCTGCAGATTGCCATGCCGTCGTCGTTCGGTCTGTGGTTCGGTGCGTATGCCGAAAGTCTGGTCGATGATATGCTGTTCCTCCAGGCCGCCTACAAGATGTGCAACCGCAATCCGCTGGGATCGGCTGCCGGATATGGTTCTTCGTTCCCGTTGGACCGTGAGATGACGACCCGTCTGTTGGGCTTCGATTCGATGAACTACAATGTGGTATATGCTCAGATGGGACGTGGAAAGATGGAACGTAATGTGGCTTTCGCCTTGGCATCCATTGCCGGAACCCTGTCGAAGATGGCTTTCGATGCCTGCATGTTCAGCTGTCAGAACTTCGGATTCGTGAAGTTGCCCGATGAATGTACCACCGGCTCCAGCATCATGCCCCACAAGAAGAACCCCGACGTGTTTGAGCTTACCCGTGCGAAATGCAACAAGATACAGGCCTTGCCGCAGCAGATTATGATGATTATGAACAATCTGCCGTCGGGTTATTTCCGTGACCTGCAGATTATCAAGGAAGTATTCCTTCCGGCTTTCGAAGAACTGAAAGACTGCCTGCAGATGGCATCGTACATCATGGACAAGATTAAGATCAACGAGCATATCCTCGACGACGACAAGTATCTCTATATGTTCAGTGTAGAGGAAGTAAACCGTCTGGCAGCAGAAGGAATGCCGTTCCGCGATGCCTACAAGAAGGTGGGATTGGATATCGAGGCCGGCAAGTTCACTCACGGTAGGGAAGTGCATCACACTCATGCAGGAAGTATCGGAAACCTGTGTAACGACAAGATTACCGAGTTGATGGACAAGGTAGTAGGCGGTTTCAATTTCGAGGCGGTAGAGCAGGCCGAGAAGTCGCTTTTAGGTCGTTAAAACGATAATTTCAGAAAGAAAACGGGTGAAATGTTTGGAGAGTAACATAAAATCTCCCTATATTTGCACCCGAAATGCGGAAATAGCTCAGTTGGTAGAGCATAACCTTGCCAAGGTTAGGGTCGCGAGTTCGAGTCTCGTTTTCCGCTCTTCTTTGAAAGGATGCTCGAATGGTGGAATCGGTAGACACGAGGGACTTAAAATCCCTTGGCCAGTAATGGCTGTGCGGGTTCAAGTCCCGCTTCGAGTACTCTACGGGACGAATCGTTAAAATCACGGTTCGTCCTCTTGTTTTTATCTCTATAAGGGTTTGTATATGAGCTATTTAATACAAAGAATACATTGACGCTCTTAGGTTCAATATCGCCTGAATTCTTATCATAGATAAATCCGTCAGAAAATAAGAGTTTTTGCAGTTTTCGCTTTCCCTCCAATCCTTGTAATTGCCACAATTCAAATAAGTTAGACCTCATCTTGAAAGCAAAATCAATAAATCTATCGAGGTTCAATATTCCCGTATCGAGGTTCGCCAATTCTATCTTCAAATCTTTGATTTCATTCTCCAATCTTCCAATCACCTTCTCACATATCCCCTGTTTCTTAGCATCAGTACAAAGCACATAATTTGTTTCAGCCTGCTCTAATTCTTTCTCCTTTTTCTTCACATTCGCTTTGATACCCTTTACTCTTTCCTGATTTTCCTTATTCATCGCATCAAAAGTCATGGCAAGCTGTATCTTTAACAGATTCTCTACCTTGTCAGACAAAGCATAGCTATTCAGTAAGATTTCAAAAGCCTCATGCACTTTCCGAGTGGAACTATTGAATCTACACCCCTTACGGCCACATACATAATAACCGATGTCAGTGCGTCCAAACCGCTTACGCATCTTCGTAGAAATGCTTGCAGTCAAGTTATGCCCACAGCAAGGGCATTTAATACTACCTAACAATGGCGCATAGTCTTTATCAATCTTCAACTCATAACCGCTATGATTCTTACTCAACTCACCATTGACTTTCAGAAAGATTTCTTCCGAGACAAGAGCTGGATGATTGCCTTTCACTATATCACCCTGTAAAAACTTATGAGCCATATAACCACAGTAGAAAGGATTCTTAAACACCTCTGAAAGTTTCTGCTTACAGATAATCAATCCTTCAGAAGCTAACCGATGTCTGATTTCTTCATTGGAAAGTTTGTTATAAGCCTTCCACAAGAAAGCCTTGCGCAACAGCTTTCCTTCTTCATTGACTGTGATAACCTGTTCTTTCTTCGTTGTCTTTTGGTCATAACCTCTTGGGGTTTTACCTATCCAACGTCCTTTCAATAAAGCCTTTATACTGTTTTCTATGGTAGTAGCCCGCTTTTCATCATTTTGAAACCTTGCATTAGCCAACTCCATCAACTGCATGTACTTTCCTACGGGAGTCCGAGGATCGTAGGTTGATGTAGCCGACACTACATAAGCTCCCCTTGCCTCAACTTCTTCAATGATTGTCGTGCTTCCCGTCCGACTGAAACGGGAAGTGCTAAATACAATCACTACATCAATCTTAATCTTACTTTTCCGAATGAAAGTAAGCATTCTGTTAAACTCTTTCCGTTCCTTATCACTCTTGGCAGATTCATAGCTACCGCCAAACTCACCAAGAACGGTGTAGGAGTGCTTTGCAGCATACTCCCTACACTTTTCCAACTGAACTTCAAGACTTTGACCATCTACCTGTTCACTTGAACTAACGCGGGTATAGATCAACGCATTTCTGCCTTCTACTCTTTCACTTTCCTTCTCACCCTTTGCAAAATCCTTTAAATCAAATACTTTATTCATGCTACTGCTTTATTATAAATGTTAAACACTAATACTGAATACTCATAGAGAGTATCTACCAACACACTTGCCTTTTCATCATCAATTTCAGAAAAGTTCCTATCCTCTTTTATCATACCTATATCTATCTTCATCTCATGACCAAATTTAAATTATACCTACCATTACCGCAAACTGAAACTGAATATCAGCCTAATTATTATCATTCTTTAGATCTACTTCTTTGTTTTCCAAAGAATTATCAACTTTCGCATTATAATAAGCTATATAATCATCAACCCATGACTTTACTGTCTTATCACTAACGCCTATCATCTTTGATATTTTCCTATAGCTATTGCCCTCTTTATACAGTTTGTAAGCCTGTTCTTTCTGTGGAGTTATATCAGGTTTTCCTTTCAATAACTCTTTCTCCACAGTATACCCTTCTTCCGCAAACTCTATGAAGCCATCTTTCCGTTTTGTCAAAGTACCGACAGGTACATGATTCTCGTCCATGCTGATAGCACAACTCCTTGCTTTAAGCTGTTTGAGATAAGCTTTTCTTTCTCCTTCAACCTTGCCGACGGCAAAACAAGAATCTATGAAGTTAGATAAGTTTTTACTCCCTGAAAGTTTATCTAAGGTAAGTATTGCATTATCCTTAACCTTTGGAGAATGGCCAAGCAATAAAACACTTACCCCCAACATCTCCATTTTAGACTTAAAATTAATAATAAACTTTGTAGCTTCATTCCCCTTTTGCAGATTGGAATTCAGGTAAGTTATATTATCCACTATGAAAATCTTAATCCCCATGTCTGTTGCTTCTTCCATCCTCTGAAACAGCTTTTTCAAGCGTTCTTTATCAACGCAATACTTATCCACATCCAACTTTGGGCGAAGTAAGTTTTCTGAAAAAACATAATGCCCTTTTCCATCTTCAGTTTCATACCTATCACTTAGCTGCTGTTCTGACAATTCATAGTCAAAATACATCACTTTCTTACCCTTCTTTGCAATTTCTTCTGCAATCTGCACAGCAATCATACTTTTGCCGACATTGGCTGCTCCAAAGAATACAGTCAATTCCTTTTCAATCCACAGATTTTTGTATAAATACTCTCGCTTTTCAGCTTTCATTCCATATTCAACTATCTCATTTAAAGTTGAATATTCAAACATTGTATCAGAATTATTCTTTGCCATATTTCTTGTTTTTAATTAAACATTTAGATTTTGTCTTTTGGATCCTTTTGACGCTGCAAAAGTATATCACTTTGCCCTCCTAAAAGTTATCATCTTTCAGACCACATAATTAGTCAATTGATTATCAGTAGTATATTTTGATATAGGGGATTTTTCAGGGGATTTTCTGAAGATTCTGAGGGGATTTTACTATATTCGCATATAAAAACTGACTAAGTATGGCACAATACAATTATCTAATAGAGTATTACTTTGCAAAAGAACCATATACGAAATATCGTGCATTCTTCGCTACTGATTAGGTCTTTCAAGAATGTAGAGTTTCGTACTATGATATGAAATCAGGAATTCCCGTTGTTAAGGAATTATATTCCTATTTTATGTATGATACCCAAAAGAGAGGTAAAGCTCACTTTATAATGGAAGATAATCCTATTTATGTACGGGTGATTCAAGGATTAGATAAAGCCACTGAAACGGTACAGGAATTTGATGCTGAGCAGTTTTGGAGTAAGATTTGCCCATACATACATCACAATAGAGTAGATGAAATTTTGAAGGAAATTGATAAGACTTTTGACATGAAATCCATTGCAAAGAAAAAGCAGGGAAAACTTACTCAAACATCTATATTATTGCTCTTATATAAGAGATGTTCACTTTTTAATAAGATGTCATTCAAGGATTTTCGACTATTAGTAACTTCATATTATGGCATAAAAGATTGCTCATATAAAGAAAACGATTGTACTAACGGCTTCAAATGTGATGGAAAGTGTGAGTCTTGCTTTATGGAAGATCGGTCAAATGGTATGTGTTTGGAAATATATAAAAATAATAGAAGTCTTTTTACGAGCAAAATGAAAAAGACATTTTAATAGTTCATTTTCCGTCCTCTGCCTCCTGCCTTTTGGCGCAATACACCTTTCCGAATGATACATCTATTATTGGCATACGGCTTATCAGCGGACAAACCATAATTGCGTAACGAGCCGTATGTTATTCCAAGTTCTTCCGCAGAATGGAATTCATATATGTTGGCGATGCTACCGTAATACTCATGCACATCACCCATTTGCAAATGAATTACCGTGCGTTCTTTCTTTTCCGTTGCTTCCATATAGATACTTTTCTTGCAAAGATACGGCAAATATGGCAGATAATGAATAGAAATCATCTATTTTAGATTCTTTAGCTTTATGATTTTGCTCGTATTAAATAAATGTCATATCTTTACATCGTAATAATCACGTAGAACTGTTTAAAACGAGTAAATATGAAAGCAATTCAGTTTAACACCGCAAATGTAGTTAAGTCGGCAATCAAGTGCATGGGTTTTGAAATGGACGCAGCAACTTCTGTCAGTAAAGCTATGATAATTGAAACATTGAAGAAGCGTATGATGAGAGGTGAAGTTGTCCGATTCTGTTATCAAAAGTTAGACGGTTCTATCAGGTATGCAGTCGGAACGCTTCAATCGGATGCGGTTAAAGCCAATGTTTCAGGCACAGGAATTCCAAAACGATTCTATGGCATGTTTGCCTATATTGACTTGCAGAAGATGGCGTGGAGAGGATTTAAAGAAGAACGGATTATCGGCATCGTAGATTAAGTGAATGGGG
The DNA here is from genome assembly GCA_944321335.1 of uncultured Phocaeicola sp. Lineage (GTDB taxonomy): Bacteria > Bacteroidota > Bacteroidia > Bacteroidales > Bacteroidaceae > Phocaeicola. The sequence continues at coordinate 2,220 of CALUKX010000009.1, read as the reverse complement.
CTTTATTAAGCTCCATTTTTCGTTTTTACAGGTCAGCAACAAGAGAAATGATATATAATGAATAAAAGTCATCTTTTTAGATCTCTTTAGCTTAAGAAAATTGCTTATATTAAGTATATGTCATATCTTTGCATTGTGATTAAGAAACGTAATAACAATAAAAACTTAAAGAGATATGGCAACAACAGAAATCATAAATAAGGCATTAGAAACTTTGAAAAATCACGATTGGTATTGGATGATGGCAGATTATTCACATCCTGCAATGGACTATGCAAGAGGTTCAATGCGTTATTTCGTTGAATTGGTTGCTACCATTACCGATGTAAGCATAAGAAAAGCTTTGCGTGATTTGTGGACTCTAACTTATGAGAACGTACATGCTAACCTTTGGAGCAAGAATGAAGAATCCAACAAAGTGTATGAGGCAAAGAAAGCAGAATTGATGGCAATAATCCTGCCATCAGAAAGTGGTCAAATGATGGCTGCATAAAACATTCACTTTCTCCACAGTTTTGAATATACGTTAGAAATAAGCGACTTATGGATGATAAGGCATTAAAGATATTCAGTAACAGAAAATAATTAGCAAGACAGAATATATGAAACAAGCAATTCATAAATATCAGACAAGTGATTACTTAGAATGGGACACAGCTATGAGTCTTATCCGCAAATTGTTTAAAGATAAAAATTACCGTATGTCACTTCTTCTTGGTTGTGGTTGTTTCTTTGGGCTGCGTATCAGCGACATTCTAACTTTAACTTGGTCTATGTTACTGGATGATGATAAGTTTACTATCAACGAGAAAAAGACGAACAAACGTAGGGTCGTGAAAATCAATTCAGACTTTCAGCAGCATATCCGTAAATGCCATGACGCTTTGCATATCACGAATGATGATGAGAAATGCTTTTTAAGCCAAAAGAAAGTAGTATATAGCACTCAGCGTATAAATGTCCTGCTTAAAATGATAAAGAAACAGTATAGCTTGAAGATAGAACACTTTTCCACTCACACTTTTAGAAAGACATTCGGACGAAAAGTGTTTGAAAGTGCAGGTGAAAACGCAAATATGGCACTAATGAGGCTTTCAGAACTTTTCAATCACTCCAATGTATCGGTTACTAAAATATATTTGGGAATCAGGGAAAAAGAGTTACTTGAGACGTATGATTTACTTGATTTTTAGTTGTTAGATAATTTATTTTAAGAATACGAGCGTTCTTCTCTGAAAATTAGCTATCTTTGTGACGTACTTAGCGTAAAGCAAGTACGGACATATTGAAAGAAAGCGCATTTTCGCTTATTCTGACCGTGTGAACTTCGACAACTCACCGTATGGTAATATCAGAATAAGATGAGAAGGACGCTCTCTTTGGTGTGCGTATATTGTCTAAACGATATACCCTCCAAAGTGGGGCTGTCTGTTCTCCTTATCTATATTACAAGGGAGTCGAAGCCCTACACGGTGGATGAGGTGGAATGGTGGCCTCACTTTTCTTTTATTATGCCACAAAATCAGAATAAAAAGTAATCGCATCGAAAGGCCATAGATGCAACTGTAAATTATTGCATTATGGCAGAAAGAAGATGTGAAGAATGCGGTACAATCATTCCAAACGGTGCAACAGCGTGTCCTAACTGCGGATGCCCTGTTGAAGATATCCAAGACAATGAGCAAGCCAATGAAAACGATTGGCAAACGGAATCGGCTTTTATTCATGAGCATTTCAATGAGAAAGAGCCGTATTCACCTTTCAAATCTAATTCTTGGTTTTTTCGTGACCCTTGGCCAATGTATAACTATCCTGTAGGTGCGTTGGATAGAAAGCACCCCTTTATAGGATGGCTGTTTGGCCCGTGGCATTTGACTTGTAAAGACAGTAGCAAACAAGAAGAATATGATGCCATCAACAACATTTTCTATTTCTTCAATCTCCACTTTAAAATAATAGTATACACATTAGTTTGGCAATTCTTCAAAATATGGTGGCTAATACTTGGTGTGTTACTTTATATTGGGTTTAATGCCCTCATAATAAACTTGGTGATTCAAAGCGGTATGGCGCAAGATACTAAAATCACAATAGTCTCCATTATAGGCTTTATCGCAAGTGTACTTTGGATTGCAGTAGCTGTTTTTAAGAGGAGTTCTATAAATTAAAATATTGTAGTACAGTTGTTTATATGGTTCCAAGAGCGTAAATTTGCAGAAA
>CALUKX010000008.1 GCA_944321335.1 uncultured Phocaeicola sp. | reverse complement strand
TTGGGGCTTGCCCGATTTTTTTTTTGCAGACACAAAAAAGGCCATCTCAAATTATATTTCAATTTGAGACAGCCTCTATTTTTTGTAGATGTTAAAAACAAAACTTTTCGACAGGAAACGGTTTGGTATGAATTTTTTTTGTATCTTTAATCGCATATCAGACAGGCCGTATGGCCTCGTGTTCTAATACCTTAAACAATCTATGGATACACCGCTTCAGAAACATCCGAGCCTTTCTGCAGCCAAGACCGTCTATGAGGTTTTGATTGTAATCACATTGACTCATTTGCTGAATGACATGATACAGTCGGTCATACCGGCAAGCTATCCGTTGATCAAGGATAAGTTCGGCTTTTCATTCGCCCAGATCGGTATCATTACGTTGGTGTTCCAGTTTACTACCTCTATCTTCCAGCCTTTTGTCGGGTCTTATACCGACCGTCATCCGAAGCCTTATTCTCTGGTTTTCGGTATGTGTATAACCTTTATCGGATTGATCATGCTTGCTACTGCCCCCAATTTCTATATTATTCTGATATCCGTTGCCACGATCGGTTGCGGTTCTGCCATCTTCCATCCGGGAGCTTCGCGTGTGGCACAGATGGCTGCCAGGCATCGGAAAGGATTGGCACAGTCGATATTTCAGGTCGGCGGAGAAGGGGGAAATGCCATCGGGCCGTTGGTGGCTGCCTTGATTGTGGTGCCTTATGGGTTGAAAGCCATCGGATGGTTTACCATTTGTGCCATAGTAGCTGTAGTGCTATTGGCTTGGGTGGGCAAGTGGCTCAGCCGTCAGTTGGTCAACGGATTGCATTGGAAGACTGAATCTGTGGATTTAGGGGTAAGGTCTTTGCCGAAAAGGAAGATCGGTTTTGCCTTGTTGCTTTTGGTTGTTCTGATGTTTTCCAAGAATCTCTACATAAACTGTATGGCCAACTATTTTACATTCTTTCTGATAGATAGGTTCGGTATATCCATACAGGCATCACAGTTGTGTCTGTTCGTTTATCTTTTCGCTTTTGCAGTCGGAATCATTGTTGGAGGTGCTGTCGGTGATAGGGTAGGTCGTAAATATGTGATTCTCGGTTCGATCTTTGGTGCGGCTCCGTTTACAGTATTGCTGCCTTTTGTGAGTCTGGGGTGGACCATTGCATTGTCTATCGTCATTGCATTGGTCATCTCTTCGGCTTTTTCTTCCATCTTGGTGTATGCTACCGAATTGGTCCCCGATAAGTTCGGAATGATTGTAGGCGGTTTCTATGGTCTGTCGTTCGGATTGGGGGGTATCGGATCGGTCTTCTTCGGTTGGTTGGCCGACCAGACCAGCATCGAGTTCATTTTTCGTATAACTACCATATTGCCTTTATTGGGTGCGATAGCCGTGTTCCTCCCTAATCTGAATGGTGGATTAAAGAAATAAGAAGAGCCGGACTTTTCAGTCCGGCCCTATGGAAGATTGGGGTCAGTTGAATATTTCCTTTAGTTTTTGAATGAGCTTTTCTCCTTCCAGGCCGGAAGCGAGGATGACGCCGTTCGGATCGATGAGATAGTTGCGTGGAATCCATTTGATGGCATAAAGTTTGGCTACATCCGAATCCCAACCTTTCAGATCGCTGACATGGTTCCATGCCAGACTGTCTTTCTGAATGGCCTTAAGCCACGGCTCTTTCTTTGTGTCGAGTGATATTCCAAGGAAAATAAGGTTGTTATTGTTGAATTGTTTATGTGCAGCTACTACATTCGGGTTCTCTTTACGGCAATCCGGACACCAGGATGCCCAGAAATCAATCAGCACATAATTGCCGCGAAGCGACGACAGGGTGATAGGGTTGCCCAATGTGTCGGGCAATGTGAAATCGGGTGCAGTAGCACCTATCTGAAGGTTTTTCAACTGACTCAGTAGGGTGTCTATCCGGTTCATGTATTCGCTTCCTTTCAATGATCCATCAAACTGGCTGCGGATGGTTTGGATTTGGTTGTAATCCATCTGTGGGGCAAAGTTGCGGACAAACAGATAGGCGTTGGCAATCGATCTCGGATCTTTACGGATCAGGCTGTCGATATTGTCGAGTGATGCAATTTGTGAGTTTTGTACCAACTGATCGTTCAGAAGAGAACCTGTAACCTCAATCTTCTTTTCCGATTCGTTCAATCGGGTCTGTATCTTTTCATTGCCGATAAGGAAGGATAGCGGACGGCGGCTTTCTGCCGAGGTGGTCAGACCATATACCAGAGGTTGGTCGGTATTACCCTTGAAAGTAAAGCTTCCACCGTTGACTGTAGCCGAATCGACAATCTGGAAATTGCCGTCGCGGTAACATTTCAAGTAAATGGTACCTGAATCTACATCATCTATCTGTCCTTGGATTTCGTATCCGTTCTGTTTGTTGCAGGAGATGCTCCCCACTGCCAGGAGGCCGAAGAGTACAAAGCCGTTCAGTAATTTGTTCATATTCATCAATCTGTTAATCTTTTCTTGTTTCATTCAGTGCAAATTTAAGAAATTCAGTCCAATATTCATACTATCGGCATGTTTTATAACTGGGTGAAAAAGAGTAGTTTGCTTTTAATATTCAGACCTTATAACAAAATTTGGAGGTTTTTAGTTCGTTAAAATATCCATTTTATAATGTTTAAATTTGGCGGATTGAAAAAAACGTTCTACCTTTGCAACCGCAAATGAGCAATTGCCCAGATGGCGGAATCGGTAGACGCGCTGGTCTCAAACACCAGTGGAGTAACATCCATCCCGGTTCGACCCCGGGTCTGGGTACCACAAATCCTGATGACTTAATGGTTATCAGGATTTTTTTGTTTCGGACCATTCAGAATTAAATGCAATGTAACGTATGGGAAAACGAATTGGAGAACTTGATTTCTTGAAAGGCATCTGTATTTTGCTGATGATTGTCTTTCATCTGGTATATATCGGCGACAAGTATCCGCTGACAAAACAGTTCGTGTATACGTTTCACATGCCTATCTTTCTGATGATTTCCGGTTATCTGATGCACGTAGAGAAACCTGCCCGCCGTTTCTTCGCTTCGATGCTTTGGATTTTCATTCCTTATGTTATTATGGAATCGGGCTATGTGGTGATGTCTTCCATTCTTCCTGTCCGCGACAAGGTGGATGATTTGAGTGCCGGACTCTGGCTCGAGAAGCTCTTTCTTGATCCGATGGGGCCTTATTGGTATCTGCATACATTGGTGTTGTGTGGCGTTACGTATTGGGTAGTCGACCGATGCGGAAAGAAGTTGGATATGGTTTCCCGTCTGATTCTGTTGGCTCTCTGCCTTTGGATTGAGGCCGATTGCGTCTCGTTGATGGTACTGTCGAATGCCTTTTATTTTATGGTCGGTGTTGTTCTGCATCAATGCAGGATGGCGTATACTGGTTTCTTCCGCCCGTCGTGGCTGGCGATAGTTCCTTTGGTTCTGTTGGCTTGTTTCCCTGCCAACTTCGAACGGTTTACGTTGGGTGGGATGGCTATCGTTTATACTGTTTCGGCTTTTCTGCTTGCCGTTTATGGAATATTGCCTGTCGGAGCTGCCCGTTTCATCAATTATTGGGGAGCCAACTCGTTCGTTTTGCTTGTATTCTCTCCTGTATTTACCATGCTTGTCAAACCGTTGGTGCCGTTGTTTTCGTTCGATCCTACCGGAATCTGTTTTCTGGCAGTGGCTCTGACGTTGGCCGTTGCCGGTTCGTGGTTTTTGGCCAGAGTGATGGATCTGCTGCATCTTTCACGTTTCTTTTGGGGAAAAGATGTCATGTTGCAGAAGTATCCGACTGCCGAATGAGGTGGTGACAATTTGGCACAAGGTAATCGTTTGTTCTTTGTCCGTATTTTTCTTTGCCAAATTTTTTGTTTAACAACATGTTTTCCGGCTTTTTCTGAGATGTGGCACTTGTTTTGTGGGTTGGTTGCTGATTTTGGAATTTGATAAACTCTTAAAACATACAACTATGATTTCAGAAAAATTACAGGCAGCAATCAACGAACAGATTACAGCCGAAATGTGGTCTTCAAACTTGTATCTTTCCATGTCTTTCTATCTGAAGAAAGAAGGTTTCGACGGTTTTGCACATTGGATGAAACTTCAGTCTCAGGAAGAGCTGCAGCATGCATACGATCTGGCAGATTATCTGGCTAAACGTGGTGGTGTGGCTTTGGTCGATAAGATTGATGTGGTTCCACAGGGTTGGGGAAGCGTACTGGAAGTATTCGAACATGTATACAAACATGAATGTCACGTTTCTGAATTGATCGACAACCTCGTCAATGTGGCTTCCGAAGTTAAGGACAAGGCTTCACAGGATTTCTTGTGGGGATATGTCCGCGAACAGGTGGAAGAAGAGGCTACCGCTCAAGGTATCGTTGAGAAGCTGAAGAAGTGCGGCGACCATGCCGGCATCCTTTATCTCGACGACAAATTGGGTGCACGCCAGTAATAATCGGACAACAAGCATAGATTCATAAAGAAAAGTATTGCCTGCAGAACCGGGCAATACTTTTTTTATTTGATTCGTGTCTTTGAAAAGGATTGTGTTGCTACTTTCCTTTTTTTATTTATCTTTGTTCGTGTTACTAAGTGAAGAGTTTTTTGTATGGCTGATATGTTTTTACGTGGATGGAATTGGGTGCGCCGTTTCCGGCATCGGTGCGGTTATGGGGTACATTCACCTTCCGACTTCTTCCTGATAACTTTTGTCGTTTATGAAAAGATGCCGTATTATGCTTATAGTCATCTGCATCAGGAAAGGAAGAAAGTGGAACGGTTTCCGCATTACCGGGAAAAGACCGATAAACTTCTGTTCCGTCTGGTGAACTATTTCCAGCCCGATTCTGTTTTGGAATTTGGTACCGGAAGCGGATTGGAAACAGTTTATCTGGCTACAGCCAGAAAGACGCCTTTGCTGACTGTCGCTCAGGAAACACTCCCTGATGAGGTGAAACGTTTGTTGGGAACTTGTCCTGGAATACAGATAGGCGAAGCTTCGATAGTCGGTTCGTGGTTGGAACAGCATAAACCCCTTGGCTTGGTACATATAGCACATACGCCCGATTACAAGGAAGTGTTTGAACGGTTGCTGCCCTATGTCGGCAGCCGGACATGCTTTGTCATCGGTGCGCCGTATGATTCGGAAGAGAAGACCGCATGGTGGAAACAGGTAGTGGCCGACTCCCGTACCGGAGTCACTTTCGACCTGTATGACATCGGTCTGGTTTTCTTTGATCCGAAACGTGTGAAAGAGCATCGGATTGTCAATTTCCTTTAACTGAAGATACTATGAAGAAAAGTTTGGTCTATACTCGTACCGGCGATAAGGGTACTACGTCGTTGGTGGGAGGTGTACGCGTTTCCAAGACACATGCCCGTCTGGAAGCTTATGGCACCGTCGATGAATTGAATTCGAATATTGGTGTGTTGGTCGCTTCGATGGAAGACGATGAAAACCGGGCATTGTTGCTTTTTGTCCAACATAAACTTTTTTCGTTGGGCTCTTATCTGGCTACCGACCAGTCGCAGACCGATCTGCATGTCGAAAGTAAGATTACGGCCGAATGTATAGAACGGTTGGAACGGGCTATCGATAAACTGGACGAATCTTTGCCTCCCCTTCATGCTTTTGTCTTACCTGGAGGGGCTTATGTGGCTTCATTGTGTCATGTATGCCGTTCCGTATGCCGCCGCGCAGAACGACGGATATTGGCTTTGGAGGAACAGGAAAATGTAGTTATAGATGAAAAAGTGAAGCAATTTGTAAACAGATTGTCAGATTACTTGTTTGTCTTATCAAGAAAAATGAATAATCTGACAGGAAATAAAGAAATTTATTGGGATAAGGGTTGCGAATGAAAGAATTTATTATACTTTTGTGCGTCAAAAATAGAATTTACAACTTTTAAAATTTAGTATACTATGTATTGGACATTGGAATTGGCCTCAAAGCTGGAAGATGCGCCATGGCCAGCAACTAAAGACGAGTTAATTGATTATGCTATGCGTTCAGGTGCTCCGCTGGAAGTGATTGAAAACTTGCAGGAAATGGAGGATGAAGGCGAAATTTACGAAAGCATTGAAGACATTTGGCCAGACTACCCAAGCAAAGAAGATTTCTTCTTCAATGAAGAGGAATACTGATAATCTTTTTATAATAACCATTTGGTAACCGGCGGGATAAACAAATCATCATTGTTTGTCTCGCCGGTATTTTTTGTGGATGTGGAAATTTGAATGACATGATTGGTTTCTGGCTCTCTACAGTCCTGTTAATTTTCATGCACAGGAGTATAGTTCAATGATGATTCTTCGTTGGTTGCTTCCAACTTGAAAATAACCGGACGTAATCCGTCATTGCAGCTGCTGGCGAAAACGGAGCATACCCGTTCACTTTCCGGCAGCCTATAAAGCAAAAAAATAGCCTTTAAAAGCACAATCTTATATCCGTTCATCCCCTAAAAGGATGAAAAAATGGATAACCAGACATTAAAATCTCAATTTTTCCGGAGCATATCCGTTCACCTCCGAGAATTGCAGGTTGTAGCACCCTTTTTCCGGAGCATACCCGTTCACTTTAGACGTATGCTTTCAGATTTTCCGGAGTATATCCGTTCAGCCGTGCATGGAATTATGAGCGTATATCTTCGTTTCCGGAGCATATCTTTGCACCATATTCTTTTGCAAGGTCTTCTATAAAAGTTCTTCTCAGTACCGTGATTTTTACTTTTTTCATGGTTGCTTGTTTTTCGTTATGTGTTATTTTTATTATCTTTACTTTTGCAGAGACTAAGTTACAAATTAAATCAATAGTTTCTGTGATATGATTCATGAATATTCGATTCCTGTTTTTGTCGGGGCTTCGGAAAACAATAATGGTGTATAATTTGTTGCTTTTAAGAAATACCTTGATAAATGACTGCTTTCTGTCACTGGATGAAGAAACGGCTTGATGAAAGATAATTTTAATGTTAGCAGATAATAATCATGAGAAAACTTTTATTTTTAATGTTCGTGGCTTTGTTTACAGCAACAGCATGTGGGCGTACGTCAGCGAATGATAACAATGTAAATGGTACTGGTATGGAAAAAGAAGGAAAGGCTCAGGTGGTGCATCTTACCAAGGCTGAGTTTCTTGAAAAAGTATATAATTTCGAGAAGAATCCGAACGAGTGGAAGTACGAGGGCGACAAGCCGGCTATCGTCGATTTCTATGCGACCTGGTGCGGCCCTTGTAAGATGATTGCTCCGATACTCGAAGAGCTGGCCGGTGAGTACGACGGACAGATTGTTATCTATAAGATCGATACCGACAAGGAACAGGAACTGGCGGCTGCATTCGGCATCCGAAGCATTCCTACCTTGCTGTTCATCCCTGCAGAGGGACAACCTCAGATGGCTACCGGTGCGATGTCTAAAGCGGATTTCAAGAAGGCGATCGACAGCGTTTTATTGAAGAAATAAATAGTGTTTATAATTTTTGTGCAGGCGGCGATACTTCGGTATTGCCGCCTTTTTTATCGCCCTACGGGTATCTATCCGGCCATGTGTTGTCGGATTACTGCCGAATGTTTCGTATCTTTACCAAAAAAAGAAGTGTTATGAAAGAGTTGTCGCCCGAAACATTGGCATTCATCACCGCCCATCGTTCCGAAGATGTGCGTTCCCTGGCTTTGCAGGCCGCCAAATATCCTTCGGTGGATATGGCTGAGGCTGTCGTGCAGATTGCCGGATGGCAGATTGCGGAGAAAAAGGTTCCGCTGTGGGCAGATACACCAGGTATCTTGTTCCCGCCGCATTTGTCGATGGAGCAATGTTCGTCGGAGGTGACTGCCCGTTACAAGGCTTCGCTGGTGAGCGGACAAACAATGGCCGATCTGACTTCGGGTTTGGGGGTGGATTGCTCATTTCTGGCACGCAACTTCCGGCAAGCTCATTACGTGGAGCGTCAGGAGTTACTTTGTGATCTTGCCCGTCATAACTTCCCTTTGCTCGGATTGGATCAAATCGAAGTGCATCAGGCCGACGGAACCGAGTTCTTGAAGACAATGCCGGGAGTCGATTTGCTCTTTCTCGACCCCGCCCGCAGGGATTCGCATGGGGGAAAGACGGTGGCGATAGCCGATTGTGAACCCGATGTGTGCAAGCTTGAGCCGTTGTTGGTCGAAAAGGGACGGACGGTGATGGTCAAGTTGTCGCCGATGCTTGATCTTGCTTCGGCTTTCCGCGATCTGAAATACCTCAAAGAACTTCATATCGTAGCTGTCGGCAATGAATGTAAGGAGATTCTGGTCATTTTGTCGAAAGATGCGGTCACCGAAGTGCAACTGATCTGCCAACAGTTTACGAACACCGGCGAGGAACAACATTTCCGTTTTACGCTGAATGAGGAGAAACAGGCTTCATGCCCTTTGGTCGACAAGGTGGAGAAGTATCTGTATGAGCCGGGAGCGGCTTTGCTGAAGGCTGGCCCTTATCGTTTGCTTGCCGAACGCTATGGGGTAAAGAAACTGCATGCCAACAGTCATCTTTACACATCATCCACACCGGTTGATTTCCCAGGCCGTTGCTTTGAGGTACTGGAAGTGTCGGGTTTCGGAAAGAAAGAATTGAAAACATTCCTTCAGGGCGTTGACAAGGCGAATCTGACAGTCCGCAATTTCCCGGCATCGGTAGCCGAACTCCGGAAGAAGCTGAAACTGAAGGAAGGGGGAGATCTGTATCTGTTTGCCACGACGTTGGCAGGTGGTGAGAAGGTGTTGGTGAAATGTACCAAAGCACAGATGCACTGATTCTAGTTTTTATGAAAAAAGCTTTCACTCTTTCAACTCGCTCACTCATAGCGTGTTATGGGTGAAAGCAAGTCTTTTGTCTTTCACACTCGTGTCATCGGATTTCCGTGTGGCTCGGATAACTGGATTTTAGGGAATAATATTAAGGATGGATTCCGGGATTTGTGCCGGCAGCTGGTTGGGCATATCTTGACAATCCCGGTTTATCCTTAGGCTGATAAATGTTCATCCCTGCAGTGATGGATGTTCGTCACTATGATGATAAACATCCATCACTGCAGGGATGAACCTAAGTTGTCAGGATATAATGTGGCTTTCCGGCTGGGAAACCGGTCAATTTAAGCTTTTCCTTCTTCCTGTTTCGCCTTGAATGCCAATGCGTACATGCGCATTTGTTTTACCATAGCAAGTAGACCATTGCTGCGGGTCGGCGACAAGTGTTCCTTCAGACCGATCTTTTCGATGAAATAGAGGTCGGACTCCAGAATCTCGTCGGGAGTATGTCCCGAAACTACCTTGATGAGCAAGGCGATGATACCTTTCACAATCAGGGCGTCGCTTTCGGCCTGGAATTCCACTTTGCCGTCAATCAGGTCGGCTTGCAACCACACACGGCTCTGGCAACCGTCGATCAGGTTCTGTTCGGTCTTGTATTTTTCATCCAGCGGTTCCTGTTCGTTTCCCAGATCGATAAGCAGCTGGTACTTATCCATCCAATCGTCGAAATCGCTGAATTCTTCGATTACTTCGTCTTGAAGTTCATTGATTGTTTTCATGTTGCTGTTATGTTATTTTTCGTTGTATATTACTGTCATTACGGTCTGCCCTACGGCCTGTAAGGTAGCCTTGTCGATATTCTTGATATTGTCGTCGATGGTGTGCCAGGTCGGATTGAAACCGGTGTCGGTATTCGGATTGTAGTCAATGATGTCGACGCACGGTATCTGGCGCAGCTGGTTCACATACATGTGGTCGTCTACCACACTGCCGCCATCCTGCTTGATGAAATAGTTGCTGTAGCCCAGCTTGTCGGCAGTTTTCCAGATTTTCTTCATGGCCTTGTTGGCTGTGTGTTTGCTATAGTCTTCGTAGTAGAAGGTTGCATTCTTGCCGCCTACCATGTCGAGTAGGATGCCGTAACGTGCCTTGTAATCGGCTACATGAGGGATTCTTCCCCAATATTGCGAACCCAGACACCAGGTGTTTGCCTGATGCATCCCTTGATAGAAGTCGGGTGTGCCGTAGTCTTCCGCATCGAAGAAGATGATATCGATGCCGATAGCCGGAGCTTTCTGTTGGATCTGTCGGGCGATTTCGAGCAATACACCTACACCGCTGGCACCGTCGTTGGCACCGTCGATGGGGGTATGATGATACTTCTCTTCGCCGTTGTCGGCATACGGGCGGCTGTCCCAATGGGCGCAGAGCATCACACGCTTCTTGCTTTCCGGATTATAGGCTCCGATGATGTTGCGCGACTTCAGTATGGTACCGTCGTAGGCTACCAGATCGGCCTGCTGGTTGTAAACCTTTGCCCCGAAGCCTTCCAGCTTTTTGGCCAGGTATTCGCCGCAAGAACGGTGTGCAGCGGTATTGGGGACTCGCGGACCGAACGCTACCTGATCGGCGATATAGGTATAGGCACTGTCGGCATTGAAGTCGGGTGCCTTGACAAGAGCTTGTTCTTCGGTTTCGTTTTCCTGTGCGTTATTCTTGTTGCTGCTTCCGCAAGATATGAAAGGCAGCACGGCACACAACAGGAAAAGGAAGGTGTAATTGATACGTTTCATAAGTCGGTTGTAAATGATTATAATTGCAATCCGTCAAGAATCGCTATGTAAGTGCCTATGGCTTCTTCAATTTCATTCAGCATGATATATTCGTCGGCCGTATGCGAGCGTGACGATTTCCCCGGACCGATCTTGACCGACGGGAAAGGCATCAGTGCCTGGTCGGATAAGGTCGGCGAGCCGAACGGCTCCTTGCCCAGTGTAATCGCTTTCCGGACAAACGGGTGGTCGATATCGATCCGTGAAGAGTTCAGCCGGAAGGAACGTGCCTTCGCTTCGCAACTGATGTGTGAAGTGATTTCCTTGAAGAGCTCTTCGTTCGAATAGAACTCGTTGCTGCGGATATCCACTACGAAGGTACAGATATCCGGAATTACATTATGTTGGGTACCGGCATTGATCTGTGTCACGCTCATCTTTACCGGTCCGAGCAGCGATGACTGCTTCGGGAACTGATAGCTACGGAACCATTCGATATCGTCAAGAACCTTATAGATGGCATTCTCGCCTTCGTTGCGTGCCGCATGTCCGGCTCTTCCTCTGGCCGTAACATCGAGCACCATCAAACCCTTCTCGGCGATAGCAGGACGCATTTCGGTCGGCTCGCCTACAACTCCCAATGTGATGGGCGGAAGCTGTGGAAGCACGCTCTCGATACCGTTCTTGCCCGAAACCTCCTCCTCGCACGAAGCAAGGAATATCAGGTTGTAGCTTTGTTCGGTGGAACTCAGATAGCGGTATACCTGAAACAGCGAAACCACACTGGCTCCGGCATCGTTGCTGCCCAATCCGTAAAGTTTGCCGTTTTCCACCTTCGGCGTGAAAGGCTGTTTGCGCCATCCGTTGACCGGACGGACCGTATCGATATGTGAATTCAGCAGAATGGTCGGGCGGTTCACGTCGAACATCGGACTGATGCACCAGATGTTGTTTCCCGAACGTCCGGTCATGATACCGGTCTCTTCAATGTAATTCTGAAGGAAGTCGGCGGCCGCATCTTCCTCCCTGCTGACAGACGGAATACCGATCAATGAATGTAACAGCGTAAGCGCTTCGGATGTATAATAACCAAGGTCTAACATAAAGAATCTTTATTTGTACGGCAAAGATACTTTATTTATTCCAAATTAAACCCTATCTTTGCATATAGCGATAACAAAATAAATAAAATTTAAATGAGTAATTCTTATTTATCTACTTTGGTTTACCGCCAGGCAGAGAAATATGGTGAACGTACTGCCTTAAAGTATCGCGACTATGGGACGGAAACTTGGATTCCTGTTTCGTGGAATCAGTTTGCTGATAAGGTGAAGAACGTCTCTAATTCTCTTATTGCTTATAAGGTTGGGGTGCAGGAAAATATAGGTGTCTTTTCGCAAAATATGCCTGAGTGTCTGTATGTTGATTTCGGGGCTTTCGGCTGTCGGGCCGTAACTATTCCTCTGTATGCCACAAGTTCGGAGGCGCAGGTGCATTATATTTTGGAAGATGCGTCCATACGTCTGCTGTTTGTAGGTGAACAGTATCAGTATGATGTTGCTCTGCGTGTGCAGACGCTTTGCAAGACGTTGAAACAGATCGTGATTTTCGATCCGAAAGTGCAGCTGGCGCCGGGGGATGTCAATTCCATCTATTTTACCGATTTCCTGGAAAAAGGTAAAGGTGACGGATTCCAGGCAGAGGTGGACAAGCGTACAGCAGAGTCCGGACCTCAGGACTTGGCCAATATCCTTTATACGTCGGGCACAACCGGCGATTCGAAGGGGGTGATGCTGCATCATTTTTGTTACGAATCGGCTTTCGAGGCCAACGGAAAGCGTCTGGCAAAGTTGGATGAGTCGGATGTAGTGATGAACTTCCTTCCTTACACTCATATCTTCGAACGCGCATGGACGTACTTCTGTATCAGCCGTGGTGCGCAGCTGTGTGTCAACCTTCGTCCGCAGGATATCCAGAAGACCATCAAGGAAATCCGTCCTACAGCCATGTGTAGCGTTCCCCGTTTCTGGGAGAAAGTATATGCCGGGGTACTGGAGAAAATCAATGAAACGAGCGGCCTGAAGAAAGGACTGATGCTCGATGCGTTGGCGGTAGGTAAGGAGCATAACATCAAATACCTGATGAACGGTCTTACACCTCCCGTTATGCTCCGCATGAAATACAAGTTCTATGAGAAGACAATCTACAATCTGTTGAAGAAGACTATCGGTATAGAGAACGGCAACTTCTTCCCGACAGCCGGAGCGGCTATTCCGGTAGCGGTGGAAGAGTTCGTGCATGCCGTGGGTATCAACATGATTGCCGGATACGGACTGACGGAGAGTACGGCTACCGTTTCGTGTGAATGGATAGGCGATTACCGCCTCGGTTCGGTAGGTCGTGTACTGGAAGGTGTCGACATCAAGATCGGCGAGAACGATGAAATCCTGTTGCGCGGCGGTACCATTACCAAAGGCTACTACAAGAAGGAAGCCATTACTAAGAATGCATTTACGGAAGACGGCTGGTTCCATACCGGTGATGCCGGTTATATCAAGGATGGATTCCTGTATCTGACCGACCGCATCAAGGACTTGTTCAAGACTTCCAACGGTAAGTACATTGCTCCGCAGGCCATTGAAACCAAACTGGTTGTCGACCGTTTCATCGACCAGATTTCCATCATAGCCGACCAGCGCAAGTTCGTTTCCGCACTGATCGTTCCTGAGTATCATCAGGTTGAAAAATATGCCGACGAGCATCATATCGCATACACGAGCCGCAAGGACCTGTTGGAAAATCCTCGGATTATCGAACTCTTCCAGATGCGTATCGATACGTTGCAACAGGAATTTGCACATTACGAGAAGGTTAAGCGTTTTACCCTCTTGCCCGAACCGTTCAGTATGGATCGTGGCGAACTTACCAATACGTTGAAAATCAAGCGTTCTGTGCTCATGAAGAACTATGCGGCAGAGATCGAAAAGATGTACGAAGAGTAATTCTTCGTCTGTCGGGTTTTAGTACTTCGCTAAAAATGTGTAATTTTGCAGTCTGAAACAGAATTTTAAGTATTCAAGATGATTACAATAGAACAACTGAAAGACGTAAAGGAACGTACGGAAGCTCTTTACCGTTATTTGGATATCGAGAACAAGAAGGTACAGGTGGAGGAGGAACAGCTCCGTACTCAGGCGCCCGGTTTCTGGGACGACGCCAAAAAGGCCGAAGCTCAGATGAAGAAAGTGAAAGGGCTGCAGAGTTGGATCGAAGGCTATCAGGAAGTGAAGACCTTGGCCGACGAGCTGGAACTTGCATTCGATTTCTATAAGGACGAACTGGTTACCGAAACCGAAGTGGATGAGGCTTATGCCAAGGCTATCAAGGCGGTGGAGGAACTGGAACTGAAGAACATGCTTCGTTCGGAAGCCGATCAGATGGATTGTGTCTTGAAGATCAATTCAGGAGCCGGTGGTACCGAAAGCCAAGACTGGTCGTCGATGCTGATGCGTATGTATATGCGTTGGGCTGAAAGCAACGGATACAAGTTGTCTATCGCCAACCTTCAGGAAGGTGATGAAGCCGGAATCAAGACGGTAACCATGAACATCGAAGGCCCGTATGCCTACGGATATCTGAAAGGTGAAAACGGTGTGCATCGTCTGGTCCGTGTATCTCCTTACAATGCGCAGGGCAAGCGTATGACATCTTTCGCTTCCGTGTTCGTCACCCCGTTGGTCGACGACTCCATCGAAGTGGTTGTCGAACCTGCACGTCTGTCGTGGGATACCTTCCGAAGCGGTGGTGCCGGCGGTCAGAACGTCAACAAGGTAGAATCGGGTGTCCGTCTGCGTTATCAGTATAAAGACCCTTATACCGGTGAGGAAGAAGAAATCCTTATCGAAAATACCGAAACCCGCGACCAGCCGAAGAACAAGGAAAACGCGATGCGTCAGTTGCGTTCTATCCTGTACGATAAGGAATTGAAGCATCGTATGGAAGAACAGGCCAAGGTGGAAGCCGGCAAGAAGAAGATCGAATGGGGCTCACAGATCCGCAGCTACGTATTCGACGACCGTCGTGTGAAAGACCATCGTACCAATTTCCAGACATCGGATGTAAACGGTGTGATGGACGGCAAGATTGATGGCTTTATCAAGGCTTATCTGATGGAGTTCTCCGACAGTGAAGCATAAAATCGGTGATAAATTGGCTTTTTCTGAAAATAATTGTATTTTTGGGTACAAGTATAACCTAAAAATAGATAACTATGGGAAAGAATAATAACCACAAACGTGATTACAGCAAGCGTGAAGAGGAAAAAGCCAAACGTTTGATAAGAAACATGTGTATTGGTCTCATTGTGCTGGCCGTATTGATTATTGTCGGTTATTCATTGGCTTGAGATGGCACAAGAGATTGAACGTAAATTTTTAGTCAGAAACGAGTCTTATCGTGAGCAGGCTTTCAGCAAAAGCCGTATCAAACAAGGCTATATCTGCAGTGCTAGAGGACGTACCGTACGTGTCCGTATCCGTGATGATAAAGGATATCTGACCATTAAAGGAGCCTCCAACAGTTCCGGTACCAGTCGGTATGAATGGGAAAAGGAAATTCCGCTGCAGGAAGCCGAAGAACTGATGCGGTTATGTGAGCCCGGAATGATCGATAAGACTCGTTTCCTTGTAAAATCGGGTAACCATATATTTGAAGTCGATGAGTTTTATGGAGAGAACCGAGGACTGGTGGTTGCCGAGGTCGAACTGAAATCGGAAGATGAATCATTCGAACGTCCGGACTTTCTTGGTGAAGAAGTGACGGGACAAACAAAGTATTATAATTCGTTTCTGATGAAGGAGCCTTATTCTCATTGGAAATAAAAAGGTTTGCAGGTGGTAGGAATATCACCTGCAAACTATTTAAATAGGGGGTATAATCTGTCAACTGATAGGTTGTATCCCTTTAGTTGTCTGTTTCCAGGGGGCTCACAGCCCATAATTGGGATATCATTGCGTAAAGAATTAAAACGCAATATTAATCCTTCTAACAAAAAAATTATGGGAACAGCCAATTTTGCTCAGAATCTACTGAGTGTCCAGACGGAACTTCTTCACTTTGCTTATAAGCTTACAGCCGATCGTGACGAGGCGAACGATCTCTTGCAGGAAACGGCTTTGAAAGCTCTTGACAATGAAGACAAGTATACATCCGAAACCAACTTCAAAGGTTGGATATATACGATAATGAGGAATATTTTTATCAATAATTATCGCAAAGCTTTACGCGACCAGACCTATGTCGACCCGACCGACAACCAATTCTACATTAATCAGGGGGTGAACCTGGAGGCCGAATCGCTGGAAGGTTCATACGACCTGAAAGAAATGCATCGCGTGGTAAACTCATTGCCTAAGGATTACCGGGTGCCTTTTGCAATGTATGTGTCGGGTTTTAAATATCGTGAAATAGCCGATAAGTTGGGATTGCCGTTAGGTACAGTGAAAAGCCGGATTTATTTTACCCGTCAGAAATTACAGGAAGAATTGAAGGATTTCCGTTAGGACATATATACTGCTTTATAATTGTTCAGCCTCAGAGACAGTTCCTCTGGGGCTTTTTCATTCCTTGTGGATATGCTTCTTCATGAAGGGTTGAATAATGTATCTGACCAGAATGGTGGCTATGATTACTCCTAAGGTATTGGCAAGAAAATCGAACCAGTCGCCGCTGCGGTTGTCGGTGCAGGTGGCTTGAATGATTTCTATCATTCCACTCATGCAGATAGGCAATAAAATTCCTGCAAAAACCAATCTTTTTGCGTTTATAGTTTTGTGATGATACAGGTATTCTGTCCAAATGATGCATGTCAGTCCTCCATACATGCATAGATGGACCAGTTTATCGATATGCGGGATTGAATCCAGCTCTGTTTGTGGCGGTTTGAATAAAGAAAGATAACAAATGATAATGATAATAAAAAAAGAAACAGGATATGTCTTTAAATAATACATAATGTTTAAAAAGTAAGATTTTTGTGCGAAAATACAGTATTTTTACTATTTTTGTGCCATATAAAAGTTTAAATTATAATTAAAAAGGTTATTTATGTATCAGGGTAATCGTGCCAGTTTCGGTAGTAAATCAGGCGCTATTTTAGCGGCGGCAGGTTCGGCCGTGGGTTTGGGTAATATCTGGAGATTTCCATATGAGACCGGAAATCATGGGGGAGCGGCCTTTATTTTGATTTATCTGGGTTGTGTTTTCTTGTTCGGTCTTCCAATCATGATAGCGGAGTTTACGGTAGGTCGCCGTGCAAAGGCAAGTACCGGTGAGGCCTTTAAGGCTATTATGCCTAAAGGTTGCTGGAAATATGTAGGTTATCTGGGTGTGCTTACCGGCTTCCTGATTCTGGGCTATTACGCTGTGGTTGCCGGATGGACCTTGGAGTATATCTATCAGGCGGCGGTCGGAAACTTTTCAGATAAGGATCCTGCCGGTTTCGTTTCCATGTTCCAGAACTTCTCACAAAGTCCGTTCCGTCCTTTGCTATGGCTGTTCGTCTTTGTCTTTATCACTCATTTCGTGATTGTGAAGGGAGTACAGAAAGGTATCGAACGTTCTTCGAAAGTGATGATGCCGCTGTTGTTTATCCTGGTAGTAATGTTGGCCGTCTGTTCGGTAATGTTGCCCGGAGCTGAAAAAGGAGTGGAGTTCTTGCTCAAGCCCGACTTCAGCAAACTGACTCCTGATGTCTTTCTGGGAGCTATGGGACAGGCCTTCTTCTCGATGAGTCTGGGTATGGGATGTCTGTCGACTTACGCTTCTTATTTCGGAAAGGATACCCGTCTGGGTAATACGGCGATGAGTGTCGGAATCATTGATACCTGTGTGGCTATCTTGGCCGGACTGATTATCTTCCCGGCTGCCTTCTCTGTAGGTATCCAGCCCGATGCAGGACCATCCTTGATTTTTATAACCTTGCCGAATGTATTCCAACAGGCATTCAGTGGTGCGCCTGCATTGGCATATATCTGTTCTATCCTCTTCTATCTGTTGCTGGCGTTGGCAGCGCTGACTTCCACTATCTCCTTGCACGAGGTGTCGACTGCCTTTCTGCATGAAAAATTCAAGCTGACCCGTGGAAAGGCGGCTCGTTATGTGACAGGTGGAGTCTTGGTAATCGGCATTGTTTCATCCCTTGCCTTGGGCATGTGGAATGATTTCAAGATTGCTGGATTGAACTTCTTCGATGCATTGGATTTCCTGACTGCGAAAATCATGTTGCCTTTGGGCGGTATGCTCACAGCCATCTTTGTGGGATGGATTATCGATCGTAAGATTGTGCGTGAAGAGGCCACCAACTACGGAACACTCCGTGCGCCCTATTATCCGGTCTATATCTTTATCTTGCGTTACCTGGCACCGATAGGAATCGCTGCGATTTTCCTTAACGAGCTGGGATTGTTCTAACCGGATTTATGTGGAAGGATTTCTTTTATTACACCAAATCGGAGCGGAGGGCTATTTTGTGCCTTCTTTTTCTGGCGGTCGTTCTTGGAACCGGTTGTTGGTTTGTACGTCGGTTCAATCCTTCCACTCCCTTGCTTTCTGAGACCGATTCATTGGAAATCGCCGCATTTCTGAAACAGGTCGATGAAAGGGATTCTGTGTTCCGGACTTCATGGAATGTCCCTAAGAAGAAAATCATCCTGCAACCTTTTGATCCCAATACAGCCGATTCCATTACTCTTCGTTCGCTCGGTATTCCGGCTTTCATGGTCAGGAACATCATGAAATATAGGGCGAAAGGCGGCCGGTTCCGTTCTCCCGAAGCCTTCGCTAAAGTCTATGGAATGGATGAAAAGCTTTTTTCGTCCTTGAAGCCCTATATCGTCATCTCTACAGATAAAGCCGATGAACAGATGCGGATGTCGACTTTAACAGATAAGGCAGAAACCATTTTACGTGATTCCTTTCCACGTCAGGAAAAACTTCCAGCAGGCTCGGTCGTAGATGTCAACAAGGCCGATACGGCTTTGCTGAAGCGTATCCCGGGTATCGGAAGCATGTGGGCGCGTAAGATTGTGAACTACCGGAACCGTTTGGGCGGTCTGTATTCGGTGGAACAATTGGCCGAACTTTCCAACTGGAACGGAGAATGGAACAAATGGCTGTCGGCCGAAGCTCCTGCACTGAAACCTATCCTTGTCAACAAAGCCGGACTGGATCAGCTGCGTAACCATCCCTATATGGATTTCTATAAAGCCAAAGCCATCCTCGAATACCGTCGTAAAAGAGGGAAAATAAAAAGTCTTTCCCAACTATCCCTCTTCGAGGAATTTACTGAGAAAGACCTTTCACGGCTATCGCCTTATTTGTCGTTCGAATAAGCCTTATTCCGGAATCTTGTATCCGGCAGCTTTCGCAATCTTTTTCGGAATGTCGGTATTGTCGATACGGCCCTGGAGCAATTCAGCTCCGGCTCCGATAGCGAATACAGGAACATATCCTGCCGAATGTCCGCCGCTTGTCCATCCCACCATTGCGATTTCATCGATAATACGCTTGGCTTCGGCAGCCAAAGGCTCATTTTGAGCATACTCGCTAAGCTCCATCTTGCCGTTTAGTCCTTCGAACGATTCCTTATATACAGATTCGAGTCGGCTTTCCTGTTCTTGGGTAAGTTTTACATTTTCCCAAAAACCGAAATTATCTTTCAGGGCTTTTTGGACCTTCTCCCAAGAAACCTTATTGTTATTCTTCTTCCGTAAATCGTTCAAGATACGGGTAAATCCGTTCTCGCTTACTTTCTGATTCTTCAATACCTGAAGATTCAAAGCATAGGCACCTGTACCAAGTACCAGACCTCCCGTTTCATGGTCGGCGGTAATGACAATCAAGGTTTCATCGGGATGCTGTGCATAAAACTCGTAGGCAACCTTCACCGCTTCGTCCATATCGATGATTTCATAGAAAGCGGTAGCGGCATCATTGCTGTGGCATGCCCAATCTATCTTACCACCTTCAACCATCAGGAAGAATCCTTTCGAAGAGTCTTTGGTGAGGAAATTGATGGCCGAACGTGTGATATCCGACAAGGTAAGGTCGTTCTTGCTTCTGTCGATTGCATAAGGAATAGCGGTCTTGTCGTTTGCCGATGCTTCTTCGCTCTGGAACAGGATCATCTTCTCGGCTTTCTTGGCCTTCTTCAGATAATCCTTATAGCCTCTTGCCAAAGTATATCCCCTCTTTTCAATCATCTGATAAAGATTCTCCGCCGTACCGCTTGTATCTTTCTTGTTGGTCGGGTCGAGGAAATCGGAACCGGCATAGAAATCGAATCCCGCCTTGAAAAGATCCAGTCCGATCTGGTAATAGTTCTTACGGCTCGGGTTATGTGCATAGAAAGCTGCCGGTGTAGCATGGTCTATACTTACGCTGGTGGCAATGCCGACCCGTTTGCCGCTTTCCTGCGCCCAGACTGCGACACTGGAAACATCGGTTGTAAGGTCTTTCTCCACTCCCAAAGCGCCGTTCTTGGTCTTGTTGCCTGTCGATAAGGCTGTGCCTGCAGCTGCAGAGTCGGTAACTCCGTTGGTCGCAGAAAATGTAGTAGCTGTGGTAGCGTATGGGAATTGTGTAAATACGATCGGGGATATTCCGATCTTTCCTTCCAATTCGCCACGATAGAGTTCCGTTCCTTGTACCTGGTTGACTCCCATACCGTCGCCGATATAATAGAAAACATACTTGGCCTGTTGGGCGAGTGCAACGTAGGTAGAGAGTAAGATGAACAATAGAATAAAAGAAATCTTTCTCATGTAAATGTGTTGTTAATGGATTCGTACTGATACAAAAATAGGGAAAAAAGCTGGCGGGGAGAAAAAATGATGCGATAAACGGATCTGATGTATGTAAAAATTAAAATAATGGCGTTTAAAGGGTGTATTAATTCACAAAATTGAAATATTATGAAAAAGAAGATTTTTTGTTCGGGAGCTTTCGCAGCTCTCTTGGGGTTGGCTTCCTGCCAACAGAATGAATCGGATGTTTTGAATTCAGAGGCTCGTTTGGGCATGAATGCATCTGTATCGAATGTGAATCCTGCACGAACTTCCGTGTCGGGGGTTACGACAAGTTTCGTCGTAGGAGATAAGGTAGGATTCTTTATGCCTGAATCGGAAACTCCGGTAGAATGGAGTTATTCGGGTACGAGTTGGAGTCCGACACAGGAATTGTTCTGGCCCGACCAGACCAATTCGTATTCTTTCTGTGCTTTTTATCCTTATGTGGAAAGCGCTACCCGTACATCGGTGCCTGTGCCGGATTTGAGTACGCAGACAGGAGTTCTGGAAGATATTGCAGACTATGATTTTCTGGTAGCGAGTACGTCATGCAGCTATAAGTCGTCCAATAATGGTAGTGTCGAATTTACAGGAGCTTCGGCCTTCAAGCATCAGCTTAGCCTGATAAAGATAAATCTGAAGAATGCATCCGACGGAGAAATTACCTTGAAGAAGATCAAGCTCGAAGGGAAGGATCTGATGAGTACTTATACCTATAATATGACATCGGGGATGATGGAAAAGAAAGTGGATGGCTCTGTCGTGGAATCGTGGGAGAAAACATTGGATGGCGGTGCCGTAATCCAGACCGACGGATATCCGGTGGCCGTATTGTGTAATCCTTCCGAGGCGGAAAGGGGACTGACTTTGTCGCTTGAATATGAACGCGACGGATATTCCTATACAGCTTCCACGACATCGATAAAGAGTCTGTTCGAATCGGGCAAGCTATACCAATATACCATTATGATAGAACGTGAAGGACTGGTTATTTCCGGAAATGAGATAATCGACTGGAATACCGGTGAAACGTTGGAAGATATCATAGTGAAAGACGAATCGGCTACGGTGTAATAATTGTTTTTCGGCCGAGATGGAGCTTGGCGGGGAGATTTATAATTTGAAGGCTTGAAAAATAGAGCAAAAACCTCTAATTTTGCAAAATAATTATAAATCAACCCGTTTAAAGCTCTTTTAGATTTATGAAGGCACTCAAGGAACGTATCTTGCGCGATGGCAAATGTTTTGAAGGAGGAATCCTGAAAGTGGATAATTTTATCAATCATCAGATGGACCCTATTCTGATGAAGTCGATGGCTGTGGAGTTTGTCCGTCGTTTTGCCAGTACGAAAATCAATAAGGTGCTCACAATCGAAGCCAGTGGTATCGCTCCTGCCATTATGGTAGGTTATCTGTTGGAACTGCCTGTAGTCTTCGCCAAGAAGAAGAAACCGAGCACTATGGAGAATATGCTGACCACTACGGTGTATTCCTTTACCAAGGATCGTTCCTATGATGTGTGTGTAAGTTCCGATTATCTGTGTCCGGGCGATAAGGTCTTGTTTATCGATGATTTCCTTGCCAACGGCAATGCCGCCAAAGGCATTATCGACTTAGTCCGGAAGGCCGGAGCCGAATTGGTTGGTATGGGATTCCTGATCGAGAAGTCGTTTCAGCATGGAGGCGATTACCTCCGTCAACAGGGAGTTCATGTGGAGTCGTTGGCAATCATCGAAAGTCTGGACAATTGTCAGATCAAGATTAAGGAATAAATAGGTGAAAGTGAATTTATATTTAAAGTAAAGGGATTTAGTTTGATGGAAAAAGAACAGAACGTAGCTCCGGGTGCAGGCCTGATTTATGGTTTGTACGACCGTCCGCCGTTGAAAGAGACTATCTTCGCCGCATTGCAGCATTTGCTGGCTATCTTTGTGGCAATCATTACTCCACCATTGATTATCGCAGGTGCATTGAAATTGGATCTGGAAACCACCAGTTTCCTGGTTTCGATGGCTTTGTTCGCTTCAGGTATATCCACTTTTATCCAATGCCGTAGGGTAGGCCCTATCGGATGCGGATTGCTTTGTATTCAAGGAACAAGCTTCTCGTTTATCGGTCCTATCATTTCTGCAGGATTGACGGGAGGGCTTTCCACCATCTTCGGTGCATGTATCGTTGCATCGTCGGTCGAGATGCTGATCAGTCGTGTTCTGAAATATACCCGTAAGGTTATCACCCCGTTGGTTTCGGGCATTGTGGTAACCTTGATCGGTATGAGTCTGATTAAGGTTGGTATCACTGCATGTGGCGGTGGCGCCGTGGCACAGGCCGACGGGACTTTCGGGGCTATCCATCATGTAGGATTGGCGGCCTTGGTATTGGTTCTGATTATCATCTTCAACCGCAGTTCGAACCGTTACTTGCGGATGAGCTCGATTGTGATCGGTCTGGTCATCGGTTACATTGTTGCATGGGCGATGGGAATGGTAAACTTCGATTCTGTACAGAGCTATGCCGGTCTCAACATTCCGATACCATTCAAGTACGGAATCTCCTTTGATATTTCATCCATAATCGCTTTGGCTTTGGTTTATCTGATTACCGCTATCGAGGCGTATGGTGACATTACGGCCAATTCCATGATTTCGGGTGAGCCGGTAGAAGGGGAGAAATTCGTGAAACGTGCGTCGGGAGGTATCCTTGCCGACGGTTTCAATTCGATGCTGGCAGGTTTTCTCAACTCGTTCCCGAACTCCATTTTCGCACAGAACAACGGAATGATTCAGCTGACAGGTGTTGCCAGCCGTTACGTAGGCTATTTCATTGCCGGATTCCTTATTCTGTTGGGTTTGTTCCCGGCAGTGGGCTTGGTATTCTCGCTGATGCCGGAACCTGTTTTGGGTGGTGCAACCTTGCTGATGTTCGGTACTGTAGCCGCTGCAGGTATCCGAATCATTGCGGCACAGAATATCGACCGTAAGGCAACCTTGGTGATGGCCTTGAGCTTCTCCTTCGGATTGAGTGTGGAACTGGTACCCGAAATACTTTGTCAGTTGCCTGAAACGGTGCGTAACATTTTTTCATCGGGAATCACGACTGGAGGTGTTACAGCTATTCTGGCCAATCTGCTGATACGTATAAAAGAATAATACCAGTTTTAATAGTGTAGGTGCGGGTGAAAGCAAAATATTATTGCTTTCACCCGTAATTCGTTATATAACAATGAGTTGAAAGAGTGAAAGTTTTTTTTTGAAAAACTTTTTTAGGAACGTGTTCTTACGATAAAAACCTTTCACGGTGATTTTGCTGTGATAAATATTCCTCTTCGCATAGGTGTACTTTTTCAATCTGCTGCGTTCTATAAAATAGAAACATATAAAACTAAGGAGGAAAGGATATCTATGGAGAATCAAGGAGAAATCATACTTTACCAACCGGATAGTGAAGTGAAGCTGGAGGTTCGGTTGGAAGATGAAACGGTGTGGCTTACGCAGGCACAAACAGTTGAGCTTTTTCAATCTAGTAAAGCGAATATCAGTGAGCACATCAAAAATATTTATGAACAGGAAGAACTTGACGAGAGCTTAACTGTTCGGGATTTCCGAACAGTTCGGCAGGAAGGCAAACGTCAAGTAGTAAGAACTATCACTTATTATAATCTGGATGCAATTATATCTATAGGATTCCGTGTCAATAGCAAAAGAGGTATACAGTTCCGCCAATGGGCAAACAAAGTGCTGAAGGAGTATCTGTTGAAAGGTTATTCTGTTAATCGTCGACTGACGGATCTGGAGCATACTGTTGCCGAACATTCCAAAAAGATAGATTTTTTTGTACGCACATCTTTGCCACCGGTGGAAGGGATTTTTTACAACGGTCAGATATTCGATGCCTATAAGTTTGCTGTAGACTTGATCAAGTCTGCCCGGAAGTCGCTTCTGCTGATAGACAATTATGTAGATGAAGCTGTACTGCTTATGTTGAGCAAGCGCAATGCCGGTGTATCGGCAATCGTCTATACGCAACGGATTTCAGCACAGCTACAACTGGACCTTGACCGGCATAACAACCAATATCCTCCGATTGATATTCGGACTTACCGGCAGTGCCATGACCGTTTCCTAATAATCGACGGGAAGGATATCTACCATATCGGCGCCTCCCTGAAAGATTTGGGAAAGAAGATGTTCGCCTTCTCCAGATTGGAAATGCCGGTAACGGTCATTACCGGATTGCTGGATGGCTAGTTTTCTGCACTTCTTCCATGATGCGCAGGAAATTGCCTCCCCAGATCAAACTGATATCTTCTTCGCTATAGCGTTCGTAAAGCAGTCGGCGGGTGAGATTGATCAGCTCTGAAGAATCGTTGCAACCGATTATTCCACCATCACCATCGAAATCCGTGCCGATACCGACATGTTCGATGCCCATGATATTGACCATGTGATGCAGATGTTCGATGACATCGCAAATGCTGGCCGGACTTTCGTGACGGAGGAATCCCCCGTACATGCAGACCTGTACCACACCTCCACGATGGGCGATGGCCTTCAGTTGCTCATCGGTCAGGTTGCGTGGATGGTCACACAAAGCCTTGCACGATGAATGGGAGCAGACAATCGGAGTACTACTGATATCCAAAGCATCGTAGAAACTCTTCTCGCCGGCATGCGACAGGTCTACCATCATACCTACACGGTTCATTTCTCTGATAACCTGTTCGCCGAAATCGCTGACACCGAGCCCTTCCTCGTTATAACGGGCGGAACCGCAGATATTGTTGTTACCGTTGTGGCAGAGTGTCATATAGACCACTCCCCGTTTACGGAAGCGTTCTACATTCGAGATGTCCTTGCCAATAGCATATCCATTTTCGATTCCCAGCATGATAGCTTTCTTTCCGACATTCTTCAGCCGATACAGGTCGGCCGGTGTATAAGCAATGTCCACTTCGGTGCAATTCATGGCTACCATCTTTTCTATATCGGTAAGCAACTGGTCGGCTTTGGCTGTGGCGGCAAGCAACGCTTCATCGGTACGTTCTTTCTGAGGAATGTAAGCTACCATGATTGTAGCGTCTTGTCGTCCTTCGTTCATCTTATGCAAATCGACCTTGATTTTCGGATCACGGGTTGCAAAATCGATATTCTGGTCGAAGAACATCGGGGTATCGCAATGCGAATCCAAAGTCAAAGTACGTTGATGGAGCCGTTTGGCTGCCTTGAATGACCTCGCTTCACGAACCAGCCACTCGAACAAAGGCATCATGTATTCGTTTTGGTTCATGATGAAACATTCGGGATGCCACTGTACACCGATCATCGATTTATATTCCGAACTTTCGATAGCTTCCACAATACCATCGGCCGCACGAGCTGCGATACGGAATCCCGGAGCCGGATCCTTTACTGCCTGGTGATGAAAGGAATTGACAGGCAATGAAGTGGTCCGCATGATTTTTGCCAATGTGCTATAGGCTCCAATCGATACGGTATGCGATGCAAACTCACGGTCCAGATCCTGACTATGCTTGATGTGCTTACCTTCCATCTGAGCATCTATGTCCTGATATAATGTCCCTCCTAAAGCCGCATTCATTACCTGAATTCCCCGGCAGATACCCAATATCGGAATCTGACGGTTGGCTGCAAGGCGTGTCAGAAGCAGTTCCTGACGGTCGCGTCGGGCATTGATGCCATGAAGCTCCTTTATCGGCTCTTCATGCAGGAAAAGCGGATTGATATCTCCGCCTCCCGAAAGTAGGATACCATCGAGACTGTCCAACAGATTCAACAAAGCTGTCGTATCTTCAAAAGGAGGAATCACAACGGGGACAGCTTCTGCCTGAAGGATGGAAGTATAGTATCCCGGAGCCAGCATCAGATTGCCGTCGCTGTAATTTCCGGTAATACCGATAACGGGCAGCTCCTTATGATTGGGGAATCGGTTATGCAACTTCTGCATATCAGAATCAATATCGAAAGTTTGATTTGTTTTCATACGTTAAATTTTTCTCAGAAACTCAACAAATATAGGGATTAAATCAGATTTATTTCCCATATTTGTTTAAAATCTAATGTTATGGAACCGTTCCGTACACTTTCCCAGATGGTGAATAGTTTACGATCCCGTAACTATCGTCGCCGTGTTGCGGTGGTTTGCCCAAACGATCCGCATACAGAATATGTAGTAATACGCAGTTTAAGAGAGGAGATAGCTGAATTTTTATTGGTTGTTGATGACGGACATCAGGAACTGGCTCGACATCTGCAGGCTGCGTCGCCCAATTATGTCTGTATTTACAAGGCAGAAACGCCCGATGAAGCTGCAGCTATGGCAGTCCAGCTTGTCCGCACAGGGGAGGCGGATATTCTGATGAAGGGTTTGATTAATACGGACAATCTTTTGCGTGCCGTCCTGAACAAGGAACATGGCTTGCTTCCGCCTGGAGGTATCTTGAGTCATGTGGCGATGGCACAGATTCCATTGTATCATAAATTGCTGTTCTTTTCCGATGCGGCGGTGATTCCACGGCCTACATTGGAACAGTATCGTGCGATGATCAGGCACGATGTCGGTCTGTGCCACAAGTTGGGATGCAGCGAGCCGCGTGTGGCTTTGATACATTGTTCCGAAAAGGTGAACGAGAAATTTCCTCATACATTGAGCTATGTCCAGCTTATGGATGAGGCACGTCAAGGGGCTTTCGGACCGATGTTCATGGACGGACCGATGGATGCGAAGACTGCCTGCGACAAGCATAGTGGGGAAATCAAGGGACTTTCTTCTCCCGTTGTGGGCAATACCGACATCATGATCTTTCCGAATATCGAAGCGGGGAATATCTTCTACAAAACCATAACTTTGTTTGGCGATGCAAATACCGCCGGAATGCTTACCGGAACAATCGCACCGGTAGTGGTTCCATCGCGAAGCGATTCCGGAAATTCCAAATATTA
Source organism: uncultured Phocaeicola sp. (assembly GCA_944321335.1). Taxonomy (GTDB): domain Bacteria; phylum Bacteroidota; class Bacteroidia; order Bacteroidales; family Bacteroidaceae; genus Phocaeicola. Next base: position 34,126 of record CALUKX010000008.1, on the reverse strand, counting down.
CAGTTTGGTGCTGGCTTGTCTGGCAGGAACACAAAATGATTGACCATATGAAAATTCTAGTGATAAATCCCGGCTCTACTTCAACTAAGTTGGCCGTTTATGAAGATGATGTGCCTGTATGGAAGTATAGCGCTTCCCATTCTTCTCAGGAATTGTCGGCATTCCATCATATCAACGAACAGTATGAATATCGGAAAAAGTGTATAACCGATGCCTTGAAAGAAGCGGATATCCCGTTGCATTTTGATGCGATTATTGCACGTGGCGGTTTGCTGAAACCGACATCCGGAGGGGTATATCAGATTAATGAACACATCAAGCATGACTTGTGGAATGCCAGTATGGAGCACGCTTCGAATCTGGCCGGACTGATTGCCGATGAGCTGGCTGGCCGGATCGGTTGCCCGGCTTTCATAGCCGATCCGGTCGTTACCGATGAACTGAGGGATGTGGCCCGTGTCAGCGGCTTGCCTGAACTTCCCCGTATTTCGATATTTCATGCACTGAACAGCCGGGCTGTTTCACGTAAATATGCAGCAACAATCGGCCGTAAGTACGAAGAACTCGATCTGATTGTGGTTCATCTCGGCGGCGGCATATCTGTCAGTGCGCATCATTTCGGGAAAGTGGTCGATGTGAATAATGCATTGAATGGCGAAGGTCCGTTCAGTCCCGAACGGGCAGGAACTTTGCCTGCCGGGCAGTTGGTCGACCTGTGCTATAGCGGGAAATATACCCATAAGGAAGTGAAAAAGATGTTGAACGGGAAGGGTGGACTGGTTGCACATTTGGGTACTACAGATGTCCCCACTATTGTCCGTTGGGCCAGAGCCGGTGCCAAACGGCATAAACTGGTATTGGAGTCAATGCTATATACGGTTGCCAAACAGGTCGGTGCAATGCATGTGGCCTTGCACGGACATATCGATGCCATTGTCATTACGGGAGGAATTGCTTACAGCGATTATTGTATCGGTATCCTTCGCGAGTGGCTGGAAGGATTGGCACGTATCGTTGTCATCCCGGGGGAAGATGAAATGGGCGCTCTTGCTCTGAATGCATTGGGGGCTTTGGCTGGTGAGCTGCAGCTTCAGACCTATCATCCGGAGGATCAGGAGAAAAGATCCGAAGAACTTTCTGTCGGATTCAAGATGCCGGAGAAATAAAACGGAAGTGTTTCGACCTATTCTATCAGTGGTTTAACGATTTCCAGTTTCAGCCCTAATGCCTCGATAATTCGACAGAAGGTGCTGATACTTGGATCTATCAGTCCCTTTTCAATCCGGGAAATATAAGATTTGTTGGTCCCGATTTTCTGGGCTAACTCAGCTTGTGTCATTTTTTCATTTTTACGGGCTTCACAAATAATCTGTCCCATGCAATAAGCATAGGCTTCTTTGCGAAAGTTTTCACGTTCCGGTGTCCCTGGCTTCCCGAACTCAGCATCCATAATCGCATCAATGCTTGTCAATGAATCGTTGTTTGCTTTCATAATATTCCTCTTTTATTTTTAAAGCTTTTGTTATTTCAGACAATGGTGTCTTTTGTGATTTCTTCTGAAATCCATTAAACAGAATTATCACATTCCCGTCATCAAAGATGAAGAATATGCGATAGATATTTCCTTCGTATTCAGCTCTCAATTCATATAACTCATTGCGGAGGTATCTTACAAATTTGCTACTGACTCGTTCTTGTACTTTCAGCATATCAAGGATATAATAAATCTTACGTGCTTCTTCCTTTTTCAAGGTATTTATGAAGTTGTTGAAATAATCTTTATATGCCCATATAATGCGTTCCTGTTTCATTGCAAATATATTTAAAGTTTACATATCTGACAACTTTCGATCCTTTTTTAGCTATTTTTTATAGCCTATAATTATGAACGCATAAATGAAGATTTTTGTATCGTATCTTCGTTACAATTGATATTGCACGGAAACAAGAAATTCTCTTGGACGGATTTTAATCCAGGAGGTATATTGCTGGACTGCCGAATAAGTGGTGTAGCAATATTCCTTCTGATTGAACAGGTTGTGCAGGTAAGCACTGAACCGCCATTTCCCATAGATGCAGGAGGCTTCGGCATCAGCCATCCATACATGCTGTCGGTTGTTTTGGTCGAGTTGGTTGTAGTAATGTTCTCCGATGAGACGGATACTGAATGTCCGGTTTCCCAGGCCGAGGTTGAGCTTTTGACGGATATTCCATAAGACAGGCAGTTCATCTCCTGCACCTACGCAGGAACGGTTGCACGCAAAGGTCGCCTGATAGGTTGCATCGAACCAGGAGAGCGGCGTCCAACTGATTTTGGGAGTGAACGATAGCTGTTCATATCGGTAGTCCTGTATGCTGCCTTGCCCGGCCTGTTTCCCTTCGTTCCGGATGTATTGTGCTTCGAGTGCTGTCTTCATGTTCCAGTCATAAAAACCTTTAGACAACAAGCTGTTGAGGTAGTAGCTTCTGATCCGGTTGTTCATGTCCAGTTGGGTAAAGGTAAATAGACCGTCTTTGTATTCCGAATGAGTAAGCCGGTTGTATTTGCCGGTCCAATAGCTTCCCGAGAAGGTCCAGAAAAGTTCCTTGACGGTTCTTTTGTAGGTCAGGTAAAGGGTATAGCTCTGACTCTTGTTTTCGGGTACGTCGTAGGTATTGATGATGTAGGTCCGATAGTCCTGCCAATAACCGGTTGGATAGAAGTTTTCTACGTTCTCTTCTTTCTTTTCGAATGTTGCAGATGCCAATGCTTCCCAGCGTGCATTGATTTGATACCTTACATGCAGGTATGGATGGATATGCCAATCAGTGTATGACTGATGAGGCTTGCGGATGTATGCGGCATCCGCCGACAGCTTCAGCCGGATTTTGTGCCGTTCCCACATCAGCATCGGGGTGGCATAAAGTTGAAATTGATGCGCCTTGAAGTCGGATTGCTGTTTCAGATAAAGGAGTTCTCCTCTCCATCCTCCGGTGATACCTAACGTCAGACCGTTTTTCTTCCATTGATAATACGCATGATTATCAGTAGATGCATGTTGGATGTCTATCGACTGATTTGTTTGTCCGAAATGCAGTTCGCTCGGGTGGTAGCTATAATGAACATAAGAGCGGAATCCGGTGGTCTTGTTTTCGTGGGTTTGAATGACATTCAGCCGGTTGGTCACCCCGATGCTGCCTGTTTCTTTGTGCTGGGTCAAATCCATATTCCCCTGCAGCTGTTCGCGGCTGTTCGTCCAGGTTCCATTTATCTCTAACAGGTTGCGGATGAACGAATGCTCCTGATTGTTCTCATAGTTATACGAAGCGTTTAAATCGTGTTTAAACACACCGTAAACTTGCTGTCGGGAAGTGTGGATAGTGTCTTGCGGATAGAAATAGATCTCATCGGTTCCCTGATTCCGTCTTTGGTCATCGTAGAGGTAGTTTAATGTAAAGCGAGATTGCTGTGCTTCGTTTTTCCGATAAAGACGGTTCAGGGAAACCAGATGGGTTGTATTGTCAAGCAGGCGGTCTTTCTCCAACGGAAGTGAAAAGACGGGTTGGCTGATCAGTTCCGGAGTAGGTTCTCCGCTGATGAAATTCTGTGAATCGAACGTGAGTTGATTCAGCTCTGCCAGCAGATCTTTCCCTGTATGGTCAACCTTGTACGAGTAGATGCCTTGCCGTTCGCGTGCCAGTTGCAGGGCATTGAGCTTTCCGCTGTACAGACCTCGGTCCCCATACCCGCCGGCTGCCTGCAACGTAAGCAACCAACGGGAGCGGACTTCCGGTTTCAGTTTCAGGTTCAGAGCCACATTGTCGGTCGGCATTTTGTTGCGGAGCGAACGGATGGGCTGGAAATGCTCAATGACTTCCGCGCTTTCTACAGCATCGGTTTTCAGGTTTTCGGTAATCTGATTATACCGTCCTCCGGTAACGTCCATCCCTTCCACGGTAAACTGGCTGATGGCTTTTCCATTGTAACGAATTTCTCCGTTCTGTTCGTTGACATCAATCCCCGGCAGTTTCTTCAATGCTTCCTTGATATTCTGGTCTTTTCCGGATACAAAACGGGCGAGGTCGTACCTTACGGTATCCTGCCGTCCGTAGATACGTCCGCCTTTGATTTCGACCTCTTTGAGGGTGATGGCTTCAGGTTTCAGTTGGAATACCATTTCTTTTCCAGTCAATGCTGGACGACTCTCTTTCCTGTATCCCAGATAAGTGACATGAACCTGCCACGAATCATCTTCGGATACAGAAAAAGAAAATTGTCCTTCCTTGTCGGTCAAGGCATACTTGTAGATGGTAGCACTTGTGCCACGGGTAAGCGTGACCGTAGCCATCTCCAGCGGACGGTGTGTATCGCTGTCAGTGACCTTTCCTTTTATCATGGATTGTGCGGAAAGCTGTAAAAAACAAAACAGGAAACAGCAGAAGAGCAGTGGTTTCATGGTATCCATCGGTTTATGTCAGTAGGAAGAGGAGGGAATGTTTATTCGGCCAGTTCAATCGGATTATACGGCATACTGAACGATTTTATCGGATTCCCATGTTCATCGGTTACGTTTACTTTTACGTTCGGTGCCGCCGAAGCCATGAAACCGATCGGATCCTTCGCCATCCGTTCGTACATCTTGTTCAGGTTCTTGCGTGAGATTTTCTCCCGTCCTTTCAGATGAATCAGCATCGGTTCCGATGTCTCGCACTGTTCTACACCGGTGCAACGGAACCTGTAATGTTTCCTCGTATCTTCCGCCTGGACAATCAATCCCGGCAATCCAAACAATTTCCACGGGCCGTCCGATACGGGAATCTCCATCGTATACCAGGCTGTATAGGTTCTGCCTTTGAAACGACAAGTCGCCTTCTGGCAGTGGTAAGAAAGAATCGTTGCCGTGTCGGGAAGAAGTTCCCATTCCGGTCTTTCTTCTTCCTCTTCGCACAGGAAGTTGGTCGTGGCCAGACGGTCGAGTGTGGTGACTTTCCCTGCCGGATAATGCTTGAAGATCTGATAGGAGATGTTGGCATTACCCATACCGTTGAGGTGTTCGTTGATGGTTTCCTGCGATGCTCCGGCCTGGATATCAGCCAGCAATACGGAATCTCGTACATAGGCATTGTAGCTGTAGCATTTGCTGATGTGCTTGCCTATTTCTAAAATCAAGGTTTCCTTCACAGGTTTGGCATCTTCCGAAATCGTGTCTTTGAGATAGGTCATTTCGTACTGCACCTTGATGCGTTTCTGGTCAATGGAATCCTGGTTGATGATGGCATCTGTATCTATCACGACGATCTGTGCTTGTGCGGTAATCGCCTGTAACAAGCAACTGAACAACATGAGTGTAGGAATCAAAATCTTTTTCATACTCAAAATTTTTAGGTTACTGATGCGACAAATGTAAGCGGTCGCCACACGATATCCGGAGAAAAGTTATTACTGAAATATTACGATAGCCAAATAGCCGGAAGGGTACACATTGTATATCGCGCAAGGTTTTTATTTTTGTGGAAAAGAATTAGGGACAATGGGAAAACAGATTAAATTCATTTGGATATTGACAATGGTGACTGCCCTGTTGGTAATCAGTGGACAGATATATTGGCTGTACAATCAGTACTCCTATACAGCCTTGGGTTATATGGTCCAGCTGAATGATTCATTGCTAGTGCTTCAAGAAAAGAGTTTTCTATTGGCTAATACGGATTCGGCCGGCAAAGGGAAGGAAGCCGTGGAAGATACAGATTCGATCCGTACGACCTATTCGTTGCGGATGAATATCGATGAAAGGAAAACGGAGTCGCAGGTGAAAATCTCCAAAGTGTATAGCCGGGATTCGGCTGGAAATCTACAACAGGTGGATTCATTTAATGTGAACAACCTTCCGGTAGATGTCGTTGTGGATGCCATTTTGCGTTACACCAATTATCTGAATCTCAAGTTCGATCGAAAGGCTTTTGATTCCTTATTGGTTAGTCACCGGATTCATGCTACTGACTTGCAGTTGGTCAAACTCGATTCCAATCTATGGAAAGGAACATATGTTCCGGAGAGGTCATTCCTGATGTACCGAATGAAGTTTGTCTATCCCTATAATCCGTTTGCGAAAGATGCTGTTGTCGGTTATATTGATATCCCGATCAATCCTTTGTTGAAAGAAATGGGGTGGCAGTTGGTCTGTTCATTGGTTCTGATTTTATTACTGGTTTTCTGTCTTGTATATCAGGTACGGACAATTATCCGTCAGTATAAGTTGGATGAACTGAGGTCTGGTTTTGTCAATACCATGATTCATGAGCTGAAGCGTCCGGTGCAGACCTTGAAAATGTGTATCGCTTTCCTGAACAACAAACGTATGCGGAAGGACGAGCAGATGATGGATGAAGTGGTGAAGGATTCGATGTTTGAACTCGATAATCTTTCGGCTTATCTAGCAAAAGTTCGTGAGATGACACGTGCAGACGATGAGCAGACTCCACTTTCTGTGCGTTCTTTCGATTTGGGGGAAACCATCGAAAAACTGTTGAGGCTGACTTCCATCCCCTCTGACAAGCATGTACGTTTTGAAACAAGGATAAGCCCTCGGCCATTGATTGTGACAGCCGACCCGGTACATCTGACCAATAGCATCAGCAATCTGATTGAGAATGCCATCAAGTATTCGGGAGACGACTTGTGCATTGTTGTCGAGGCTTTGTTGCAGAATAAGAAATTGTTGGTCAAAGTCAGTGACAATGGTTTTGGAATACCGGTACACGACTTGCCACATATCTTCGACAAATTCTATCGTTCGGAACAGGTTGTCGGTCGTAGTCTTCCTGGAATCGGCTTGGGATTGAGTTATGTAAAGTTGATGATAGAAGCTCATGGAGGAAGAGTCCGGGTAGAAAGTACGTTGGGAAAAGGTTCTGTCTTTACACTCGAAATTCCTCAATAAGATTATGAACAATATGAAAAATTTGAAGATCCTTTTTGCAGACGATGATTTGAAATACGTCATGATTTTGAAGCGTTTTCTTGAAGCGGAAGGCTATGAGGTGTTTTATGCCGGGAATGGACGGATTGCATTGGAACAATATCCCGAAGTGAATCCGGATTTGGTGTTATTGGATATCAATATGCCCGAAATGAACGGGTATGAGGTAGCCCGACAGATTCGGGAACATGACAGGCATGTGCTGATTTTCTTCTTGACCGACCGTTCCGACAAAACCGACAGGCTGGAAGGTTTCAAGGTTCGTGCCAATGATTATCTGGCAAAGCCGTTTTATCCAGAGGAATTGATAGCCCGTATCAAAGAAAGGTTTGATATGATTGGAGAGCAAGTTGAAACAGAAACTTATCAGTTTGGACATACCACTTTCGACTATACCAATAATGAACTTCGTACCCGTGCCAATAAAGTAATGATTACTTCCCGTCAGGCAGAAATACTGAAGATGCTGGCCCGAAATCTGAATGTCGTGGTGAGTCGGGAACAATTGTTGGAACAAATTTGGGGAGATTCTTCTTATGCCAATTCATTGGCTTTGAATGTACAGATAACCTATCTGCGTAAAGCGTTGAAAGAAGATGCATCCGTAAAGATAGAATCTTTGATGAAAAAGGGATATGTGTTGAAAGGTTGATTGTTGTTTACTGCCCTTTGTTAAAATCTCTATAGAAAGGATTGGAGTCTCTTTGAGTAAGGATTCTAGTTTACCCACGGGAGGATTCTAGTTTGTTTTTGGTAGGACTGAATATTTCAAAGCTCTTTATGCTTGAAAATAAAATAGGCTGTTCCGAATCTTCGAAACAGCCTATTGCTTATCACGTTGAATTTATGATTCATATTCCTTTTTTCGTTTCGGGTTCATCGGGAACCATCCTTTCCGTACGCGTTCGCGTTGTTCGAACAACTCCTTGATGGTCCAGAAAGACGAGAACGAAAACACGCCTAATAGCGTTGAAATTAAAATGTCACTGATCAGTATTGAACCGATAATCCCTGCAATTCCTAGTACCAGAAAAATCCACCAGCAGCGGGTTCCCCAATAATATTCGGCTTTCACAACTACCGGATGGAACAAACCGATAATCAGGAAAGTGCATATACCGATAACAATACCTCCCAGATGATAGGTATTCAACCAGTCCATTATTTGATTTCTTTGCGGATAGGAATTTCCTTCTTAATGCTCTGTTCCAGAGAAATCAATGTTTCAGTAGCGGTAACTCCCGGGATTTCCTGAATCTTGGAGTTCAGCAGTTCCATCAAGTGTTCGTTATCCGTAGAATACAATTTGGTCAGCATGGTATAAGGACCGGTGGTGAAATGGCATTCTACGATTTCGGGAATCTTTTCCAGCTCAGCGACTACACTTTTATACATAGAGCCTTTTTCAAGCTTGATTCCCACATAAGTACAGGTGCTGTATCCTAAGCTTTTAGGATTTACATGGTATCCTGAACCGATAATCACACCCAAATCAATCAAGCGCTGTACGCGTTGGTGGATGGCTGCGCGTGATACACCGCAATCTGCAGCAACATCCTTGAACGGGATACGTGCATTCTGGGAAATGATTTCCAGAATCTGTTTGTCGAGGTTATCAATTTTTTCCATAAAAGATATGTTATAATCTTATTTAAATATCAATGTGTAAGCAAATATAGCTATAATTTTTTATTCCTCTATCTTTTTGAAATAAAAAACAAGGAGTTTTCTTAAAAAAGAGTAAAATTTCACCTATTCGTGTGTCAATTGCTCCAATTCGGCCATCTTTCTTCTTCTATCGAAAGAGAAGGTGTTGCTGTGTGTATCGAGGTGTTTTAATAGTAAAAATCCCTTTTTCTGTAACATTTTTCTTGTCTGCGGATTGCTCTCCACAGAAGCGTCGTACAGGAAAAGTTCCGACAGCATTTCAACACGTTGCAGGACTTCCTCCGGTTGAAATGTCGTGTATAGATAATGGAGAATGAATTCCGTATCTTGCTCATAGAAAAAGCTGACAGGCTGGAGGAAGTAGGCACGGTACATGCTGTGTATTTCCAGCTTGACGGTAGGAAGGTCTTTTTCAGCTTTCTTTTCCTTGAGCTTTTCGATGGCTTCAAAAAACTGACGGATGAGCCGTTTGATATAGTCTCTTTCTAACATATTGGTTTGAATCTGGATTTTGGTATGGCAAATATAGTAGTTTCTCAAGAATAGTGTCTTATTGCGGTTTTTTATCTTCATAAAAGTTCTATTTGTATATTTCTGTGTAAGTTAGATTGTAATCAGTTGATTTCCCTTATCTTTGTGTTGTTTTAAATTATTGGTTTATGCATCCGTTGGAATTATTTAAATATTGTCCGAAGTGCGGTTCGGTTCATTTTGAGGTGAATAATGAAAAATCGAAGAAGTGTGCCGACTGTGGTTTCGTCTATTATTTCAATTCAAGTGCGGCCACTGTGGCCTTTATCTTGAATGAGAGGAACGAATTGTTGGTCTGCCGTCGTGGCAAGGAACCGGCTAAGGGAACGTTGGATTTGTCGGGTGGATTCATTGATATGTATGAAACCGGCGAAGAGGGTGTGGCACGTGAAGTTCGCGAGGAGACAGGATTGGAAGTGGTCGAGGCCAGGTATTTATTCTCTTTGCCGAATACCTATCTGTATTCGAGTTTTTTGGTTCATACATTGGATATGTTCTTTATGTGCAAGGTGAAGGATGACCATCGTCTGCAGGCGATGGATGATGTGGCCGATTCGTTCTGGATGCCGTTGGATAAGATTAACCCCGAAGAGTTTGGACTCGACTCAGTGCGACAGGGTGTTGCACGCTTTTTGGATGAACATAAGTTGTAACGACTAAAAACTAAGAAATGAAGAACAGAAAACACGTATGGATTGCCGGTGCAATGTGTATGTTGCCTTTGATGGGAATGGCGCAGCAGACTGAACCCCTGACAGATTCCCGCCGTTTGTTCGATGATGGAAAGACCTTGTTCCTCCGTCACGATTACGCAGCTGCCCGGCAGACATTGTCGCAGTATCTTCAGCGGAAGCCTTCGGCTTCTTTGCAGGAGGAGGCTGATTATATGTTGGCCTGTACAGCTTACGAGCTGAAGGAACCCGATTGTATCGATGTGCTCGATAAATATCTTGAAAGTTATCCCGATTCACGGTATGCCAACCGGATCCAATATCTTATTGGTTCGGCCTATTTTTTTGATGGGAAATACCAGGAAGCCATCGCTGCCTATAAGGGATGTGATGTTGAATCGTTGGGCGATTCGGAAAGGGATGCCTGCGCGCTTCGCCAAGGTATGTCTTATCTGAAGTTGGACGATTTGGACAAAGCGGCCGTGTGGTTCCGTCTGTTGGAGGAAATAAGTCCTCGGTATCGTATGGATGCCGTATATAATCTGGCGTATATCGACTACGTGAAAGGGCAATACGATAAGGCTTTGGCCGGGTTTAATGAAACCCAGTCATCTCCTGTTTATGCATCTCTTTCGCCTTATTACATCGCAGAGATTTATCTCATAAAGGGGAATTATCAACAGGCGGCCAAGATTGCTTCCACTTATCTGGAAGCTTATCCGCGACATGAAAAGGCTGTGGAGATGAAACGCGTGCTCGGTGAGGCTTATTATGGAATGGGAAATTACCCTCAGGCTGTCGGTTCTCTTGATACCTATTGTGCCGAAGTGGGAGATAAGGCTACCCGAAAGGCTCTTTATGAATTGGGTATGGGTAATTACAATATGGGAGTCTATTCGAAGGCAGCCGATTGTTTGGGACGAACGGTGACCGGTAACGATGCGCTGACACAGAATGCTTATCTGAACATGGGTTTGTCGTATCTGCAGCTGAAAGACCGTAACCGTGCCCGAATGGCTTTCGAACAGGCTTCATCGATGGATTTCGACAAGGGGGTGAAGGAACAGGCTTTGTACAATTATGCCTTGTGTATCCATGAAACGTCCTATTCTCCTTTTGCCGAATCGGTTACTGTGTTCGAACGTTTCCTGAACGAGTTTCCTCAGTCGGCTTATGCAGATAAGGTCAACGATTATCTGGTTGAGGTTTATATGAATACACGTAGCTACTTGGCGGCGCTGAACTCCATTTCCAAGATTACACAGCCGAGTGCACGGATTCTGGAGGCGAAACAGAAACTGTTGTTCCGTCTGGGAACTCAGGCCTTTGCTCAAGGCGCTTTCGAAAATGCGGCCGACTATTTCTCGCAGTCGCTGGATTTGGGCCGATATAATCAACAGACCAAGGCCGATGCTTATTATTGGCGCGGTGAGTCGCATTATCGTATGGGACAATATGAACAGGCGGCTACCGATTTTATGCAGTATCTGGAATTTACAGGTAATCGTCAGAATGAGGAATATGCTTTAGCTTTGTATAACCTGGGCTACTCGTATTTCCAACAGAAGGTTTACGACAGGGCTTTGAATTGGTTTACCCGTTGTGTGGAATCGTCGGCTCCGAAGGAGGCTTCTGTCAAGGCGGATGCTTTCAACCGAATGGCCGATTGCAATTACCATGTCCGTAATTTCGATGTTGCCCGCCAGTTGTATGCGCAGGCTGCAGCTACGGATGCTTCTTTGGGTGATTATTCTTTGTTCCAACAGGCGTTTGTGATCGGACTGCAACACGATTATAATGGAAAGATTCAGATGTTGAATAAAATCATTACTGATTATCCGTCATCCCAATATCTGGATGATGCATTGTATGAACAGGGACGTGCATTTGTGCAGCTGGAAGACAATAAGAATGCCATCGAACGTTATTCACTGTTGTTGCAACGTTATCCCGATAGTCCGATGTCACGTAAAGCTGCCAATGAAATCGGTTTGCTTTATTATCAGAACAATCAGTACAATGAGGCGATTGCGGCTTATAAGAAAGTTATATCGACCTATCCGGGAAGTGAGGAGGCACGTTTGGCACAGCGTGATTTGAAGTCGATTTATGTCGATCTGAACAAAGTTGATGACTATGTGGCTTTCGTCTCCGGTTTGCCGGGTGGTGCCAATTTCGATGTGAACGAACGTGATTCGTTGACCTATGCGGCAGCCGAGCATGTATATATGCAAGGAAATGCCGGAGGTGCCAGACAGAGTTTCAACAGATATCTGCAGTCATTCCCCGATGGAGCATTCAGTGTGGATGCTCACTACTATTTGGGCTTGATGGATTATAACGATAAAAACTATAAGGAAGCTACTGTCCATCTCGACAAGGTGATGGCTTATCTCGACAGTAAGTTTGCCGAAGAGGCGATGGATATGAGTGCTGCGATAGCGTATTCAGAAAAGAATTATTCCAAATCGTTGGATATCTATAAACGGATGGCCGACCGTGCTTCGTCGCAGGAGGTCCGTCTGCAGGCTTTGATGGGAGCATTGCGAAGTGCCTGGATGGCCAAGGATCAGACCGAAGTGGAATCTGTCGCTTCTGTTTTGCTACAAACCAATAAATTGTCTCCCGAATTGGATAATGAGGCCAGATATTATCTTGCGAAGGTGTTGGTTGCCGGAAGAGATGCCGATGCAATCAAACAACTTGAGATATTGGCTAAGGATACCCGTAACGTTTATGGGGCTGAGGCTAAGTATCTCCTTGCTCAATTCTATTTCGATCAGGGCAATACGGCCCAGGCAGAGAGGGAAGTGCTTGATTATATCGAAGTGAGTACTCCCCATGCCTATTGGTTGGCACGTAGCTTTGTCCTTCTTTCGGATGTATACATGAAGATGGGACGCAACCTCGATGCCAAACAGTATCTGTTGTCGTTGCAGCAGAATTATGATGCCGACGATGATATAGCGGAGATGATTGAAACACGACTTGTCAAACTTAATAAGGTGAAGTAAGTATGATAAACTATATATCAGCATTTTTAATGACATTCGGGGCTTTCGCAATGACGGCCAACGCCCAGACCCCGAAAGATTCTGCTTTGAACCGTACGGTCGTGGTGGAGAATCAGTATAATCCGGAGGTGATGGATGCGTCCAAAATCAATGTATTGCCAAAAGTGGAGGAGCCTGCCGTTCCGAAAGCGGAAATCAATTATGCTACTTCTGCACGCCCGATGACGGGATGGGAAGTAGTGCCGATGGAACTGATTTCAAATGAGATGAAACAGACGGGAGCTTATAGAGGCTACTTGCGTGCAGCTTACGGCAATCTGAACAATGCCGATGCCAAACTTTCTTATCTTTGGGATATCACTCCTCAAGACAGGTTGGGAGTCATGGGAAGTTTCTATGGGCGTTATGGAGATATACCTTCGTTCAATGAGACTCCCGATGAATGGAAATCACGATTCTTCAAGACAGATGTGGCTTTGGATTATCGGCATCAGTTCCGAAAACTTGCTCTGACTTTAGGAGGCAGTTTTGCGTCGCAGGTATTCAACTATATGCCGATAGCTGATGTCGTTTCGAAAACGGCTTTTTCTGGCAGCCAGCATTTTACGTGGGGTGAAGGCTATGTCGGTATCGAATCGGTGGAAAAGGAGTTCCCTGTTGTTTTTGCTTTACAGACCGGTTTCTGTGGATTTTCTCGAAAACAGGCTATTCCTTATTTGCCAGACTTTTCCGAAAAATCAATTCATACTTTGGGATATGTTTCAGGAGCATTGAATGATCAACAGTCGGTAGGAATAGGCTTTGAAATGGATAACCTGATGTACGACAAGCCTTATAAGAACTTCACTTTGCTTCAGTTGAATCCGTATTATCAATTAAAGGATGAAAATCTGTCGTTACGCGTCGGCGCTCATGTCGATTTGCAGAAAGGGAACGATGGTGGAATTGAAGTCGCCCCGGATGTAAAGTTGGATTATACCTTCTCTGATACGTATGTTTTCTATTTACATGCTACCGGTGGAGCCACATTGAATGATTTCCGTCGCTTGAATGAGTTTTCTCCGTATGCGATGCCGGTTGCCCAATTGCAGAAATCCTACACGCAGGTCGATGCTCAGGCAGGTTTGAAGGGTTCGCCGATGGCAGGAATGAACTTCAAGGTGTTCGGTGGGTATCAGATTACCAAAGACGATCTTTTTGCTATACCTGCAGCTTCCGTAGAGGAATCGGCTTATTATTATACCGGAGTGGCTCAGGAGAAGGCCAAAGTGGGATATGGAGGTGTGGCATTGAGTTATGCTTATAAGGATTGGTTCGATTTTGCTGTTGATGGAACCTATTATGGCTGGAGCATGGATGAGGCCAATGAATATCTGTTGGCTCTAAAACCGCAGTTCTCTGTCAATGCCACATTACGTGCCAAGATTATGGACAATTTGCATGTTGATGCCGGCTATCGTTACGAAGGGCGTGTCGATGTAGATGGAGTGGGCAAGGCAGATGCTGTCAGCAACTTGTCGGTTTCGGCTACCTATGAATTCCTGAATCGCATCAATGTCTTTGTCCGTACCGACAATCTCTTGAATCAGGACTATATTACAGAAACCGGATATCCCGTTCAAGGCTTGACGGTCATGGGCGGAATCAGTCTCCGTTTCTGATGGAAATAACAATCGGAAGAGGCCGTTGCTCCCGTTTTATGATTCGGTGGGAGCAGCGGCTTTTTTTATGTTAATTTTAGAAATTTACAGCCGTTTTTGTGTGTTTTAGAATAAAAAATACGAAAAAAGTCAGAAACGCTCCATATTATAAGGTGTATTTCGTCTTTTTTCATACATTTGCTCTAAATTTATTAATGGAATACACAGAATTATGCAAAATAATCTAGTTATAGTCGAATCTCCGGCGAAGGCAAAAACCATTGAAAAGTTTCTGGGAAGCGGATATAAGGTGCTTTCCAGTTATGGTCATATCCGTGACTTGCAGCAGAAAACGTTCAGTATCGATATAAAGAATCACTTTACTCCGATTTATGAAGTTCCGGAGGACAAGAAGAAACTGGTTGCCGAACTGAAGAAGGAAGCGAAAAAGGCAGATGTCGTTTGGTTGGCATCCGATGAGGACCGCGAGGGGGAAGCTATTTCATGGCACTTGTTTGAAGTTTTGGGACTGGATCCGGCGAAGACAAAGCGAATTGTATTCCATGAAATTACCAAGAATGCCATTCTGAAGGCCATCGAGAATCCACGTGATATCAATGTCGATTTGGTGAACGCCCAGCAGGCGCGCCGTGTCCTCGATCGTATCGTGGGTTTTGAACTCTCACCGGTGCTTTGGAAGAAAATCAAACCGTCGCTATCTGCCGGACGTGTGCAGTCGGTTGCCGTTCGTCTGATTGTGGAACGTGAACGTGAAGTGCAGTCGTTCGTAAGCGAGGCTTCCTATAAGGTTACCGCTGTTCTTGTCGATCAGGATGGAGCGGAGGTACGTGCCGAATTGGGACGTCGTTTCAATACCAAGGAAGAGGCGAAGGCGTTTCTGGAAAGTTGCAAGAATGCGAGATTCTCTATCGAAGATATCGTAACTCGTCCGATGAAGAAGTCGCCGGCGGCTCCGTTTACCACTTCAACTTTGCAGCAGGAAGCTGCTCGTAAGTTGGGTTATACGGTGGCTCAGACCATGATGCTTGCCCAGCGTCTGTATGAAAACGGACAGATTACCTATATGCGTACCGACTCAGTGAACTTGTCGGAGTTGGCTTTGGCGACTAGCCGTGATACGATTCTTTCTCTTATGGGTGAGAAGTATGTACATACCCGTCATTTTACGACTAAGACTAAAGGAGCGCAGGAAGCTCACGAAGCGATCCGCCCGACTTATATGTCGAACGAAACTATTGACGGTACAGCCCAAGAGAAACGTTTGTACGATTTGATCTGGAAACGTACGTTGGCTTCACAGATGGCAGATGCAGAACTGGAAAAGACTACGGCAACCATTAAGATCAGCGGACATGAAGATGCATTCATCGCTGTGGGTGAAGTTGTAACTTTCGATGGTTTCCTCCGTGTCTATAAGGAATCGTACGATGACGATGTAGAACAGTCGGAAAGCGAAGGCCGTCTGTTGCCGGCTATGGAAGTCGGACAGACACTTGATTGCAAGGGGATAACGGCAATGGAGCGCTTTACCCAATGTCCTCCACGCTATACTGAAGCAAGTCTGGTACGTAAGTTGGAAGAATTGGGTATCGGTCGTCCGTCAACCTATGCACCGACTATCTCGACTATCCAGCAGCGCGGTTATGTAGAGAAAGGTAACCGTGAAGGAGTGGAACGAAAATATGAAATCCTCCAGCTGAAGAACGGAAAGATTACCGAAAGTACAAAGACTGAAATCACAGGAAGTGAAAAGGCGAAACTTCTACCTACCGATGTAGGTATTGTCGTAAACGACTTCCTGAAAGAATATTTCCCGAAAATCATGGACTACAACTTTACCGCCAGTGTAGAGAAGGAGTTCGATGAGATTGCCGAGGGTGAGAAGGTCTGGACCGATGTGATGGAACATTTCTACGACGGTTTCCATCCGCAGGTTGAATCGACCATGAGTTCCAAAATGGAACATAAGGTGGGAGAACGTATCTTGGGTACTGATCCTGTCAGCGGGAAGCCGGTATCTGTCAAGATCGGACGATACGGTCCGGTAGTTCAGATCGGTGCAACCGATGATGAGGAAAAGCCGCGATTTGCTCAGCTGAAAAAAGAATATTCGTTGGAAACGGTAACATTGGAAGAGGCTTTGGATTTGTTCAAGCTGCCTCGTACGTTAGGCGAATACGAAGGACATACCGTAACTGTAGGTACCGGTCGCTTTGGTCCTTATGTTCGCTACAACAATGCATTCGTTTCCATTCCGAAGGAGATCGATCCGTTGGCAATTACGTTGGAAGAAGCAACTGCCTTGATCAAGGAAAAACAGGAGGCCGAGGCCAAACGTGTCATCAAGGTTTTTGCTGAAGAACCGGATCTGCAGATACTGAACGGTCGTTACGGTCCTTATATCTCTTATCAGAAGAAGAACTACAAGATTCCTGATAAGGTGGAAGCTGCCGACTTGAGTCTGGAAGCTTGTTTCAAGGTTATTGAGCTGCAGAAAGAGAAAGCTGAAACACGTAAAACCCGAGGAACAGGAAGAAAAAAGGCATGAAACGGATATTTTTGATCGGATATATGGGTTCGGGCAAAACTACGCTGGGAAAGGCATTTGCCCAACAGATGGACTTGCAGTTTATCGACCTTGATTGGTATATCGAGGAACGTATACATAAAACCGTGCAGGAAATCTTTGCCGAAAGAGGGGAAGAAGGCTTCCGTGAAATCGAAAAGAACATGCTGCACGAAGTTAGCGAGTTCGAGAATGTAATCATTGCTGCGGGGGGAGGCACTCCTTGCTTCTTCGACAATGTGGATTACATGAACCGTATGGGAGATACAGTCTTTCTGGATGTCGATCCGAAAGTGCTGTTCCGCCGATTGAAGATAGCCAAAGCCAAACGTCCGTTGCTTGCCGACAAGACGGACGAGGAATTGATGGATGTGATTACGGGAGCATTGGAAAAGCGTTTGCCTTTCTATTCCCGTGCTAAATATAGATTTAACGCCGAAGAGCTGGAGAGCCGTGAGGAAGTCAGCGATTCGGTACAACGCTTAAAAAAATTACTAGATAAAAATAAGTTATAACGTAGACTTTATGTTGTGAAATGAGAAAATGGCGTATTGAAGATTCTGAAGAGCTCTACAACATTACTGGGTGGGGCGTTTCGTACTTTGGTATTAATGACAAAGGTCATGTAGTGGTAACCCCGAGAAAAAATGGTGTGGCTGTCGACTTGAAGGAACTGGTCGATGAGCTGCAGTTAAGGGATGTCACTGCTCCTATGTTGGTGCGTTTCCCGGATATTCTGGACAACCGCATCGAAAAAATCTCCAATTGCTTTAAACAAGCAGCCGAAGAATATGGGTATAAGGCCGAAAGCTTTAATATTTACCCTATCAAGGTGAATCAGATGCGTCCGGTGGTCGAAGAGATTATCAGCCACGGGAAGAAGTTTAATCTGGGCTTGGAAGCCGGGTCGAAACCGGAACTTCATGCCGTAATAGCAATCAATACGGATTCGGATTCGTTGATTATCTGCAACGGATACAAGGATGAGAGCTACATCGAGCTGGCATTGCTGGCACAGAAGATGGGCAAGCGTATCTTCCTTGTGGTGGAGAAGATGAACGAGTTGCGGCTGATTGCCCGTATGGCGAAACAGTTGAATGTGCGTCCGAATATCGGAATCCGTATCAAGTTGGCTTCATCCGGTAGCGGAAAGTGGGAGGACAGTGGCGGCGATGCCAGTAAGTTCGGTCTGACTTCCAGCGAGCTGCTCGAAGCGCTTGATTTCATCGAAAAGAAGGAGATGAAGGATTGCCTGAAACTGATTCATTTCCACATCGGAAGTCAGGTTACGAAGATTCGTCGTATCAAGACTGCCTTGCGTGAGGCTTCACAGTTCTATGTGCAGCTGCATCAGCTGGGATTCCCGGTTGAGTTTGTTGATATAGGTGGCGGATTGGGTGTCGATTACGACGGTACCCGTTCTTCTACCAGCGAAAGTAGTGTCAACTATTCCATTCAGGAGTATGTCAACGACTCTATCTCTATCATGGTGGATGCCAGCAATAAGAATAATATCCCTCATCCGAATATCATTACCGAAAGTGGGCGCTCGTTGACCGCTCATCATTCCGTGCTGATTTTTGAAGTGCTCGAAACTGCTTCATTACCGGAAATGGATGATGAGTTTGAGGTTAGTCCTGATGACCATGAACTGGTTCATGAATTGTATGAAATCTGGGACAACCTGAACCAACCTCGTATGTTGGAAGCTTGGCACGATGCCCAACAGATCCGTGAGGAGACTCTCGACCTGTTCAGTCACGGTATTGTCGATTTGAAGACTCGTGCGCAGATCGAACGCCTGTTCTGGTCGGTCTGCCGTGAAATCAACCGCATCGCTTCAGGATTGAAACATGCTCCTGACGAATTCCGTAATTTGGATAAGTTGCTTGCCGACAAGTATTTCTGCAACTTCTCCCTGTTCCAGTCGCTGCCTGACTCATGGGCCATCGACCAGATCTTCCCGATCATGCCGATCCAACGTCTGGATGAACGCCCCGACCGTACAGCAACCTTGCAGGACATTACTTGCGATTCCGATGGTAAGATTGCCAATTTCGTGACAAGCCGTAACGTGACTCACGATTTGCCGGTCCACTCGCTCAAGAGCAAGGAATCGTATTATATAGGTGTATTTCTGGTAGGAGCCTATCAGGAAATTCTGGGTGATATGCACAACCTCTTCGGCGATACCAATGCCGTGCACGTCAGTGTGAACGACAAGGGTTATACAATCGATCAGGTTATCGACGGTGAAACAGTGGCAGAGGTATTGGATTACGTACAATATAATCCGAAGAAGCTGGTACGTACCTTGGAGACTTGGGTTACCAAATCTGTCAAGGAAGGTAAGATCTCGTTGGAGGAAGGAAAGGAATTCCTGGCCAACTATCGTTCCGGCCTGTACGGATATACATATTTGGAATAAGATAATAAGCACATGAAAGAGAAACTGACTATTATAAAAGTAGGTGGAAAGATCGTGGAAGAAGCCGATACGCTCAACCGGCTGTTGGCTGATTTCTCAGCGATTCCCGGTTATAAGGTGCTAGTACATGGTGGCGGACGTTCTGCTACCCGAATTGCTGCCCAGTTGGGTATCGAGAGCAAGATGGTCAACGGCCGTCGCATTACCGATACCGAAACCTTGAAAGTGGTAACTATGGTCTATGGAGGTCTGGTCAACAAGAACATTGTGGCCGGTCTGCAGGCAAAAGGTGTCAATGCCGTAGGTCTTACCGGTGCCGATATGGATGTAATCCGTTCGGTAAAGCGTCCTGTAAAGGATGTGGATTACGGATTTGTGGGTGATGTAAAGCACGTCGATGCTGAGGTGCTGGTATCGCTTATCAGTCGTGGAGTGGTGCCTGTCATGGCTCCGTTGACTCACGACGGAGAAGGGCATATGCTTAATACTAATGCCGATACCATTGCCGGTGAAACGGCCAAAGCCTTGGCACAGGCGTTTGATGTTACCCTGATCTATTGTTTCGAAAAAAAAGGCGTACTCCGCGACGAGAACGATGATGACAGTGTCATTCCTGTCATCACTCCCGAACTTTTCAAGCAATATGTCGATGAAGGAGTGATTCAGGGAGGTATGATTCCCAAATTGGAAAACTCTTTTTCAGCCGTCGATGCCGGCGTCAGTCAGGTTATAATCACCTTAGCATCAGCGATTGACGGAAATTCCGGAACTGTGATAAAAAAATAATTCAAAAAAATAGGCGGGTGAGTGTAACTTTTGTGTAACTCACCCGTCATTAGTATAGAAAGCAATGCGAAAGATTAGTTTCCGAAACGATATATTACCCCTCAAGGACAAGCTTTTCAGGCTGGCGTTGAGAATTACATTCGATAGGGCGGAGGCGGAAGATATTGTGCAGGATACTATGATTCGGGTCTGGAACAAGCGTGACGAGTGGGAAGAGCTTGATTCGATTGAAGCCTATTGCTTGACGGTCGCCAGAAATCTGGCAATCGACCGGAGTCAGAAAAGCGAGGCGCAGAATCTGAGTCTTACTCCCGAAACCCAGGAGATGCCAGATGCATTGACTCCCGACAGAAAGTTCGAACAGAGTGAACAGCTGAAAATCGTTCATAAACTGATCAGTGAACTTCCCGAGAAACAACGGACCATCATCCAGCTTCGGGACATTGAAGGGAAAAGTTACAAGGAAATCGCCGATGTGTTGCAGATTACGGAAGAGCAGGTAAAGATTAACCTTTTTCGGGCAAGACAACGGATTAAAATGAAATATAACGAGATTGAGTCCTATGGATTATAAGTACATTGAACAACTTTTGGAACGGTATTGGAACTGTGAAACTTCGGTTGAGGAAGAACAGATTCTTCGCTCTTTCTTCCATCAGAAAGAGATTCCGGCTCATCTGCTTCGCTACAAATCCTTGTTCGTTTATCAGGATGCGGAGAAAGAGGTGAAGTTGGGAGATGACTTCGACCGACGTATTCTGGCAGAAATCGAACGGCCGGTAGTAAAGGCGAAACGCCTTACCTTACATTCCCGTTTCATGCCATTGTTTAAGGCTGCTGCCGTTATGGCGCTGCTCTTTACAATCGGTGGTGTGGTGAAACATTCAATGGGAAGTGGAAAAGCTGATGTGGTTTATGTCTACGATCAGTTTGAAGACCGGACCAATGATCCACAGGTGGCTTACGAGGCCGATTCGGTAAAAGCACCGATGAAGGTTACCGTGAAATCTCAGATTGAAGAGAAATAACAGACATTTTCATTTGCTTTTATATAATAGTTAGTGCTTATTAAAAATCGTTATGAGGCTGTGAAGTTTCAATTCTCTCAAATTTAAATTACTAACTCAATAAAAAAGGAAGGATTACCGCGTGAGCAGTAATCCTTTCTTGCTATATTTGCGTCATGGTTATATCGAAAAGACAAATAGTTCCCGATTCAGATTTCGGACAG
The DNA here is from genome assembly GCA_944321335.1 of uncultured Phocaeicola sp. Taxonomy (GTDB): domain Bacteria; phylum Bacteroidota; class Bacteroidia; order Bacteroidales; family Bacteroidaceae; genus Phocaeicola. The sequence goes on along the minus strand of CALUKX010000008.1, from coordinate 12,611 downwards.
ATTTTTCTGGTGACACGCCGTACGGCACGTAACATTACGATGCGTGTCAAGGAGGACGGGTTGCATGTTACCACTCCGCCTTACCGGAGTGCACGACAGATTCTGGAAGCGATCGCACCTTTCAGGGAGCGTCTGCTCCGTAACCGAAAACTGGTGGAGCCTACTCCTTTCGATTTCAATTTCTCCATTACTACCGAATGTTTCCGCTTGCGTCTGGCTCCCGGTAAACTGAAACGTTTTACCGTCCGTTCGACTGAGGATGAGGTCGTTATCTTTTGTCCTGAAAATACCGATTTTTCCGATGGGCATGTACAGACTTTGGTGCGCAATGCTGTGATGCGTGCTATGAAGAAACGTGCTGAAGAGTATCTGCCTCCGTTGTTGGATATGCTGTCGAGACGTTTCGACCTGCCTTATTCGAAGGTAAAGATTACACGGGCACGCAGCCGATGGGGAAGCTGTTCGGCGTCGAAGGTCATCAATCTGTCGTTTTATTTAATGTTGCTTCCTGCTCATTTGATGGACTATGTGCTGCTGCATGAACTGTCGCATACTAAGGAGATGAACCACGGTCCGCGTTTCTGGGAGTTGTTGAATCGTATGACCGACGGACAGGCTTTGAGCTTGCGTAAGGAACTTCGAAATTATCATACCCGTTTCTGATTCATATCCATCGATTTATCTGTAGGAAAACTTGGTTTATGACACATTTTTGATAAATTTGTGGCAACTATAAATCTAATCCTAATTAAATCTACGTATATGAAAAAGACATTCTTGATGCTGCTTGCCGCATCGGCGGCTTATTGTGGCAGTGTGTTTGCCCAGCCTCAGATTACCGGCGGGACTCCGTATCTGATGAACCAACCTGTCGACGTGAGTGCCGATTTTCTGGATATGAGCAATACGTTTTTCTTCGCCGATCATCTGGCCTCGTTCGATGCCGGTAAGGCTGAAGGTAAACTGAACTGGAAACGCTTTAACTTACGACCTCGTCAGGCGTTCAATACCAATTGTGTCTGGCCTATCCAGCTACAGATGCTTGATTTCCCGACTCCGGCCTACGATAATGACCCCGATCTGAAAATCAAGCTCGATTTCATTACTCCCCGTACCTTGCGTATCCGTTTGCTGACAACACCGGTGGAACCGAAACCGACTGAATCGTTGATGCTGGTTAAGAAACCGGGGACAGACAATAGCTGGAAGATGACCGAAACCGATAAGTCGATAATCTATTCGAGCGAGTTCGGAACGGTGCAGATCGACAAGAATCCGTGGCGTATTGTCCTGAAGGATAAGACGGGCCGGGTGTTGAGTCATACTGCGTCCTATATTGACACCGATTCCACACAGGTGAAGTTTACGCCGTTCTGTTTCGTCAAGCGAGGCAGCGATAATAGCCGACGCATTAATCCGGTGTTTACCTTGAGTGCGGGTGAACAGATTTTCGGTTGCGGTGAGTCACCTACCGGCTTGGATAAGGTAGGACAGAAGGTGAATCTTTTCGTGACCGACCCGCAGGGCCCTGAAACCGACATGATGTACAAACCGATTCCGTTTTTCATGAGCAACCGCGGATATGGTATGTTCATGCATACGTCGGCTCCGGTAACCTGCGATTTCGGTGCTTCTTATATCGGTCTGAACAAGATGTATATGGGCGATGAAAATCTCGATCTCTTTATCTTCTTCGGCGAGCCGAAAGATATCCTCAATGAATATACCGACTTGGTGGGTAAGCCTGCCATGCCGCCCTTGTGGTCGTTCGGTACTTGGATGAGCCGTATTACTTATTTCTCTCAGGAGGAAGGTTATGAAGTGGCTTCCAATATCCGCAAGAACAATATTCCGTGTGATGTGATCCATTTCGATACCGGCTGGTTCGATGTCGATTGGCAATGCGATTACCGGTTCTCGAAGAACCGTTTCTCCAATCCGCAGAAGATGCTCGACGATTTCAAGAAACAGGGATTCCATGTCTGCCTGTGGCAGTTGCCTTATTTCACTCCGAAGAATGCTTACTTCCAGGAACTCATCGACAAGAATCTGTATGTGAAGAACGGAAACGGTGAGTTGCCTTACGAAGATGTGGCTCTTGACTTTTCCAATCCGGAAACGGTGAAATGGCATCAGGATAAATTGGCCGGACTGCTGAATATGGGAGTAGGGGCTATCAAGGTCGACTTCGGCGAAGGTGCTCCGCTCAACGGTATTTATGCTTCGGGCAAGAGCGGATGGTACGAGCACAACCTCTATCCGTTGCGTTACAACAAGGCGGTTGCCGATATTACCTATCAGCTGCATAATGAACACATCATGTGGGCACGTTCGGCGTGGGCCGGTTCACAGCGTTATCCGTTGCATTGGGGTGGTGATGCTGCCACTACCAATACGGGAATGCTCGGAACCTTGCATGCCGGTTTGTCGTTTGGTTTGTCCGGCTTCGCATTCTGGAGCCACGATATGGGCGGTTTCGTTACATCATCTCCCGATGAACTTTATTGCCGTTGGATTCCGTTCGGATTCCTGACTTCACATACCCGTGCACACGGTGCTCCTCCTACCGAACCGTGGTTGTATAAGGATGGAAAGGTACAGGATGTATTCCGCAAGAGTGCCGAACTGAAATATCAGCTGATGCCGTATGTCTATGCTCAGGCTAAGGAATGTACCGAAAAGGGATTGCCGATGGTGCGTGCCTTGTTTGTGGAATTCCCCGATGACCCGGGAGCATGGAAGGTCGACGATGAATACCTGTTCGGTTCCCAGATACTGGTTGCTCCGTTACTCGAAACCGGAATTAACGAACGTGATGTTTATCTGCCTCGCGGCAAGTGGATCGATTACCAGACCGGTAAGGTTTATGAAGGTGGATGGAATCGCATCGCTGCAGGTGATTTGCCGATCATCATGTTGGTTCGCGACGGTTCGGTACTGCCGCATATCGGCTTGGCACAACATACCGCCGATCTGGACTGGAGCAAGATTACCCTGAAACCTTATACTGCCGATGTGAAGGAAGCTGAAGGTTTGATTTGTTTGCCGTTGGACAACAAGTTGCAGACTGTCAAGGTAGATTGCAGCGGCAGTGAGCCTAAGTTGGAAAGCAACATTCAGGGAACAAGCGTTTCTTTCTGATGAAAACGATTTGATATAAATCAAATAATTTATCTGTAAAGTACCGGAAGTAAGGGCTATAGACTTTCGTAATTCGAACCGATGCATTAATTTTGCACCGTTTTTTGAAAAAGGTAAGATTCGAATGAAGAAAAGTTTGTTGGCGTTGGCTTCCGGTACTTTAGGTTTAGGTATCGCGGAGTTTGTGATGATGGGTGTCTTACCCAATGTCGCGCAGGATTTAGGTATTAGTATTCCCCAGGCGGGACATTTTATTTCGGCTTATGCCATCGGTGTGTGCGTTGGTGCACCGCTTATCACACTGATATCCCGTGGCCGTCCGTTGAAACAGATCCTTTTGGGATTGGCCATGATTTACATTATCGGAAATCTTTTTGCGGCTCTTTCTCCCAATTACTGGACGCTGCTCGTAATGCGTTTTGTGTCCGGTCTGCCTCACGGTGCGTTTTTCGGTGCCGGTTCTATTGTAGCCGAAAAGGTGGCCGATAAAGGAAAAGCTTCGCAGGCGGTATCGCTGATGGTTGCCGGTATGACGATAGCCAATCTGTTCGGTGTTCCGTTCGGTACCATGTTCAGCAACCTTTTCTCTTGGCGTGTCCCTTTCATGTTCAATGCTGCGTGGGGAGCTCTTGTCTATTTCCTGTTGTGGAAATGGATTCCGAAGATGCCGGCTTTGCCCGATAATGGCATGAAAGGCCAGTTCCGTTTCTTGGGCAAGCTTGCTCCCTGGCTGATCATTTTTACTACAATGTTCGGTAACGGTGGTATCTTCTGCTGGTTCAGCTACGTTACTCCACAGATGATACATGAAGCGGGTTTCTCTCCTGCCAACATGACTTTGATTATGATGTTTGCCGGATTGGGGATGACCATCGGTAATCTGGTAGGTGGTAAGTGTGGCGACCTTTATGGTTTGGCACCGGTTATCAAATTCACGCAGGTAATAATGATTCTCGCATTGTTGGGTACTTATTTCTTCGCCAATAATCCGGTCCTTTCTGTATTGCTGATGTTCATCGGTACTGCAGCCTTGTTTGCCGTTTCTCCTCCCCAGCAGCTGTTGTTGCTGCAGAATTCCCGTGGCAGTGAGATGATGGGTGCGGCGTGTGTGCAGATCGCTTTCAACTTGGGTAACGCCCTCGGAGCATACATCGGTGGCCTGCCGATTGATGCCGGAATGGGCTACCGCTATCCGGCGCTGATGGGCGTGTTCGTGGTAATCGTGGGATTGATTTCAGTTTCTATCTATGTGAAACGGGAAAAGATGATGGGGCGCGCTGCCTGATTCATTTTTTTTGAGTAAGATATTGTAGAAAGTCGTTTCAACCGGAAGGGATGGTTGGAACGACTTTTTTGCATCTGTAGAGTTCTGTCTGGATAAATTCGTGAAATAAAAGCAGGATTTCATAAAACGAAAGGGAAAGAAAACCGGAAAGTTCGACAATTTTTTATTTATTTGGAGAAAGAACCTAGATTGACCTAGAATATGCCCAGTTATTTGATTGTATCAAACAATATATTGTTGGTGAGGGTAGCCGATATGGATATCGCCTACATCAGTTCGGACGGGAGCTATACGACCATGAAACTGATAAATGGCGAGGACTATACCTTTTCCTTTAATCTGTCGTCCTTCGAAAGGATTATCGAGGAACAACTGAAGGAACGTGCCGGGATGTTTATCCGTGTCGGCCGTGGATTGCTTGTCAACAGTAATTATATCTATGTAGTCAACATCAACAAGCAGGAATTGGTTTTGTCCGATACGAGAACTTCTGCCAAGTATGCGCTCCATGTATCCAAAGATGCCTTGCGCAGCTTGAAATCATTGATTGAAAGAACGGTTTAAAACAACATTTGTTATGAAAGACGAGAATGATGTTTATTTCTTGGGAGGGGAGAAAAAGAAATCTTCCGCAGGAAAAAGAAAATATATAGTCGCTTCCCTAGTCATACTGATTCTATTGGTGGCTGGCGGGGCATGGTATCTGTCGGAAAACACGGAAGAACCGGAAGGAGAGATGCTGCAGACAGTGTCGATACATCCCGATAGTGAGATAGCCCGGCAGGCCCGTTTCGACAAGGACAAGGATATGATAGCTCTTTATCAATGGCTTGGGCAGAACTTGAAATATCCTGAAGGGCTGGAAGAGGTGGAGGCAAGGGTGATTGTCCGTTTTGTAGTAGATACAGACAGTACCCTTTGCGATTTTGAGGTGCTCAAAGCTCCGAAAGAGAAAGCCTTCGAAAGGGCGGTCATCGATTTGCTGAAAAAATCGCCTAAATGGGCTCCGGCCGAACTGGCGGATGGTACGAAGGTGAGGACGCAGTTTACGTTGCCCGTTTCTTTTCAGCCTAAGAAATAAAGAGACAAAGAACAGAATAATCATTATCTATCTGAATCTAATATATGAGAACACTTGTATTGATTTGCCTTCTGATGGAGGCGCTATTGTGCCGGGCTTTACCCTTTACATCTTGTGCCGGGGGCGATACCACTGATTGGAAAACCTTTTATGCCGATGCTGAAACGTATTATCAGAAGCGGCAGTTGCTGAAGGCTTTGGAGAGTTATCAGAAAGCACTTCAGCTGCATTTTTCTGATACGCTGGTGCACGCTGTGGCGAATTGTCATTACTTGAGAGGGTATTATCAGAAAAGCATTCAGTTGTACCGGGATTCTTTGGAGAATGATTCTTCGGAACAGAAACTGGACTTGCTGACGAAATGCTACGACAAGCTGGAGATGCCGGATTCTGCCCTGACCTGTCGGATGCGGATGGCGGAACAGAACATCGGGAACCAGTCCAACATGCTGTCACTCGTCCAGAACTGCCTGACGCTGGAGATGCCGGACACCGCCCTCTATTACCTGGACCGATATGCGGAGCTGGATTCGACCGACCTGGCAGTCAACCGTCTGAAAGCCCATGTGTATTATGAGCTGGAGCAATATTCTGATGCGATAGATTTGTATCAGAAGATAAAGCAGGCGGGAGATAACCAGACCAGTACGAACTACTACCTGGGATTGTCGTACGCCCGTCTGGATAGTCTGCCGCAAGCCTACGAATGTCTGGGACTTGCCGTTGAACAGTCGCAGCGGAAGAATGCCTATATCTTGTCGCAATACGGAGTGGTGGCCAGTAATCTCGGATTTCTCTCCGACGGCAACAGGATAATCGACGAATCCATCGAGCTTCTGCAGCCCGACAAGATGCTGATGGCTTCCCTTTACGAAACGAAGGCTCTGAACTATACCTTGTCGCGTAAGTTCAAGGAAGGAGCGGAGTGCCATCAGAAAGTATTGGAATATAATCCCCGGAACTTCATGAGTATTTTCCGCTTGGGCTACTTGAACCACCTGCTGAAAAATACCGCTCAAGAAAAGCTCTGGTTCGAAAAATTCCTGCAGGCCATCCGCAAAGAAAATAAGCTGGATTCCTATAAACAGTCGGTAGAATATGCCGAAGAACGCCTGAAGGCCATCAAGACCGAAGAATTCTTCCAGGGGAAGAAGACGGAATGATTGTGTCCGGTTGCTGAATATTGATTGCCGTTTGTTCAAATCTTTATGCTATGAAAACTTGTCGTTGTTTGTTGCTTGTTCTTGCCGTCTTTTTTGTTCGTGCGACTATAAATGCCCAAGTGATTCAGGGGCGAATTATCGGTGCGGACTCGTGTGCCGTAGATGGGGCTACCGTTGTCTTGCAATCGGTTGATTCCACTTTTGTGGAGGCTTCGATTACAGATTCGAAAGGTATTTTTACGTTCAACCGGCAGATGGAAAGTTTTCGTCTTGTTATCCAACATATGCTTTATCATACCTTCGAAAATGTATATAGTCATTATCAATTAGGAAATATTGTGTTGCAACCGAAAGATTATGCGTTGAAAGAAGTGGTGGTGAGAGGTGAGCGTCCTCTTGTCAAAGTCGAAGGTGGGACATTGGCTTATGATATCCCTCAACTGACAGCCGACAAACTGGTGACAAATGCCTATGAGGCAATCCGCAAAGTGCCGGGTATCATCGAACAGAAAGGAATATTGACGCTGGCCGGTGCCGGAGCAGTCCATCTGATATTGAACGGACGCCCTTCGTCCATGAGTTATGAACAGATAGTGGCTTTGCTGAAAAATACACCGGTATCCCGTCTGGAGCAAGTTGAAGTAATGTACACGACTCCTCCGAAGTATCATGTCCGTGGGGCGTCAGTCAATATCCGCCTGAAAGGGTATAAGGAAGGAGAGGGAGGTTTACAGGGAGAAATTTCTGCCGATTATATTCAGCAGGATGAAGCTGGAGGAGGTGGAGGCGTGTCTCTTGCCTATACATCCTCGAAACTGGATGCCGATTTCATGTATCATGTCCGGAATGTTTATAGCCGCCAGGGGAATGATTTGTCTACTCGTCATCTGGTGGACGGCGAATTGTATGAGGTATGTCAGAATACCGATGGTGCCGGCAGAGATACCAAACACATGTTGCGATTGGGAGGAACGTATAAGTTTGATGAAGGAAACAGCTTGAATGCCAGCTATACCGCCAGTTTGACTCCCGACAACCAGAGTGATTTGTTGGCTGCCGGCAATTTGTTCAAGTCGCAGAACCTCTATACCGATAAGGTCCGGATGCACAATGCTGCCATGAGTTATACATCCTGTTTCGGTTTGAGTATAGGTGTGGACTATACATTTTATTCCAACCGGGAAATACAGAATTTTTCGAATCTGAATGAAACCGATAACGCATCCGGCTTTACTAGCCGCTCCCGTCAACAGATTGACCGTTGGAAAGTGTTTGCCGACCAAAGTCATTCATTATCTTCTTCCTGGACAATGAATTACGGAGTTTCCTTTTCGTATGTAAGCAACCGTAACGAACAGGTCTATAGCCGTAATGAATCGGGCTTCTACGATACAGAATCTCCAAATCCTGATACTTCAAATCCTGATATCCCCAATCTATATTCCCATATCAAGGAATATACGTATAATGTATATGCAGGCTTCGAACATCGTTTTACCAAGAAATTCAAGGTCAGTGTCTCGGCAGCACTCGAATACTATAAGATGATGGATTATGAAAAATGGGCGATATATCCCACCTTGCAGGGGAATTATGTCTTTTCACCATCGCACATCCTCCAGTTCTCTTTCAATTCCGATAAAACCTATCCCGATTATTGGGTGTTGAGCGGTGCTTCTTCCTATCTGAACAGCTATCAGGAGGCAGTCGGAAATGCGGCGTTGAAACCTTATACTAGTTATTCGGGTAGTCTGGCCTATATCTTCAAACAGAAATACATCTTCCGGCTAAGTTATAGTCATAAATCGGATTATTTTACACAGATGGTATATTTGGACCCTTCCCGATTGAGGACCATCTATAATTACTGGAACTGGGATTATATGAGTCAGCTCGGCTTTACTTCCGTACTCCCTTTCAAGTTGGGCAGATGGTGGAGCAGCCAGTTAGTCTTGAATGTGATGTTGAAACACGACAAGGCCAGCCGTTACTATGATGCTCCGTTCGACAACAAGAAATGGATAGGAGTCGGGATGTGGAACAATACTTTCACATTGAGCAACAAGCCCGATATCAAGTTGGAACTGACAGCTTTCGGCCAGACGAAGGCTATCCAGGGCAGTTATATCATCAAACCCTTGGGAGGTATCGATGCCGCTGTTCGCTACACCTTCCCGAAAGGGAATGCCATACTGCAGCTGAAGGCTGATGATATATTCGACTCCCGAAACCCGCACACAAAGGTACGCAACGGAAACCAGTGGCTGGACATGACAACCCGTGGATACGAACGGGCGCTGACTCTCTCATTCAGCTATAAGTTCAAGGGATACAAGGAGAAAGAAAAGCAGGATGTGGATACCTCCCGTTTCGGATTCTGACAAGGAATGTAATTATGCCTTTCTGATATTCGGTAGAACTTTTCACATGATGCTGCCTTTGTTTTTATTGTGAATGTTTGTCTTTGTATATAGAACACTTTTTGATACATCATTTTTTGATACATCACTATTTGTATATACACTTTTTGTTCTATCTTTGTAAAAAGACCGATTTTAAACCTTGTGATATGGAAACCCCGTTTGTTTTTGGCAAGATTGCTACCGAGAAGAACTTTACAGACAGGGAACAGGAAACAGCTGTTCTTGTCCAGAGCTTTACATCATTGATTAATACCATTATAATATCTCCTCGCCGTTGGGGAAAAAGTTCGTTGGTGAATAAAGCGGCTAAGCAGGCAATGCAACACGACGACAGGTTACGCATCTGTCACATCGACCTTTTTAATGTACGCAATGAGGAACATTTTTATTCTTTGCTGGCACAAAAGGTGATTGCTGCAACTTCTTCCAAATGGGAGGAAGCGATTGAAAATGCCAAGACGTTTTTCTCGCACCTGATCCCGAAAATTTCTATCGGTTCCGATCCGGCCAATGAAGTCTCCATCGATTTCGATTGGAACGAAGTGAAGCGTAGCCCGGATGAAATACTCGATCTTGCCGAGAAGATTGCTCGGACGAAAAATCTGAAAATCGTTGTTTGTGTAGATGAGTTTCAGAATATTGCGGAGTTTACCGATCCTGATTATTTCCAGAAAAAGTTGCGTTCCCATTGGCAACAGCATCAGCATGTGGCTTATTGTCTGTATGGAAGCAAGCGACACATGATGCTGGAAGTATTCACCGATTCTTCCAAACCTTTCTATAAGTTTGGCAATCTTATGTTCCTCAACAAGATTGAAACATCCTGTCTGATGGCGTTTTTCAGCAGCCGTTTTGCAGATACCGGAAAAAATATTACCGCAGAGGCAAGCCGGCTGATAGCAGACCTTACAGATAATCATCCTTATTATGCCCAACAGTTGGCTCAGTTGTCGTGGTTGAGAACAAAGGACGTATGTACGGTTGACATTGTACGTGAGGCTCATACCGCATTGGTACAACAACTGAGCTTGCTTTTTGTCACGATAACGGAAACCTTGACAACCCAACAGCTGAATTATCTCAAGGCACTTCTTGCCGGTGAAAAGAACATTAGCTCCGCTGATGTAATGCATCGCTATCAGATATCGTCCACTACATCCATAGCCCGCTCAAGAGTAGCGTTGGTCAAGAATGATGTCTTGGATAATCAGGCGGGAGTCTATTCTTTTCAAGACCCGATATATGCCTATTGGTTGAAGACGCAGTATTTTGAATGACAGTTCTCAATTCTTGATTCTTCCTTGATTGGTTCAAGTCTATCACATAAGATAAACAGACAAAGGCAGCTTCATATCGCATGAGGCTGCCTTTCTATTAGTGAGAATATTAAAAACCGGCTGCTCTCCGCTCGGGAATCTGCAGCCGGATACATTTCTATCGATGGGGTAACTTTTAGGTTTCTCCTCGGAATTATTTTCGGTTTTTAAGACTATTATGAATGAACATTATTTGTTTACTCTTACAACAATCTCTGGATGAATTGTCCATTTACCCCCTTTAGAGGAACCTTCGAAAGTCAGTAAATTTATTTCTCTAAGGTACTTGAGATCCCTTTCAATCGTCTTTTTCGAAACTGATAACTGCTCAGACAATTGAACTCTGGTTATACTTTGATTACCTTTGACCAGCTCGATAATGTCCTTTTGTCTGAGAGTAATCAAAACCGTTTTTTGGGCGTCATTTTGGGCGTCATTTTGGGCGTCACTTTGTATAAATGCCGGATGAATTGGAAATGTTGCCATAAAATAAGTCCGTTCTTCATCACTCTCAAATTTAGCCATTGGAGAACCGTTGACTTTCATTTCCTTTATGATTGTAGGAATACCGGTGGCTCTACCTTCAGTCAGATCCAATTCTTTCAAGAAATCCCCAAGCTTTCGGTTGCGATAGCGTCTGGCGTGTACTTCTCCTTTATTTAAATCATCTAGCTTGATAGAACGGTCCAAGCCTCCGTAATTGATTATACGAATCTGGTCAGGTTCGATTGTAATCTCCACCGGTTCACGAACTTGATAGTTTCTATGATATAATGCATTGACTACTGCTTCTTCCAAAGCCTGATAAGGGTAATTGAAAAAACGTACTGATTCTGCCTTATCTGCAGGCTTGCGAATCTTTTCTTTGATAACGTTAGTATTCAAATAGCTCATGACTTCGTTTATCATGGTATCTATCGGTCCTTTGATTGGAGGAACTTCTATGAAGTTAGACGGGTCATCCAATTTTCCTTTCGGATAAATAACTATATCTACCTGTGTATATGGGAAAAATCGAGACGGGTCATCAGAGAACATCATCAAAGCGATGTTCTTTGGCAGCAAGGCTTCTCTCGGCCCGGTTAGAATGTCCATCTGTTGCAAAAGCTCTGAAAAGTTGCTGTCTTCCAGGGATTGAGCTAGCCGGCTTCTGGTTTTTATAAGAAAATCGCGAACCAATGTTTTTGATATATCGTTTATTGTTGCCTGTGTATTTGCTCTGTCATCAAAGGGGATTTGATTGGTAAGTTCAATCAGTTCATGTTCAAATTCTCCTTTTGCTATGATGGAGGAAGAATTGTACCGGATATAGAAATTGTAACGTTTTTGTTTGGCTGTAATTTCTTCGGGTACTTTATAACGCCGGTTAGCGCCTCCCGGTATCCATAATACGAGAACTTTCTTGTCATCTATGTCTTCGATGGATGTATATGGGAAATAAACTGGTTGGATGAGATTGTTGAAACTGATCATAGCCCGTTCAATTGGTTCTATCTCTTCTATACTCAATCCTTTTACCGGTCTTACAGGGCGCCCGTTCCTTTCTTCAACTCCAATGATGATATAACCACCTCCCGAATTGTCGAAATCATTAGCAAAGGCACAGATGGTGCGATAGATGGCATCAGGATTCCATCCTTCCTTAAATTCGATGCGTGAACTTTCGATGACAGTCGAATTTAATAATTGTTTTATGTTGATAGGTAGAGGCATGTGTTCCATTTTTTAGATTTGCTAAATATATAAATATTTTTTCCTTTGCCCAAATTTATGCAATAACATTTGATGGTTGGATTATGAGATAGTTTTATTAAGTATTCGTATAGTAAATGACTGATTTTAAATAGACAAAGGCAGCGTCATATTGCATGAGGCTGCCTTTGCTATTAGTGAGAATTTATAAAACCAACTGCTCCCCGTTTACTGTTCACGACTGGCTCTCTTTGTATCAATCGGGATTATTCCTTCTTTAAACTGCCATCAGTTTTTTATAATATTATTAGGAGTAGTAGGAGGCAATTGTCAAACGGACAAAAATAAGTTCTATCTTGACAAATTTGCCGATAGTAATACGTTTGATTAGTTTGTTAAAGTATGTTATTTGTGTTGATATACTTTCATTTTATACAATAGTTCGTTAAAAATTAGCCCAGCCTAAGCGGCTCTGGCAGTAAATAAAATGAGTTCTTTGAAAAGTTTGTC
>CALUKX010000007.1 GCA_944321335.1 uncultured Phocaeicola sp. | reverse complement strand
TGAGGAAAATCCAAACGACTTCAGTCTGATATGAAACGACAGAGGCCATCTCAATTCATTTTGAGACGGCCTCTTTTTTGATGTACTTGTCATTGAAACGAAAATTTTGCTGCTGTTTTGAATTGGGAAATCAGATAGGTTATTATCGGGGCAGATGTTACTAATGAAGGGTGAAATGATTCCTTACAAAATTCCTTCTCCTTTCTCTCTTTTATACCGAATATTTTGATTAACTTTGCACATCATTTCTAGAAATATATAAAACTATACAATATGAATATCTCTTATAACTGGCTGAAAGAGTATGTCAATTTCGATTTGACACCCGAAGAAGTGTCAGCCGCACTTACCTCTATCGGGTTGGAAACAGATGGGGTAGAGGAAGTTCAATCTATCAAAGGCGGACTCGAAGGACTCGTTATCGGTGAAGTCCTGACTTGCGAGCCGCATCCGAATTCAGATCACATGCACATTACTACCGTCAATTTGGGACAGGGCGAACCTGTACAGATTGTTTGTGGTGCTGCCAACGTAGCTGCCGGACAGAAGGTCGTTGTCGCTACATTGGGTACCAAGCTTTACGACGGTGAAGAATGCTTTACTATCAAGAAGTCGAAACTTCGTGGAGTAGAGTCGAATGGTATGATTTGTGCGGAAGATGAAATCGGTATCGGTACAAGCCACGATGGTATCATCGTTCTTCCTGCTGATGTGGTTCCGGGTACTTTGGCCAAAGATTACTACAATATCAAGAGTGATTATGTGTTCGAAGTGGATATCACTCCGAACCGTGCGGATGCTTGTTCTCATTATGGTGTGGCTCGCGACCTGTACGCTTGGCTGATCCAGAACGGTCACAAGGCTACATTGACCCGTCCTTCTGTGGATGCGTTCAAGGTCGACAATCACGACATGGATATTGATGTAGTGGTAGAAAATGCAGAAGCATGTCCGCGTTATGCCGGTGTGGCTATCAAGAATGTTACCGTGAAGGAAAGTCCGGAATGGTTGCAGAACAAGTTACGCCTGATCGGTGTTCGTCCTATCAACAATATCGTGGATATCACCAACTATATTCTTCATGCTTACGGCCAGCCGATGCACTGCTTCGATGCAGACAAGATCAAGGGTGGCAAGATTGTTGTGAAGACTTGTCCGGAAGTAACCAAGTTCGTTACATTGGATGAAGTGGAACGCAAGTTGTCCGACCGTGACCTGATGATTTGCAATACCGAAGAACCGATGTGTATTGCTGGTGTATTCGGTGGTTTGGATTCGGGTACTACCGAAACTACAAAGGATGTGTTCCTGGAAAGTGCATACTTCCATCCGACTTGGGTTCGTAAGACTGCCCGCCGTCACGGCTTGAGTACAGACTCTTCTTTCCGTTTCGAACGTGGTATCGACCCGCACGGAACTATCTACGCACTGAAGGAAGCTGCTTTGCTGGTCAAGGAACTGGCAGGCGGTGAAATTGCTTCTGAAATCAAGGACAACTATCCGACTCCTATCAATGATTTCCCGGTTGAACTGTCATACGAATATGTAAACTCACTCGTAGGTAAGGTGATTCCGGCAGAAACTGTCAAGAGCATCGTGACAAGCTTGGAAATGAAGATTGTGAACGAAACTCCGGAAGGTTTGTCGCTGATTGTTCCTGCTTATCGTGTAGATGTTCAGCGTCCTTGTGATGTAGTGGAAGATATCCTCCGTATCTACGGTTACAACAATGTAGAAATTCCGACTTCACTGAAGTCAAGCTTGAGTGTCAAAGGTGCTGTCGACAAGTCTGTAAAATTGCAGAACCTGGTTTCTGAACAGTTGGTTGGTTGCGGTTTCAATGAAATCCTGAATAACTCGCTGACTGCTGCAGGTTATTACGAAGGTCTGGAAACTTACAAGCCGGAAAACTTGGTTCACTTGATGAACCCGCTGAGCAACGACTTGAACGTGATGCGTGCAACTTTGTTGTTCGGTGGTCTGGAAAGTATCCAGCACAATGCCAACCGCAAGAATGCCGATCTGAAGTTCTTCGAATTCGGTAACTGTTATCACTTCAATGCCGAAAAGAAGAATCCTGAAAAGGTATTGGCTGCTTATTCTGAAGAACTGCACTTGGGCTTGTGGGTAACCGGTAAACGTGTAAGCAATTCATGGGCTCATCCGGATGAAAACTCAACCGTTTATGAGCTGAAGGCATACGTCTTGAATATTTTCCGCCGTCTGGGAGTGAACTTCGGTGCGCTGGTATTCGGCAATCTGACCGATGATATCTACTCGGTTGCTATCTCTGTCCACACCCGTGGCGGCAAGCTGTTGGCTACTTTCGGTGTACTGCACAAGAAGCTTCAGAAGAAGTTTGATATCGACAACGAAGTTTACTTCGCCGACTTGAACTGGAATGAGTTGATGAAGGCTGTCAAGAACAACGTGGTAACATTCAAGGAAATCTCCAAGTTCCCGGCTGTGAAACGTGACTTGGCTCTGTTGATCGACAAGAAGGTACAGTTCGCCGAAATCGAAAAGATTGCTTACGAAACCGACAAGAAGTTGCTGAAGAGCGTGGAACTCTTCGACGTTTACGAAGGCAAGAACCTCGAAGCAGGCAAGAAGAGCTATGCGGTAAGCTTCATGCTGCAGGACGAAAATGCAACTTTGAACGACAAGCAAATCGACAAGTTCATGCAGAAGCTCATCGGCAACCTGCAGAGCAAGCTCGATGCGAAACTGAGATAACAAAAAGAAACAACTAAAAAAATAAACATATTAAAACTTTAATCCAATGGGAAGAGCGTTTGAATATAGAAAAGCTACTAAGTTGAAGAGATGGGGTCACATGGCTAAGACCTTCACTCGTCTGGGTAAACAGATTGCAATCGCAGTAAAGGCTGGTGGTCCGGAACCGGAAAACAATCCTACACTCCGTTCGGTAATCGCTACTTGTAAGCGTGAAAACATGCCGAAGGATAACATCGAACGTGCTATCAAGAACGCGATGGGTAAGGACCAGAGCGATTACAAAGGTATGACTTACGAAGGATACGGTCCTCACGGAGTTGCTGTATTCGTAGATACTTTGACAGACAATACAACTCGTACCGTTGCCGATGTACGTTCGGTATTCAACAAGTTCGGCGGTAACTTGGGTACTACAGGTTCATTGGCTTTCTTGTTCGACCACAAGTGTGTGTTTACTTTCAAGAAGAAAGACGGAGTCGATATGGAAGAACTGATCCTGGATTTGATCGACTACAATGTAGAAGATGAATTCGATGAAGATCCGGAAGAAGGAACAATCACTATCTACGGTGATCCGAAGAGCTATGCCGCTATCCAGAAACACTTGGAAGAGTGCGGTTTCGAAGATGTCGGTGGCGACTTCACTTATATCCCGAACGACTTGAAGGATGTTACTCCTGAACAGCGTGAAACTATCGACAAGATGGTAGAACGTCTGGAAGAGTTCGACGATGTGCAGACTGTCTATACCAACATGAAGCCTGCAGAAGACGAAGAATAATTCATTTTTTTGAATCTGAATATTGTGTCATTCTGAATGTAGTGATGTTTCTTCCCGACGGATGAGGCTCATTCGTTCAGAATGACATTTTTTATCTGGGAGAATAATTATGACTATCAATTACAAGACTCAAGGTACTTGCAGTACCAATATTGAAGTGGAGATTGAAAACGGTATCGTCAACGGCGTACACTTTACCGGCGGTTGTAACGGTAACTTGAAAGGCATCAGTTCATTGGTTAAAGGCATGAAGGTGGAAGATGTCATCGAACGTCTGGAAGGTATCCAGTGCGGTTCGAAGCCGACTTCCTGCCCCGACCAGCTGTGCAAGGCACTCCGTGAATCGCTCAAGTAAGCAGGAGGATATGAATATACTCATCATCAACGGAAGTCCCCGAAAGAACGGCAATATAGCCCGGATGCTTGCTGCCATGAAGGAAGAAGCCGAAAGGACAGGCGCTACCGTAACTTGGGTGGAAAGCAAGGACCTGCAGGTTAAACCTTGTATCGGGTGCATGACCTGCCGGGAGAAGTTGGCCTGTGTCTTTCCCGAAGACGATGCGCAACGGGTGCTCGGACTTATCCGTCGGTGTGATGTGTTGGTTATCGGAGCGCCTTGTTATTGGGGAAACATCCCCGGACAGCTTAAAATGCTCTTCGACCGCATCGTTTATGGTATGATGGGTGAAAGTACACTAGGCATACCGAAACCCCTGCATAAAGGGAAAAAAGCTGTTCTGGTGAGCACATCTACCACAATCTATCCATTCAATATCTGGTTCAACCAGACGCGGGGCGTGATAAAGGCCTTGAAGGAGATACTGAAATGGAGCGGATTCAAGGTTGTGGGTACGGTAGAATGTGGTGGAACGAAACAACATCCGGTAAGCGTAAAGACACTGGAACAATGCCGGAAGAAAATCCGGAAATTGGTTTAGATCATTCCACACCTTTTGATTCCCTATAACTATTTCTGACAAAATGCTTTGATACGATCGGACAATCTGTGATCAAAGCATTTTGTTTTTCTGATGCATTTAAAAGTATCCCTGTTCAAGATTATCCGTTGACAGAATGCACCCTTTTGGCCGTTTTTATTGAAAAATATAGCTAAAAAGAGTAAACTTCTTGTACTTTTGAAAACTTTTTCCTATATTTGCTAAAAGGGTTTTTTTCACCCTTCTCAGAATCACTCTTGACATACTATTTAACCTTAATCTTTATATATATGAAAATTTTATTTGTAGGTCTGGGAAGAGCGGGAAAACATTTCTCGACAGAACGCGTAATCAGGCAGAAATTGCACGAGTCCTCATTAACCAATGACGTCGAAGTGACAACAACCGACATGGCCGATTGGGAATCTATCGGAAGCCATCATTGGGACAGTAAGCTCAAAAATCTGATTCTTCATGAAATGGACATGATTATTGTCATGGAAAAATGGCAAAAGGAAACACTGACTCGGTTTATGTCGTATGAGGCATGGCACAAGATTCATCTGTTTGCTGATTTATGCCATAAGAACAAGCCTATCCAACAGCCTTCTTGTGATGTGGATATAGCTTATCGGAGTGACCATGAACAGATGCATGACGGATGTGGCCATATCATCGACCGGCTTAAGAAGGTACTGGCCGATACAGGTGCGATGCAGAAGGCTGCTTCATTCTGATTGTTCCGGAATATTCGGTGAGGCAGGTTTTATAGTGGAGGTTTTAAGGTTGAGAGTTACTGTTTCTCCGATAATATTCTCTTGAGATAAAAATATAGAAAGGTCGTTCATGTAATCGTGAACGACCTTTATTGTGTATATTGGTTTGAATAGAAGGGAATAAAAAGCAAAAGGCCGTTGGGGAAGACGGCCTTTTGTTATTTGGGGACAAACTCTTTTGTCTCACTGACTAATACTTTCACAAGCATCAGACAATTGTTATATAAATCTATTACTATGAAAAACATTAATATAACGCCGTTGCTTTCCGTTTTGTTCGATGGAAGGAAGAACAAAATTCAATGTTTAACCTTTATTTGCATTTCACTTTTTACAAAGGTCCTTGAAGTCGCAGTAGGCGCACTTGTCTTCTATGTCGGTTTGTGTGAAGGCTACATCCGGATTGAAGATGGTTTCTAGCAAATCCTTCAGCCGGGCACGGAATTCGTCTTCATGGATGGAAAAGTCTTCTACCGGTTCCTTCGGCTTGCGTGGCTCGCCCATCTGGATGACCGGGGAGTATTCTTCCGATGCGGCCCGATGGATGTAGAGAAGGGCAGGGGCAACCTTGCGGATATCGTTTTTCTCTCGGAGTTTCCTGCATACGATGGATGCATAGAGGAAGGTCTGGAATACGTAGTTCGAACGTTTCTTGTCGGGAATGAAAAGCGATTCCACATTGGCTGGGGTATCGGCATCTCCGCCGGTCTTGTAGTCGACTATACGCAGGGTATTGTCTTTTGCATCAAGGCGGTCGATGATACCTCCGATACGCGACTTGATGATTCCTTTAGGCGTCTCGATGTCGAATTCCTCATCGACATACTGTTCCGAACCTACAAACGTGAAGGGGGTATAGCGTTTGTCATTGCGGAGCAGCTGTTGCACGTAACGTAGGATGACGGCTGAGTTGATGAGCTGTACGCCGTTGTATTCGGGACGCTCGTCCATCGGTATATTGAAGAAGAGCTCCTTGAACCCGTTGTCGACATAGTTCTGCAGCATGGCTTCGTTGTTCAGCAGTTTCTCCACATCGTCCTTGTTGATGACTTTGCCGTGGACGGTAAGGTCCTTGTATATATGTTCGGCTGCATAGTGGAAGATACTTCCGAATTTGGCCGAATCGATATCGGCCGTTACTTCATCGGGAGCGCTGAGTCGGGCTACGTATTTGTAGTAGAATTTCAGCGGACAGTCGAGGTAACAGTTGAGGGCCGATGGCGAAAGCAGGGCTTTCTTGTTGGCACGGATATCGAATACCTCCTGCATGCGTTTCATTATGGCCGGATTTTTTTCGATGGTAATCGGTGCCGTTCCTTGTGGCGACTGTGCCGCTTCAAGTTGTTTGCGCTCGATATTGTATCCCCATTCGATGAGGAACTGCAGCATGAAGCGCGACCATTCTCCTCGGTTGATGCCGTCGGTGGCTGTGTTATAGACCAATGTCGCTTTTTCGACCCGTTGCAGCAGCCGGTAGAAGTAATAGGCATAGACGGCAATCTTATGGTCGATAGTCGTCATTCCGAAAGCTTTTCGGAGATTATAAGGAATGAAGGACGAATCGCCTCCGGCTTTCGGCAACTGGCCTTCGTTGACAGAAAGCATGATCAGGTGGCGGAAGTCGAGGTTACGGGTTTCAAGTACTCCCATCACCTGCATACCGACGGCTGGTTCTCCGTGGAAAGGAATGCTGGCAGTCGACATGACACGGGTAAGCAGCCGTTGGAAGGTTTCCATCTTCACATCGAGTTCCTTGTTTTCGATAAGGGTATAGAATCGGTTCACCAACGTAAATGTCTTGAAAAGGGATTCCCGATAAAGTTGGTCGAACGCATTGCTTGGTGAGGCCGATTGCTGTTGATAAAGGGTGGCAACCCGTTTCAAGGCATCAGAGATCATCTTGCACAAATCCTTGTTGGTGGTGCGGGGTTCGAACAGCAAATCGAGAATCTCATCTTTCTTCAATTCCGAAGGAAGCGGATAGAAACGGTTGTCCTTTGTCAGCGACTTCTGCAGTTCAGCGGTTTCTTCCGACAATTGTCGGGTATAAGGATGTTTCAGCACACTTATCACTTCGGCAAACTGATAACGGCCGCTCTTGGCATTATAGCCGGAGGTGTGGAGTTCCATCAATGCATTTACGAAACTGTAGGCCGGTGTCTGCGACAAGGGAAATCCCATGGTGATGTTGATGTGCTTCACGTTCTCGGGCAAGGAATGAAGTACGGGTTGCAGCAAGGTTTCATTACAAAGTACGACGGCCGTTTCCTTTTCCTGTCCGGTCAGATTTTCACGTACCCATTGGGGCAGGTATCTGGTCTGTCCGTTTTCGGTTGGCGATTCGATATACGTTATTTCCTTCGGATGATTCAGGTTGTCGAAAAACGATGCCGGAAGTTCCGAAGGGAAATCACGCAGGTTGCGTTTGATAAACTCTCCGGCTTCATGCGGAGTCTTTTCGAGATAGAAGGTATCGTAATCCCAATAGAAGAGTGCTTTCCCGGCTTCGTTGAGCTTGCTGAAAAGGGTGTGTTCCACCTTGTTCAGCACATTGAATCCTACGAATACATATTTGCGGTAGGGAAGCGCTTCAACATCCAGATGCTCGATGACCTGCCGGTAAAGCATTCCTTCGTAGGCCAGGTTCTGACTTTGCAGCAGGGTTTTGTATTCTGTATAGATATCGCCCAATACGTCCCAAAGGGAGATGTAACGCTGTTTCAATTCGGTTACCCGGTCGATGGAGAAATTGCGGAAGAACTGGCTCAAAGCTTCCTTCTGACCTTCTTCCAGAAAATCATAGTCGTCCATCAGTGCGTTCAGATCCTTGAGGTTGCTGAAGAGAGCCTTGGTATCGGCCATGTTCTTGTCGGCATCGTCGAAGTCGGCTATCAGCATTTCGCCCCAAAAATAGAAATCATCGAGGGTTTCCTTGCTTTTCGTGGCTTTGCAGAATACTTTATAAAGGTCGCATACCAGCTTGATGGGATCGCCCACTTGCAGATCCGACGACTTTCGGAACAGTTCGCTGATGCTGATATAGGACGGCGACCACAGCGGGTGGTCGCTCTCTTTCGCCAGATATTCATTGAAGAAAAGGCTGGCACGTTTGTTCGGGAAGACTACTGCCACCTTGGTGAAGTCGCCTTCCAGCTTGTTATATAGATCGTGTGCTACTTGTTTCAGAAATGTTTCCATGTGCTGTCGCTTTTTTTAATCCACTTGTTCCAGTTCGTTGGCATAGACATACCAGAGGTATCCTTCTATGTGTGTATATCCCATAGCTTGTAGCAGGTTCATATAGTCCCTTACCTGCGAGCGGTATTCGTCTTTCTTCTTGCCGAACTTGAAATCGACTACCACTACTTTTCCTTCCTTCATCATGACACGGTCGGGACGTCGGGTTTGCATTTCGCCGTTCTCATCGGTATAGATGATGCTACATTCGTTGTAGAGTTGCCAGCTTCCGTTGTACCAATCGCTCACTTCGGGTTTGTTCAATGCCCAACGGGCCAGTTTGCGTATCTGTTCCTCCTGTTCCACGGTTTCAATCACACCTTCGAAGCAGAGCCGTCCGATAGCCGGATCGAGATCGCTTGCCTTTTCGATGGAAGCGAATACATTGTGCAGCAGCTGTCCCTGACGGATGTAATGTTTGATATCGTCTTCATCTTCTCCACCTTTGATGAAATCGGCGGAGCGGTTCGATTGTTTGAACTCGAAATCGGTTTCGATGGATTCCAGATGAATCGGAATACCTTCCGGAGAAGCCGAAAGCCGGTTGTTCGATTCCTTGGGCTTGTTGTCGCTCTTCAGACAAAGCTCGCCATACGAATAGATTTCATATCCTCCATCAGAATCCTCGTCTTGCGTATCGCCTGATGAAGTGGTACTTGTTTCCATCTTTACGTCTTCTATAAACGGAAGTGCATCCTGCAGTAAGGCTGAGACTGTTCCTTTCTGGTTGCTCTTTCCCCAGATGATAAGGTTCTTGCAGGCACGCGTAAAGGCAACGTAAAGCAGGTTGAGATTGTCAATCCACAGCTGCAGACGTTCATCGAGGTAACTGTCGCGATAAATGGAATCGGCCATCGCTCCCGAATAGTTGACCGGTACCAGATCAAGTTCGTTGAACGGAGCAATATCGGTATTCTTTCCCGTACCGGCGACCGAACACCAGATCAGGTGATTGTTGGTTTCGTTTTCCATCTTCCAGTCGCAGAACGGAATCAGCACGGTATGGTATTCGAGGCCTTTCGATTTATGGATCGACAAAATCCGGATGCCGTCGATTTCTCCCGATGGGATGGTCTTGCCATGCATGGTTTCATCCCAATAGGAAATGAAAGCGGTCAGTTCCGACGAATTGGATTGCATGTATTCGGTAACGGCATCGTAGAATGCACAAAGGTAGGCATCCTGTTTCTCGATCTTGTCCATCCGGAAAAGGATAAATATCTTTTCAAGCAGTTCGTAAAGTGGCATGAGGCGAAGATCTTCCATTTGCTTGATGAATTCTGCCGGAAGATACTCGTTGATTTCGTTTAGCAGAACAGTGTTCAGGTCGATGTTCCTGTGTAGTATCTGTTGCTGATAGGCTACTGCCAGACGGGCTTTGGCGATGCGGTCGTCGGGCGAGGTAAGGAAACGCAGAGCGTCTATCATCATGCACACGGCAACTGAGGCATCGAGGTAGAATGCTTCGTCGGACACGATACGGTAGGATGTATTCTTGTCGAAGTAATCGGCGATGACGGGGATATTCTTGTTCTTGCGAACCAGAATCGCTATATCCTTGGTCTGCAGTCCCTTTCCGATCAGTTCTTCCACTTCCATAGCCAGCTCTTCCAGTATGCCGTTTACGTAATCTTCTTGTGTCGGTTCGTTCAGGAATGTGATTCTTACATAACCCTCTTCCGTCTTCTTCGACGGATGTTGTTCCACGTCGCCGTAAGCATGGAGCAGGGTGGTGCAAGGTTCGTTCATTTCTTCTTCGTAGCGGTCGTTCAGGACTTTGCATGCCGCCTTGAAGATGGAGTTGTTGAACTCGATGACACGTCGTTCGCTTCGCCAGTTGGTTCCGAGGGTACATTCGTTCACACGCAAGCTGCCGTCATTCCCGAGGTTGGCCAATATCTTCCAGTCGCCGTTACGCCAGCGGTAGATGCTTTGTTTGATATCGCCTACTATCAGGCTGCCTTCCTTTTGCGACAGACTTTCTTCGAGCAGCAGATGGAAATTCTCCCACTGCATCCGTGAGGTATCCTGAAACTCATCAATCATGACGGTATCGATGGTGGTACCTATCTTTTCATAAACGAATGAAGCATCGCCTTCGCTGATGAGTCCGTGAAGCAAGGCATTGGTATCCGACAGAAGAAAACGGTTGTGAATCTGGTTCTGCAGACGTACTTCCTCATCGATGTTGGCCAGCAGACGCAGGTTGTTGAGGTAACGCAGCGACAGGTCGCATGAGTTGACCAATATGTTGTTCTTGGGGCGGAATTCTTCGGCTGTCTTCAACAGCTCGATCAGTTCATTGGCAGCCAGCGAGCGGATAATATCGCGGTATTGGGAAGTCTTGGTAGTCCAGTTGTCTTCGCTTTCCAGACACTTTTCGACAGTGGCATTGCGCACATCGTCCCCCAAACTTCCGTTGGCTATCTTGTTGAAGTAACTGCCTATGCCCCTCGCTCCGTTCTTCAGGTCGGTGGGCTGCAGTCCGTTGGTTTCCAGCACTCCCAGAAATTGGTCGGTAAAGCCTTTCATTTCTTCCAAGGCCTCTTTTCGGATACCCTCCACCTGTTTGCGGAAAGTAGGGATGAAACTTGGGTCGGCCAGTTTCTTTCGCAGTCCTCCGCCTTTCTCTACATATACTTCATCGAAAATGTTGCGTCCGAAACTTTTGATTTCGTTCGATACATTCCAACGCTTGTCGTCGGCAATCCGTTCATCGATGTATTCGAGCAGCCATTGGAGTACCGGCGAACGGCGTTCGAGTTTCTCGATCATGCAGTCGACGGCATCCGACAGGACATCGGCATTGTTCAGTTCGATGGCAAGATTTGCACCCAATTCCAGTTCACGGGCCAGGTTGCGCATCACCGACTGAAAGAATGAGTCGATGGTCTCGATGCGGAAACGGCTGTAATCGTGGATAATGTTATACAGTGCCTCTTTGGCTGCCCGGCGGATTTTGCCTTCGCTTTTGGATGACTGTTTGAGCAGTTCCTTCATGTAGCCTTCCGAACTTTCCAGGCTGTAAGCTAGTCCGTAAAGCTGTTCCAGAATACGCGATTTCATTTCGGCCGTAGCCTTGTTGGTGAAGGTTACAGCCAGGATACGTCGGTACGCATGTGTATCTTCGATAAGTTGTCGGATATATTGGACGGCCAGAGTAAATGTCTTTCCCGAACCGGCCGAAGCCTTGTAGACTAATAATTGCGGATGTGCTGTCATATTGTATTATTCCGTTTTAGGTCGGAAAACAAAGATATAGAAAAATGTTGGCTTATCGGAGAAAAATCGGATGAATCCCATACATTCTTTCTGTCGGTTGGCCTGGAAAAAGAAATCGTCCCTTATCCGTAATTGTAGGTTGCACGGATAAGGGACGATTGAAGGATGAAGGAGAGATGGAATTACTCCTTGATATCCTGATACAAATATCGTTTGATACTTTTCTTTGCAGTCTTTTCGAACTCTTCCGGGTATAGTTTCACATGAGCAATCTGCGAATAAGCCGGCAATGATTGGTTCAGTTCCACGCGGTTGGCTTCGATAGCAGCTTCCAACTGCCTCTTGTCCATACCTTTGGCAAACGCTTCTTCGTTGTCGGGATATACCAAAGCGATGAGCTTGGAACCTGAAAGGATGATCAGCGACTCGTTTACGAATGCCATGTTGTTCAGACGGGCTTCAATTTCTTCCGGATAGATATTCTGGCCCGAAGCGGTAAGCAACATATTCTTGCAGCGTCCTTTGATGAAGATGTTTCCCTGAGCGTCCTTGATAGCCATATCGCCTGTATGCAACCAACCGTCCTTGTCAATAGCCTGTGCTGTAGCCTCAGGATTCTTGAAATAACCCAACATCACATTCATACCCTTGCAGACCAATTCTCCCGGTACATTTTCAGGATCGTGGGACAGCACCTTCGTTTCCATATTGGCAACGGTCTTTCCGCACGAAGTATATTTGATTTCATCCCAACGGCTGTGGCAGATAAGCGGAGCCGCTTCGGTCATGCCATAGGCGATGGTGTAGGGGAAATTGATCTTTCTCAGGAAAGCCTCCACTTCGGGATTGAAAGGAGCCCCACCCACCACGATTTCAATGAAATTGCTACCGAACACTTCCATAGCCTGATGACGTATCTGTTCCTTGATCTTGTCGCTGATGATCGGGAGGTTCAGCAGAAGTTTACCCAACTTATTGTCGACTTTCGGAAGAATGTTCTTCTTGAATATCTTTTCAACAATCAACGGAACGCAGGCGATAACTCTTGGACGGATAACCGCAAACGATTCGGCGATGATTTTCGGGCTCGGCATACGGGTAAGGAACCACAGGTGTGCGCCCACGGTGACGCCATAAAGAAAATCGAATACCAGTCCGAAGATATGGCCCAAAGGAAGCATGGAAACGATGCTCTCGCCGGCACGCAATCCCACCTTGTCGTGGATATGATGGATGTTCGATACGATACTTCTGTAAGGAAGCATGACACCTTTCGAATAGCCGGTAGTTCCCGAAGTATAATTGATGATAGCCAGTTCTTCCGGATCCTCACGTCGGTAGGAAACATTCTCCGCACGGAAACGGCACGGATAACGCTTTCCGAACTCTTCGTTCAAATGCTCACGAGCGTAAGTCAGCTTTTCCGAACGTGAAACCACCAAATCGAAGTTCTTCAGTTCGATGATACCTTCCAGATGAGGCATGGCAGCTTCGTTGTAATTTTCCCAAACCTGGTCGCCTACGAAAAGCATACGGGCTTCCGAGTGGTTCACTACATTATGAACATTGTCGGCTTTGAATTCGTGAAGGATAGGTACGGCTACAGCTCCATAAGTAATAACACTCAGGAATGTAGCTGTCCAGTTGGCACTGTTACGGCCGCAAAGTGCAATCTTATCCCCCTTTTTGATGCCTGCGAATTGGAAAAGAATGTGCATCTTTTCAATCTTCCGGGCTACATCCTTATATTGGAGAGTAGCACCTTTGTAGTCGGTCATTGCATCCAGATCCCAGTTTTTCTGAATGCTGTTTTCTATGAGTTGTATTAAACTGTCTTGTTTTTCCATTGTCTGATTTTGCACAATAATGGCGCTTGTGTGCGCAAAAGTAATAAAAGTTGGCCGAATCTCGTACCTTAAAATGGAATTATTTTCCGGACATGGGTGGATAATATGTCATATTTGCTAACTTTGCATAGAAATAAACCAATAAATTTATGCTGATCTATAATACAACTTACCACGTCGGAATGAGTGATGCACGGAATTTCGTGATTTGGCTCAACGAGTGTTACATTCCTGAAGCGGAGAAGTCCGGACATTTGAAGAATCCACGTATTCTCCGTATCCTGAGCCACAAAGAACAGGACAGTGAGTGCTTCTCCTTGCAGTGGGAAGTGGAAGACAGTGCAGCTTTGCATCACTGGCATACAGAAACCGGTGCGAAGCTCAACGAAGAAATGATGAAGATATTTAAAGACAAGGTAATCGGGTTTCCTACCTTGATGGAGGTGATCAAGTGATACAGCCTGTCAAAGAGAAGATAATACTAGGTATCGACCCGGGAACGAATATCATGGGTTACGGGGTTTTGAAGGTGACCGGTGTGAAGCCGCAAGTAGTGACGCTAGGGGTAATCGACTTGCGGAAGTGCTCCGATTCATATTTGAAACTGCGACATATCTATGAAAGGGTACAAGGAATCATCAATTCGTACCTGCCCGATGAGTTGGCTATTGAGGCTCCTTTCTTCGGAAAGAACGTGCAGTCCATGCTGAAATTGGGTCGTGCGCAAGGGGTCGCCATTGTGGCTGCCTTGTGCCGCGATATTCCGGTAACTGAATATGCACCATTGAAAATAAAGATGGCCATTACGGGCAACGGACAAGCCAGCAAGGAACAGGTGGCCGATATGCTGAAGCGTATGCTGCATATTCCCGAATCGGAAATGGGACCTTTCATGGATGCTACTGATGCGTTGGGAGCGGCCTATTGTCATTTTCTCCAGATGGGAAAGCCTGATCTGCCGAAAGCCTACTCAAGCTGGAAGGATTACATTGCCAAAAATCCTGATAAAGTTAAAAAATAATTGTTACTATGAATGTAAAACACATTTTCATTATGTCTGCTTTTGCGTTGACATTAGGATGCAGTTCTGCTCAGCAGAAGTCGTACGGTTCATTCAGTGATTACCCCGTTTACCAGGACAAGTGGGAGGAGATGGTGTATAATCCCGCTTCCACCGTCTTTTCTTTGTGGGCACCTACCGCACAGGAAGTTCGTGTGTTGCTTTACGAGCAAGGAGAGGGTGGTTCCGCTTACAAGATGCTTACCATGACTCCTGATAAGGACGGCATGTGGAAGGTTGAAGAGAAAGGCGATCTGAAAGGAAAGTTCTATACGTTCAACATTAAGATTGATGATATATGGCAGGGGGATACTCCGGGAGTTATGGCAAAGGCTGTCGGTGTGAACGGCGACCGCGCTGCCATTATCGATTTGAAGAGCACTGATCCGGTAGGTTGGGAGGCTGACAAACGACCGCCGTTGAAGAGCTTTTCCGATATTATCATTTATGAAATGCATCACCGTGATTTCTCGATCGATACGATTTCGGGTATCAAGCATCGGGGTAAGTTCCTGGCTCTGACAGAAGATAGTACCACCACATTTTTGGGAGAAAAGACCGGTATCGATCATCTGAAGGAATTGGGAGTGACACATGTTCATTTGTTGCCTTCGTTCGATTTCTCATCGGTAGACGAAACGAAACTCGACAAGCCTCAATACAATTGGGGTTACGATCCGAAAAACTACAATGTTCCCGAAGGTTCGTATTCGACCGATCCATACAAGCCTGATGTACGTATCCGTGAATTCAAACAGATGGTGATGGCTTTGCACAAGGCAGGCATCCGGGTGATTATGGATGTAGTCTATAATCATACCGCCGTAACCGAAGGAAGTAACTTCGAACGTACCGTGCCGGGCTATTTCTATCGGCACGATAAGGAGGGAAAGTTTGCAAACGCTTCTGCCTGTGGCAATGAAACGGCGAGCGAACGCCCGATGATGCGCAAGTTCATGATCGAATCGGTCTGCTATTGGGCCAAGGAATATCATATCGACGGTTTCCGTTTCGACTTGATGGGTATTCACGATATCGAAACGATGAATGCCATCCGTCAGGCATTGGATAAGATTGATCCGACCATCTATATGTATGGTGAAGGTTGGGCTGCCGGTGCTCCTCAATTGCCGGAAGAGAAACTGGCCATGAAGAACAATACGTACAAGATGCCGGGTGTGGCAGCTTTCAGCGATGAATTCCGCGATAGCTTACGAGGTCCTTTCGGAAACGATGCGAGAGGGGCATTCGTCATCGGACGTCCTGGACATGAAGCCGGAATCAAGTTCGGTTTGGTCGGAGGCGTCATGCATCCGCAGATCAATAACAGTCCGAAGCACAAGGTGCCGAAAATATGGGCGGAATCGCCTAACCAGTTTATCAGTTATGTAAGCTGCCACGACGACTTGTGTCTGGTAGACCGTCTGAAAACGACATTGCCGGGAGCTTCGGTGCAAGAGTTGATGGCTTTGCAGAAACTGGCGGAAACAGCGGTGTTTACATCTCAAGGTGTACCGTTTATCTATGCCGGTGATGAAATATTGCGTGACAAGAAAGGAGTGCATAATTCATACAACAGCTCCGATTCCATCAATGCAATCGATTGGCGCTACAAGACTCAGTATAAGGAGGTATTCGATTACGTGAAAGGATTGATAGCGATGCGTAAGGCTCATCCTGCATTCCGTATGGGTAATGCAGAACTGATCAGTAAGCACCTGGAGTTTATCGATGTGCCTGCATCGAATGTCGTGGCATTCCGTTTGAAAGGGAATCCTTGCGGCGATAGTTGGGTGAATACGATTGTGGTTCTCAATGCACGTACCGAACCGGTCAAGGTGGATGTACCCGAAGGTAAGTATTGGATTGCTTGTCGCGACGGAAAGATCGATTTGGTCATGGGATTGGGTGTGGTTATGGGCAACCAACTGACGGTGTCTCCGCGCTCGGCCATGATTGTCCATCAATGAAAAAGAGATAAAGAAACAACTGAATTAGATAACTATGCAGAATATCATTTCTATAGTGGATGGCGTTACCCGTCATCCACTTTATCGAATGAAAGAGCCCATCAACCTGCAGATTGCGGCCGATGAGCATGTAGCCATTGTAGGAAACAACGGAGCCGGCAAGAGTTTGCTGGTCGATACCATTATCGGACGTTATCCGTTGCTGATGAACGAAGTGAAATACGATTTCACTCCTTCGGAATCGAAGATGGTATGTGATAATATCAAATACATTACATTCCGTGACTCGTATGGGGATTCCGACGGCTCGTATTATTATCAGCAGCGTTGGAATTCGCACGATCTGGATGAAACTCCGATTGTTCGTGATCTGCTTCCTGAGTGTAGGAACGAGGAACTGAAACGGGCGTTGTACGATTTGTTCGGTATCGAGGCTATGCTCGATAAGCATATCATCCTGTTGTCAAGCGGTGAATTGCGTAAATTCCAGCTTACCAAAACGTTGCTTACCAACCCTCGTGTGCTGATTATGGATAATCCGTTTATCGGTTTGGATGCCAAGACGCGCGATCTCCTGCATAAGTTGTTGGGGGAATTGACCAAGCTGACTAACCTGCAGGTGATACTGGTTCTTTCGAAGACAGATGATATTCCTGTATTCATCACCCATGTCATTCCGGTATACGACCGCCATTGTGGGGCAAAGATTACCAAAGAGGAGTATCTGGCACAACAGGAGAAGGTTCCGGCTCATGTGCTTTCGGAAGAGAAACGCCGACGTATCCTTGATCTGCCGTATGCGGACAACCTGTATCATACCGAACATGTTGTCGACTTGAATAAAGTGAGTATCCGTTATGGCGAACGTACGATATTGAAAGAGCTCGACTGGACCGTAAAGTGTGGAGAGAAATGGGCGCTTAGCGGAGATAACGGAGCCGGTAAGTCGACATTGTTGAGTTTGGTATGTGCCGACAACCCACAGAGTTATGCCTGCGATATTTCCTTGTTCGGTCGCAAACGTGGTAGCGGCGAGAGCATTTGGGAAATCAAGAAACACATCGGATATGTAAGTCCGGAAATGCATCGTGCTTATCTGAAAAACCTGCCGGCCATTGATATCGTTGCCAGCGGATTGCATGATTCCATCGGACTTTATCGTAAGAAACAGGAAGGAGATGTGGCCATCTGCGAATGGTGGATGGATATTTTCGGCATTGCCGACCTGAAGGACCGGAGCTTCCTGCAGCTTTCGAGCGGTGAACAACGTATGGTCTTGTTGGCCCGTGCTTTTGTCAAGGATCCGGAACTTTTAATTCTCGACGAACCTTTGCATGGATTGGATATGCGTAACCGCCGTCTGGTCAAAGACATTATCGAGGCCTTCTGTCATCGCAAGGACAAGACCATGATTATGGTAACTCATTATCAGAACGAACTTCCCGATACGATAACCGATTCCTTGTATCTGAAACGGAATTGATATTCGGATTGATCATAAGAAAAGCCTTTATTACCAGATGCTGATTGTATGGCGCATCGGTAATGAAGGCTTTTTTATTTCAATTGGTTTTGGTAACGACTCAATTTTATCCGATATCATTTTTCTTTATCCGATGGCCGAACCATTTGTCGATCATAAGGGCCAAGGCTCCGTCGCCTGTAACGTTGCAGGCAGTTCCGAAACTGTCCATTGCAATATAAAGGGCGATCATCAGTGCTTGGGTATTTTCATCGAAACCGAGCATTGATGCCAGGATTCCCAAGGCTGCCATGATGGCTCCGCTGGGAACACCGGGAGCGGCTACCATAGTGATACCCAGCATGAAGATGAATCCTGCCATTGTCTGGTAGTCATAGGGAATGCCTTGGAGCATCATCAAGGCGAGGGCGCAGGCTACGATTTTCATCGTGCTTCCCGAAAGATGGATGGTTGCACACAGCGGTATCACAAATCCGGCAATCTCTTCGTTCACACCGTTCTTGACCGTCTGTTTCAAGGTGACGGGAATGGTGGCGGCCGATGATTGTGTGCCTAATGCGGTGAAATAGGCAGGCATCATTCTTCCCAGCAGACGGAAAGGATTCTTGCGGACAAACAAGGCGGCAATGCAGTATTGCAAAATGAGCAGGAAGATGTGCATCACAAAGATGACACCGATAATCTTGATGAAGACCAATAACACATGGAACACCTGTCCCGAATGGGTCATGTTGAAAAAAATGCCGAAAATGTAGATCGGCAGCAGCGGAAGGATGACTTTCTGTATCGTCTTGACGATAATTGCCTGGAAGTCATTGCATACGTTCTTCAGATAATCGGTCTTCAGATGTGCGATGCCCAGTCCCACAGTAAAGGCAAGCACCAGAGCCGTCATGATATTCAACGGTTCCGGGATGGGTACGGTAAAGAACGGTTCCACACCTTTGGCTTCGCTGATATCCGAAAGTGGGATACTGCGGTCGATGAGGTGGGGGAACACGGTTTCGCCGACTCCGAACGAAAGGAAACCTGAAAATAATGTAGCTCCGTATGCCAGCAGGGCGGTAGCGACAAGCATCTTTCCCGCTCCTTTACCGATATTGGCAATGGCCGGGGTAACCAGACCGACAATGATCAGGGGAATGATAAAGCCTAGGAACTGGCTGAATACCCCGTTGAATGTAACAAAGATACGTACCGGTAAGGCCGGTGAAATAATTCCGGCACCCACACCAAGTATGATGGCAATGACGATTCGGGGCAGCAGCCCTATCTTGATTCGTTTCATGTAGACAGAAAATGAATATTCAGATTGCAAATTTACGGAAAATAGCCCCAAGTACCAAACAGGTTATTATTCATTACCTATTTCTTTATTTTTTATGCGATTTTTTTGATACACCCTAAGTGGAATAATTTGTACTTTTGGGGCGTTAGAATATTTTTAGTAAAAAGTTGTTTATGGAACCGATACATCAGATTAATAAGGTTGAGATCCGAAATTTGCAGATGGACGATTATGCGCAGTTGTCGCAGTCGTTTACCCGTGTATATGCAGATAAGGATGTGTTTTGGACAAAAGAACAGATTAAGAAACTGATCAAGATTTTCCCTGAAGGTCAAATCGTAACTGTTGTCGATGGGAAGATTGTGGGCTGTGCCCTGTCTATCATTGTCGATTACAACATGGTAAAAGGTGACCATACTTATGCCAAGGTTACCGGTAACGAGACTTTCAATACGCATAACCCCAAAGGTAATATCCTTTATGGTATTGAGGTGTTTATCCATCCCGATTATCGTGGATTGCGCCTGGCACGACGTATGTATGAATACCGCAAGGAGCTTTGTGAAAAATTGAATCTGAAGGCCATCATGTTCGGCGGACGTATACCGAACTATCATAAGTATGCAGATACCATGCGTCCGAAGGAATACATCGATAAGGTCCGCTCACGTGAGATTTACGACCCCGTGCTTACATTCCAGTTGTCGAATGATTTCCACGTGCGTCGTGTGATGCGCAACTATCTGCCGAACGATGAGGAATCAAAGCATTGCGCTACCTTGCTGCAGTGGGATAATATCTATTATCAGCCGCCTACAGATTCGTATGTCGATAAGAAGACTACCGTACGTGTAGGATTGGTCCAGTGGCAGATGCGTCCGTACAAAACCTTGGACGATGTATTCGAACAGGTAGAGTTCTTCATTGATGCGGTTTCGGGATACAAGAGCGATTTCGTGCTGTTCCCCGAATATTTCAATGCTCCGCTGATGGCGAAATTCAACGACATGGGTGAGGCGCAATCAATCCGTGGCTTGGCAAAATATACAGACGATATCCGGACCCGTTTCATTAATCTGGCCATCAGCTATAACATCAATATCATTACCGGTAGTATGCCTTATGTGAAGGAAGACGGTGCATTGTATAACGTAGGATTCCTTTGCCGTCGCGACGGTACATACGAGATGTATGAAAAGGTGCATGTAACTCCCGATGAAATAAAGAGTTGGGGCTTGAGTGGCGGTAAGATGGTTCAGACCTTTGAAACCGATTGTGCCAAGATCGGTGTGCTGATCTGTTACGATGTCGAGTTCCCGGAACTTTCCCGTCTGATGGCCGATCAGGGTATGCAGATTCTGTTTGTACCCTTCCTTACCGATACCCAAAACGGTTATTCCCGTGTACGTGTCTGCGCACAGGCCCGTGCGATAGAAAACGAATGTTTTGTAGTGATTGCCGGTTGTGTAGGCAACTTGCCTCGTGTACACAATATGGATATACAATATGCCCAATCCGGTGTATTTACTCCGTGTGATTTCGCTTTCCCGACTGATGGTAAACGTGCCGAAGCCACACCGAATACAGAAATGATTCTTGTTTCGGATGTCGATCTGGATTTGCTGAACGAGCTTCATACTTACGGAAGTGTCCGTAACTTGCGCGACCGCCGTAGCGACCTTTATGAACTTCGTATGAAAAAAGTAGGTTCTGTATAACTGTAGCCGTTTGACGCTGGAATGTTTTGATATCTTGCGAGAATGTCAAAACATGTTGGCAAATATATCAAAGCATATCGTAAAAAACGTCAGGACACGTACTATGAAAGGTCCTGACGTTTTTTTATTGCTTTGACCGGCTTTCCGCTCTCTTCCGGGCAAGCCGATATCATTTCTTTAAAGGGTATGCTGAAAAATACTGAAAATGCCGAATTTTCTGTACCTATACACAAACTTTGAAAATTTATCTTTCACATCCTTCACATTTCACACAAAATCGCATCATTTTAGTGTTGCGACAGATAAAATAGCGGCCCCTTCATCATATAAAAAAGCCATTGTGAAGGATGTGAAGGATAAAAACAACCTATTTTGTGTATGTAACGCGCGAGATGTTTACCTTATCGGATAAATGGCCCACGGTAACGCTTGTTGAAAAATTTACTTATAGAGGTCTTCGTTGTAATCGAAGAGCCATTCGGCGTCTTTCAGCAATGGATGATGCTTGTCTTTTTCCGACAATATCACATTCTCGGCAGGGATACGCCAGTCGATACCTAAAGCCGGATCATTCCAGGCGATTGCCCCTTCACTTTGCGGAGCGTAGAAATTATCACATTTATATTGGAAGATTACTTCCGGCGTGAGGACACTGAAACCATGTGCAAATCCGCGTGGTATAAAGAATTGTCGATGATTTTCTTCTGTCAGTTCCACTGCCACATGCTGTCCGAAGGTAGGGGAGCCTTTGCGGATATCGACAGCGACATCGAGCACAGCCCCTTTTACAACTCTCACCAGTTTGCTTTGTGAGAACGGCGGTTTCTGGAAATGAAGTCCTCGGAGTACACCGTAACTTGACTTGCTCTCATTGTCCTGCACAAAACGTATGGTACGTACCTGTGCATTGAAATCCCTCTCAGAAAATGATTCGAAAAAATAACCCCGGTCGTCCTTGAAAATGCGAGGCTCTATAATAACTACACCATCGATGGCGGTCTTGATAATTTCCATGTCCTATAATTTATCCTATTCCAGTTCGTCGTTTCTGTTCAATTCGTCGATTACTTTCAGCAGATATTGTCCGTATTGGTTTTTCAGCATCGGTTTTGCCAGTTCACGCATCTTGTCGGGAGTAATCCATCCTCTCCGTAAGGCGATTCCTTCCAGGCAAGCCACTTTAAGGCCCTGACGTTTTTCGATGACCTCGATATAGGTTGAGGCCTCTGCCAAAGAATCGTGGGTCCCGGTATCAAGCCAGGCAAAACCTCTTCCCAATGTCTGGACTTTCAAATCGCCTGCAGCCAGAAAAGTCTGGTTGACAGTCGTAATTTCCAGTTCTCCTCGTGCCGAAGGCTTGATGGTCTTGGCAATCTCCACAACCTTATTCGGGTAGAAATACAGACCGGTGACTGCATAATTTGATTTCGGATGCTCGGGCTTTTCTTCTATACTCAGGCAATTGCCTTGCTTGTCGAATTCTGCCACTCCGTAACGTTCGGGGTCGCTTACCCAATAACCGAAAACCGTCGCCTTGTTTTCTTCTTCTGCTGTGCGTACAGCTTCTTTCAGCATCGAAGAAAAACCATTGCCGTGGAAGATATTATCACCTAAAACCAGACAGGCGCAATCATTTCCAATAAACTTCTCACCGATGATAAATGCCTGGGCAAGTCCGTCGGGCGACGGCTGTTCTGCATATTCAAAATGTACTCCATAATCACTACCGTCACCCAACAATCGTTTGAATGAGGGCAGATCGTATGGGGTGGAGATAATAAGTATCTCACGGATTCCGGCCAACATAAGCACGGATATCGGGTAATAAATCATCGGCTTATCGAAGATTGGTAGCAATTGCTTCGATACACCTTTAGTAATCGGGTAGAGGCGGGTGCCTGAACCACCGGCAAGAACAACACCTTTCATGGTAAAATGAATTAAGATTTTCCTGCAAATTAAACTGATTTTTGCAGATTGACAAAGTTTTTCTGTATTATTTCAGAAACAGTCGGCTGAACAGGTCTTTCCCAGTAGCTGTTGTCATCATCGTATCAAAAAGATGACGGGCCTTGTTCATCGGATAATAACCTTCTACCAGATTGACAATCAGATCGGCTTCGAAAAGCGGTTCGAAACGAAGTTGGACGGCCGACCGGAACTGGTGATGCCCGCCTACGGCATCGGCGAGCCATCGCTTTTCCTCTTCCGTAAGGGCGTTCTCGTCTTTCAGCCATTCTTCCACCATCTTCTTGCCTTCACACTGTTGATGAATCGGTAAGCTGTTGCCGTAAATTCTCCGGGAATTTGGGCAGCCGATATCATGCAGCCAGGCTGCAATCTCCACCAATTCAATCTGATGTGTGTCCCATCCTTCGCCCGTAGCAATCAGACGTGTATAGGCAGCTACGGATTGCGTGTGTACTATCTGTTCGGCGGCAGGCTCGTTTTCGATATAATAATCGGTAACTTTCCGTGCCAGCCGGTCTTTCAGTTCTGTCAATGTATCCATATCTTTTATTTAATGCCTCTTGCTTTGTAGATACGCTCCTTCGCCGCATTGATTTGCTGGAACTTTTCTTCGGCAGCCTTACGGATATCTTCTCCCAATGTAGCTACACGGTCGGGATGATGTTTCAAGGCTAAACGCCGATAGGCAGCGCGTACTTCGTCATCGGTTGCAGTCGGCTCGATTTCAAGCACTTTGTATGCATCTTCGAGAGAGCTTCCGCTCAGGCTCAGCATCGAATCGACTTCCTTTTCAGAAAGTCCCATCGAGATAGCCACTTCCTTAAGAGCTTCAATTTCCTCTTTACATACATTGCCGTCACTTTGGGCTATCTTTGCAAGGAAATCAAGCAATTGCAGGCGTTGTTCGTACGAAAGATTCGCTGCAATCTGTGCTCCGCATTGCTGGATCGTATAACGGAAAGCATTCGGATTCTGACGGTCCATCTGCTTGCGCTGTTCGAACAGGTTCAGAAGAATCTGCTGACCCTGTTCCACTGCTGCTTCACCGAAATTAACGCGAAGGAACTGGCGGACAAACTCCATTTCGCTGTGCATAATCTTACCGTCGGCGCGGATGATGTACGAAGCCAATACCAGCATCGAAAAAAGGAAACTGTTCCTTTGTCCGGCATAGGCATCGTTTTGATTGTCTGCACCGTTGTCATCGCCCATGCTGTATGTATCCTGAGCGTTGTCGAATAATGAGCCGAGAGCGAAACCGGCCAAGGCACCGAGAGGACCTCCGGCCATGAATCCCATGATTCCGCCTATCCATTTACCAAATTTCATAATTCAATATTTAGTTAATTTTCTGTGGGTGTAAAGATAGTAAAAATCTTTGCTTGCCATCTTCCGAAGCTTTTCTTTTCAGCTTTCTTTGCATACAAAAATAAAGAAAACGCACTTTGAAGTGTGACAAATCCGATTGCCTGCTTCAAAGTGCGCATCATTGAACACTAATCAAACTTATTATTTTTTACTTCTTATCTGTTTCTTCTTCTTCAGAGTGGGCATATTCTGCCAATTCGCGTTCACCGCTGTCTGCAAAACCGTAAGTTTCATCATGCTGGCTCAAGTCCAGACCGATAGCTTCGCTTTCTGCTGATACACGCAACGGAATCATCTTGTTGGTCAGCCAATAGAGTGCATAGCTTACGATGAATGTATAACCGCAAACCAATACAACGGCAAGGATATGGATCAGGAATACCTTGATGTCGCCTGCAACCAGTCCGTTTACAAATACACCGGTCAGAATAGTACCGAAGATACCGCCTACACCGTGAGTGGGGAATACGTCAAGTGCATCATCGACGCTGGTCTTGTTCTTCCAGTAAACGGCGATGTTACAAACCATTGTGGTGGTCAGTGCGATGAAGATACTTTCGCCAA
Source organism: uncultured Phocaeicola sp. (assembly GCA_944321335.1). Lineage (GTDB taxonomy): Bacteria > Bacteroidota > Bacteroidia > Bacteroidales > Bacteroidaceae > Phocaeicola. The sequence continues at coordinate 37,823 of CALUKX010000007.1, read as the reverse complement.
CAGTTACATATCCTGCCGATGGAGTGATGGCAACCAGACCGACAACTGCACCTACGGCAGCTCCCATAGCCGAAGGCTTACGTCCGCGAAGGCAGTCGAAGAAAATCCATACCATCATGGCTGTAGCCGAAGCTGTATTTGTATTCAGGAATGCTTTGATTGCGATACTGTCGGCAGCCAATGAAGAACCGGCATTGAAACCGAACCATCCGAGCCACAGCATGGCAGCACCTAAGATTACGAAAGGAATGTTGGCCGGAACATGCTTCTTGTTCACACTTGTACGACGGCCAAGGAAGATGGCACCTGCAAGAGCAGCCACACCTGACGATGCATGTACCACAATACCGCCTGCAAAATCGACAACACCCATCTGACGTAAGAAACCATCCGGATGCCAAGTCCAGTGTGCCAGCGGGCAATATACGAAGATACAGAAGAAAATCATGAAAATCAGATATCCCGAGAAACGTACACGTTCCGCAAAAGAACCTGTAATCAATGACGGGGTAATGATGGCGAATTTCATCTGAAAGAGTGCGTATAAAGCCAATGGAATAGTCGGTGCCAGGAATGTATCGACTTTCGCTCCTACACCATTAAACATGAAAAAGGTTGCCGGATTACCGATAAAACTACCGCAGTCGTCTCCGAATGCAAGACTGAAACCGAATACAACCCAGATTACACTGATAACACCCATTGCGATGAAACTCTGTAGAATGGTAGAAATAACGTTTTTCTTTCCCACCATACCTCCGTAGAAGAACGAAAGTCCCGGAGTCATCATAAGTACGAAGATAGTTGCTGTAATCATCCACGCCACATTGGCTGTGTTCATGTATTCATCGGGTTCCCAGATTCCCGGAGTCTCAGGAGTGAATACTCCAATCAAGCTGATGATGACAATCAAGGTCATCAAGATAATCCATCTCTTTTTCATCTTTTAGTTGTTTAATTGAATTTTAGTATGTTTTGCTCTCAAATTGAATTACTAATTCGGTTACTTGTGTCTTTATGATTTTGATATTGCAAATATAGTGTCAAAAAATCAATTAAACATTGTCTTAACTCAACTTTTTGTCGCTAAATTTTGTAGTTCGCTTTCTTTTGTGATAAAAAGATTGATATTTTTGCTTCTATCTTACAATCTGTAATGATAACTATGGATTTTCCTTACAATATAAAACAAAGAAAAATCTCCATCAAACGGAAACTTTGTAAAAAACTTCTTGTTTGATGGAGATTGAAAGGGGATAAATATATTACCTTATATATATTTATTTAGAAATTGTCACTTCTTCCAGATACAGAATGCGGCTTGAATAATCATTCTGCTTGTGATAATCAACTTTGTGGTTGTAAGGGATTTCAAGACCGTTGGTCATCAGGTATGAACCCGAGAACGACTTGTCTTCGAACGGCAGCGGTTCATTGTCGATGCGGTTCAATTCTCTCACACGGTAAACGGCGTCAGCTTTCAGACCGGCCATCTTCACACGTGGCAGATGTTCGTTTACGAAATGTTCGGTTCTCCACCAGTAGAATACAGCCTTGTCTTTTGCTTCCGAAGTGTACATCAATGAAGCTACGCCCAGGCGGTCGTACGGAGAAACCAGGCGGTAGATATCACCGAACTGAACAATCGGACGGATCATCTTGTAATCAGCAATAGCCTTCTTGCACAATTCCTTTTCTTCGTCAGTCATGTTTTTCGGCTGGATTTCCATACCCAAACGTCCGCTCATAGCCACATCGATACGATATTTCAAAGGAATAGTGCGGAAAGTCTGATGGTTAGGAGCTGCACTGATGTGAGAAGCCATAGCGATAGCAGGGAAGAAGTATGAAGTACCCCACTGCATATAGATACGCTGCAAGGCATCGGTATTGTCGCTTACCCAGAATTCATCGAAATATGGCAGGTAACCATAGTTTGCACGACCGCCACCGCTGGCACATGCCTGGATAGTCAGATCAGGATATTTTTCACGGATGCGCTGGCAAACCTTTTCGAATCCACGGTGGAATTCGATATACATATGGCTCTGGTTATCTGCAGTCAGATAATTTGAACCATGATTCATGATAGCCATATTGGCATCCCATTTGATATAATCGATTTTCGGATATTTGGTCATCAGGTCATCAACAATCTTGAAAATGAAATCCTGTACGGCCGGATTACCCAGATCGAGAACAACCTGTGTACCGCCTCTACCCAAAACAGGGTCACGTTGAGGAGCTTTCAGAATCCATTCCGGATGCTTTTCGTACAATTCGCTGGTAGTGTTCGACATTTCAGGTTCGATCCAGATACCGAACTTGATGTTATGTTTCTTTGCATCGCGCAACAAACCTTCGATACCGTCAGGAAGTTTGGTCGTATCAACTACCCAGTCACCCAATGATGAATTGTCGGAGTTACGTTTGTATTTGTCGCCGAACCATCCGTCGTCCATAACGAACAATTCACCGCCCATTGAAGCGATATCGCCCATCATTTGGTCCATACCTGCCTGGTTGATATCGAAATAAACGCCTTCCCAGCTGTTCAACAAAATCTTACGTTCAACATTTCCGTGAGCCAATTTGTGAAGACGTGCCCAACGGTGGAAGTTACGGCTGGTTCCGCTCAAACCTTCATCACTGTAAGTCAGAGCCAATTCCGGAGTGCGGAATACTTCACTCTTCTTCAAGTTGTATGTAGAGTTGTCTTCGTTGATACCTGCAAAGAAATGATGGTATTCGCTGTCGTCTGTATCGATACGGAGCTTGTAGTTGCCTGTATAGCAAAGAGCTGCACCGATTGTGCTACCGGTATTTTCACGAGGCTGTCCGTCCAATGAGAACATTACTTCTGCGTGAGCTGTATGTGAGTTGCGTACCCCGTCCTTATTCTTGATGACTTTCATGCCCGGTTCCAATGGCTCCTGTGCCAGACGGCCTTCATTTGCCCATGAACCATACAGAGAAGAAAGCCAAACGTTACCGCGACGGATAGGCAGGTAAGCCGAAGAGAACTGGTTCAGCACAACCGGTTTCTTTTCTTCGTGCTTGATTTCTGTCCATGTTTCAATGATATCCACATCCTGATAAGCCTTGTAGCATACATCAACGTAGAACGGATAAACTTTGTCTTTCAGGTGTACTGTTGTAATAACGGCTTTGTCTTCGTTCTTGGTTTCCGATTTCACAACTTCCATCTGGAGTGACATATTGCCGTCGCCATGCTTTACCGACAGAGCTGTTTCACTCGGGCAATTCATACCATAAACCGGATAAGCAGAGAAAGAAGCGTTGCCTGAATTTGTCAGGTCGTTGAGGTCGCTTGCACTCAATTTGTTTCCGTAGTAAAGGAATTTCAACTCTCCTCCTTGTGGGGCTTCAAGCACCAGTGATGTGTTTGGAGTAGAGATGTTCAGTTTCTGGGCAGGAAGCGCTGTACAGAAAAGCGAGAGTACTGCGAGAAGGTAGAATTGTTTCTTCATGTGTATAAAATGATTAATAGATTCATAACTGCAAAAATAGGGAAAATTGTGTGAAATGCACTGATATTGATTTATCAATTCTTGGTGATTTTTTTTAGGTGATTTCTTTTTATTTATTACCTTTTTAATATATTTGTAAAAACTAATAAATGATATATGAGTAAGAACGCTGATGGGCATATTATACGTGAGATAACTCCTTTGTCGGAGAAGGATTGCTTTTATATAGCCGACCGCCATAAAACAGAGTTCACTTATCCGATGCATTGTCACAAAGAATTTGAACTGAACTTTGTTGAAAATGCTCCCGGAGTTCAACGGATTGTCGGTGATTCGGTGGAGTCTATAAAGGATTATGATCTGGTCTTGATAACGAGTCCTGATTTGGAACATGTTTGGGAGCAGGGAACCTGTAATTCGGAGGATATACGGGAAATTACGATTCAGTTCTCTTCCAATTTCTTGAAAGGGATGTTGGAAACCAATCAGTTTGATGAGGTCCGGAAAATGTTTGAAAAGGCGAGGAACGGGTTGTGTTTTCCTTTGAAGGCTATCATGAAAGTCTATGGGTTGCTCGACGGCTTGTCGGAGGCAAAAGGCTTTTATGTGGTAAATAAGTTTCTTACCATTCTTTATGAATTGTCGTTATTTACCAATGAGGCACGGACCTTGTCCAGTTCTTCCTTTGCAAAGATTGAAGTGCAATCGGATAGCCGTAGGGTACAAAAAGTTCAGGAATACATCAGCCAGCATTATCAGGAAGAAATTCGATTAGGACATCTCGCCAATATGGTAGGGATGACGGATGTTTCTTTCAGCCGTTTTTTCAAATTACGGACAGGGAAGAGCCTTTCGGATTATATCATTGACATCCGTTTGGGACACTCAACCCGTTTGCTTGTAGATTCGACAATGGCCATTGCTGAAATATGTTATGCATGTGGCTTCAATAATCTCTCGAATTTCAATCGGATTTTCAAGAAGAAGAAAGGCTGTTCTCCCAAGGAGTTCAGGGAAAACTATCGAAAGAAACGAATTGTAATCTGATGATGTTTGAAAGCGAATTTCATAATAATAGGGTAAGGGACGTGCAGGATTGCATGTCCCTTTTTTATGGAGTGAATGGTGGACAACATTGTGATTTTAACACGAAAAGTGGGTAAAGTATTGGAATGGGATAAGATTGTATTTGTCGGTTGTGTTCACTTAAACTATTTTTGTGTAGTTTTTTGAAATGTTATGCTATGATGAACATCCTGTAAAATTTTGTTGATGCTTAAATCGGAAAACACTTAATTCTTTTAAGCCATAGTTTTAGGAAGATAGGTATCGTTTGCAAAGACATTGCAGGTTTTCACGTAAAAGAACAATTAAAAAACTGTGTTATAGAATAGAAATAGATAACTTTTATTAAAGTTTATTTGCATATTTCGATGTTTGTTTCTACAATTGTGTAAGGTAGGCATTGGAAATAATTTATTTTAACAATTGCTTTGACCATGTAGGCTGAGTTCTTAAGGCTCTTCCTGGTGCTTTGGGAGTGATTTGTGCAAATTGAAAAGAATGAGTGAATTTATAAGATAAAATTGTACCATTTTAAACTATGTGCTTATGTGTTTTTTAAGAAAGAAGAAAATATAGATTCGTTATGGCGGTGTTTTTTTAATCCTTTTTTCACTGTGAAATTCGACAAATAAAAGTGACCTTAAATATTATTAATTCATTAAATTAACTGTTATGAATAAACATGCTAGAAAAACTGCATTAATCATGGGGGTATGTTTGTCGGGCTTGTTGACAGGTGTTCCGCAATCTGTCGTGGCAGCAGGTTCTACAAATTATGCAACTCAGCAGACTAAAACTGTTTCTGGTACTGTTGTCGACCAAACTGGTATGCCGGTCATCGGTGCCAATGTCCTTGAAAAAGGTACGACAAACGGTATGATTACCGACCTTGATGGTAACTTTTCTATCAAAGTCAATTCCAATGCTACTCTTGTTATTTCCTTTATTGGTTATGTGACTCAAGAAATCAAGGTTGCCGGAAAAACAAATTTCCAAGTAACTTTGAAAGAAGATTCCGAGACTTTGGATGAAGTCGTTGTTGTTGGTTATGGTACAATGAAGAAGAGTGACCTTTCGGGAGCTTCCGTTTCAATGGGAGAAGATAAACTGAAAGGTTCTATCATTACCAACTTGGACCAATCACTTCAAGGTCGTGCAGCCGGTGTTACTGCAGTAGCCACTTCCGGTGCTCCGGGTTCTTCTTCTTCAATCCGTGTCCGTGGTCAAGCAACCATCAATGCCAATGCTGAACCGTTGTATGTAATCGATGGTGTCATTGTACAGAGCGGAGGACAGAGTGGTAGTTCTTATGGTTTGGGCGATGCCTTGGGTAACGGTTCCGTTTCTACCATTTCTCCGTTGTCAACAATAAACCCGTCGGATATCGTTTCTATGGAAATCTTGAAGGATGCCTCTGCAACTGCTATCTACGGTGCACAAGGTGCAAATGGTGTCGTTTTGATTACAACCAAACGTGGTAAGGCGGGTGAAGCTAAATTCTCTTATGATGGAATGTTTGCTATAAATCGCCAAGCTAAGCGTTTGGATATTATGAATTTGCGTGAATATGCTGAGTACTATCAGGACTTTGTTAATAATGGCATGATCAGCAAACAGAATGCTGATGTTCATTATAGTGATCCTGGTTTGCTGGGTAAAGGTACAAATTGGCAGGATGCTGTATTCCAAACAGCTTTACAGCATCAACATCAGATTAGCGCGCAGGGTGGTACAGATAAAGTAATGTATTACATCTCTGGTGGATATATGAATCAGGAAGGTACTATTATTGGTTCGGAATTTGAACGTTTTAGTGTTCGTGCAAATGTGGATGCCCAGTTGAAGAAATGGTTGAAACTTGGTTTCTCTGCTACATATACTAATACTAATGAAGATCTTAAACTGGCTGATTCTAGTGAAGGTATTATCAATTATTCTTTAACTACATTGCCGGATATTCCAATTTATGATGTATATGGCAATTATTCTTCAGAGGTTCGTGAAGGTTGGACATCGCCTAACCCTGTGGCTATGGCTATGTTGAATCAAATTCAGCTGACAAGACAAAAGTTGACAGGTAATATTTATGCTGAAATTACACCGATTAAGAATTTGACATGGCGTGCTGAAATTGGATATGATATATCTGCTTCAAAAGGTTCTCGTTTTATGCCGACAGTTGATTTGGGTAACTGGACAAGAGATAGTAACACAAGCTCTATCCAGAAGAACTCAAGTAAGTTCTGGCAATTGAAGAACTATATTACTTATACCGGAAATATTGATAGACATCATTTTACTGCTATGGTTGGTCAGGAATGTTGGGAATCAACATATGACTTTAATAGTACCACTAATACTAATCTGCCTTCAAATGATATCAACAACCCGGCATTAGGTCAAGGTACCCCTTCTATAAACGTAGGTTTCGGAAGTAGTTCTATGGCTTCTTTCTTTACTCGTGAAACATATAACTATGATAACCGTTATTATTTGACATATACTTATCGTTATGATGGTTCTTCGAATTTCGGACCAAAGAACCGTTGGGCTGGTTTCCATTCTTTAGCTGGTAGCTGGCGTTTTACTAATGAATCTTTCTTCAAAGATTTGACATGGCTCAGTAATGGTAAGATTCGTGTTGGTTGGGGACAGACTGGTAACTCAAATATTGGAGGTTCAAGTTGGTTGGCTACAATGAGTCGTATGCCGACTGGATTAGGTTTAAGTTACCGTCCTTCTAATATTGCTAATGAAGCTGTTAAATGGGAAAGTCAGGAGCAATGGAATATTGGTCTTGATTTAAGCTTCTTCCATAATCGCATTAATTTGACTTTGGACTGGTATCGAAAGGAATCCAAGGATATGTTGATGACTATGCAGTTACCTTCTTACATGGGAACTCAGGGTAATGGCTCTTCAGCACTTGCTGCTCCAAAAGGTAACTACGGACAGTTACGTAACCAGGGTGTGGAAATTACCCTTAATACACGTCCTATCATGACGAAGAATTTCGATTGGGAAAGTGAAATCCAATTCTCGGTTAACCGTAATAAGCTGATTGCGTTGCAAGGTACGTCTAATGCGGCTATCATCGGATACGGTCAATGGTCGGATGTAGTGTCTATGTCAACCGTTGGTGAAAGCCTTTACAACTTTTATGGCTATGTAGTAGAAGGTGTATATAAAGATTTTAATGATATTATTAATTCTCCGATAAGTGACAAAGCTCCATTGAATCCTGATGGCACTATCAGCACGAATCCTGCAGATTATAATAAACTGAATACTGTTTGGGTCGGAGACCTGAAATTTAAAGATATCAATGGTGATGGTAAGATTACCGAGGATGATAAGACTAATATAGGTTCTCCATTGCCTAAATTTACTTTTGGTTGGACAAACACCTTCCATTATAAGGACTTTGATTTGTCTTTGTTGATTAATGGTAGTTATGGTAATAAAGTTATGAACTATACTGCTATCAATCTTACCAGTATGAAGAGTGTATGGTCTAATCAGTCAAATTCTATTAATGACCGTGCTCAATTAGGTATGATCGATCCTGCTAAATCTTATACAGGTAATTGGTATGATGATATAACAAATATTAAAGTTCTAAATCCGAATACCAAAACACCAAGAGCTGCATTGAATGACCCGAATGATAATGACCGTATCAGTGATCGTTATATTGAAGATGGTTCATATATTCGTCTGAAAAATATTTCTATAGGATATACATTCCCGAAAAAGATTACAAGCAAATTGGGTTTAACCAATTTACGAATTTCTGCAAATATTCAGAATTTGGTTACTATTACAGATTACTCTGGTTATGATCCTGAAATCGGTGCAAGTACTACTGATATGTACGGATATGTATTTGGTTTGGATAATGGACGTTATCCGTCACCTACTACTTATTCATTTGGATTAAATGTAACATTCTAAAACCTTAAATTGGATTTCGAAATGAAAATTGGAAATATTAAATATGGTGTGACTGCTCTTCTGGTAGGTTTAAGCATGGTATCATGCGATGATTTTCTAGATCGTCCTACTGAAGATAGTCCAACGGTTGCAAATTATTATAAAACCGATGCTCAGTGTATTGCAGGTGTAAATTACCTCTACAATTCTCCGTGGTATGATTTCCAGCGTGGTTTTTTTAAAGTTGGAGAGGTATTGTCGGGTAATTATTATTGGGGTTCATCTCCTTACTTGACTTTTACAGTTAATTCTACTGATGAAGACCTCCGAAACATGTCTTATTCTTTGTGGGCTGTTAATGGACATGCATCTACAGTGTATAACAATATCAAGAATTCTTCAGGTCCTAGTGACGCAGTTAAAGCCCAAACAATGGGAGAATGCTTGTTGTGGAAGGCGATGGCTTATTTTTACTTAGTGCGTACTTTTGGTGAAGTTCCTATTATCCATGATCTTGGAGCGACTATTGAATCTGGTACTTATAATGATCAATATAAAGTTGAGCGCGCTGATGTATATGATTATATTCTTATGACATTAGAGGAAGCTGAGAGATTGTTACCTGAGACTTGCTCGGAAGGTCGTTTGGATAAATATTGTGCCAGAGGACTTATGGCTAAAGTCTATTTGACTAAAGCAGGTTTAAGTGGTTCCTTAAATCGTGATGATTTGCAAAAAGCAAAAGATTACGCAGAGATGGTTATTAAAGATTCAGGCCGTCAGTTAATGGGAAATTATGCAGATATCTTCAGATTGGCTAATAATAATTGTCCTGAAAATATGATAGCTTGGCGTTGGACTGCTGATGGTGAAAACTGGACTCGACAGAATACCTTGCAAAGTGACTTGGCTATGGTAGGTTTTGATGAGTTTGGTGATTGCTGGGGTGGTTACAATGGCCCTTCTATTGATTTGCAGGAAGCTTTTGGCGTTAAACCAACTGATAATCCTTCTCAACGTTCTGATAAAGATGATCGTCGTAAGGCTACAATGATGATGGCCGGTGACGTGTATGAGTATTTCTGGCAGGATAAAGGTGGCTTTGACTATCTGAAATTTATCTATAATATTAATCCTGAAGGTTATACTGGCGCTGATCCTTATGGTAAAGGAGGTCCGGGAGAGTTGCAATCTCCAACGGGAGCAAATGAAGTTAAACATCTTTATGGTAATGCAAATGATCATCTGAAAGCTACAGGTGTTGCTGCATTGAATATGGCAAGTTCTCTGTGTACACCGATTCTTCGCTTGGCTGACGTATATTTGGTTTTCGTTGAAGCACAAGTGTTGCTTGATGGCGGAACTACAACAAATCCGGATGCCTTGGAAATTTTCGGTCAAGTACGTGCTCGTTCTGTTAAGTCATATTGGACAGATCCTTTGTCAACACTTACCTTTGATGATGTTTGGAAAGAACGTCGTTTGGAATTGGCTTGTGAAGGTGATCGTTGGTATGATTTTGTTCGCCTTTCATATTACAATGTTGATAGAGCTATTTCTGAAATTAGAGCTCAGAAGCGTAACCCATGGTGGGGACTTGGCGATATTTATGAGGCTTATGCAAAAAGTGGTAACTGGTCTGTAGATGCTTCAAAATGTATGTATGATACAGAAACAGCAGCTCCTAATGTAACAGCTTCAAGCTTTACTATACCTTTCCCACAGGAAGATTTGGTATTCAATTCTCATCTTAGCGAACCGGCTATTCATGTGGATGTTCGTGCTACTTTTAGTTATTAATCTTACGATTAGAATGAATATGAAAATATTGAATAATATATCAAAATGGTTGGTGCTTCCAGTCATTTCTGCAACAATGGTCTTGCCGATGGTCTCTTGTGAAGATCAACCGGATAAGTTTGAATTGACCGATGGTGTGCCGACAATTAATTATGTACGTTTGGTAGATGCAGAGAGTGCAGATTCACTTATTACAGGTGCATATCTGTCTACAGACATCTGTTTGGTAGGACATAATTTGACAAGTATCAAAGAGATTTATTTCAATGACCGAAAAGCGGTTTTGAATACTAGTTATATAACAGATCGTACTTTGCTTGTAACTGTACCGGGTACTATTCCTCAAGATGTTACAGATAAAATGTATATGGTGACTGCACATGACGAGAAAGTGGAATATCCTTTCAAAACATTGGTTCCGGCTCCAAGCATTCAGACAATGAACAATGAATATCTGGAAGCAGGTAAAACTGGAGTCGTTATTGGTGACTATTTCGTTGATAATGAGCAAGTACCTTTGTCTTTGACAATTGCAGGTGTGCCAATCGAAATTGAGAAGAATGACCAGTATAACATTTATTTTACTATGCCGGAAAATGTACCGGAAGGTGAAATTGTTGTTACTACTCGTTATGGAACAAGCGTATCTAAATTCCATTATAAGGAAAGCCGTAACATGTTGTTCGATAACTGGGGTGATACTAGTGTACCGGGAACTAATTTAGCAGCTAATGGATGGGGTAAAGGACATATTTATAATGATGAATATTCAATTTCAGGTCCATACTTGCAGTTTGGTGACGGTAGTACTGAGATTGAAGAATCAGCTACTGCTTTATGGCCGCAGGATCTCTTTGAGTTTGATTATTGGCCTGGTTCTTGGGATGTACCTGAAAAATTTGAAGGCGAAGGTGCTGCAATCCGTTTAAGTACATTGTTTAATGTTGCTGATTGGAAAAATATGGCATTGAAATTTGAATTGTATGTTCCATCAAGTTCTCCTTGGAGTGCAGGTGCTTTACAGCTCCTCTTTTCTTCTGATAGACAGGTTACAGTTCAGACGCAGAATAACCTATGGTGGCGTGATTCTTCTGATGATGCGATTAATAATGGGTATGCTTATGTTGGTGAAAAATATGGCCGTGCACTATACCGTCCATGGACAACAGCTGATGATAAGAAATTCGATACTGGTGATGAATGGATGACAGTAACTGTACCACTTGAATCTAGCTTTATCTATTATTTGGATGGTTCTTCTGCTGGTAAGGGATTGGACGAAAATCATTTCACTGGTTTTACTATGATGCTGTACAGTGGTGGTGTTACAGGAACGCCATGTAAGCCTATTTTGAAAATCGATAATGTACGTGTTGTCCCTTATAAATAATTAAGTCATTAACAATAATATTAAATGACAATGAATATGAAACATAAATTTTCTACGATAATGATGTTTTCACTGATGTTGGCAGGTAGCTTAAGTCTGACAGCTTGCGGTGATGACGATCTTGGTATCAAAACAGGTACTACCGTCAATGGTGTTACCCTTGAAGCTTTTGGTCCTTGTCCGGTAACACGTGGTGGTAGTATGGAAGTACTAGGCTCAAATTTAGGGAATGTCAATAAGGTTCTTTTCCCAAAAGGAAATCAGCGTGTTACAGAAACAAATGAGTATGAAGAAGCTAGTTTTAAATTAGATGAGCACGGTAAATTGATTGTAACCGTCCCTGATAACGTTGTCCCAGGAAAACTTCGTTTGGTTGTGGGTAATGATACAATTGTATCACTTGGTAATATTACGTATAGTGAAGAAAGTAAGATAGAGAATGTTTCCTTATCTTCTAATGATATGCGTGCCGGTGATATTATTACTATAACAGGTGAGTATGTATGGAATATTGTGTCGGTTACATTTGCTGATGACGTTGAGGTATTAGCTGAAGATTTCTTGGTTAATACCCGTAACGAAATTCAGGTTGCTGTACCATTGGCTGCTGTGAGTGGCGAAGTTACTTACTATGATGGTAATGCAAATAAAATTCAGGAAACACTAGTAAATAATCTTACTTTAAGACAGGCTACAATTTCTCGTATCAATAATGAGAGTCCGGCTTTAGGTGATCAAATTGTAGTTTATGGTAAAGATTTGGACTTGATTGGTTGTGCGAACTTCCCGTTTGTTGATTCTGTTAAAGTTGAAGTAAATGAGGCTGGTACAGAACTGACTTGTGTTGTTCCTGAAAAGACAACACCGGGTGATATTAATTTTGCCCAATATTCAACTAAGAATGTTGTAGTACCATTTACTCCGTTGATGGTTGAAGTGCCTGAAACAGGTTCTGTTACTCCTGCTGAGAATTTGAATGCAGGTGACGAGGTTACTATTACCGGTTCACGTTTGAATTTGGTTCAGTATATTATTTTACCTGGTGGTTTAGCTTTAGCTTCGGATGAATACAGCGGTTCTGCCACTCAAATTAAATTTACTGTTCCAGAAGGAATGGGAGATGGTGAAGTGACTTTAGTACAACATGAAAATTATAGTGTCAAGACTCCTAAGATAGCGATGTATCATGCAGGTAATATTGATGTTATCTGGAGTGGTTCATGGGTATGTTCGGGATGGAATGGTAACCAAGATCTGGCTTGGGGTGCTTTCGACTGGTCTCAGGTTGCTCCTGGAACACAGATGGTAATTAAATTCACATTGGATGAAAGTGCTTCTTGGTGGCAGATGCGTGTCGCTGATGGTGGTTGGGGTGCTTTGCCTGGAACTGATGACCCATATGATTTGGCCGGTCTTGATCAGCTGGTTATTACTTTGACTCCTGAAATGCTTGGGGCGTTGCAAAATAATAATGGATTGGTCTTCACTGGAACATCTTATACTTTAACTCAGGTAGGTTTCATTGTCCCTGAACAGGTTATTTGGAGTGGCACATTCGATGGCTCTGGATGGAAAGGATTTGAAGCTCTTGACTGGGGCAAATATGATTGGAGTACATTTGAACTGGGACAATCCATTGTGGTTACGTTTGCTTCTACTTCAGCTGATCTTGGATGGGGCTGTATTTGTTTCAATACAGCAGGAGATGGTTGGCCTGCATTGTCAATCGGTCAGGTTGATTTTGCAGGAAGCCCAGATGACCAGACTATTACATTCACCCCGACAGCAGAAGACATTGATCGTCTGAATACAGAAAATGGTCTTGTATTGCAAGGTGACGGCTTTATCTTGAAGAAGATTGTTATTCAATAATGCATAAAATTGAGAATTATGAAGAAAATACTATTCAAATTGTATATGTTCATTTCCTTAGTGGGAGTCTTTGGCTTGATGGCTTCCTGCTCGGATGATGATGACAATAAAGGTTATGGCCCTATGGCAGTTGACATGACCGAATATACATTCAGCTCAAACGAGGCGGCGACCTTTTATTTGGCTCTGACAGCTTCTTCAGATTGGAAGGTGGAGATTGCCGATGAATGGTTGACATTACCTACTGGAAATAGTGGATATGGTACTCCGGGTAGCGCAATAAGAATTATCCTTAATGCAACAGAAAATACATCTGAAGATGTTCGTTCCACTATTGTTACATTTACTAATCTGACTAATCCTTCAGAAACAGTTGCAGTAACAGTTTCACAACCTGGTCACGTGTCTGTAGATTATACTGATACAAATGCATCGGCTCCTGCCGGTATGCAAAACAATGCTACAGCTATTTTGAAGTCTATCAACGTCGGATGGAACTTAGGTAATACATTCGAAAGTGATGGAGGAGAGACTGCTTGGAATAATCCGACAACAACTCAGGCAATGATTACATCATTAAAAAATCACGGATTTAACGCTATTCGTATTCCTGTGCGTTGGTATCAACATGCAGATGATGAAATGAATATTGATGCTGCATGGATGGCTCGTGTTAAGGAAGTAGTAGATTATGCCTATAATAATGGTATGTATGTCATTTTGAATTCACACCATGATAATTGGTATGATCGTATTGTTCCGGGTACTTTGAGTGAAACGAAGGAAGGTATATTGACAAAGTTTAATAATATGTGGACACAGATTGCCAATACATTTGCGAATTATGATGAGCATCTGCTGTTCTCTGCTATGAACGAAGTAATTTATATCTCACAAGGTCAGGAGGTTTGGACAGAACCAACCGATGGTAACTTATTCACATATATGAATGATTTGAACCAGACATTTGTGAATGCGGTACGTGCTACAGGTGGAAACAACGCATGGCGTACATTGATTGTTCAGCCTTGGTCTTGTGATCCTGATAATGCATTGAAACATTTTGTTAAACCTGAAGATTCTATAGAAAATCGTTTGGTTTTGGAATTCCATTTCTATCAGCCATATAATTTCTGCTATCAGAAGGGAGATGATTCTAAAGGTGAAAACATGTACTATTGGGGCAAACCATATGAGGGACTTTCCTATTCAACTAATACAGAGAATGATATCATTAATAAATTTAATCAGTTGAAATACAATTTTGTTGATAAAGGCATTCCTGTTATTATGGGTGAATTTGGAGCTGCTGCCCATAGAAAAACTTCTAGTAACCAGACTTTTGGTATTAACTTTACTAAGTCTGAAGAGTCTCGTGCATATTATTTGGAATTTGTTGTTAAACAAGCTAAAGATCATGGTTTCCCAGCCTTTTATTGGGATAACAATGTCTATGGAGGTGATAGCGAAAACTTTGGTCTCTTAGACAGAAATAATAATATGGAGCCTTATTCAGAAAGTGCCTTAAATGCTATTAAAGCTGGTGCTGCCGCTGGAGTTTATCCATTTTAAAATTACAGTAACTAAGAATTATTAAAATTTGCATGTTACTGGAAATAGTGATAATTAATTTCATTTTTCTGGTAACATGCTTTTTTATATATCTACGAAAATGAAATTGTGGAGTAAATGTTTATGTTTATTGAGCCTGTTGTTGATAGTCAATGCTTGTAGTAGCGATGGTGAAGAGCAGATTGTGTTGGAAAATGCTCCACTGCTTCAATCAACAAATCCTGAAAACAATGCAAGTCAAGTGCCAGTAGGAGATATTGCTATTAGTTTGGTTTATGACCAACCAATAGTTCTGGATAATAATGCTAAAGGATTATTGAAATTTACGGGTGGCATTATGCGAGAAATAAAACTCGATGCCACTAATACAATTGTTGTCAGTGTAAATGTTCCAGCATATGAGCGCACTTGTGTGCTGAATATCCCTGAGGGGGTTGTGACAGGACGGAATGGTTTGTCTGCATCTGCGGTTACATTACAGTTTACAACCTGTAAGCAATCATCTGTTGATGAACCAATAGAAATGGTTCCGCTGGTTACTCCATCGGCTATGCCTGCAGCCCAGAAGTTGTTTGATTATTTGCAATCAGTTTATAAAACTCATACTCTTTCTGCTACAATGGCTCGGGATGGAGTAAATGGTTTAAGTGGTAGTTGGAATACTGCAGGGGCAGATGATGTTTATGCTTGGACAGGAAAATATCCAGCTATCAATTGTTTTGATTATCTTCATCTTGCATATTCACCGGCTAATTGGATAGATTATAATGATATTTCTGCAGTTAAAAACTGGTGGGAAAATGGAGGTATTGTTGCTGCAATGTGGCATTGGAATGTGCCAAGAGAGGAGGGAAGTTCTGAATATACATCGGATGCTTCCAATAATGATTTTGATCCAGCAAATGCTTTGAAGGAAGGAACTTGGGAAAATAAAGTTTTTGTAGCTGATTTGACTGAAGAAGCAAATTATTTGAAATTGCTTCAAGATGCTGGTATTCCAGTCCTTTGGCGTCCATTTCATGAAGCCGCTGGAAACATATTTGAATATAATGGTGGACAAGCTTGGTTTTGGTGGGGAAAAGGTGGAGCCGAAGTCTATAAGAAATTGTGGGTTTACATGTTTGAATTCTTCCAGAAAAAAGGTATCAATAATTTAATATGGGTATGGACAACTCAGTTGAAAGATGCTACGTTTTATCCTGGTGATAATTATGTTGATATCATTGGTCGTGACCTTTATGGAAATTCAGCAACTGATTGCGGAGCTCAATATAAAACTATTGATAGTGAATATTCTGAAAAGATGGTAGCTTTGAGTGAATGTGGTTATTCTTCTTATACAGACTCTCGTGTAGGTATGATTTCTGCACAGTGGGGGAATGGTGCACGTTGGTTGTGGTTTATGCCATGGTATGATTCAGACAATGCTGCAACTTTACATGCCGACCAAGCATGGTGGCAGGACGCAATGAGTCAGCCATATGTTCTTGATCGCGATGCCGTTAAAGAAGCCTTGAAATAATAGGTAAGTAGTTTTAAATATTATTCTCAGATTAGTAATCTGTGCAGTGATGGGTCTTTGGCCTGTCATTGTGCAGATTACTTTTTTTATGTATCCGTTTCAATATGCCATCGAAAATTTGTTTTATAACAATAGTTGGAGATTTATGCTAAAATTGTATTATAAAAAGTTTAAACTAAATACTATCTTTGTGTGATTTTAAGAAAGTCATTAATTAAAAGCTAATCATTATGAAATTCACTGCAAAAATTCTTTTAGGTATGTCTCTTGTAACTTGCTTTACTACAGCATGTTCGAGTGCTAAGGATACAACCGAAACACCGGCAAAAAGTCAGGAGGCACTTTTTATGCTTAAAGAACTGAATGCTTTGCCCCAGCAAGGAAAGTTTATGTTCGGTCATCACGATTCTCCGGTATATGGTATCGGATGGGATGGGGATGAGGATCGCAGCGATGTGAAGAGCGTTTGTGGAGATTATCCTGCCATGATGTCTTTCGATTTGGGACGCATGGAAATCTATGGCGACAAGACATTGGATAATGTGTCGTTGGACCGTATCCGAAAGGAAATAATTGCACAGTATGAGCGTGGTGGTATGGTTTCAATCAGTTGGCATGTAGACAATCCGCTTACAGGTAAGGATTCATGGGATGTAAGTGATTCTACAGTTGTGAAATCTGTCTTGCCGGGAGGTGCGAACCACGATAAGTTTATTGGTTGGATTGATAAAGTAGCCGATTACCTGAACTCAATCCAGACTGCCGACGGTACTAAAGTGCCGGTGCTTTTCCGTCCGTGGCATGAACATACCGGAAGCTGGTTCTGGTGGGGACAGAATTTGTGTTCTACCGAAGACTACAAGGCTTTGTGGAGAATGACATACGACCGTATGCAGGAAAAGGGAGCTACACAGCTGCTTTATGCCTATTCACCGGGTACCGAACCTCAGGATTCAACAGCATATCTTGAACGTTATCCGGGTGATGATATCGTCGATCTGATCGGTGTTGACGCTTATCAGTTCGATAAGGAGGCTTATCCGAAAGACCTTAACCGTGCATTGACTATCATGACTCAGATAAGCAAGGCACACAACAAGGCGATGGCTGTAACCGAAACCGGTTATGAAACTGTACCGGATTCATTGTGGTGGACCGGTACTTTATTGCCGAATATTGAAAAATATCCGATCAGCTACGTGCTGGTATGGAGAAATGCCCGTGAAAAGGACAATCATTTCTATGCACCTTATCCGGGTCATCCTTCGGCTGCCGATTTCGTGAAGTTCTACGAGAGCCCTAAAACAGTTTTTGCAAAGGAAATGAACGACATTAAAAATACTATTAAATAAAAAAGTTTTATGAGCACATTTGATGAAAAAGTAAAAGAGTTGTTCGCTAAGCACGAAGCGTTGATCACTCGTAAGAATGAACCTGTTGCTGACGGTAATGGTGTTTATACCCGTTATAAATATCCGATTCTGACAGCTGAACATACTCCTATCTTCTGGAGATATGACCTGGACGAAAAGTCGAATCCGTATTTGATGGAACGTATCGGCATGAACGCAACCTTGAATTCAGGTGCTATCAAATGGAACGGTAAGTATCTTTTGGTAGTCCGTGTAGAAGGTGCCGACCGTAAGTCTTTCTTCGCAGTAGCCGAAAGTCCTAACGGAGTTGATAACTTCCGCTTCTGGGATTATCCTATCACTATGCCGGATGACGTGATTCCTGCAACAAACATCTACGATATGCGTCTGACCGCTCATGAAGACGGTTGGATTTATGGTATCTTCTGTGCTGAACGTCACGACGACAATGCACCTGCAGGCGACTTGTCATCTGCTACAGCAACTGCAGCTATCGCACGTACAAAAGACTTGGTGAACTGGGAACGTCTGCCGGATCTGAAGACTAAGAGCCAGCAGCGTAACGTAGTTCTGCATCCTGAATTCGTAAACGGTAAGTATGCTCTCTATACTCGTCCGCAGGATGGTTTCATCGATGCCGGTAGCGGTGGTGGTATCGGTTGGGCTTTGGTAGATGATATGACTCACGCTGAAGTGAAGGAAGAAAAGATCATCGATTACCGTTACTATCATACGATCAAGGAAGTGAAGAACGGTGAAGGTCCTCATCCGATCAAGACTCCTAAGGGATGGTTGCATCTGGCTCACGGTGTACGTGGTTGTGCTGCAGGTCTTCGTTATGTATTGTACATGTACATGACTTCTTTGGAAGATCCGACTAAGGTTATCGCTTCTCCTGCAGGTCACTTCATGGCTCCGATGGGTGAAGAACGTGTAGGTGACGTTTCTAACGTCTTGTTCACTAACGGTTGGATTGCTGATGAAGATGGTAAGGTATTTATCTACTACGCATCTTCAGATACCCGCATGCATGTAGCTGTTTCAACTGTCGACAAGTTGGTAGACTACTGTATGAACACTCCACAGGACGGTCTGACTACTTCTGCTTCTGTTGAAACATTGAAGAAGCTGATCGATAAGAACATGAAAACAATGAAAAAATAATCGATAAATAAAAGCTAATAAAAGTAAGTACCATGATAAAACTCACAGAAAAGATAGGCTATGGATTTGGGGATATGGCTTCCTCCATGTTCTGGAAGTTGTTCGGGGCCTATTTGATGATATTCTATACCGATGTATTTGGTCTGCCGGCGGCCATGGTAGGTACCATGTTCCTGGTGACTCGTATTTGGGATTCAGTGTTTGATCCGATTGTCGGAATAGTTGCCGACCGAACCAACAGTAGATGGGGAAAGTTCCGTCCTTATTTGTTATACCTGGCCGTACCTTTCGGGTTAATCGGGGTACTTACTTTTTATACTCCTCCTTTCGGAACAACCGGTAAGCTGGTTTACGCTTTCATCACCTATTCATTGATGATGATGGTTTATTCCGGTATTAATGTGCCTTATGCTTCATTGCTGGGTGTGATGAGTCCGGATCCGAAAGAACGTAATGTCTTGTCAACATTCCGTATGATGTTTGCCTATATCGGTAGTTTCATCGCTCTGCTGTTGTTCATGCCGATGGTAAACAAGTTCAGTGAAGGCTTGTCGGAACAGATGGCATGGACGGCTGCCGTTGTGGTAATCGCAGCATTGTGTATCATCTTGTTCCTGGGATGTTTCTCATGGACAAAGGAACGTGTGAAACCGTTGAACGACAACAAGACTTCGTTGAAGCAAGATATTAAGGATTTGATTCATAATCATCCTTGGTGGATTCTGTTCGGTGCCGGAGTAGCTACTTTGGTGTTCAACTCTATCCGCGATGGTGCAGCTGTCTATTACTTCAAATATTTCATCATCGAAGACCAGCATGCCGAAATTAGTTTGTTCGGTATTTCGTTTGTGTTGAGCGGCTTGTTCCTGGCTGTAGGACAGATGGCGAATATCTTGGGGGTAATTCTTGCTGCACCGGTCAGCAACCTCTTCGGCAAGCGCAAGACTTTTGCGGGTGCTATGGTGATTGCAGTGGTTTTAAGTGTTATCTTCTATTTCTTCGATAAGGACGATCTGGTATTGATCTTTGTATTCCAGTGCCTGATCAGTATCTGTGCCGGAAGTATCTTCCCGTTGCTTTGGTCAATGTATGCCGACTGTGCCGATTATTCGGAACTTTCTACAGGCAACCGTGCAACCGGTCTGATCTTCAGTGCTTCATCCATGAGCCAGAAGTTCGGATGGGCAATCGGTACAGCTGTAACGGGATGGTTGTTGAGTTTCTTCGGATTCCAACCTAATGCTGTACAGTCACCGGAAACTATCCAAGGTTTGAAGATGTTCTTGAGCTTCCTGCCGGCTGCAGCTGCATTCATTTCTATTATCTTTATCCTTTTCTATCCGTTGAGTGAAAAGAGATGTAAGGAAATTATGGAAAAACTGAACTTAAAACGTGAAGCTAAAAATGAATAATAAAGTAGAGTTGTTACGCTCGGAAGTTCTGAACGAACTTGAAAACAATATTCTGCCGTTTTGGATGGACAAGATGGTGGATAAGAAGAACGGAGGCTTTTTCGGTCGTATCTCGGGTGATGATGTGCTTTACCCGGATGCATCGAAAGGTGCTATCCTGAATGCACGCATCCTGTGGACTTTCTCTGCCGCTTACCGCCTCTTGCGTAAGGATGCTTATCTCGAAACGGCTACCCGTGCGAAATGCTATCTCATCGACAAGTTCTATGATCCGGAATACGGAGGTATCTATTGGGAACTTGATGCGCAAGGAAATCCGTTGGATACGAAGAAACAGATTTATGCCATCGGTTTCGCAATCTATGGTTTGAGCGAATATGTCCGTGCTACCGGCGATAAGGAAGCACTTGAATATGCAATAAAGCTTTTTGAGGTTATCGAAAAGTATAGCTTCGATTCTGAAAAGAACGGTTATCTGGAAGCTTTGACTCGCGACTGGCAACCGATCAACGATATGCGTTTGAGTGATAAGGACGAAAACGAGAAGAAGACCATGAATACGCATCTGCATATCCTGGAACCTTATGCAAACCTGTATCGTGTATGGAAGGACGAACGTCTGAAAAAACAGTTGAAGAACCTTATTGAAGTGTTCATCTACAAGATTCTTGATAAGAAGACTTATCATCTGAATCTTTTCTTCGAAGAAGACTGGACTAACAAGTATCATATTTTCTCTTATGGTCACGACATTGAAGCATCGTGGTTGATCCATGAAGCTGCATTGGTTCTCGACGACAAGCAGTTGCTGAAGGAAGTGGAACCGGTAATCATTCAGATTGCTGCCGCTGCCGATGAAGGTTTGAATCCGGATGGAAGTATGATTTATGAAAACTTCCTCGACAAGAAACATATCGACCGCGAACTGCATTGGTGGGTTCAGGCCGAAAATGTTGTAGGCCACATGAACCTGTATCAGCATTTTGGCGATGAAAAGGCGTTGGATATCGCAGCCGATTGTTGGAACTTCATCAAGGAGAAACTGGTCGACAAGAAGGAAGGCGAATGGTACTGGAGCCGCATGCCCGACGGAACAATCAACCGTAAGGACGATAAGGCGGGTTTCTGGAAATGTCCGTACCACAACGGTCGTATGTGTATGGAAATCATTGAACGTTTCGCCGAAAAATAATAGGCTTTATACACCTTAATACATAATTTTCCCCGTGGCTATTCGTGAGAATAGGCACGGGGTTTTTCGTTTTTGGAAATTCTTCCTGTCTTTTGTCGGGTATGTCAGAAATATTTTGTATTTTTAGAACATCGAATCAGATAATGATTTTCTTGATTGATTTAATCTTTGTATAACTTAAATTATGAAAAAACGACTGATAACGGCTTTATGCCTTTCTCTCTTTTTACAGGCCGGTGCATTTGCCAAAGTTTTGCTGCCGGAGATTCTAAGTGATAATATGGTATTGCAGCAGAATACCGAAGTAAAGCTTTGGGGTACTGCCAAAGCGGGTGCTGAAGTTAAAGTTACTCCTTCGTGGTCGAAGCAGACTTATACGGTAAAGGCGGATAAGGATGGAAAGTGGCTTCTGAAAGTTGCGACTCCTGCTGCATCTTACGATACATACAGCATTACATTTTCTGATGGGGAAGATACTACACTGCAGAATATTCTGATAGGTGAAGTGTGGTTCTGTTCGGGACAGTCGAATATGGAGATGCCGTTGAACGGTTTCTGGAACTGTCCGATAGAGGGCGCCAATGAAATGATCGCTACCGCAGGTCAGTGGAAAGGAATCCGTGTGGCTACCATCGAAAAGAACGGACAGCTCGAACCGGTCGATAACTGTAAGGGAAGCTGGAAGGTGAGCAATCCTGCCAATGCTCCTGCCTTCAGTGCGACTGCCTTCAATTTCGCTACGCTGGTGAATCAGGTGTTGGATGTTCCTATCGGTATCATCAATTGTAGTTGGGGCGGATCTATGGTGGAAGGATGGTTGCCGGCAAGTATCGTCAAGACCTATCCGGATATTGATTTGAAACGTGATATCCGTAAGGAAGAACCGCACGACTGGTGGCATTACCTGAGTCCGACTTTGATGTACAACGGTATGTTGCATCCGTTGGAAAACTATACCATCAAAGGTTATCTTTGGTATCAGGGTGAATCGAATGTCGGCAAACATGATACGTATGCCGAACGATTGAAGACGATGGTAGAACTCTGGCGTAAGGAATGGGGACAAGGTGAATTGCCTTTCTATTATGTAGAAATCGCTCCTTATGGTGCCGGCAAGACTACAGGAAGCGCATTGCTTCGCGAGGCTCAGTTCAAGGCACAGAGTATCATCCCGAACAGTGCAATGATTTGTACCAACGACCTTGTGGAACCTTATGAGGCATGGAACATCCATCCGAAGGATAAGAAAACGGTAGGTCATCGTCTGGCTTATCTGGCTTTGGAGAAAACCTATGGAATTCAGGGAATCCGTTCGGTAGGACCTGTTTACCGTTCGATGGAAGTAAAAGACAATACCATTATCTTGAGTTTCGATAATGCAGATGATGGTTTCAACCGCATGAAAGGTATGGAAGGCTTCGAGGTGGCGGGCAACGACCATGTGTTCTACCCGGCACAGGCAGAAGTCTATGATAACAATAAAATCAGGGTGTCTTGCCCGGATGTCGCTAACCCGGTAGCTGTGCGCTATGCTTTCCGCGATTTCCAGGTTGGAAACGTGAAGAATATGCGTGAACTCCCGCTTTACCCGTTCCGGACTGATAATTGGGATTGGTAAGTAGAATCAAGACTACTTAGGTTAGAATCAAGTGAAGCCCTCCGATGAAATCAAGCTCCATCGGGGGGCTAATTGTTTTATATCATGTGGTTATGGCTTTCTGTCGCTTACAAAACTTTCCAGATACTTTCTTTCTATGACAGGCGTTCCTTCTTACGATCTGATCTTGAGTTATCAACCTTTTCACATGATTTGCAAGATGTAGAATATCCGCTGGTAACTGGAACAAATAAGGGTTGCAAAAGGCTTCAAGCCTTTCACAACCCTATAGGAGTTTTTTTGTTCTGCCGATTCTTTTGTTTCTACATATCTGGTTGTCTGCAGAAACTAAGGCGACAGATTTATTTCTACTGGTATCAATCCGGAATTATTTCTTTTCTTCTACGGCAGCTTGCAATGCATCGTTTGCCGATTTTACCAAAGCTGTAGTTTCTTTATCCGAAATGAATACGGAATTCAGACCTTGTTCTTCCTGTGCCGGGTCGCCGCAATAGTCGTCGCCAACCTGCCAGAAGGTATGTTCTTTCGACGGAATTGCCATACCGCCCCATCCCCAGAAGTTACATCCGGCCAACAGACCTTTCTGTGCTGCATTCTTCTGTACTTCTTTGAAGATGTATTCGTAGTATCCGTTACGGGAGGTAACAGGTGTTTCGAGACCGAACTGGAATCCGTCGCGCGGATAACCGAATTCTTCGATTACTACCGGCTTCTTGCAACGTTCGGCAACGGCCATGTGTTCGGCAATGTATTTTCCCGTATTTTCCTTAGCTCTGTCGAGATTGGCTACCAGACTGTCTTTATTTGCCCAACCCCAGTTATACGGCCAGATGTGGATGTTCAGGTAGTCGATATGCGGATTCGAATGGATCTTTTCGAACAAGGCGATATCTTGTTCACATCCGTGCTTTCCTTCACTACCGGATGAAATCAGCTGGTTCGGTGCAAGTGAGTCGATCAAAGCGGCAACGTCGGCCATCCAGTTGGCGAAAGCTTCCTTGTTTTCATCGGCGAACGCACGAGGTTCGTTACCGATCTGCCATGACATGATGGTCGGATCTTCGGTATATTTCTTGCCTGTATAGCGGTTGGTACGGGTAATGATGTCTTTTACATAATTCTTGAAAATAGCCTGGGCACTGTCCGACTTGGCGTATTGTTTTACATATTCCATGTATTGTGGCCATCCGTCGACTGCCGGAACCGGAGCCTTGCCATGTCCCGACCATTCCAGATACATACCGTATCCGCCACTCCATTCCCACGAATTGTTCAGATAGAGGATTGCCAGCATATCACGCTTGTTCATTTCTGCAAGCAGATAATCCAATCCGGCTAAGATTGTATCATTATATACACCCGGAGCTGTCTGCAGGGTAGGTTCTACTTTGGTTGGAACTCCACGTTGTCCGTCGGCTCCGACCAGGATACGGAGGTTGTCGATACCTAATGCCTTGAGTGAATCAAGTTCCTGGCAAAGACGGGTGCGGTTGCCACCTGTTCCTTCAGAACCCAGGATTGCTCCGTACCAGAAATTGGTTCCCACATAATAATAAGGTTTGCCGTGACGGATGAATTGGCCGTCCTTTACATACACGAATTCGTTCTCAGTAGGTTGCTGTTTTCCTGTTCCGCAAGCAACCATGAGAGAGGCTGCTGCCAGGCAGTAAAAGAATTGTTTTAACATATATCAGATTAGTTTTGGTTTCATAGAAATACAAAGATAGAAGAATTGGTATTATTGCGGTGGTATTTTCTTATCCTAAATTGATACTTTGTCTACTTTCCGGCTGATATCCTGCTGTAAAGTCTGTGAATCGTTCATGCGGCAAACCGTTTGGGTATGTATCAGTCTAGGCAGATTGTTCTTGATTCGTCTGCATCTTTTTTGTAATGACTCAAGATATATTTATCGGTTGACTATTGTCAGCCGATATGTTGACTACTGTCAACTAATCAGTTTGACTATAGTCAACTGATTGTTCTACATTAGTCAACCGATAAAAAGATGCTTGTCTGTTATCAAATGTAACTGGAGAGATATGCAATAGGTAGCGAATGTCTTCCACCAATGAAGGTGCAGGTGGGAAACAGGTAAAATTATTCTACTTGGATTTGCAAAAGATGATAGTTTCTCTTATATTTGGATTTAGTGAATATGATGATGTCTTTATCCGGAGGATGGAGGCAAGTAGGACTTTGCTTTAGTTAGCCTGAGTGTGGAGGACCGTTGTTTCTGAGAGCAGAAAAGCGGACTTGATGGTGATAAGATGGAGAACGGTTGCCGGTTTCCCGACATGATCGGGGAGCGGCGAAGTTTACGGTTGATTTGTTGAACGAAAACTAATACATTATGAGAAACCTACATCTCATTCCCCTTATCTTATTTCTGATGGGCAGTGTTACCGTCGGTGCACAAGTCCAGCATACACGTGAACTGCAGGATACATTGTCTGTAAGCGGTTCTACGGAAGTTATCGATCAGAAAAGTTTCAGCAAGCGTCTGGCCAATAATGCCTTGGAGGTGTTGAACGGCCAGGCTGCCGGTGTCAATGTGACAGTAAACGGTGCCGACCGTATGGCGATGTTGAACAGCGTGCGTGTGCGTGGTACTACGTCTATCATGGGAGGAAACGATCCGTTGGTGATTATCGACGGAGTAACTTCTTCGATTGCGGCATTGTCGATGATTTATCCGGCCGATATAGAGAGCTTTACTATTTTGAAGAATGCCGCCGAAACCGCCCAATACGGTTCGCGGGGAGCTTCGGGTGTAATCGAAGTGAAGACAAAGAAAGGTACGGGCGGCGGATTCCAGATTTCGTACGATGGTAATTATGGTTTCGAACGTATGTCGGATTATATCGAGATGCTCGATGCACCGGCTTATGTGGCAACGGCCAAACGGCTGGGGTTGGAATATAACGACGGAGGTTATAATACCAATTTCTTCAAGTCGATTACACGGACGGGTGGGGTGCAGAACCATCACCTGGCGTTCAGCGGCGGGTCGGAAGCCTCGAATTATCGTGCATCTTTCGGATTCATGGACCATAATACCATCGTGAGGAGCAATGATTATCAGAATCTGGTTGCCAAACTTGATGTAACGCAGACAGCCTTCGATGGTAGGCTGACCGGTAATTTCGGTGTGTTCGGTTCTTCGCAGAAAGCACACGATTTGTTCGATGTGCAGAAACTTTTCTATTCGGCCGCAGTACAGAATCCGACATTCCTCGACGGACCCGATGCCGAAGGGCGTTGGCGGGTGAATTCGGGAGCTTCGCAAATCAATCCTCCGGGTTTGTTGCTGAAGGAGAAGAACGATGCAAAGAATCTGATATTCAATACGCATCTCCGGCTTACTTACGCCATCATTCCCGACCTTAAACTTTCCGTTTTCGGTTCTTACTCCTATAACTCGAACGAACTTGCTCAGTTTTGTCCTACATGGGTATGGGCGCAAGGAAATATCTACAGGGGAGAGTTCAAGAGTGAAGACTGGTTGGGCAATGTTTCCTTGAATTACCGGCATATGTGGGGAATCCATCACTTGGATGCAAGCGTGAGCGGCGAGTCTCAGAAACAGACGGCTACGGGATTCTGGGTGCATGCCAAAGGTATCACAAACAATGAGTTCGGATATGACAATCTCGGTGCGGCGGCTTCACGTCCGTATGGAGGAACGGGCAGCAGTTATGCCGATCCTTCGTTGGGTTCGTTCATGACCAGCATCACATACCGGTTGTACGACCGCTATTCATTCTCGGCTACGGTGCGTGCCGATGGTTCATCGATGGTAGGCGAGGATAACAAATGGGGATTCTTCCCTTCGGTTTCGGCGGCATGGGATGTACATAAGGAACGTTTCATGCAGTCGCAGCGTTTCATTTCGATGTTGAAACTTCGGACAGGTTACGGGCGATCGGGCAACTTGGGTGGAATTTCTTCGTATATTACGTTGGATACGGGGCAGCCGAATGGATTGGTATCGGCCTATGGTAGTCCTACGGTTACGATGGCTGCGTTGAAGAATGCCAATCCCGATTTGAAATGGGAAACCCGAAGCACGTTTAATGTAGGATTCGATCTGGGATTCTGGCAGAACCGGTTGGTCCTGACGGCAGAATATTATTATTCAAAGACCACGGATATGTTGTACGAATACGATGTGCCGGTTCCTCCGTTTGCTTACGACAAGCTCCTTGCCAATATCGGCTCCATGTCGAACCAGGGACTGGAAATAGGAATGTCGGTTACACCGCTGATGAAGAAGGATATGGAACTGAATATCAATATGAATCTGTCGTTCCAGAAGAACAGGCTGATTTCGTTGAACGGTATGTATAACGGCATGCAGATGTCGGCAGCTCCCGTTACTCCGATGGGCTATCTTTACGGAGCGGGACAGAAAGGTGGCGACAATGCGGTGCTCTATCAGATTGTCGGACAGCCGTTGGGCGTGTTCTATCTGCCCCACTGCAAAGGATTGGTTGACGACGGTCACGGACATCTGAGTTATGATTTAGCCGATTTGGACGGAAACGGCAAGGTTGACTTGAGCGACGGAGGCGACCGCTACATTGCCGGTCAGGCCACTCCGAAGGTTACTCTCGGTTCGAATATCAGTTTCCGTTACAAGAATTTCGATGTGGCACTTCAGGTCAACGGCGCTTTCGGACACAAGATTTTTAACGGTACGGCACTGTCGTACAATAACATGGCCAGTTTCCCCGACTATAACGTCATGAAAGGGGCACCAGAACGGAACATTGCCGGACAGAACGTATCCGATTATTGGTTGGAAAGCGGTAACTATGTCAACTTCGAATACCTGACCTTGGGGTATCATATCCCGATCAAATCGCCTTTTATCCGTTCGTTGCGTGTTTCGTGCAGCATCAATAACCTGGCAACCATCACCGGTTACAGCGGACTCACGCCGATGATAAACAGTTACGTGGTAAACAGTACCTTGGGCATTGACGACAAACGTAACTATCCGGTATATCGCACCTATTCATTAGGCCTTAGTATCCAATTCTAATTCCTGTATGTCTATGAAACGAATCTATTATATTTCAGCCCTTATCCTGATGGCGGTTTCGTTCGCTTCCTGTCTGGATCAGGATCCGAAAGACCAGCTGACTGAGGAAGAAATGTACGATAACGCTACCAACATCTATGTGAATGCGGTAGCTACCCTCTATAACTATATCGGCGGTTCGGCCGAAAGTGAAGGCTTGCAGGGCACCGGCCGTGGAGTCTATGATTACAATACGTTGACAACCGATGAAGTGATAATTCCTGTCCGTGGCGGCGACTGGTACGACGGCGGTTTCTGGACGAATCTCTATCTCCATCAATGGACAGAAAACGATGCTTCACTTTACAATACTTGGACGTATCTGTACAAGGTGGTAATGCTTGCCAACAAGTCGCTTGCCATGATCGACAAGTATGATTACCGGCTTACAGAACAACAGAAATTGGTGAATAATGCCGAAGTCCGTGCTGTTCGTGCCATGTTCTATTTTTACATTATGGATATGTTCGGACGGGTTCCTGTAGTTACCTCTTACGATACTCCGCATACGGAAGTGAGGCAGTCGGGAAGGAGTGAAGTGTTCCGCTTTATCTTCGAGGAACTTCAATCGGTCTTGCCTTATCTGCCTACGGGAAAAAGTAATAAGGAAGGTAATAATTATGGACGTGTAACAGCTCCGGTGGCATATTTCCTGTTGGCGAAACTCGCCTTGAATGCCGAAGCCTATTCCGATGATAACTGGATCGACGGTATTCGTCCTGATGGAAGGAATATCTTCTTCGAAGTAGATGGAAACAGAAAGAATGCATGGGAAACCTGCATCTATTATTGCAATAAATTGGCCGAATCGGGATATACACTTGAATCATCTTATGCAGCCAATTTTGCAGTCAACAATGAAAATTCATCGGAAAACATATTTACAATTCCGATGGACAAGAATCTTTATTCCAACCAGTTCGATTATTTCTTCCGGTCCATCCATTACAATCATGGTGGAGCATACGGATGGGCATCTGAAAACGGACCGTGCGCTACCTTGTCGACCGTCAAGACTTTCGGATACGGAACTGCACAGGAGGATACACGTTTTGCCTTGAACTTTTGGGTCGGGAAGGTGGTTGTGGATGGTAAAGATGTTGTACTCGACAATGGAACGACATTGGAGTATATGCCTTTGGAAGTGAAACTTGATTTGACAGGAAGTCCGTATGAAAAAACAGCCGGAGCACGTATGGCTAAGTATGAAGTCGATCGTACCGCTTATTCAGACGGCCGTCTACCCAACAACGATATCGTGCTGTACCGTTATGCTGATGTGTTGCTGATGAAGTCGGAAGCAAAGACTCGAAACGGAGAGGACGGAACATCCGAACTGAATGAAGTCCGTTCGCGGGCCGGAATGTCGGGAAGGGCAGCTACCTTGGAAAATATACTTGAAGAACGTTTGCTGGAACTGGTATGGGAAGGATGGAGACGTCAGGATCTGATACGTTTCGGCAAATTCCATCAATCATACGATCTTCGTCAGCGTATTTCGGGTGAAGAAAACGGATATACAACCGTCTTTCCGATACCGAAAAGAACGCTTGATTTGAATAAAAATCTTACACAAAATCCGGGCTATCACAGTTGAAGACCGTTGACTTGAATCCACGGTCGGGCGGAACTTGTCCGCAAGACCGTGGATTTTGTTACGGTTGCCGCTTTCAGGCTGTAAAGCCGATACGGCGAGGAATGAGGGTCGGACCTTCGGGAGCCGCATACTGGCGTGCCGCCCTGATGATGTCTTCCACCTCAATGGTCTGAAGTTGTCGGATATCCAGGATTTTTCCCTGCATTTCCATTACTCTACGAGCCATTGCGGGAAGTACTCCCGAAAGGATGAATTGCTTGATCCAACGTCCGTTACCGAAGTGACGGTCCTTGGCAAGCACCTTGTTGCGCACGGTCGATTCCAGAAGCTTTTGTTCTTCGGGAGTCAGTTCGTACTGCCGGCGTACAAATTCCTGTGCAGCTATCTGCAACAGATCATCTGCCGAAAAATCGCTGAAATGGAACTTATAAGCGAAACGGCTCTTCAGTCCCTGGTTCATCTTGAGCAGGCGCTCCATCTCATCGGCATATCCGGCCATAATGATAATCATATCGGAATGTGGTTCCGAAAGGAATGTCAGCAGGCTTTCCACTACGTGGTTGCCGTAATCCTTTCGGTCGTCCAAGCTGTCGCAAAGGGTATAGGCTTCATCGATGAAAAGCACATTCCCCTTGGCTTTTTCCAACACGTCTTTCATGTTGTTCTCGGTTTCACCGATAAACTTGCCCACCAACTGGGTACGTTCCATCGTTATGACTTCCCCTTTCGAAAGAAGTCCCATCGAGCGGAATATTTTGCCGACCATCTTGGCTACGGTAGTCTTACCTGTTCCCGGATTGCCGGTGAAGATCATGTGATAAGAACCGTCATTGTCGGTCGGAAGTCCGAAACGCTTACGTTCCTCATTGAAACGTATCTGGCAGAATGTTTCGTCCAGTTTTTCCTTAAACGACTGAAGGCCTACCATTCCGTTCAGTTCGGCTATTGTTTCGTTGAACCTCAGTGCTTTCTGAGGTACAATTTCCGTCTGTTCTTCCGCCTTTGGCCGGATCCGGCTTGAAAGTCGGATATCTTCCGGCAGAACGGTCACCAGCTTTTCCTTGGAAGCTAGTTCCTTCTTGGCGTATTTACGCTGCAGACGTTGCTTGAGGTTGGCGATGATTCCTTGGAGCATACAGTTCTCGACCTCTTCTGCCGAAAGGAAATGCATCGATTCCTTGTGCGAAATCATTTCTTCACAAAGTCGGTTTTCGGCTTTCGGAGAGAGACGGAATCCGTAATCGTCCAGCTTCTTCTGCAGAAGATGGACCGACTCGCCTAAGGTCGATGATGCAATCTCGAAACGGTTTTTGGCAGGGATAGCCTTGGCCAATTGTGGAGAAGCCTCCAACAAACGGCTGATCCCTTCGGGCGAACCGCACAGAATCAACGACCAGCTGACGCTTGTATCGACAATGGCATTGTTCAACACGTCGAGTATTTCTGCATTATCCGGATCTGAAAGAATCTGAGGTTCATAAAGAATCAGAGTCTTTTTATCGCGTTGGCTGAGAGAAAACTCATCCCACGAAGCAAGCCATTCCTTTGTGTCCAATCTGGTCAGTTGGTGCTGAGGCAAACCGAACAAATCGGGTAGGAGCGATGCCAATTGCTTGTATGCAATCGGAGTATGGGCCGAAATCGTATAGAACGAACTGCCTTGCAGGATATTCATCCGCAGGTCCTGGCAATGCTTGTTGTACTCACGTAACCGCGACAGCTGTATAAGCTGTAACTTGCATTGCGAAATTCCCGGGAATTCCCGTACCTGTTTCCACTTCGATTCACAAGTGTTTTCCAGATACTTGGTCATCCAATGCAGATTATCCTTCTCGTTCAAGGGTTTTACTTCCGCAGAAGTGAAACCTCTTCCGCTATAGTCGAAGTCCAATCGGTAACAGGGTTCCTGATTGACAGTTACCACTGCGGTATATCTTCCTTCGAACCATATCTTTGAGGAACGTAAAGGCATAACAATCCCTTTGGATCCGGTGTTTTCGGAAAAAGTAAAAGGATTGGTCTTGCACATCAGTTCCTCGTCTTCTGTATAGCAGCTGACAGAAATCTGTGTAGGAATCTTACCGTCAAGACCGCAAAGGTCGAGTTTCATGAGTAAGGTTCCTGAGGTAAATTTTCCTGTCATCATAGTAGAAAGCGGACGACGTATCACAGACTTTCGGATAGCCGGTTTGGCCGTCTTTTTACCGGTTGCAAAAATGGTGAAAGGAAAGACGAAACGATTCTTCACACCATCCTCGTTATCCAGATAATCTCTGCCTGCAGCATTGCCGGCCAACAGAAAATAATTCCCCGGTTTCATCGGGAAAAGATGATCGGGAAACTCCAGCAGGAGCGGACTCATCATGGGAAGATCCTCCACAATGGTGGCGAGTGCCTTGGAAGTTCCTTCACGGAAAAGATGGAATACCACCTGACAGTAGTCGACAGTGGAGCGGATATCGCCTTCTTCAATAAAAAGCACTAAAGACTGTGCTTTCCTCTCGGTATAAAAAAACGGAAAACTCTGTCGTGAAGAAACGGTTTGATAATCCATAGAAAGTGTAGCATCATCTATGGTAATATCTTCGGAATCAATGTCAATAAAGGGAATCTGATAATAGCGGCCCTTGTAAAAATAAAGCTCGCTGTTGAAATCAGAACGGGAATTGATAGTCTTGATACAATAATCGGGATAAACCGATTCAATGAGCGAATAGTTTTTCATCATAGCTGTAATGATTAAAAATTTAAAACATGATTTGGAAAGGCAAACGGGCAGGTACACGTTTGCACAGAAAGAATCCGGTCCCAACTTTCCTGCTTACACGAAGCAATGAATTGCCGGAGGGTGTTCAGGCGTTCAAAGAACGAATGCAATACAATACCTGACAAAGGAATACAGTTATTCCCTCATCGTCAGATAATTACATTTCGTCTTTAAACTTCTTTTTTTCATTCAGCTAATAAATTCAAATTATTTGTGGCGACGCTATCGCTCATTAAGCGTGGCAAATATAGGAGGAATCCCGATATCTGCAAAGAAAAAGATGAAAAATTTTTTACTGATACAAAAAATCCTCTTCCGGTTCGGGTTGGGAACCGGAAGAGGATAGATTAAGAAGGTGACTTATGATTAATGTATCTCAATCACACGGTTGATCTTCGCTTTTTCTTCTGGAGTGCGTTTCGGCAGGTCGATTGTCAGGACACCGTCGGTAACGCTGGCACTGATCTTTTCCTTATCGACATCTTCAGGCAAAACCAGTGACTGCTGGAATTTGGCGTAAGAGAATTCGCGACGCAAGTACTTCTTGTTGTCCTTGTCCTCTTCTTTATTTTCATTCTTCTTCTCCATAGTGATTACCAGTTCGGAGTCTTCACTCAAGTGAATGTTGAAATCGTCTTTTGTCATTCCCGGAGCTGCAACTTCTACTTTGTAGTCCTTTTCACTTTCGATAACGTTTACTGCAGGAGTATTGGCGTTAGTTCTGATAACCCAATCATTATCGAAAAAGTCATTAAAGATACTTGGTAACCAATTCTGATTGTAATTTCTTCTAGTCGGCATCATAGTTGTAATCTCCTATTTTAAATGGTTAACTATCAAATTGTTTTCTTTGAACCTCCCGACCTTTTCGGTTTCGAAGTTCACTAGAGATTGTGCAAACTGTATGCCTTCGGGCAGAGTGGCAGCTGCAGGATATGCCGCTTTTAAACTTGTGCAAACTATTTTAAACTATCGGCGGGGACTTTTAAACTTATGCAAACTTTGTTGGATGTTCTTGTGGCGGAATCAAAAAGAAACGGCCGACAAATTGGCAAAAACTGCGCAAATTTGTCAGCCGTTCCTTAGAACTGTATACTCAATCATCGTCGTGATGATGGTGTTTCTTGTGCTTATGGTGTCCCGGCGCATCGTATTTGGCCGATTTTTCACCACGCATCTTTTTCTTTTGTCCGGGAGGTATCCGCTTCTCCTTGTGATGAGGATGTTTGGAAGTGTAACATGGTCCGATGCACGATACGGTGCCAAGTCCCAATGACAATATAAATGCTCCTAATAATAGTTTGGTCTTCATAGCTTTTCCTTTTTGGGTTGTTATACAACAAACATAGGTATTTTAAAACATTTTTCCTAGCGATTAAGCCAATTTAAGATTAACTTTGCAGCAATATGAAACTGAACGGAACCGAAAATATGAAAATGCCAAAGGTTGCATTCATCGGCAACAGCCACATGGCTTATTGGCCGCTTGATGCTTATTTCCCTATGTGGAAATGTCTGAATTACGGACTTCCCGGGGAAGGATTGGATTATATCCGCAGTTTTTCGGAAGATGTGTCCGATTGCTATGCCGTTGTGCAGTTCGGTACTAACGACCTGTATCGCATCAATTCCGAAAACATGAGTGCTTATGCCGATGCCTATGTGAAGGCTGTGAAGGCAATCCGCAGCAAACAAACGTATCTGTTCTGTATATTCCCACGGAATGATTTTATGGACAGTAGCACCTCCGTGAACCGTTTCATCGCTAAACTGAACCATGCTATCCGCAGTAGGATAGAAGGTACTGGCATTATCTATCTTGACGTGTTCGACAAACTCTTGCTCGACGGGCGGTTGAATCCGGATATGACTGTCGATGATCTTCATCTGAACGGTAACGGCTATCGTATTCTGGCCGATACTTTGTTGCAGGAGATTAACGGCTGATCGTACTTTTCATCCTGATTTTCTTCATTATCCAATAATATTTTTGTATATTTGTTGTATAAAAATCAATCCAGACTATGAAGAAGACGGTAATTGCATGGGTGAATATTGTGCTGGGATGTATCATCTTGGCGGCAGGATTCGTGTTTTTCATCAACCCTTACAAGATAGTTCCGGGTGGGGTATATGGTGCAAGCATTGTACTTCATAATTTGTTCCCTTCCATTCAGGTCGGAACATTCGGTTATATGTTCGATATCCCTTTGCTTATTCTGTCTGTCGTGTTACTCGGTGCGAAACTTGGAACACGTACCATCGGTGCGGCATTGATGACTCCTTTCATCATGAATACCATGTCGCATTTCGCCTATCCGACACAGGAAGCCTTGGAAGCTTTGGATCCGGCGGAGCTATTGGGCGGAACGATGAACTTGAGCGATCATCTGATGCTTACCTGTATCATGGGCGCTGTATTGATTGGGCTAGGTTCGGGGATCGTGGTGCGTAACCAGGCTACAACCGGCGGAAGTGACATTGTCGGAATGATTCTACAGAAGTATTGCCATATCCGTTTTTCAACGGCAATCCTTTTTGTCGATGCAGCGGTAGTATGTTTTGGTCTGGTAGTTATCGGTTTCGGTATTGGCAGTGCACAGGATATGGAAGAACCGACCTGGTACCTGTCGTTCTATTCATTGATTTCCATCTTTGTCATTTCAAGGGTTATTGCGTATGTCATCAACGGAAACAAGAACGATAAGATGATTTTCGTAATCAGTGAAAAGGAACTACTTCCGTTGCGCGACTATATACTAAAGGATTTGGACCGTTCGGCCACTTATATCAAAGGTTCGGGACTTTATTCGCGTGCCGACAAGCAGATATTGTTCCTTGTAGTGAGCTACAAGCAGGTAGCAGGTGTGAAGATGAAAATAAAAGAAGCGGACCCGCGAGCTTTCGTTGTGGTAACCGATGCTTATGATACCTTTGGGGAAGGCTGGAAGCAGCTTCCATCTCCGAATGAAATTAATCCGGAGTGATAGGTGCAAGATTATGGGGACAAAACAATTTGTCGGTTATCGGTTGGAAAGCGATTCATTTCGCCGGTCCGCCTGCAGAGTCAGTCTGGTTTAGTTGTATGACTTCTAGCAACAAAAATCAATCATTATGAGATAGCTTCAACTCCATATAGAGGTTGCATCGGTCGTAGGCCGGATGATCGGCTTCCACCGCCTTGAACCCCAATTTGTAGTAAAGCTTGACGGAGGCTTCGAGCAGCGTATTGGCTTCCAGAAATAGTTTGGGGATACGTTGTTCTTCTGCATAACGGATTAATGCAGAACCCAATTTGAAACCTGCACCTTTACCTTGCGATTGGGGAGTGACAGCCATTTTCGCCAATTCATACTTCCCGCTCTCCGGATGATGGATCAGGGCACAGCAGCCTATTACCTGTCCGTTGTCCAAAGCAAAGAACAGTTCACCGCCTTTCCCAATAATTTCCTTCTCGGGATTTCCCAGAATCTTCAGGTCGCAAGGCTCCAGTCGGAAGTACCGCTCGATCCATTCGCGGTTGAGGCGGATGAAATCGTTGCGATACTTTTTATCCCACTGTACTATTTGTATGGAGTTTGCCATGTTGCATCAGATTTTAGCCAAAGCCTGATCCAGATCGGCAATCAGGTCGTCGATATGTTCGGTACCTATTGAAAGACGGACTGTTCCTTGAGTGATATCCTGTTCGGCCAGTTCCTGTTCGTTGAGCTGTGAGTGGGTAGTCGTTGCCGGATGGATAACGAGCGATTTTACATCGGCTACGTTAGCCAGCAATGAGAAGATCTCAAGGCTATCAATAAAACGATGGGCTTCTTCACGACCTCCGTTCACTTCAAAGGTGAAGATTGAACCTGCACCTTTCGGGAAGTAACGTTGGTACAAGGCATGGTCAGGATGTTCCGGAAGCGACGGATGGTTTACGCGTTTTACCTTCGGATGGTTCTTCAGGAACTCAACGACCTTCAATGCATTTTCTACATGACGTTCCACACGGAGTGACAATGTTTCAAGGCCTTGGAGCAGGATGAAGGCATTGAACGGACTGATGGTTGCACCGGTATCACGTAACAGGATGGCACGGATTCTGATTGCAAAAGCGGCCGGACCGGCAGCATCGACAAAACGCACTCCGTGATAGCTTGGATCCGGTTCTGTCAGTTGAGGGAACTTACCCGACGCTACCCAGTCGAACTTACCTGAATCGACAATCACACCACCCAAGGAGGTTCCGTGACCGCCGATAAATTTTGTAGCGGAATGCACTACAATATCAGCACCGTGTTCGATCGGACGGATCAGGTACGGAGTACCGAAAGTGTTATCGATAATCAAAGGAATCTTGTGGTTGTGTGCAATTTTTGCCACCGCTTCGATATCGATGATATTTGAATTAGGGTTACCAAGGGTTTCAATGAACACGGCTTTTGTATTTTCGTCGATAGCCTTTTCGAAATTCGACAGATCACTCGGATCAACGAAAGTAGTAGTTACCCCGAAGCTGGGTAATGTGTGGGCAAGCAGGTTGTATGTGCCACCATAGATAGTCTTGGCTGCAACGATATTGTCGCCTGCACGGGTAATGTTCTGGAATGCGTAAGTGATGGCTGCGGCACCTGATGCTACTGCCAATCCGGCTACACCACCTTCCAATGCAGCTACACGCTGTTCGAAAACACCTTGGGTAGAGTTGGTCAGACGGCCGTAGATATTACCCGGATCCTGCAGCCCGAAACGTGCGGCTGCATGAGCGGAGTTACGGAAAACGTAGGATGTAGTCTGATAGATAGGCACTGCACGTGCATCGGTTGCCGGATCCGGCTGTTCCTGTCCTACATGTAATTGTAAAGTCTCGAAGTGAAGTTTTTTTGTTGCCATAGTCGTATAATTTTATAAGTAGGGTGTCCAGTTCTACGTTCCTAAAAACGTAGTACAAAACGCCCTCGTTATTGTTAATACAATGCTCTTA
>CALUKX010000006.1 GCA_944321335.1 uncultured Phocaeicola sp. | reverse complement strand
ATTATCAGCTATAAGATACTAAAAATATTTCATTCCCACAACTTTTTCAATCGTTTTCTTATACCGAACTCACGTTACTTAAAGTATCAGATTGTTATTTATATAGAAAATTTTCTAT
Source organism: uncultured Phocaeicola sp. (assembly GCA_944321335.1). GTDB lineage: Bacteria > Bacteroidota > Bacteroidia > Bacteroidales > Bacteroidaceae > Phocaeicola. The sequence goes on along the minus strand of CALUKX010000006.1, from coordinate 71,303 downwards.
CAGATAATAAGTGATTATTCCCGAGCAAATGTTAAATCAAAAGTATAAAAACCGAATTTTATTTCAACAACAATCCCTTGCTCCGTCCTTTTCGTTGAATAAACGATTCAAAGACAAAGCAAGGGATTATGAATCAGGCGATTGCTCAGGATTCTTAAAATCCGCTCAAATCAATCGTTTCAATACCTTTCAGATTAGAGAATGTTATTTCTTCTGTCTTCCAGTTTTCTATTTCAATATTATATTCCTTATATTCACTATAACGGTGTTCACCGTTTACGGTATAAATTTCGGTATTACCATCTCCCCAATTTACCATACCGGGAGTCATTCCGTCGCCAGACATTTCAGGTAAAACGAAATTCTGTCCGTTGAAACCGACTCCAATTATACTAGCTTCCCCTTCTACCGGCATCTTATCCTTGTCGATATTCAAGGACACCGATTCAATCTGATCAGCAAATAAAGTCATATTATTGTCGGTCAAGCCCAAGCGGAATACATATTTCATTCCACTTTCAAACTCCAGCACCGGAAGTACCACAACCGACTCCCGACCATCAACCTTAAATATAAATTTCAGATTCTTCCCATTGGAAGAAGCGGGCAATGTAAAGGCCTGCGGCAAATCATCTGTCCATCCTCCAGACGACACCGTCTTTTCGCATTTGATAACCAGCTTGCCGTTTTCACCTTTCGTTATTTCTCCAGTCCGTACATTCAATGTTCCCTGCACCGCATAATCATCACCCTCGATTCTGATTTCCTGCAGTACTCCTTTGCCACTGTAATTACTTTTTCGGATATTGAAAGAAAAAACAGACAATGCATGCGACATGGTCAACTTTGTCTGCGGCTTTTGGTAAGACACCAGTTCTCCTTCACCCGAATACAAATAATCTATCTGCCTACCCGCATCTACAGGAATTGCTTCAGGATTGACATTTGCCTTATCATAAGGATAAAAGGCATATATAAAAGCCTTGTCGCCGGACTCCAGAACAATTTTCGGTTCAGAATACCAAACTCCTCCTTTACCGACCGCCTTTAATTGCCCGGAAACAATGTCGGAAGAAGTTAAGGTCCTGTATTCTTTGGCATACATATTCATTTCATCACCGTCTTTCAATTCGGTAACGACAGCACGTGTATATACACTGGTTGTAAAAGACACTACAGTTTCGTCTGATGGAATTTCTTCGACGACCTCATTGTCAGAACTACTACAACCATACGACAAAATACTGCAGATAACAGCTAGCAGGAATAGGTAATTTATATGTTTCATCACTTCATCACTTTAGATTTTAAAACAATGGAGAAATCCTTGACAGCTTCATCTTTTTCAAGATGTACCAGATATCGGCCAGACCAGTCGGCCACCTCAATTCCAATGCTACCGGTAGAGAAAGAGCCTTGTGCAACGACAACACCATTTTCGGATGTAATAGTATAGGAAACTCCCTCTACACTCTTTAATGTCAATATTCCCGTATTTTTATTATAAGACAGGGAAGTGACCTCATCCAAAGCTGTCAGAGCATCGGCATTTCCAGTAACCGAGATCTTGAAACCTTGGGCAATAGATGCATTCAGATCAACATCGGTAGCGATGACCTCTACCTCTACAATTCCCAGGCCGGCATCCAACGATTTGGTGGTATACAGTTTATTACCGACAACCTTAAACGGTATCTCCTCATAGCTTTTTGTCGATTTATTATATTTTCCTCTTACATCATAAGTAAAAGTATGGCTCGGTGCCGAAGATACGACACTCAATTCTCCCACCAACAAATCGGCAGGCTTTCCGGATTCGACCGTATTATTGGACAATACGATATTCTGAGGCAAGTCATTGGGAGGCATAATACCGACCACTGCTCCCTGCTGCGCCGTGAAATCCATTCCCTGAAGTTCATCACGTAAATTTTCAACACGGAAATATCCATTCCCATATCCACTCCAACCCCAATTCACATGAAACATGCCATCGCCATCATAGCCATCGAAATTAAAGCAATGGCCGGAATTCTCCTTAACGTCGACACCACAATAGATGATAGGACGGCCTGCCCCCAATTCATTGATCAAGAGTTGGGTCCAATCACCTCTGTATGAATCCTTCCAATAAAACCTGACTGTTTCAGGATAAGAGAAATTCTTCTGCAGCGCCGCAGGTATCAGATTGGCATAGGTTCCGGAACCGTCAACACCGTACTGCATATCAACCGAAACTCCCAAATGATACAAGAAACGGGCTACTTCCTTATAATTATCTTGTGTACCATCCAATATCTTGTTCCAATCATAGGGTTCTTCATTATCATAATCAATTTTCTGACCATAGACAGACGAATGGTAACCTACAGGACGTGCCGGATGACGGGTTACAGTCATAGCCTGTCCCATAGCTACAGCAACGCAGCCGACCAAAGTCCGTTTGGATCCATCCTTGGGACAATAAGCATTGTATGGATAATCCTGATCCCAATCATGAACAATCAAATTATCTATGGGAGAACCGATTGCTCGAGAAGCGGGCTGATGAAAATCCGGATTCCATTGTTTCAATGCCGGCAGATTCTTCCTTGCAATTGAGGTTATCTGCTTACTATAAACATCCAACCACCCTTTCATGTTATCCGGTATTTCCTGATTTTGTGGCAAATGACCTTTAGCCGAATAGCCCAACAAAGGTTCTGAACTATCATCCGAAGACAGCATCATCCACCCTTGAGGAGAAAAGTTCAGAATATAAACCGTTTTTGCTTCATCCAAGTAGGAAATGCTTTTGACGGAACCGCTAAAACCTGCAACTTTCAGTTTCATCAATTTCAAGCCAACTATTTTAGCGTCTTCCGGATTGACGACCTTAGCCTGGACAATCCAAGTAAGGCATAAGGTAAGTATAAAAAGAAAAATTCGTCTCATAGACTTCATCAATAAAACAAAATGGGGGAAAATTGTTTAATATCAAACATCTTGTCACTATATGCAGCACAAAAGTAGTACTTTTTTCTTAATTACACGATGTTTCTCAACAAAATAAAGACATTTGAGTCATTCCACATTAAATATGCATCGGACAGGAGAACAATATGCCCATCATTCCCGTCTAGAACTGGAAATAGATAAACGGCTGGATATCGCTGCTTTTTATCTGGATAACCAAAAAGATAAGCGCTATAAGAATCAAGGCCTGCCCAACCAGCGGGGTCTTTATCATTCCACGGCTGCAAGCGTCCTGCCATTTGTCGGGACACCAATGGAGTATGAACCCGATACCCATCAACACAAAGACTTTCCAATATCCGGTTACAAGCTGCATGAACAGTTCGGGATGGAAATCAGTAAAAATCTGGCGAAGCATAATTGTGGAAGCTTCGAAAGTACTGTTACGGAAGAATACCCAACAGAAACATACGAAATGGAAGGTAAGCAGTACCGCAAAGAATTTCTTTATTCCTGCACTAGAATAGGTTTTCGGGCGATGTAACAGGTTACGGAAAAACTTATGTACAGCCAGAGCAATGCCGTGCAAAGCTCCCCAAACGATAAAGTTCCATGATGCACCGTGCCACAAACCGCCCAACAACATCGTCAGGATCAGATTGATATAGGTACGCAGCTTGCCTTTACGATTACCTCCCAACGATATATAAAGGTAATCCCTCAACCAAGTGGACAAGGAGATGTGCCAACGGTGCCAGAAATCGGTCACGCTATCCGATTTGTAAGGCGAATTGAAGTTGATGGGGAACTTGAATCCCAACAACAAGGCGATACCGATGGCCATATCGCTGTATCCGGAGAAATCGCAATAGATCTGCAAGGCATATCCGTAAATTCCAAACAAGTTCTCCAATCCGGAATAAAGTCCGGGATTGTCGAAAATCCGTTCTACAAAATTCACACTGATATAATCGGAGATGACTGCCTTCTTGAACAATCCGCTTACGATAAAGAAGATGCCCTGACCGAACATTTCGTTCGATACGAAAAGGGGCTGACGTATCTGAGGGATGAAATCACGGGCACGGACAATCGGGCCGGCTACCAGCTGCGGGAAGAAGGATACATAGAATGCATAATCCAACAGATTGGAAAGCGGCTCAAGTTGACGGCGATAGACATCGATGGTATAGCTTAGCGACTGGAAGGTAAAGAAGGAGATACCCACAGGCAGGAAGATATCCAACGGAGAGAATGTGCCGTGCCAAAGCGGTGCAAGCATCTCGTAGAAGAAGTTGGTATATTTGAAATAACACAACAATCCCAAATTGATACAAAGGCTCAACACCACCAGCAGCTTCCGCTTCCAATGTGTTTCTGTACGGGCCATACGTGCCGCCAGAAAAAAGTCGCACACCGTCACGATACCGAGCAGAAAGAAATAGAAACCGCTGCTCTTATAATAAAAGTAATAGGAAAAGACAGTTACGAAGAGCAGACGCGCCGTTGTACGTTTCTGCAACAGCATATAAATGAAGCTGAACCCCAGGAAGAGGAACAGAAACAATCCGCTGCTGAAAATCATCGGCTGCTTCGGGTCATAAGTCAATATATCAGTTAGCTTGTGCCAGTCTATCTCCCACATAACGGTTGTATGCTTTTATGAATGCTTCATGTAATAACAATCCTTGTATTTTATATCCATCGAGCGTGAAATGGATCTTGTCTTTCTTAAAATAGTCGGCTGCGCTCCAATTAAGGCAGGCACGTTTCTTTCCTCCGACGATATCGTACATATTCCACACAGCCAAATCGTTTTCACGGGCGAATTTGAGTTCGTTGGCTACAACCGAGGGGGTACGAGGATTGATGGTACGCCCCCTACGGCCTACCCTCACATATGCACCCGGTGGAGTAGTCAACAGAAAAACGGTATTGGGACAACTCTTCTTGAGAGTATTTACCAGGTATTTCATTGCCGACAGATGTTGGTATGCATCATAGTTGCGGGCATGAGCCTCGTTCGTTCCGAACGAAATGATTATAAGATCAGGACATAACGAAGCAATCTCATCAAGCCGTTCGGGTGTAGCAAAGGATCTGTAGGTTGCGCCATTCACGCCCAACATATGATATACGATTCCGTTCTCTCCTGTTTCGGTAGCTATTCCGGAAGTCTGATAGGTAACCGGAGTCTGTTCTACTGCCCTTCCTCCGAAATCGTCTTCCAGACACAGACGCATTACATAGGGGAATACATGGCCCCGCACATGTGAATCGCCTATATGGACAATGCGCAACGGGCGGTCGAGCATCGTCAGTTTAGCCCAAAAAGGGTTCAATGAACCTGTCGGATCCTGAATGACATTCTCTGCAGTTTCACGGAATGACGACGGCATGGGATTGTCGATCGGAACAAATTTCATCAGATGCTTGATCTCGTTACTGCTGTAGGCAGGAATGGAATGTTGGTCGGGTATTGCCGTTTCAGGAATCGCATCCTGCGCATTGGCACAAGAAGCTGCAAGCACCAGACCTACAACCATCGCCAACCGGAAGAAGTGACAAATAACCGTATTTCGATTTCTATTCTGCCTCATATGCTTTTCGTTTCTCATATTGTTCTTTTCCATACACCAATACATCGAACATAATCTTTGCCAGATGATCTCCTCCTCTTGCATTGATGTGTGTATAATCGTAATTCGCCATCGAAGGTTTGCTGTGAACCAGTTCGGCCATACTTCCTTCTCCTCCCATCGCTTCGAACAGATTCCAGAAAGCTACATTCGATTCTGCAGCAATAGCCTGCTGATATCGGATCAGATTCTTTACGCCCCGCATGGTCTTCAGTTCGCCCGTTTCAGTCTTTTCATCGCGGTCGCCTACACTGACAACAAGGATAGAAGCTTCGGGAAAAGCCTCTTTCAGATGTTCGATGACCGCTACCATAGAATTTTTATAATAAGTATAGTCGGAAACTTTGTCAGAAGCCACATTCAATCCATACTGCAAGACAATCAGATCGTAGGTACGCATCCGTTGATAGCCACGTAAAATCGACATCGGAACACTACGGAGCTGCATACCGCTGCAGCCTCGGGTACTGAAATTGTCGAGTACGACACCTTTTTTCGGGTCCATCGTCGATGCGTAGAAGACAGAAGTGGAATCCAATCGGCCGACTCGCCATCTGATCCGTTTGATATTACCCGTAGCCGTCACACTCTGCAAGACATTGTTACCACGGATAGCAAACTCGACCGGAGTACCGCTTCCGTTAATATAAGCCGATAAATGTACGGAATCTTTTGCTTGAAAATAGATAGTGGACGTATGACAACTATCTCCTTTTGCCGCTCCTAAGGTTACATAAGAACCGGCTCCCGGAATAAAGTAATGATTCGACAAGTCCTGACGGGAACGGTTGAAATAAACGGAATCGGTTATACTGTGGCTGTCCCATCCGCCGAAAGAATGACGTACGGTAGTCCGGAACCCGGCTATCTGCGAAGTGATAGGTACATAACCTACCCCACAACCTCCGAACCGATCCTGCAACAGATCACGCAAAGCACCGGTAAGGATATCACCTTCGATAAACGAATCGCCGAAATAGGCAATCCGTACCGGCCGGTCAATCGAATCGATCTTGCCCAACACCTCATAGAAATGGTCCATACCTCGTGAAGTGGAATCGGAATAATCTTCGATGCAGACCATTCCTTCCTTACAGGAATCAATGAAGGCCGGTTTTACAGGAGCAGGTAAAAGAATGGAATCCGAATCAAGCGGTTCCTCATAGTCCGGACGCAAATCGGCCATGATATCCACCTTCCGGAGTTTCTCTCCCCCCACCGACAATGGCGGCAAAAAATACATGGCAACCAGCCCCAAAGCGACCAATAAAGTCAATATGAATGTTGCAGCTACTCGATTCTTCATTTATTCTTTACTAACACAGCTGTAAAGATAGGTGATTTTTAGGTTACTACGAATTAAAGCGAATGGTTTTCTTGTACCGACTGTAAAAAAGAGTTTACCATTTCCATCCCTTTCGGAGTTGCAATGCCTCTCATGTGCAGGAAAGTGATTTCACGGAAAATGTCAGCCAACGGATAGATATCGGTAATATCGGAAAAGACAAGCATATCGAACTGCATCGACATAGCCTGGTTGATGATTTGGAAATTAATGTCGCCACGGAAAATTCCCTGCTCAACCCCAATCTTAAAATGTTCCAGAGCCGCGGCATCGGTTTCACGGTGTCTGGCATGGACATATTCGACGACAGCAGGATAACGGCGCAAGTCACGGAGAAATATCGGATTCAAGTTACAAAGTTCACGCATGCGACGTTTATATAAGGCAAAGATTACCTCCAAGACGTTATCCGCCTTGGAAGTAACTTCCGCCATATACTCATTCATCTCCTGATGATGGAAACGGAGGACTTCGAGCAGCAGCTGCTCCTTGTCCTTGAACAGCTCGTAAAGAGTACGTTTCGATATACCCAGCGAACCGGCGATATTATCCATGTGCACGCTGCGGATCCCTACTTTCCGGAAGGCCGACGATGCTTCGTTCAGGATTTTCAGGCGCAATTCATCTTTAGTACATTTCGTCCTCTTCACGATTCCGTTTCTATTACTTATGCTGGATAATTCCCAGCTTGGATGATTTTACAAATTCGACAATGTATTCAATTTCCGGACTTGTAGGAATCTGTTCCTTGATACGCAACAAAGCATCGTGCTGTGAAGTGTTTACCTTATACAGGATACGGTAAGCCTGAGCAATATGCTTGATGATGGTTTCGGACATTCCTACCGCTTCGAGCACCTTGGTATTGATGCTGTAGAATGCAATCGGTTCGTGAGCTGCAACGATATAAGGAGGAATATCCTTGATAAAACGGCAGCCACCCTGAACTAAAGAGAATGTACCCATACGGGTTCCACCCTGCATCAACACATTCGATGTAAGAATAGAACAGTCCTCGATGATACAGTTGCCTGATACTTGTGAGCCGTTACCAATGATACAATGGTTACCGAGTTCAACATCGTGCGACAGACGTGCATTACACATAATGAAGTTTCCATTACCTACTGTAGTAGCATGGTCGGGATGTGTACCGCGGATGATCACAGCATTTTCACGGATAATGTTATCATCGCCGATAACAGCCAAGGTATCTTCACCGGTAAAGTGAAAATCCTGTGGCACAGCAGCGACAACAGCACCCTGATATACTGTATTGTTCTTACCCATACGGGCACCGCTCATTACGCTGGCGTAAGGCATAATCACACAGTTATCGCCTATTTCGACATTCTTGTCGATATAAGCAAACGGATGAATTGTAACGTTGTTGCCGATCTTTGCACTCGGATCAACGTAAGCTAACGGACTAATCATAGTGTTTAAATTTAAAAGGTTTATTATTCTCTTCCTCCCCCAAGGGCACTATACAGGTCGATTACGGCCTGGATACGCTGGAAGTTGTCGGCAACCTCGGTAAGCTGAGCGCTCAACAGATTCTGTTGCGCTGTCAGGATTTCCAGATAAGTAGCTTCCCCACTCTGGAACAGGGCCTTTGTATAGGTTACCGCATTATCCAACTGTTCTACCTGTTGGCGGTCTTCAATCAATTTCTTATTCTGTGTATCGTAAAGGTAGAGGGCATCGCTCACTTCCTTACCGGCTTCGAGGATAGTCTGCTGGTAGTTCATCTGAGCAATCTTCTCTTCTGCTTTCGATACCTTCAGGTTGGCGATGAGCTTTCCACGGTTAAAGATAGGCTGAGCCAATGATGCTACAGCGCTCAAGATAACCTTACCCGGGTTAACCACCATCATACCTGCACTGTTTGTCCATCCGGCAGTACCTGTAATGGTCAGACCTGGATAGAAAGCAGAACGTGCCTGGTTGGTAGTGTAATAAGCGCTTGCCAGATTCATCTCAGCGATCTTCACATCCGGACGGTTGGAAAGCAGCTGCAAAGGTACACCTGCAGTCAGTTCTTCCGGCATCACCTGCTCGTCCAATGTAGTACGGCTGATGGTCTGCGGAGCCTTGCCCAACAAAACAGCCAGTGAGTTTTCCGTTTCACGGACCTGACGTTTCAAGTCGAGCAAGGAAGCGTCAACCTGATGGCTGGCAGCACGCATCTGTGCTACTCCGGCTTCATTAGCCATACCGGCAGTCTTCATCGCTTCCATTACACGTACGTTTTCCTTGTAGATAGCCGAAGTCTCGGTAGTGATTTCTACCTGACGGTCGAGCATCAGCAAAGAATAGTAAATGTTTGCAATACCGCAGATAATCTGAGAGCGTACTGCCTGCTGAGAATACTGGCTCTGCAGGTATGCAGCTTTCTGGCTACGGTTTGCGTTCAGCAACTTACCGAAGAGATCGACTTCCCAGCTGGCAACAACCGGCAACTGGTAAGTCTTCGACGGAGTTGACTTATCAAAGCTACTCAAAGTTCCTTGAGGAGCAAAATTTATTGAGGGTAAATATGACAAGCGAGCCGAAGTTAACATCACTTTTGCTTCTTCTACACGCAAAATAGCCGCCTGCATATCTACATTGTTAGCCAAACCTTCCTCAATCAAGGCCTGCAGCTGTGCATCACGGAAAACTTCCTTCCAAGGCAGATTTCCCATATTGGCCGTATCGGCAGCCAACGTATCGGTAGCCGATGCCGGATCACGATAGATGCCTGAGGCATCTATCGATTCCGGACGTTCATATGCTTTGTAAATGTGGCAGCTGCTCATCATGGCAGCCAGACACACCATTCCAATTACTTGTTTCTTCATGATCGTCTTATCGTTTATTCGGAGAATACTGTTCAATTTCTGATTCCACTTCGCTTTCGTCCAAGCTATCCCATTCGATCGGTTTGAACTTCTCTTGCAACCATTCGAATACTACGAACAATACCGGAACGATGAAGATCTGCAGAATCATACCGATCAACATACCACCGATAGCCGAAGCACCCAATGTACGGTTACCGTGAGCACCTACACCGAAGGCAAACATCAACGGAAGCAAACCGATGATCATCGCCAATGAGGTCATCAAGATCGGTCGCAGACGGGCAGAAGCACCGAGTACGGCTGCCCAAGAGATACTCATACCTTGCTTACGACGGTCGAGGGCGAACTCAACGATCAGGATGGCGTTCTTAGCCAACAGACCCATCAACATGATCAACGCAATCTGCATGTAGATGTCGTTTGACATGGATCCCAAAATCATCTTCAATGCCGGGATGCTACCCAAAGCACCGAATCCGTTTACGAATACGAAGCTACCGAACAGACCGAACGGTACTGAAAGCAATACGGCCAACGGCAGGATGTAACTTTCGTACTGGGCACTCAGCAACAGGTATACGAATACGAAACAGAGCACGAAGATAAGACCTGTTGTGCTACCGCTGGTTGAAGCTTCCTCACGGGCCATACCACCCAATTCGTAGCTATAACCGGCAGGCAGGGTTTCTTTCGCAACTTCGGCAATGGCGTTCAATGCCTGACCTGAAGTATAACCGGAACCCGGAGCAACCATGACCTTGATAGATGTATACAGGTTGAAACGGCTGATGTTATCCGGACCGTAGACTTTCTTGATAGAAACGAACTGTTCGATCGGGGCCATCTCTCCCTTGCTGTTACGTACCTTAATACCCTTCAACGACTCGAGGTTCGCACGAGAATCAGGATCTGCCTGAATCATTACACGGTACATCTTACCGAAACGGTTGAAGTTGGATGCATAAAGACCACCATAGTATCCCTGCAATGTTGTCAAGATATCGCTCGGGCTGATACCTGCACGTTTCGAAGCTGCCGCATCGATATCGATCATATACTGCGGGAAGTTCGGGCTGAATGATGTCTTCGCAGAGTTGACTTCCGGACGAGCTTCCAATGCTGTCATATATTCCTTGACTACATCGAAGAACTTGTTCAGGTCGCCACCGGTCTTATCCTGCATGTTCAACTCGACATCACTTGATGCAGAATAACCCGGAATCATAGGAGGCGCGAAGAACAATACCTGTGCTTCCTTGATAATCTTCTGGGCACGCATGAACAAGGTGATGTAAACCATATCGGAGTTCTGCATCATCGAACGTTCTTCCCAATCTTTCAACTTGATAATGAATGAACCGTAAGAAGGTCCCTGACCACCCAAGAAGCTGTAACCTTCAATCAAGGTACGTGACTGTACGGCAGGATCGGCAGCGATCAAGCTGTCCACACGCAACAATACGCGGTTTGCTTCTTCCTGAGAAGTACCTGCCGGCAATGTAACGGCACCCATGATTGTACCGGTATCTTCGTTCGGCACCATACCGGTCGGAGTAATCTTCATGAAGAATACCAACAGTACGATAGAACCGACAACCAATCCGAATGACAACCATCTCTTGTGGATGAAGAATACGACACTTTTCTTATACTTCGCCAACAGAGAATCGTACGATTTGTTGAACGACTTCTTGAACTTGTCGGTTGTCATACCGGCCAAAGCCAAGACACTGATAATAATGAATACGATGCAAAGTATCGGATGTTCACTGAAGCTGAACATACCGAAAATCATACCCAGAAGGGCAACGACAGTAAAGATGATGACCATCTTAGGATTCATCCACTTGCCGAGAGAATCCATGTATTTGCCGACCATGATCTTACGGGATTCCTTATAGGCAGTACCCATACGTTCCTTCAGAGTAGATTCAGTATCATGCGGTTTCAGGAACAACGCACAAAGCGCCGGAGAAAGTGTCAACGCGTTCAACGCAGAGAAACCGATAGAGATAGCCATTGTCAAACCGAACTGACGGTAGAATGTACCGGCTGTACCGCTCATGAATGATACCGGGATAAACACGGACATCATGACAAGGGTAATTGATACGATAGCACCACCCAATTCGCTCATGGCATCGATTGACGCTTCACGAGATGATTTGTAACCCTGGTCCAACTTGGCATGGACACCTTCGACGACGACTATGGCATCATCGACCACAATCGCAATCGCAAGCACCATCGCCGACAGAGTCAACAAGTTGATACTAAATCCGATCAGCTTCAAGACGAAGAATGTAGCGATCAACGCAACCGGGATGGCAATCGCCGGAATCAAGGTTGAACGCATATCCTGCAAGAAGATGTATACTACGATAAACACCAGAATGAAGGCCTCGATCAAAGTCTTGATTACTTCGTGGATAGAAGCGAACAAGAAGTCGTTGGCGTTCAAAGAAACGTTCACCTTCAAACCTGTAGGCAAGGTTTCCTGAGTCTTCTTCAACAGTTCCTGAATGTTGTTGATAGTTTCGGTAGCGTTACTACCGGCCATCTGGAACACGATACAAGTTACGGCGTTATGACCGTCTACACGGTTGTTCAAAGAATAATCCAGACGACCGAGCTCGATATCTGCGATATCCTTCAGACGAAGAACAGTTCCGTCTTCATTCGACTTGATGACGATATTTTCGAATTCTTCCGGTTTCTGCAGACGACCCTTGTAACGGATAGTGTACTGGAAAGTCTGGTCTGCACGTTCACCGAACTGACCCGGAGCCGCTTCAACGTTCTGTTCTGCCAATGCAGCAGTAACGTCACCCGGAACCAGCTTGTACTGAGCCATCACGTCCGGCTTCAACCAGATACGCATTGAATAATCCTGACCCATGACCATCGCTTCACCCACACCGTGGATACGCTGAACTTCCGGAATCAAGTTGATCTTTGCGTAGTTTTCAATAAATTCAGGATTATATGTATCAGACTCGTCGTAGATAGAGAATACCATCAACATTGAGTTCTGACGTTTCTGGGTTGTTACACCGACTTTCGTTACTTCGGCAGGCAACAGACCCTGAGCCATAGATACACGGTTCTGTACGTTGACAGCCGCCATATCCGGGTCGGTACCCTGATTGAAGTAAATTTCAATTCGTGCCTGACCGTTGTTTGAAGAAGTAGACGACATGTACATCATGTTTTCTACACCATTGATCTGGTCTTCCAACGGAGCTACCACTGAATTCAATACGGTCGACGCATTCGCACCGGTATAAGTTGCACTTACCGATACGGTAGGAGGCGCAATATCCGGATATTGGGTAATAGGCATGGTAGCCAAACCGATAATACCCAAGATTACTATCAAGATAGAGATTACCGTTGATAGCACCGGACGGTTAATAAATTTATCTAGTCTCATAAAATACTTTTCTTTTTACCGAATGTATAGTATATATAATAAGGTGTAAAAAACTTCAAATTAGAAAGCAGTCTGGAAATTTCCTTCCTTCTGGTCTTTCAAGTGCTGCTGATATTTAGCTTCCTTTTCAGCTGCTGTGATCGGAGTGATCTTCTGACCGTCTTTCAAGTTCTGCACACCTTCTGTAACAATCTTGTCGCCTGATTTCAACCCGTCGGTAACGATATAGTTCTTACCGTCATCCAGGTTAGATACCTTGATTTCTGTATACTTCAGTGTATTGTCGCTCTGCAATACGAAAACGAACTTCTTGTCCTGGATATCTACAGTACAGTTCTGCGGGATAATCAAGACATTTTCCATTGTATAAGGGAATACTAAGTTACCTGTAGCACCACTACGCAGGATATTCTGCTTGTTAGGGAAGATAGCACGCATGCTTACCGAACCGGTAGTCTGGTCGATAACACCGGATACCGCATCAATCTTACCTTCTTCTGAATACATAGAACCGTCAGACAATTCCAGTTTCACTGCCGGCATCTTAGCCAACTGTTCTTTCAAAGAACCACCAGCCTTAGTCATAGCCAACAACTGCTTTTCAGTCATTGAGAAGTAAACATACATATCACCGATCTGAGAAACGGTTGTTAACGGTTCAGCGATAGACGGGCTTACCAAAGCACCTACACGGTAAGGGAATGTACCGATAACACCGTCGGAAGGGCTGGTTACAGTACAGAAGCCCAAGTTCTGTTTCGCAGCAGTCAGCGAAGCTTCGGCCTGAGCCAAATTAGCTTTAGCGCTCAACAGATTGTTGACTGCAGTCTGATATTCGAAATCACTGATGATTTTCTGGTCGTGAAGCATCTTCTTGTTTGCTTCGGTTGCAGAAACAGTTTCCAGATTCGCCTTTGCAGAAGCAACAGCCGCTACAGCCTGATTGTACGCAGCCTGATATTGTGTCGGGTCAATCTGGAACAAAGCCTGGCCACGACGTACGGTAGCACCTTCGTCGACACACAATTTTGTGATAAATCCTGAAACCTGAGGACGGATTTCAATGTCCTGCAAACCTTTGATAGTAGCCGGATACTGAGTTGACTGATTGCTTGAAGTTGAAGAAACTTCCATTACAGCATACTCGTCATCTCCCATAGCACCACTCTGGCTTCCGCCACAAGAGGTCAAAACCGACAAGCCCAACGCCATCGCAGCCATCAGGCTAGAAGAAAATCTTCTGTTTCTTTTTACGCTCATATTCATGTCATTAAAAAATTATATTCAATTTTACTGCTTTTAAATGAAAACTTTTTAAGAAGGTCTAGTTTCCGAGGCGCAAATATAGAAAAAAAATGTGCTAAAGAACACCTATTTTAACTAAGAATAACCTTAATATTAGCCTAATATTAAAGATAGACCGAAATATCCGCTCCAAAGACAAATGAAACATCGGACAAAAAATCATCTGAAAACCGATTTATCGTTTTTTTTCAAAAAAAACATTCATTTTATTATTTTATTTCTACATTTGCGCTACACATAAACAGAAATCTTCAAAAAAACAATTAATACCATGGTGAAAATAACAAAAGAAGCCGCTTTGCTTTATCACTCACAAGGCAAACCGGGAAAGATCGAGGTAGTTCCAACCAAACCGTACCAGACACAAAGAGATTTATCATTGGCATACTCTCCGGGAGTAGCTGAGCCATGTCTGGAAATCCAGAAAAATCCCGATACCGCATACGACTATACAGCTAAAGGAAACTTGGTAGCCGTAATCTCCAACGGTACAGCCGTTCTGGGCTTGGGCGACATAGGCGCCATGAGCGGGAAACCGGTAATGGAAGGAAAAGGTTTGCTTTTCAAGATTTATGCCGGTATCGATGTGTTCGATATAGAAGTCAACGAAAAAGATCCGGAAAAGTTCATCGAAGCAGTCAAAGCTATCGCTCCTACCTTCGGAGGTATCAACCTTGAAGACATCAAGGCTCCACAGTGTTTCGAAATCGAACGCCGCTTGAAAGCTGAGCTGGATATTCCGGTAATGCATGACGACCAGCACGGAACAGCCATCATCTCGAGCGCAGGCTTGCTGAACGCATTGGAAGTTGCAGGCAAAAAGATCGAGGATGTCAAGATAGTAGTGAATGGTGCAGGTGCATCGGCTGTATCATGTACCAAACTGTATATTTCTTTAGGTGCCCGTCTGGAAAACATCGTCATGTTGGACAGTAAGGGAGTTATCTCCAAACAACGTACCGACCTGAACGAACAGAAGCAATACTTCGCTACAGACCGTACCGACATCCATACTTTGGAAGAGGCAATCAAGGGTGCAGACGTATTCCTTGGATTGTCAAAAGGAAATGTGCTGACTCAGGATATGGTCCGCAGCATGGCCAGCCATCCGATTGTTTTCGCTTTGGCCAACCCGACTCCTGAAATTTCTTACGAAGATGCAATGGCATCACGCCCGGATGTCCTGATGGCTACCGGACGTTCGGATTATCCGAACCAGATCAATAACGTTATCGGATTCCCATACATCTTCCGTGGAGCATTGGATACCCGTGCTACAGCTATCAACGAAGAGATGAAACTCGCCGCAGTCCGTGCAATTGCCGGTCTGGCAAAGAAACCGGTGCCTGATGTAGTGAACGAAGCGTACCACGTAAACAACCTGACTTTCGGTCCGGAATATTTCATCCCTAAACCGGTAGACCCACGATTGATCACCGAAGTATCTATGGCCGTTGCAAAGGCTGCAATGGATTCCGGCGTAGCCCGCAAACAAATTACCGACTGGGGCGAATACAAGAACCGTCTTCGTGAACTGATGGGACAGGAAAACCAGCTTACCCGCCAATTGTACGATACAGCACGCAAGTCGCCGCAACGTGTCGTATTTGCCGAAGGTACTCACCCGAATATGCTGAAAGCCGCTGTCGAAGCTAAGGCAGAAGGTATTTGTCACCCGATTCTGTTGGGTAACGAAGAACGAATCGAAAAGCTGGCCAAGGAATTGGAATTAAGCTTGGACGGCATCGAGATTGTCAATCTGCGCCACGACCGTGAAGCCGAACGCCGCGACCGTTATGCACATATCCTTTGTTCAAAACGTGAACGTGAAGGAGCCAATCTGGCTGAAGCACACGACAAGATGTTCGAGCGCAACTATTTCGGTATGATGATGGTCGAAACCGGTGATGCCGATGCATTCGTTACCGGTCTGTACACCAAATATTCGAATACCATCAAAGTTGCCAAGGAAGTGATCGGAATCCAACCGGAATACAAACATTTCGGCACTCTGCATATACTGAACTCAAAGAAAGGCACTTACTTTATCGCTGATACCCTGATCAACCGCCATCCGGATACGGATACATTGATCGATATCGCCAAACTGACCGCCAAGGCAGTACGTTTCTTCAATCAGGAACCGGTAATGGCAATGCTTTCATACTCCAACTTCGGATCAGACACAGAAGGTAGTCCGGCAAAAGTACACGAAGCGATCAACGATATGCATCGTGAATACCCGGATCTGGCAATCGACGGTGAAATGCAGGTCAAGTTTGCCTTGAACAACGAGCTGCGCGACGAGAAATATCCTTTCACCCGCTTGAAAGGTAAGGAAGTCAATACATTGGTATTCCCGAACCTGAGTTCGGCCAATGCAACCTACCAGCTTATCCAAAGCATGAGTGAAACCGAAGTCATCGGTCCGATCCAGATGGGATTGAACAAGCCGATCCACTTTACCGATATCGAAAGTTCTGTACGCGACATTGTAAAGATTACCGCCATCGCATGTATCGATGCAATCGTTGCCAAGAAAATGCAGAATAAATAAGTTTCTCCTATAACAGAAAGGTATAGAGACTCTTAATCAGATCTCTATACCTTTTATTTTATAAATTCCCTATCCACAGCCAGTCATTCCAAAAGAGTACCGGAGTATCTTCAAGGAAGTACTGGAGTACTCTCAAGGAAATACTGAAGTATCTTCAAGAGAGTACTGGAGAAATTCCAAGTCATTTTATGGATTTAAATAAACGACGATGAAAAGACCGCTCAACAATACACAATGCATCATCTTGACCCTCTTTTGGGCTGCCCTATGCTTTTTCCTTCTCATCTCAGCCCCCAAAATAGACGGGATGCTAATCCTGATGATACTCATTTCGGGAGCATTGGTATTCATACCGATAATCAGGTCCATAAGGGATAGGATGAAATGAATATTTTTGTAGTTTAAATACCACAAAATATCATTTTACATGTTTTATATCATATTTACTTGATATTTATTGTGAAAAACAAACTTTATCTTTACATTTGTAACCAATCAAATTAAATAACCAATAATAATTAGAGACCTTATTTTTTAATTTATGAATGCAGCAAAAGTATTGGAAGATCTTAAGAGAAGATTTCCAAATGAACCTGAATATCATCAGGCAGTAGAAGAAGTGTTAGGAACAATCGAAGAAGAATACAACAAACATCCTGAATTCGATAAAGTTAACTTGATTGAACGTTTGTGTATTCCAGATAGAGTTTATCAGTTCCGTGTCACTTGGATGGATGATAAAGGCAATATTCAAACCAACATGGGTTACCGTGTACAGCATAACAACGCGATCGGCCCGTACAAAGGCGGTATCCGTTTCCACAGCTCAGTAAACTTGGGTATCCTGAAATTCCTGGCATTCGAACAAACTTTCAAAAATGCATTGACTACATTGCCGATGGGCGGTGGTAAAGGTGGATCGGATTTCTCTCCACGTGGCAAGTCAAATGCAGAAGTAATGCGTTTCTGTCAGGCTTTCATGCTTGAATTGTGGCGCCATATCGGTCCTGAAACCGATGTTCCTGCCGGTGATATCGGTGTTGGCGGACGTGAAGTAGGTTTCATGTTCGGTATGTACAAGAAGCTGACACGTGAATTTAGCGGTGTACTGACAGGTAAAGGACGCGAATTCGGTGGTTCTTTGATCCGTCCGGAAGCTACCGGTTATGGTAACATCTACTTCCTGCTCGAAATGTTGAAGACCCGTAACATCGACATCAAGGGTAAGACTTGCTTGGTTTCAGGTTCTGGTAACGTTGCTCAGTACACAGCAGAAAAGCTGATTGAACTGGGTGCTAAAGTCGTTACAATGTCCGATTCAGATGGTTATATCTATGATCCGGACGGCATCGACCGCGAAAAACTCGATTATATCATGGAATTGAAGAACCTGTACCGTGGCCGTATCCGTGAATACGCTGAAAAATATGGCTGTAAGTATGTTGCAGGCGCTCGCCCGTGGAACGAAAAGGCAGATATCGCCCTTCCTTCTGCAACTCAGAATGAAATCAACGGCGACGATGCCAAGGCTTTGATTGCAAACGGTGTATTCGCTGTTTCTGAAGGTGCAAACATGCCTTCTACTCCGGAAGCGATCCGCGTATTCCAGGAAGCTAAGATTCTGTATGCTCCGGGTAAGGCAGCCAATGCCGGTGGTGTATCTGTATCAGGTCTGGAAATGACTCAGAACTCCATCAAGTTGAGCTGGAGCCAGGAAGAAGTAGACGAAAAGCTGAAGAGCATCATGAAGAACATTCACGAAGCTTGTGTACAGTATGGTACTGAACCTGACGGTTACATCAACTACGTGAAAGGTGCCAATGTTGCCGGCTTCATGAAAGTTGCCAAAGCCATGATGGCTCAAGGTATTGTTTAAAAGAGAATCAAGTATCTTTATAATAAAAAGACAAACAACCTTTTAAGAATAGGATACCCCGCTGAAGATCCGTCTTCTTGCGGGGTATTGCTTTACATATAACCAATCATTTTACAAAGCGTTTCACACTTTCATTTTGATAAGGTCAGACATTACCGACAGTAGACTATTGTACTTTCTGAAGATTTAAACCGGCCTTAATGTCGGTTGTCATGTCTATGATAGCCGGTAACTGCTGCAACATAGGACCTACCATAGGAGCCATAGAACTCATATCCGGATTAGCCAAAACCATATCAACAATTTGCTGAACGAAGGCCTCATCATTAAACACCGGAGATATCGCTGTGAGCAACGGCTTCAACAAATCTGTTCCGGCATAAACCATCAGTTGGTTACCGACAATAGAATAATGCAGCTTCACCCCCTCCGCCAGCATAGGAATCACCTGTCGTGACAAATTACCGATGATTTCTGAAGTTACGGCACGGCTCAAATGTGCAGCCTCAACATTCTTTATAATCTGCATCGGATTCAAGTACAAAGTCAATGTCGAATCCTGTTCAGCCGATGCTACATACATAGCCATATTGGTAGCAGAAGTTTTCCATGCTTCCGATGACGCTATCTCATCTTTATATTCCGCCACAATATTACCATCCGGCAGGAACGAAACGGTTTTCAAAACGCCTTCCAAAGCCGTATATACACTATATTCATTACCAATCAAGGGCAGCTGCATTGCAATCTGCAATATGGATTCGACCGGAAGATCATAACCCGGAATCAGTTCCACATTTTTATCCGAACTCCACAAAAGAGTGACTGGCGCCGTCGTATATTCTTCACAGTCATAAGGCATCAGGCTCCATTTACTGTTCGTCAAGTCATTTTTGGGCATAGTAACATTCAATGCCAGCGAGAGCTTATCTTTGCTTACAGTACCCTTGTAATTGATGGCTGCCTCATTCTGGGTTGCAGAACCTTCAAAAGCAGCGACAGCTCCATCAAATTTCAGATCCAACACCAAAGTTGTAGAAAGTGTACCGGGTATTACCCCCGATGTCACCAAAGACTGTTCACCATTGCTTCTTGCAGCCAGCAAGCCACCCAATTCCAGATTATTCCCTGATATAACCAATGTTGCCTTCAATGGGTCTTTAGAATCAGGAGTATAAATAACTTTCTTACCATAAACAGGCTGTCCGCCATAAGTTAAATCCAAGCCATTGTCATCTGTAAAAGTTATTTGGGACGGCACCGGATTAGTTATAACACTATCGTCATCGCTGTTGCAGGATGCCATAAATGAAACTGCACAAGAGGCAGCAAGCATGAAATAAATAAAATTCTTTTTCATCTAAATAGTTTATTAAATAGTTTGTTGATTTAAGAGATATTTCAATCACGTATAAACAACGGATCTGAAATAGCATATCCTGAATAGAACAACACATTTCTGCCAGATAAAATCCGCATATCTGCTTTGTCCTATTTTTTAGTACTATTAAACAAATTATTTAGCGTTTTGTTTAATAGTACTAAAAATCAACAAGTTTTAAACGATAAAGTTCACACAAATTTAAAATAGCTATAAATTTGCATCACCAAATAGCACAAATAATACACTCAAGTTATTATGGACAAAGAAAACAAACTTCCTAAGATTGAATTACCGGAAGAATGGCTGATTGGTACGGATATCAGTAAAGAGCTGTTGAGCCTATACACAAATTTTCCTTGTCGTTTGAAATGTGAAATTTTTGTCTTGTGCATGGGCGGTGAGATTGAGGCATCAATTAACTTGAACAGAATTACAGTACGTGCTAATGATTTTGTGACCATTACACCTGGTAGCATTTTTCAGATTCATCGGGTAGAAGGAGATTTGAAGATCTATTTTGGTGGATTCTCATCCTCTTATATTGAGCAGGCAAATCTCCACCATACGCCTTTGGATAGTCTTTATGTAGCCATCGGGCGTCCTCTTATTACTTTAAAGCCGAAAGGCGCAAAGCTGTTGGAGGAATATTTGAAATTCCTCATCAAGCTGTATGAATTTTATGACAATGCGAATGACAGAAAAAGATTCGCTCCTTTTCTTTATGACAGTATGCATGCAGGGATTGCCATGATTTATCGCAACAACAAGGCAAACTTTCAGGAACCGCTTTCCAAAAGCGAGCAAATCTGTAAAGAGTTTACCCAACTTGTCACCCAGCATTACAATACTACCAGAAATGTTTCCTGGTATGCGAAAAGATTAGGTATTACTCATGCCCATCTCAGTACAATAGTCAAACAGGCAACAGGCAAAACCTGTATTGAGATTATATCAAAGATGGTAATCATGGATGCCAAGGCACAATTAAAATCGACCACCCTCTCCATTCAGGAAATCTCCGAATCTTTGAATTTCGCCAACATGTCATTTTTTGGGAAATACTTCAAACGATATACCGGCATGAGTCCGTTAGAATATCGGAACAACGGATAAGACAGCAAATCTTTACAAATAAGCGATAAACAGGATGAGTCCCGTTTATCGCTTATTTGTAAATTCAGTTATCAGGTAAAGCTACAATTCCAAGCTTTTTCTTACCATCCATCTTGACACTCAAAGGCTTATCGAAATGAACCCATCTTAAATATTTCGTTTCTTCCACAGCTGGCATTTCATCCAAAAGTTTCTGATTGTACAAGCCATCATTGATATAGGCATTGATAGTAAAATAACCGACTCCGAATGATGTCAGATTCTGGAAGAAATGTGTACCTTGGCTAGGGTCCACACGATAATTGGTAAGTCCAGCTTCAACAATCACTCTAGCAGCAGAAATATTCGGCCATTTCACGGGAATACCCAACCAAGTATCACTACTGCCCCACCGTCCGGGTCCAACGAGGATGTAATGTTTTCCTTCATCCAAGAACTTTTTATTCAGCTTTTCAATATCATAAGCAATGAGCTGATTATTAGAAGCCGAATAGCCATCAGTCTTAACATAGATTACATCCTGAATGTCTTCCATTATACCATGCCCCAACGAGTTTTCACTCTTCAACAACAGTTTATCATCAGATACCAGAGTCAAGTCCTCATCCAAATCGGCTTTAACATCTACCATCGGTCGGATCTGCAACAGATAAAAAATTCCGGTCTTATCTTTTGCATTCAGATTTACGGCAAATTCAATTTCAACGGGACGACGCATTTCACCTTGACCATATTTCTGAACCAGCTGCAAGATTTTTGCCAAAGGGAAAACCTCATGCTGCAAGATATTGGCAAACGTAATAACTTTCCGGCCTCCCGGATAAATCCCATCACGAATCACCATATCATAGGGATCGTAAGTAGATGCGATGTAGGTTAGCGAACCGTCATTTTCCGCTTCCTTAACCGGGAGTTTCAATAAATTGAAGCCATCATCCAAAGAGAAGTTTTCTCCCAAATTCTTCAAGTCAAGTGCATAGAAACGGGTCTGAGTTTCACGTAAGGCCATCTCCATTTCACTGGTCTGCAATACCTTGTCGGGATGATACGGACATACACGCAATGTAAGTCCACCATCAACAATGTATTTTCCCAATCCCAAAGCCAGGCTCACTGTACCTTCTTCTGCCAATTCTTCATTGATGGGATAATAATTGATGGAGCGCGCCACACCTGAGATTGAGGGATAAAACCGATCGCCATACTGGGTACCGACTACTTCCTGCAGTATAACAGCCATTTTTTCTTCATCGATCACATTACTGGTAGCCTGCATATAAGCCTTGCTATCCTTATAGAACACCGATGCATAAACCCCTTTAATGGCATCACTCAGCATGCGGAGCATCTCGTATTTATCCTCCAGATAAGGAATCATATATGTAGAATAGATTCCGGCAAATGGTTGATAATGCGAATCCTCCAACAAGCTGGATGAGCGGATGGCAATCGGTGCATGGACCACATCGAAGAAAGTGAAGAAATCCTCTACCAACCTGTCGGGAAGTTTGGCACGTAAGAATGCCTTCAATATAGTTTCATCGCTGGCATCACTCAACGCTATCTGATACAAGCAATTGGCTTCCATAAACTCATCGAAGATATCGGTACATAAAACGACGGTCTTCGGGATAACCACTTGTGCATTCTCAAAATCATCAAATTCGGGATGATGCTTAACCATATTATCAATAAATGCCAAGCCACGACCTTTTCCTCCCAAAGAGCCGTCACCTATACGGGCAAAATTCGAATAACGGTCGAACCTGTCGCGTTCAAAGACTGCAACTACCCCTTGATTCTTCATCTTGCGATATCTTACGATAGCATCGAAAATGATTTGCCGGTGGGCATCAATATCCTGCAACGATTCCCAAGTCACTTGTTTCAAGAACTCAGCAACAGGGAAAATGGCACGGGAATACAGCCAGCGGGATACGTGATTACGGCTAATATGATAAAGGAAAGAATCTGCCGGGATGGAAAACACCACATTCTGCAATTCCTTCAGATTATGAACTCTCGCCACTTCCTTCATCGTTTCAGGATCGCGGAATATGAAATCCCCGAAACCGAAATTGTCTGAAACGGTTTCACGTAGATCCAGATTCATTTTCTTGGAATTCTTATCGATGAAAGACGCGTCCAGATCTTTCACATATTTACGGTTTTCCTCCTCCGACGATTGGAGAATCAATGGAATAAACGGGTCACGGCTACGTACTTCCGTAAGGAACTTCACTCCGGCCAAAGGATCCATTTCTCCATCCCTCGGGAAACGGGCATCCGAAATGATTCCTAAAGTGTTGTTCTGATACCGCTCATAAAGATCCATAGCCTCTTCATAATTACGGGCCAAAACAATTTTAGGACGCCCACGCATTCGCAATGTACGCTGGTGCTCGTTCAACGCTTCGGTAGCAAATTCCTGACTCTGTTGCAAGACAAACTTATAGAGATTGGGAAGAATCGATGAATAGAAACGGATGGAATCTTCCACAAGCAGAATCATCTGCACTCCCACCTCCTTGATATCGTGCTCCAGATTCATCTTATCCTCTATCAGTTTATGGATGGAAACCAAAAGGTCGGTATTTCCCAACCAACAGAATACATATTCAAAGATACTCAAATCTTCATGCTCCATCCGTTCACGGATTCCATGAGAAAATGGAGTAAGTACCACCAAAGGAATCTTCGGATAACGCTCCTTAATCTTTCTACCGATTTCGAAAGTATCACTATTATCAGAGCCCGGCATACAGATTACCAGATCGAATCGGGTTTCGCCCAATTTCCGCCAAGCCTCTTCCTCCGTTGAAACCTGTGTAAAACGAGGCGGATAACGCAAGCTGAGGCTCATGTATTCGTTGAATATCTTTTCATCGATACGCCCATCATCCTCCAACATAAATGCATCATAGGGGTTCGCCACCAGAAGGATGTTAAAAATGCGGCGAGTCATTAAGTTAACGAATTGAGTATCTTTAAAATAAAGTTGTTTCAGATTTATACGGCCAAGCATAGTCCTAGATTTGAGATTAATACTTACAAAAACAAATTAAAGCATTTATAACGACTTTTCCAACTGATTATAAAAGGAAATACCATACATATTAGAAAGAATAATCGGTTTAACATTTTATCACCATTACCACTCAAATTCATCTGAAAATATTTGGATAAGACGTATAAAATAATAACTTTGCACATACAAAAATTTCATTTTGTCAGACCTTAAACCAAGATGTTATGAACATTAACCAAATTATGTCATCGCTGGAGGCTAAGCATCCGGGTGAAATGGAATATTTACAAGCAGTGAAGGAGGTCCTTATTTCAATAGAAGATGTTTACAACCAACATCCTGAATTCGAAAAGGTTTCCTTAATTGAGCGTTTGGTTGAACCGGATCGTATCATCACATTTCGTGTACCATGGGTAGATGATAAAGGTAAGGTACAGGTCAACTTAGGTTATCGTGTACAATTCAATAATGCAATCGGACCATATAAGGGCGGTATCCGATTTCACGCATCCGTAAATCTGTCCATCCTCAAATTCTTGGGATTCGAACAGACATTCAAGAATGCCTTGACAACTCTTCCGATGGGTGGAGGCAAAGGCGGTTCCGATTTTTCTCCACGCGGAAAGAGTGAAGCTGAAATCATGCGCTTCTGCCAGGCATTTATGTTGGAATTGTGGCGTCATCTCGGTCCCGATATGGATGTACCGGCCGGCGATATCGGTGTAGGCGGTCGCGAAGTCGGTTACATGTTCGGTATGTATAAGAAGCTGACGCGTGAATTTACCGGAACATTTACCGGCAAGGGTTTGGAATACGGCGGCTCACTGATCCGTCCCGAAGCAACCGGTTTCGGGGGTCTTTATTTCGTGAAACACATGCTCGACAAGAAAGGCATAGATATTAAAGGTAAGACAGTAGCCATTTCCGGTTTCGGGAATGTAGCATGGGGAGCCGCAACCAAAGCTACACAATTAGGAGCCAAAGTCGTTACTCTCTCCGGTCCCGACGGCTATGTTTATGACCCGGAAGGAATCTGTGGAGAAAAAATCGACTATATGCTTGAACTTCGGGCTTCGGGCAATGATATCGTCGCCCCCTATGCTGAAAAATTTCCAAATGCGACATTCGTTGAAGGCCGTCGTCCATGGGAAGTGAAGGTCGATATTGCACTTCCTTGTGCAACACAGAACGAATTAAATGGCGAAGATGCTGCAAATTTGATAAAAAATTCCGTACTTTGCATCGGTGAAATCTCCAATATGGGTTGTACGCCTGAAGCTATCGATGCTTTTATCGAACATAAAATCATGTATGCACCGGGTAAGGCTGTCAATGCAGGAGGAGTAGCTACCTCCGGTCTGGAAATGAGCCAGAACGCCATGCACATGAGCTGGAGCGCCCAGGAAGTGGACGACAAGCTGCATACAATCATGCATGATATCCATGAACAATGTGTGAAATACGGAACCGAACCCGATGGATACATCAATTATGTAAAGGGTGCAAACATTGCCGGATTCATGAAAGTTGCCCATGCCATGATGGCTCAAGGCATCGTTTAAGAAAGATTCTTATTTGCAAAAAATATCTCGTTTAGTTGTATTTGTATTTTGTATTGTAATGTGTGCCGCCAGCCTGTGAAGGTTTAGCGGCACATTTTTATTTATTTTTGTTGTACAAATAATGAATATTGGCGTTATGCATAATAAAAAGTAAATTATGAAACGTCTATTTTTCTATTTATCATCCTGTATATTATTAAACGGATGTCAAACAAACACACCTACATTTTCAGATGGGTTCGAAACTTGTACCATTACAGGAAACACATGCATGAACTATGCTAATCAACCTAATTCTCGCTCCAATGAAACAATCATCCAAGATGGAAGCGAAATAACCTTCAGCGCAACAGGAGGATTACATGCCGATTGCATCACATTGACCTACCAAAATTCAGAGTGGAAATCCGAAAGCGCCCCCGAATGGACCGAAACCGGCACAGAAGCATCAGTCTGTGCCATTTATCCTTCTTTATACTCCCCAACGTTCTCCCTTTACAACGAAAACAATGAGCTCACAGACATTCTGCTGTGCAAAAAGAATGTATCCTATCCCAACCCTGTGGAGTTACAATTCGAACACTTGTTTGCCCAACTGAATTTTACATTGAGTCCAGAAATGCAGGATCAGGTAAAGACCCTTTCTATCACCCCATCTCAGAAAATCGAATCAATCAATCCTAGCAACGGAAGTATTACCTATAGTCAAGATCCGGCTGGAACAGTTATCTTTGAAGCCCAAAAAGACAAGCCTTACTCAATCATTATCCCTGCTACAGATAATTTAGGTCTGAAACTAGCGATCGAAACCAACGACCAAGTCATCCCAATAAATATAACCCCAAGAAGTTATAGCCAAGGCCATGCTTACACTTGCCTGATCCAAACGGAGAGCGAAATTCACGGAATTTATACAGCTGATGATTTTCTGGCATTCTATGCCCTCTATAACGGATTGACGTATGAAGACAGGTGTTTAACCGATTTCTGTGTTACAAAAGAAGGTATAACTACATATAATCTTAAAAATGATATTTACTTCACAGAAGAAGACAACAAAAAACTGAATGATTTGAACAACAGAATCAATAATCCTATTACCTTCAAAGACATCTTTGAAGGTAATGGATATACTATATACAATCTTAATATTACAGCGAATAATTCTTCTTTAACATATTATGGCCTTTTCCATACAATTGACACATCAGGAAGATTGTATAATCTGAAACTAAAAGATGTATCGCTCTCATCAACTGTCAATAACGAAACTTTTTTCCTTTCTTTTTTAGTTGGGAAAAATTATGGGATAGTCTCAAATTGCCACATTCAGACATGTAATATTAACAATAACGTCAATATAAGCAGTGCTCTAATAGGAGTTAACAGTGGATATGTTGCAAACTGCTCTGTAAATAATCTAACTATAAAAGGAGCAAAACAAGGTGGAGGCATTTGTGGCAAAAATTTCAAATTTATTCTAAATAGCTATGTCTCTCAAGTCAGCTTGAATAACATCCATTCATTCGGAGGAATTTGTTATCAGACCGAATCAAGCTCCTATATGGAAAATTGTTACTCAAATGTCAAAATCAGTGAATCACGCCATGCCTATCTCGTTTATAGCAACTATATAGGGAATATAATGAATTGTCATTACCTAACATCATCAAGTATCTGTAAACCTATTTATACTTCATACAATGGAGACGTCCAAAAAATCATAGCTTATACCGAATCCGGAATCCCTCAAATGATAGAAAGATTAAACCTCTGGATTGACAACAATAGCACTAGATACAAAATAATAAAATTTAAAAAGTGGGACTATAATGCATCCTATTCAATCTTTTTTCAAGAGCAAGAATAGCATTTTTTTACACTGAAAATGAATGCTTGTATATAAATTATTGTATTTTTGTGCAAAACAAAAAACAGAGATGGAAAAGAGCAGAAAACTTATTATTGCTATCGTAGCATTAATTATCATTGTGGCGGGAGTATCCTTCCTGGCCCTACGAGAATTTAATAAGAACAAGGAAATGGCCGAATTCTTTGCTATCGAAAAAGAAGAAATGGAAAACGATTATAGCAAATTCGCCACACAATACGACGAACTACAAGTACAAATTACCAATGATTCCTTACGTGAAAAGTTGGAAAGTGAGAAACTGAAAACCCAACGTTTGCTGGAAGAGCTACGTCAAGTCAAGACCACCAATACTGCCGAAATCATGAGATTGAAAAAGGAATTGAAAACAGTTCGTGCTGTATTGAGAAGCTATGTTGTACAAATCGATTCACTGAACCGACTAAACGCAGCCTTGCAGGAAGAGAATGAAGAGGTAAAGAATAAATATACCGCAGCGACCGAACAAATCAACACACTTTCAGCAGAGAAACAGGACTTGCATGAAAAAGTGACTTTGGCCGCCCAACTGGACGCTACCAACATCAATGCCCAACCATTAAACAAACGTGGCAAACAGGCACGTAAGGTAAAAGATGTCAGCAAGATTGCCATTTCATTCACAATAGTCAAGAATATTACAGCTGAAACCGGCAACAAGACTCTTTATATACGCATCGCAAAACCGGACAATGAAATACTTTCAAAAGGCAATACAAAGTTCCAGTTTGAAGACAGAGAAATAACCTATTCCATCAAAAAATACATTGAATATACCGGAGAGGAACAAAATGTGACTGTATATTGGAATGTGGAGGAATACCTGCCAGCAGGAAGATACAATGTATACATCTTTGCCGACGGTAATATGATTGGTCAGAACTCATTTGAAATGAAACAATAAAGCTATGCGCATACACCCGATTTCACTGATTACAGGACTGATATTTGCTATGGCCATCTCTTCTTGCGGAGAAGACCGTACGGGGGAATATTATGCCTTGATATCAACTAAAACCTGGATGTACGAAACGATGCAGGAAAACTATTTGTTTTATGATGAGTTGCCTGCAGAAGACGGTCTGAATTTCTTCAAAAAACCGGATATTTTCTTACAATCGGTTGTTGCTCCTCGTGACCAGAAGAATGGAGTCATATTCTCGCATATCGATTCGGTAAAAATATCACGAAGCATAAGTGATTATCCGTCGTTTGGGATTGAAAGTGTCTTGGTCCGGAATGCAGCCGGGAACAATGAAGTACATGTTTTATTGACCTACGACAACTCTCCGGCTTCGGATGTAGGAATCCGACGTGGCGACTGGATTATTTCGGCTAATGGATATAAGATTACCAGCAACAATTACGAGCAATATATACAACACCCTTCCCGTTCATGGACCTATCAGATAGCCCGTAAAAATGCAACCGGAACATTTGATACACTTTCCGTCGAAATGCCATCTCCCCGATATGTAGATGAGCCAAGTGTCTATCTTACCAAAACAATACAATCGGGCAACCGGAAAGCATTCTACATAATGTATAATAGCTTTAACAATGAAGAAGAGGACCAACTGAAAGAGGCATTCAACCAGGGAATGACACAATCGCCCGATGATATCATTCTAGATTTGAGATATAATCCGGGAGGTTATGTCAACACAGCCTTGCTTTTAGGAACAATTCTAGCTCCGGATAATGCCATGGGAAAGAACTTTGTGAATTTGATACCAAATGACAAATTCGAACAAACGATCAGTTATACACTTGACCCGCAATTACTTCATGGAGTATCGCATGCATCATTCCGGAATCTATATATCATTACAACAGAATCGACCGCATCGGCATCTGAATTAGTAATCAATTGTCTCAAACCGTACTTGGGTGATCGTCTGATTCAAGTTGGAGAAGCAACATTCGGAAAGAATGTCGCACAAAGCCTTTTCACTTCAGAAGAACATCCTCTACTGGAATTCTGGCTCACCACATCATATATAGCAAATTCTGAAGGATATTATGATTACTATACAACTGGGCTTGAGCCAACATATACACAAGTAGAGAATTTGGCAGGCGAAATCGGGGAACTTGGAACAAAAGAAGACATCCTCCTCTCCCCTATACTACAGCATATGGCAACAGGTAATTTCCCGGAAGATGAAACAGATGAAACGGTTGAGTTTTCAAGAGAAAGCAACCATGGCTCATCCGTTTTGCTCAATCCGCTTGCACGCAAACAAAAGATTGCCCGAATCACCAGATAAATACAGATTTAACACTCAACCAATATGATATCCTTTTGCACAACATTAAAAACCATGCAAAAGGATATTTTTTGCACTCTTTCAGGATATATTCAGACGATACTATAGAAGGATAAGTTTTTAAAAAAATAAAAAAACAAGTTGCATCGACAATCTTTTTAATCTTTTCATTTGCCAATTTGTTAATATTGTGTACATTTGCTCCGTTGCATAAGCAACTAAACTCAACTTTAAGCTAAATCAGGTAATGAAACGAATCCTCACTGTCATCCTCTTGTCGGGAGTATCGTTGGGTATGCATGCTCAGCGGATGCTTGACCTCGACAGTTGCCGTGCACTAGCTCTGGCCAACAACAAGGAGCTACGTATCGCACAGGAAAAGATAAATGCCGCCCATTACGAGCAGAAAGCTGCATTTACCAATTTCCTACCCAAGATTGACGTCATGGGTACATACATGCGAACGCAGAAAGAGATTTCACTTTTAAGCGATGGACAGAAACAGGCTATCGGCAATATCGGAACCGGTCTGCAACAGACCATACAAGGAATAGCCGGGCAACTTCCTATCCCTATTCCACCCGAATTTGATGCCATCCTGCAACCGATTGTGGGAAATCTGGCGCAAGGTCTGAACGCTCAAGGACAAAAAATTGTAGATGCATTCCATACAGATACACGTAATTTGTATGCCGGAGTAGCAACCCTCACCCAACCGATTTTCATGGGAGGTAAAATCATGGCATACAACAAGATTACCAAGTATGCCGAACAGCTGGCCATGTCACAACATGCAACCGGCATGGAAGACCTGATTCTGAATACCGACCAGGCCTATTGGCAGGTAATATCGTTGGTAAACAAGAAAAAATTGGCGGAGAGCTATCTTGAACTTGTCAAAAAGCTCGATTCGGATATCGACAGGATGGTTGAAGAAGGAGTAGCCACCCGTGCCGACGGATTGAGCGTGAAAGTAAAGGTCAACGAAGCCGAAATGACACTTACCCAAGTAGAAAACGGACTGAGTTTGTCGAAGATGGTACTTTGCCAGCTTTGTGGCATTCCTTTGAATACAGATATCAGTCTGGCCGATGAAGATATGGAAAACCTGACATTGCCCAATACGCATACGGAAAGTAATGTCACCACAGCACTGGCCAATCGTGAAGAGCTGAAAAGTCTGGATCTGGCTACCAAGATATATCAACAGAAAGTAAATGTAACACGTGCCGACTACCTACCGTCTGTCGGTTTTACTGCCAGCTATTTATTTACCAATCCATCGTTATTCAACGGATTTGAGAACAAGTTCCGAGGAATGTGGGGAATAGGTGTTGTAGTCAAGATTCCGGTATTCCATTGGGGAGAAGGAATCTATAAGGTCAAAGCAGCCAAAGCCGAAGCCAACATCGCCCGATATCAGTTGGACGATGCCAAGGAAAAGATCGAGTTACAGGTAACCCAAAGCACCTATAAGGTCAACGAAGCAACCAAGAAGCTTGCAATGGCCGAGAAGAATATGGAAAAGGCCGAAGAAAACCTTCGTTATGCCAACCTCGGCTTCAAGGAAGGCGTGATACCGACCAGCAATGTGCTTGAAGCACAAACGGCATGGCTTTCTGCCCAATCCAACAAAATTGATGCTCAGATCGACATGAAGATGAGTGAAGTATATTTGAACAAATCAATGGGAACATTAAAATAAGAAACTGATATGGCTGAAAAATCTCAACGCAACAACATTATTCTGGCACTCTGTACACTGACAGGAGTCGTTATTCTGGTTAGTGTGATAGGGTTCTTTACCTTAGGTAAAGGTCCGGAAATCATTCAAGGACAGGCAGAAGCTACCGAATACCGTGTATCAAGCAAGGTTCCGGGACGTATTCTGAAATTCCTCGTCAGTGAAGGTGACAAAGTAAAGGCCGGCGATACTCTGGCTATCCTCGAAGCGCCCGATGTCATGGCCAAGCTTTCACAGGCTCGGGCTGTCGAACAGGCTGCACAGGCATTGAACGAGAAAGCCGAAAGAGGCACCCGTTCCGAACAGTTGCAGGCAGCCTACGAAATGTGGCAGAAAGCGAAAGCCGGACTTGATATCGCAGAGAAATCATACAACCGCGTCAACCGCCTCTATGAAGAAGGGGTGATGTCGGCACAGAAACGCGATGAAGCCAAAGCACAATACGATGCGATGATTGCAACCGAACGCGCAGCCAAGGCTCAGTATACAATGGCAAAGAATGGTGCCCAGCGTGAAGACAAGGAAGCGGCAGCTGCACAAGTTGAACGCGCCAAAGGCGCCGTAGCCGAAGTCAACGCTTACATCGACGAAACTATTCTGACAGCTTCGGCCGATGGTGAAGTGACTGAGATTTTCCCGAAAGTAGGTGAATTGGTAGGAACCGGTGCTCCGATCATGAACATCGCCGAACTCGATGACATGTGGATAACTTTCAATGTCCGCGAAGATTTCCTGAAAGATTTCAAAGTGAACGGTCAAATCACAGCCTATGTTCCGGCTCTCGAAAAGGATGTGACTCTGAAAGTCACTTCCATGAAAGACTTAGGGACTTATGCCGCCTGGAAAGCAACAAAGACAACCGGTCAGTTTGACCTGAAGACCTTTGAGGTGAAAGCGCGTCCGACACAACCCATCGAGAATCTCCGTCCGGGAATGTCAGCCATTATTGAAAAATAAAAACGAACTATGCCGATAACGATCCATAAACGCCTGTTGCTGATCTCTATGCGCGAGCTTCGCCGTATAGCGAGTAAGCCCATGTATGTATTCTGCATGCTGGTTGCACCAATCTTCTGTTTCATCTTCTTTACTACACTGATGAGCAAAGGATTGCCCAACGACCTGCCGGCAGGCGTGGTGGATTTGGACAATACCTCGACCACACGCAATATCATCCGGAATCTGGATGCGTTTCAGAATACACAGATTATCGAACACTTCAGTTCCTTCAACGAGGCACGTGAGGCTATGCAGAAAGGCGAAATTTAC
The DNA here is from genome assembly GCA_944321335.1 of uncultured Phocaeicola sp. Classification (GTDB taxonomy): domain Bacteria; phylum Bacteroidota; class Bacteroidia; order Bacteroidales; family Bacteroidaceae; genus Phocaeicola. The sequence continues at coordinate 38,068 of CALUKX010000006.1, read as the reverse complement.
TCTTTCTACTATATTCCGAAAGGAACAACCGAAGAGGCGATTTCCGGTCGGCAGCCAACGGTTTCATTCTATATCAACTATTCTTACCTGATAGCCGGTTCATTGCTTTACAAAGACCAACGTACTATGTCGGAACTGGCTTCAGGAGCTGTCGGAAGAAGCACGTTGTTGGCCAAAGGCGCTACAATGGATCAGGCTATGGCATATCTGCAACCGATAATCATTGATACACATGCATTGAACAACCCGTGGCTGAACTATTCGGTATATCTGTGCAACACATTGTTTCCAGGTATACTGATGTTGTTGATATTCCTGACCACCTCATATGCCCTTGGCGTGGAAATTAAGGACAAGACTTCCCGCCAGTTGTTGAAAATGGGAAACAATTCCATCGTCACGGCCCTGATAGGAAAACTGTTGCCTCATACCATCATCTTCTTTGTGGTAGCCGTATTCTACAATGTCTATCTATATGGTTTCCAACATTTCCCATGCAACAGCGGTATTTTCCCGATGTTGTTGGCAGGATTGTTGTTGGTACTTTCATCACAAGCATTGGGAATATTCTTCTTCGGACTGTTCGGAAGCATGCGTCTGGCTATGAGCTGTGCATCCCTATGGGGTGTCATTTCTTTTTCCATCTCCGGATTTACTTTCCCGGTTATGGCAATGCACCCTACCCTGCAGGCGTTGAGCAACCTTTTCCCGTTGCGCAACTATTTCCTGCTATATGTGAATCTGGCACTCAACGGTTATCCGCTTATCTATGCCTGGCACTCGGTTGTCATTCTATTGTTATTCATGATTCTGCCGTTCTTTGTTCTGAAGAAATTGCAGAATGAGATGTTACACTACGAATATATTCCTTAAAAGCTTGCATCAATGAAAAATAATTCATTCATAGATAGTATCAAAGAAGGCATCAGCGGATTGTTCTATATCTGTGCCCGGGAACTGAAAGCTTGCGCCAAGGACCAGGGAGTGCTTATTTTCTTCCTACTCGTCCCGCTTGCATACCCGTTGGTTTATGCATTCATCTATACCAATGAAGTAGTGAGAGAAGTTCCGACTGCAGTAGTCGATGCAAACAAGTCATCCTTGAGCCGCGAATATCTTCGCTTGGTCGACGGAAGTCCGGATATAGAAATCAAGTCGCATTGCGCAGATTTGGAAGAAGCAAAGCAACTTTTGAAGGAACAAAAAGTGTATGGGGTAATCTACATACCTCAAAATTTCAGCAGCGACATAGCCAAAGGTATACAGACCCAAGTAAGTATCTTCAGTGACATGAGCGGTATGTTGTTCTACAAAGCTTTACTGACGGCAAATACGGAGGCTTCATTAATCATGAACAAACAGATCAAGATAGAGCGTGCCGGAAACACAACCGACCGTCAGGATGAAGTAAACGCATCACCGATCAAATACGAAGCTGTATCAATGTTCAACCCACAGAACGGATTCGCCAGCTTCCTTATCCCGGCTGTATTGATACTGATTATCCAACAGACATTGTTGTTGGGAATAGGTATGTCGGCCGGTACAGCACGCGAAACCAACCGTTTCCGCGACCTTATACCATTAAGCCGTCAATATCAAGGCACTTTACGAATCGTACTCGGCAAGTCATTTGCCTACCTCATGATCTATGCAGTCATGTCGGCCTATATACTCTGCCTTGTACCGAAGATGTTCAGTCTGGTTCAGATAGCACAACCAATGACCTTACTTGCGTTTATTTTCCCTTACCTGTTGGCTTGTATCTTCTTCTCAATGACCTGTTCCATTTTCATACACCACCGTGAGTCGTGCATGATGATTTATGTGTTTACATCAATTCCGCTCTTGTTCATCTCCGGAATTTCATGGCCCGGAGCTGCAGTTCCCGAATTCTGGAAAGTGTTTTCATGGCTCTTCCCTTCAACATTCGGAATTAACGGATTCGTTCGTATCAACACAATGGGAGCTACATTGTCAGACGTTTTGCCCGAATATCACGGACTATGGATTCAGGCTGGAGTCTATTTTATAACAAGTTGCATCGTTTACCGCCGCCAGATTCTGTTAAGCCGTCGTCATGCAATGGAGCGTCTGAACGCATTCCGTAAAAGAAAACTACTCAAACAGGAGTCCTGATAGCCATCTGTCTATGTTTCACGTTTATTAACAATCACAGAAAAGTAAATACAAGAGAATCCTTGTAGTTTTGTGTATTGATAGACAAACGAAAAATACAGCCAATGAAAAATCTATACACAATACTTTTATTGACTATTGCTTTTATAGCCAGCATATCAATTCATGCCCAGTCGGCCGGCAAGAAAATCACGTATAAGATTACAGTCTTAAAATCGAACGGTGACCCTCAGCCTGGAATTCTTCTGAAAATAATCGGAAATTCCGAAGAGTATACAGGAAATGAACAGGGGGTTATTACCTTCGATTACGAATGGAAACAGAATACTACCCGTACAGCCAGCCTGTATTTCCCTAATGAAAAATTCAAATCGGTCTACTCTTTTATTCTGCAGGAAGACGAAACCAGCAAAACCATATATCTCGACCGCCCTGAAGATATTACTGCCTACAAACAGCAAAACAGTGCTTTCAAAATCGAAGGGAACATTAAAAGGACAAACAACCGACCAATTGCCGGCGCTTTGATAGACATACAGGGAACGGGACGGAAAGCTACAAGTGACAAGAACGGCTATTTCAGTATTGAAGCCGATTACAACCATCCGATTATCATCCGTGCCGATGGTATGGAAAATAAGACAATGAACATCAAACAGTTCATCCAACATCCGGATGAACCGCTCAATATCTATATGTATCCGCGTAATGCCAGCCAACTTTATTCCATCGCTGAAAAGATGCCTGAATATCCAGGTGGCATGAAAGCTTTCATGAATTATCTGAAATACAATTTGAAATATCCGGATTGGGCAAAGAAGGCGGGTAAAGAAGGTGTAGTTATCGTCCAGTTTATAGTGGAACGTGATGGAGAAATCACATCGCCAACTATTGTACGCCCCTTGGAGGCAAGTATGGATTCAGCTGCCATTACAGCTATCCGTAAAATGCCGAAATGGGTTCCGGCCATGGAACAAGGAAGGGTAGTACGCTGCAAATATTCAGTTCCCGTACAATTCAAGATTGAAAAGCCGAAACCGAAGCCTCAACCCCAAAAAGAACAGGTTAAGCTATCATCTCTTGCAGATTCAATTGCAGCCCAATCGGAGCCGAATGATTCATTGAATACTTTACCAATAGACTCGATTCATGTTTCTTCCGACTCTATACATATAAAAATGGAACAAGGTACCGCTATATTGACCAAAGATTCACTGACTGTATCAGTAAATGACACTTTGAGTATCACTTCTGATAAGTTGAAAGAGTTTGGCAAGATATTGACACAAGAGCCAAAGGATTCTTTGAATAATGAAATGAAAGCCTTACCTGAAAAGGAAAAGGCTGTATCCGAGAAAAAAGACAAACGCAATACACGGGTAAGCCGCAAAAGCAAACGCCAGAAGGCGACACAGGCAGATGAATAATCCGTTACGGATAAAAAAGAAATTCGCCTTAGCTCCTCAAACCCAACTGTAGCTAAGGCGAATTTCATTATAGTAGAGTATCAGAGACGGCGCCCTCCCGGACGTCCACCGGGTCCATGTCCCGGACCACCGAACCCCGGACCACCTCTCATTCCACCTTTTCCACCAAATGTATTCAGACGATAAATGAAGTGGAGCATACAATAGCTGAAGATTGAATTGTATTCTATATCCTGACGCATGGCTGCTGTAATGGTACGGCTGATATTGCTCTGATTATGGAGTATGTCATAAAATTGCAGACTTACTGTTGCAGCGTTGCCTTTCAGGAAATTCTGAGAAATCTGTGCATTCCAAACCAATTCATCCCGGTTCATACTTGCATCGGCATAACCTCTACGAGAGTTCTGCGAGATATCTGTCGAAATGACCATGTTCCAAGGCAAATTGATATTGGTACTTGCGCCATAAGAGAACTGATACGTATCCATATCATTCCGTTCCTGATAAGTGTTGCGGGAATGGGTGTAATCCAACGAACCGTTCAAAGAAACCTCCAACCAATCATTACGATAAGTGCCTCGGATACGTTCTCCAAGCAACAGACGCTTGGTAGTGTTCTTATCAGCGTCAACATTTTCTTCACTGATATAAGCCACCATATTCTGGTAATTCGCCCGAGTAAACGTATTGAATGTATAGCGTTTGTTCTTTAAAGCAATGTTGGCTCCCACTATACCAAAAAGACTCCAGTTGCCGTTAATATTTTCAGGAGTAGTAGTATATCCACCGGTTGTCGGATCGTACACCTTACGGTTACTTATACTGTTTTGTTGATTCTGGAAATTGACAAACGAGAACATTCCACGTTGGGTTTCCGTATTGAACGTATTGAAATCAGCAAACAACATATTGGTAAACGCAGGTTTCAATCCCGGATTTCCCACACGGACATTCAACGGATCCGAATCGTCACGTATAGGAAGCAGATCAGTCATACTCGGCTGTGAACTTCTACCACGGTAACGGATACGCAACTGACTGGTTTTCGAGAACTTGTAACGGAAATCCAAAGTCGGTGTAAAATTAAATACAGTCCGAACCGTATCCACATTGTAATCGCCTTTCTGATAGGATAATGTAGAACGTTGTGGTTGGAACGACAATCCGGCATTCAAACGCATCTTGTTCTTTACCCATAGCAAAGCTACATTTGCCTGATGGTTATAATAGTTATAGGTTGCACTCTTGCTCAAAGAAGCATTGAAAGTTCCGTTGTCATGATATCCTGCTCCTACAGTCCAATCATTCGGCATGTCATAAGTTGAATTGTCCGTATCCGAATGTTTGTACTGGAAGTTATAGGTCAATTGCAAGAAACCGCCCTTGAATATCGGTTCACTATAGGTTATACGTGCCGAATATGAAGACGTTTTGGTAGGCATATCCTGATATCTGTTCAGAATCTCCAAGGCTTCTTCTTCGGGTACCTGATAATATTTGGTTTCCGATGTGGAGAATTGTTCGCTACTGCTATTGGTATAATTATATTGTCCTCTGAAAGTGATACTTCTTCCGGCTTTACCTAACTTACGGTTTACCAGCAACGAGCCTCCCAAAGTCAAATCATCCCCTTTCTTCAGCGAATTCCGGATTACCCGGTTTACAATATCTTCGGGCGACATCAAGTCGGTAATGTCGGCATGACCGAAGATTTCATCCGTAGAATATTCCGGATCGGCATTGAACGTATACGATCCTTGTCCGTTCGCATTATCAGTCTTCCCGTAACTGATACGCGGTCGGAAAAGAATGTTAGTCATCGTATCCGGACGCCATTCGATACGAAAATCACCGACAAGATTCGTAGTTTTGTTCCGTGAATTATCCAAGGCATTCTTGAATGAGCTGGTAGCAGAAGATACGAATGTTTCTGACGACTGTTTGCTGACCATATCAGCATCCTTGTAATTGAAGTTCACACTACCCTCTGTAAGCAATTTCTGAGTTTCTGTAGCAAAATTGATTCCAGCCATCTTGATGGCAGTCAATCCGTTTTCCGGACGACGGAAGCCTCCTCCACCACCCGGATAGCTGTTATCGTTGACATTGTTCATTGAACCGATAACAGTGAACTGGTTCTTTCCCCTGATGTAATTGGCTAACAATTTTCCACTGTAACGTTCCTTGGTTCCACCGGCAACATCCACATTACCGAACCAACCTTTATTCATACCAGGCTTGACGCTCAAGTCGAGTACGGTTTCTTCCTCACCATCGTCCACTCCTGTCATACGGGCCATATCCGATTGTTTCTCGTATGCCCTCACTTTATCGATGATATTTACCGGCAGGTTCTTCATGGCAATATTCGGGTCATCGGCAAAAAATTCCTTACCGTCAACCATAATTTTCTTGATTTCCTTACCGTTGATAGTAATTTTGCCATCTTCACTTACCTCAGCACCCGGAAGTTTTTTCACAAGCTCCTCCAAAGCGGAACCTTCAGGTACCCGGTAAGCCGAGCTGTTGTAGACCAAGGTATCGGCCACAGCTGTCACTTCGGGAGCCTGTCCAACGACAACCGCTCCTTCAAGCATAATAGCATCCGACTGGAGTTCCAACTTACCTACGCGCAACCGCGACTGGGACGCACCTAATGTTATAGGCTTATATATAGAGGTATAACCCACAAAAGATACTTTCAAAAGATACTTGCCCGGTTTGGTCGATACCGAGAAACGACCATTCATATCAGTCACATTCCCTACTACCATTGTACTATCTGGCAATGACAATACCTGAACCGTAGCCTGCATTACCGGCGACTGGTCGTCTCCATCGACAACAAGTCCCGACACCGTAGCTTTGCCGCCATCGCCTTGTGCAAAAGCGCATGTTCCTCCCAACATGAGCAGCAACATAATAACCCACTTTTTCATTCTATCTAAAATCTTGTTTGATGCCCATATGACAGAAAAAAACCTTAAAGGTTTAATTCCAATAACATTTTTTATTTCCTTTTGAATCTCTCTTCAATCCGATGCTTCTGCAAGAAAAATTCCAGACAAAGTACAAGGATAACCATAAAGACAATGCCTACCGAGTTGTCGGCTACCTGAAGATTGTCGTCCAACGCTCCTTTAACTAACATGATAATGTAATAAATTCCCCATAGATACAATCCATAACGCATCGCCTTGTTACGGATACCGGCAATAACCTCACTTTCATCCTTGGTCTTTGCCAGAAAAATACCGAACAACGAAACCCAGATTACAAACTTCATCCCCAATTTGATATAGACCAGATTACTGTCGTCTACCATCTGGAAGAGATACATCAACATCGGTATAAAAACGGACAGAATAAGCAAAGCATAACCTGCAATTCTGCACCATACGGGAAATATTCCTTTCATAAATCAGTATATTAATATTTTCGTACAAAAATAATTAAATGAAAGCTTACAGCCACCATCTTCTGACTTTTTTTCTATTTTTGTATCCAAAACCGAAAAAATTATGAGCAAACAGGAAGTTATTATCAGCCATCAGTTGGAAGAGAGCTTGAAACAGGCGGTAGACAAATGTCCGCACGACAAACTTTTCATCCTGACCGATGAGCATACCCAATTATATTGTTATCCGCTGATCGGAGAATTCCCTTACCTGAAGGATGCCATTTCTATCTGCATCGGCGTGGAAGATGTACACAAGAATCTGGAAACATTGGCCTATGTTTGGACACAGTTGGGAGAAAAAGGAGGTACACGCCATTCGCTGATGATCAATCTGGGAGGAGGAATGGTAACCGACCTCGGCGGATTTGCAGCAGCGACTTTCAAGAGAGGAATCAAGATGATCAATATCCCGACCACCTTGCTGGCTATGGTCGACGCATCGGTTGGCGGAAAGACCGGTATCAATTTCAACGGACTTAAGAATGAGATCGGTTCGTTCGCTCCGGCAGACTGTGTATTGATTGATTGCGATTTTCTGAAATCGCTCGACCACAAGAATATCCTTTCGGGATATGCCGAAATGCTGAAACACGGCCTCATCAGCAATGAAAAGCATTGGAGCGAGCTGGTAACTTTCGATATGGATAAGATTGATTACAAGCAACTTCAGAACCTGGTTGCCGAATCGGTACAGGTGAAGGAAAAGGTGGTGGAACAAGATCCGTTCGAGAAAAGCATCCGCAAGGCCCTGAACTTCGGCCACACCATCGGTCATGCTTTCGAAAGTTTTGCTCTCGAAAAGGAACGTCCGGTATTGCATGGCTATGCAGTAGCCTGGGGTATGGTTTGCGAACTTTATTTCTCGCATCTCAAGGTAGGATTTCCGAAAGACAAGCTCCGTCAGACCATCCAGTTCATCAAGGAGAATTACGGTAAACTGGAATTCACCTGCAAGGACTATGACCGTCTGTACGAATTCATGAAACACGACAAGAAGAATGTAGCCGACGGTAAGGTCAACTTCACTCTTTTGGGCGAAATCGGTGATGTACACATCAACCAGACCGCTACTCAGGATGAAATCTACGATATGCTCGATTTCTATTGCGAAACATTGTAAATCCCAATCTACAGAAATACAGAAAGGAGTCAGGCCTGCGCTTGGCTCCTTAGTTTATTTATGCAGGTCGGTAAGAAATCTTAAAGCCTCGCTATAAAGATCCATTTTCCAATGTTTCTTTCCTCCAAGGCGGGATACGTCCATATTATCCTTCAAATCCTGTATCTTTACCTTCACAGCCAACTCATTGCCGGCTACCCGACGGATGAAATCCATATACTCCTCCCCTTTGATCTTTGTCAGACACTTCAAGGCATCCAACACTGCCATGCTGAAGCCTTCGGCTTTCAAGGCTTCCAAGGTAACAGGTGTATCTTCCACTACATCGTGCAGTAAGGCCACGACTTTTTCTTCTTCCGAATCACAATGGAGAGCCACCCTTACCGGATGCCAGATATAGGGATGACCGCCCTTGTCCGTTTGTCCGGCATGTACCCGACAAGCGATTTCCAATGCTTTGTTTATCATAAGAATTAAGTTTTAAAACTTCCGCCCGACCGGGCAGAAGTCAAATTCGACAAAACAAAAATAGCCGATTTATTTGTTAATTCAAAATAAAGGGTTACTTTTGCATCCGCAATTCGGGGTGTAGCTCAGCCCGGTTAGAGTACGCGTCTGGGGGGCGTGTGGTCGCTGGTTCGAATCCAGTCACCCCGACTGGGATATAGGTAACTGTCAATATCAAGACGGTTACCTTATTTTTTTCCTCTCTTACCACTCGTAATAAGATTTATCAAGCTTAATCTTATCAATCATAGGTTTCCCATTCACTTTCACAAAATGTATGGAAGTCAGACCGTCTATTCCCAGATCTGAATAATACACATCAAACCATCCATCACCTTTTTCCACAATCTTCTTGACCTCGGAAACATCACTCGGTCCATCTTGTGAACAGGTTCTGAACTTCCAAGACGCATAACAATCGCCATCAATACACTCATAGTTGTCCAAGTAATCCTCCTTCAATGACCGGCACAATTCAGGAGTGCAAACTTTTTCCGCTATTTCCGAGAAATCTTTGGAACCAAAAAACACATAGTTTTTATAAATGGTCTGTAAAATCCCTATCTCATCTCCGGGCACTTCAACAGTTCCATCATCTGATGTCGCTAAGGTATTCATAACACGACACGCATCACCAGCCCATAAAGGCTGAGAGCAGAAAAACATCAGCAAGGATATAATTGAATAAATATACTTTCTCATTTAAGTTATAGAATTAAATAAATGTCAAATCTTATGTTTCGAGGAATCTTTCTCGAATGTAAAGATAATTATTTCCATCTGAATATGAAACGTTTAGGAAATAAATCTGTACAACAATACCCTTCCGAAAAAAGTTTCCATTATTTTGCTTTCACTCTTTCAACTGACAGGTTTTCAATACGTTAGGGGTGAAACCAAGTTTTTTGTGCTTTCACACCAATAACGTATTGACGAATCTTATACAAAGGTGAAAGCAAAAACGCACTGCTTTCACACGTAACTAACTATGTATCAATAAAGTGAAAGAGTGAAAGATATTTTTATAAAAACTATTTTCACATTCTGGAAATGAATGTTCACAGGAAAGGAGCGAACACGAAAAACTGAATATTTGCAAAGGCCCTATCGGCCACAAAAACATTACAAGTCGTTTGAGACAATCTGATTTGGGCTTTCAGGTGAGATACCTTGAGATTTCAGGCAATATCCCTTGCCATATTTTCAAACATGTTTTGACATATCTGCAAAACATCAAGGGATTTCAGCGTCAAAACGCTTCAGTATATCAGCATCGCGTTGTATCCTTCCACATTACTTATGACAAAAACAAGTCATTTTTTGTGAAATTGCAGTAAAATCGTAACAAACAACTCAAAACAATGTCCATTCATGTGTTATTTTAAAGAGAATTGAATATTTTTGCGCCCATTAACCAATAAAATTAGATGAATCCGCTATACTATAAGCTATTAAAGACTTGGCTTTTCTCCTTTCTGCTAATTTTCGCAGGAAGTATCTTGGCAAATGGACCATTGTATGCCGAAAATCGGAACATTCCAGAAAAAAACGATACTACCCGACGTTGGATGCCTGCCGATTCGGTCTTTGCCAACTGGCTCCGAAGCAAGAATTATCAGATAGTAAACAACAATGAGATTCAACTGCTCACCAGCGGCAGAGAGAAGTTCAACGTTATGTTCGAGGAAATCCGTAAAGCTCAAAGCAGCATCCATCTCGAATACTTCAATTTCAGAAACGACTCCATAGCTGGCGCTTTGTTCGACTTGTTGGGAGACAAGGTCCATGATGGGGTCAAAGTACGGGCAATATATGATGCCTTCGGCAATATGTCGAACAACCGTCCGTTACGCAAGAAACACGTAAAGGCACTGCACGACGAAGGTATTGAAATCGTCATCTTCGATCCGTTCACCTTTCCTTACATCAACCATGCCTTCAGCCGCGACCATCAGAAGATTGTAGTCATTGACGGAAAAGTGGGTTATACCGGAGGAATGAATGTAGCCGATTACTACATCAACGGCCTTCCGGAAATCGGTCCGTGGCGCGATATGCATGTACGGTTTAAAGGACCTATTGTAGCCAAACTTCAGGAAGCGTTTCTCAAGACCTGGAACGATGAAACCCATCAGCATATCGATGGGAATGAACTGTTCCCCTATAGTCAGGATTCGCTCAATGCCCCTCCTACCCATGCCGGCGGACAGGTCGCCATTGTACAACGAATCCCGCACAAAGCTCCGAAAGCAATGCGTGAAGCCTATATAGCTGCAATCAATTCGGCACAGCAAAAGATTGAAATCATCAATCCTTATTTCACCCCCATCCGTTGTATCCGCCGCGCCCTTGAAGATGCCATCAAGAGAGGGGTTCGGGTAGAAATCATGATTCCCGGCAAATCGGATATTCCCTTCACCCCCGATGCAGCCATGTATATAGTCAACAAGCTACGTAAAAAAGGAGCCCATATTTATATCTACAACGGCGGATTCCATCACTCCAAAATAATGATGGTCGACGACAGGTTCTGTACGGTAGGAAGTACAAATCTCAACAGTCGTAGCCTCCGTTACGATTATGAAATAAACTCGTTCATCTTCGACCTTAAAACCACCGACGAACTGACTCAAATGTTCAAGCAGGATAAGCTGAACAGTACGGTACTTACTAAAGAAGTATACAAAAAGCGTTCTGTATTCAAACGTCTTTGGGGATGGTTCGCACATCTGTTTGTCCCCGTTATCTAAAACACTTCGGCGGAAGTGAAAAAAATGGCTTTCTTGCCCTATAAGTACGAGAATTTTGTTATTTTTGCCAAATATGTAATTTAGGCCGAATAGGCACAGATATAACGAAATGAGAGTAATTGACTTAATAAAATCACAGGACAAGACCGCCTTTTCATTCGAAGTTCTTCCTCCGTTGAAAGGGACCGGCATCGAAAAGCTGTTTCAAACTATCGATTCGCTCCGCGAATTCGACCCGAAATACATTAATATCACTACACACCGGAGTGAGTATATCTACAACGACTTGGGCAACGGATTGTTCGAGCGTAAGCGTGTGCGCCGTCGTCCCGGAACAGTAGCAGTAGCCGCCGCAATCAAGAACAAGTACAACATCACTGTTGTACCCCACATGCTTTGTAGCGGATTCACACGTGAAGATACTGAATACATGTTACTCGACCTGCAGTTCCTGGGTATTACCGATTTGTTGGTAATGCGCGGTGACAAGGCCAAACACGAATCGCATTTCATTCCCGAACCGGGAGGTTTCAGCCATGCATTGGAACTCGAAGAGCAGGTAAACAACTTCAACAAGGGTATTTTCATCGACGGTTCGCCTATGAAAACATTGGGCCAGCCTTTCAGTTATGGTGTAGCATGCTATCCGGAGAAACACGAAGAGGCGATGAATATGGATCAGGACATCTACTGGCTGAAGAAGAAGATTGAGGCTGGAGCCGAATATGCCGTTACCCAGCTCTTCTACGACAATCAGAAATATTTCGATTTTGTTGAACGTGTCCGCAAAGAAGGTATCGATGTACCTATCATTCCGGGTATAAAACCTTTCAGCAAACTTTCGCAGATTACCATGATCCCGAAGACATTCAAGGTTGACATGCCACAGGAGCTGGCAATCGAAGCAATGAAGTGCAAAACCGACGAGGAAGCGCATCAGTTGGGTACAGAATGGTGTATCCATCAGTGCAAGGAGCTGATTGCTCACGGTGTGCCAAGTATCCATTTCTATACCATCAGCGCAGTCGACAGTGTCCGACGTGTAGCCAAGGAGATTTTCTAAACCACTATGTATTTCAAGGACGTTATAGGACAAGCCGAAGCCAAACAAAGGCTGCTTACGATGGTTAGGGAAAGTCGCATCCCCCATGCCATACTGCTTTCAGGCAAGGATGGTACGGGAAAGCTGCCGTTGGCTATCGCATTTGCCCGCTATCTATGTTGCGAGAATCCAGGACCGGATGACGCATGCGGACATTGTCCTTCCTGCATCAAGATGAACAAGTTGGTGCATCCCGACGTTCATTATGTCTTCCCCGTAGTGAAGAAGAAAAAAGACTCTAAAGCTCCGGTATCAGATGACTATATCGACCGATGGCGGCAACAGGTACTCGATTCACCTTACTTTTCGTTCAAAGACTGGATGGCAAGGATGGAAGCAGAAAACCAACAACCCATCATTTATGTGAAAGAAAGCGACGAAATGATACGTAAACTTTCACTCAAGGCCAGCCAGGGAGGGTACAAGATCATGATTGTATGGTTACCCGAAAAAATGAACGTCGATTGTGGAAACAAACTCCTCAAGTTATTGGAAGAACCACCTGAAAAGACTGTATTTCTTTGGGTAAGTGAGAATCCCGAACAGATTTTGCCAACCTTGCTCAGCCGATTGCAACTCATCAACTTGCAACCCGTGGCAGAAAATGAACTGGCTCAAATGCTCTGTACAAGATACATGCTTCAACCCGATGATGCAGCCGATATCGCACACCGTTCTGAAGGCAGTGTACTTCGTGCTTTGGAGAACATTCATTTGGGAGAAGAGGAAAAGCTGTTTTTCGAATTGTTCACTTCACTCATGCGATTATCGTATGCACGACGACTCAAAGAAATGAAAGCGTGGAGCGAACAGGTTGCAGCTATGGGGCGTGAACGCCAGAAAAACTTGCTGACATACTGTCAACGCATGATACGTGAAAACTTCATCTATAATTTCCATTGCCCGGGAATGGTGTATATGGGGCGAGAAGAACAACAGTTCGCTACGCGTTTTGCACCATTCGTTTCCGAAAGAAACGTCATCGGTATCATGGATGAACTACAGGAAGCACAGCTCCACATCGAGCAAAACGCTAATCCTAAGATCGTCTTCTTCGACTTTGCACTGAAGATGATTGTTTTATTGAAACAATAATTCCGGAGTCTGAACAAGGACATCCGACTATAATATATATCGATATGAGCAAATTTATATTGAAAAACGGAAGCGGCTCACTGTGCTGCAGAGGCTGCGGACGACAAGATAACAAGCTGAACACTTACGACTGGCTGGCCGATATTCCCGGTAACACCGAGGAACAAGACATGGTTGAGGTTCAGTTCAAGAATACCCGCAAGGGATACTACAAAAACAGCAACAAGCTAAAACTTGAAAAAGGTGATATTGTAGCAGTGGAAGCCAGTCCCGGACACGATATAGGTACCGTCACACTTACCGGACGATTAGTTCCGCTCCAGATGGCTAAAGCCAACTTGAAACCCGACGTGGAAATCAAACGTGTCTACCGAAAGGCAAAACCTGTAGACATGGAGAAATATGCCGAAGCAAAGAAACGTGAACATGATACAATGATACGTTCTCGTCAAATTGCGGCCGACTTGGGTTTACAGATGAAAATCGGTGACGTGGAATACCAAGGTGACGGAAACAAGGCTATTTTCTACTACATAGCCGATGAACGTGTAGACTTCCGCCAACTTATCAAAGTATTGGCAGAAGTATTCCGTGTCCGTATTGAAATGAAACAGATTGGAGCGCGTCAGGAAGCCGGACGCATAGGAGGTATCGGTCCGTGTGGCCGTGAATTGTGTTGTGCCACATGGATGACTAATTTTATCTCAGTCTCAACAAGTGCCGCACGCTATCAGGATATATCCTTGAATCCTCAAAAGCTTGCAGGTCAATGTGCAAAATTGAAATGCTGCCTAAACTATGAAGTCGATGCATACGTTGAATGTCAGAAACGTCTGCCTAGCAAAGAAATAGAATTGCAGACTTTGGATGCTACGTATTACTACTTCAAGGCCGACATTCTAAAAGGTACAATTACATATTCGACAGACAAGAGCTTCCTGGCAAACGAAGCTACCATTACTGCCCGCCGCGCTTTTGAAATTATAAACATGAACCGTAACGGTGAGAAACCGGAAAAATTACAAGACGACGGACATGAAGAGGAAGGTCGTTCAAAAGACCTGCTTGAACAGGAAAGTCTTACACGTTTTGACAAGAGCCGGAATGCACGCAACAAAAAGAAACGTAAATTGACCGATCGTCAGACATCTGAAAATAAGCAAGAAAACACAGGTGACGATCAGCGTCAAGAGGCACGCCCTAACGAAAAGCGGAAAGACCGTAACGGACGGAATGGCAATCAAGAAAATAACCAACAGCAGAAACGCCAGGGAACCGAAGAACGACAGGAGAAACAACTTCCGGCAGTACAGCAGCCCAAACAGCGGCAAGTAGCAGTACAGCAAAAGCCTCAACGACAGCTACCTGTACAAGTACCGAATAACAAACCAAAGCAACAAGGCCGTCAACAGACTGATAGCACTGAAAATGCGGGAAACCAACGGCAAGGTGAACGTCGTGAATCACGTAATAACAATCGTAACAAAAATAACCGCAACCGTAACCGCCAATCACGTAAGAACAATGGCGATGAGGGAAACCGTAACGATGTAAACAATTCACCTGCAGAATAAACATCGGGAAAGTCCGGGAAAAATATTAGAAAAGCATGGTAGAATTGGGTGATAAACCTTTTCTGTCATGCTTTTCCTACTAAAAAATAAACACATGAACTTTTCCTGTAAAAAAGAAAATAGTTATGAACCGTATCCCCTTAAAATATTTTTATATTATCGGCATTACATTATTTCTATCGGGTATCAGTACAGCTTGTACGGATGGGAATACGGCCTATTACCACTACGAAGCTGTCAAAGGATTGGATTGGGAAAAATCAGATACTCTAACCTTTACAATTCCCGACAGTATAACCGGACAAACATATAATCTGGAAATAGGGATCCGACACAATGAACTCTACCCGTATCAAGACATATGGATGGAACTGATTCATGGAGTTTCACCCGACAAATCCATACAGCGCCTTCATATACAGCTGGCAGATGAAAAAGGCAATTGGAACGGGTCAGGCAATTCAGGAAGTTTATACCAACATATCACAAAAGAAGCAGAGATATCACTTCTGCCTGGAGACAGCGTGCTCCGTCTGGTACACATCATGCGACACAACCCGCTACCAGGCATTTCAGATGTCGGGATCCGTTTATCTTTCCCTAGCAGCATCAATCCGAAGAAACACAAATAAAAGAATGGTAAATCCCCAAAGTGAAGACCCTCCGTAACTGAAAAAAGGAAGCGGAATCCCTATGACGGGAGTAAGCCCCAAAACCATGCCTATATTGACAAAAAGATGGAAAAAGAATATACTTAACACACTATACCCATACACCCTTCCGAAACGTGACGTCTGCCTTTCAGCCAAATGAATCAAACGCCATATCAATATAGCGAAAAGCAGGACAACAATAACCGAACCAACAAATCCCTGTTCCTCACCTACGGTACAAAATATGAAGTCAGTATCCTGTTCGGGTACATACTTCAACTTGGTCTGTGTTCCATTCAAAAAACCTTTCCCTGTAAGTCCACCTGAGCCGATAGCAATCTTGCTTTGATTCACATTATATCCGGCTCCAGTAGGATCATCCTCCATACCCAGCAACACTTTAATACGAATCTGTTGGTGAGGTTCCAACACATTATTGAATACATAGTCGGCTGAAAAGAGGAATCCGATAGAACAAATCGAAAAAAACAAGATATACAGGTAGTTACGAATACGCTCATGCAAAAAAAGATAGATTAAATAAATACCCATCACCGAGCAGACAACAATTTCCAATATGCCCACATTAAATGGAATCACATAAAGTGAAAAAAGTAATCCCAGAAGAATAGTGCCACATCCGCATACCCCTATATATAAAGAAGCCCGGTTTCCGACTTTACCATATGCTTCTACCAACAATGCGGTAAATATCACGACCAATCCTAAGACAGCGAATTCACCCCACAAAGTCATTCCATCGGGCATCATCTCAGCACTGAAACGGATACCTATTATAAAGTAAATGACAGCACATACACCAGCAAACAAGATTGAGCCTGTCATCCCTTCACGATACAACACCAGGAAGAACGACAAATATACCAAGGCCGAACCGGTTTCCTTCTGACACACGATCAGAATCATCGGTACAAAAATGATGGCTAAAGTAATAACCATATGCTTGAACCGCTCCATATTGTAGGAATATTCGCTCATGTATTTTGCCAAAGCCAATGCTGTAGCAAATTTAGCAAATTCTGCCGGCTGCAAGCTCACCGGCCCCAACACGATCCATGATCTGGAGCCTTTTATCTCATGAGGGTTAAAGATTGTCCCGAACAACAGCAGCAACATGACACCGAAAATCAAATACGCATAGGTATCATATATGCGATCTTCCAACATAAGCAGAACAAAACCCAAGCCTAGCGAACATCCAATCCACATCAACTGTTTACCGGCTCGAGTCCCAAAGTCAAAGAAATTCGGATCTCCATAGTCATAACTGGCTCCACAAATGCTGAACCATCCACAGACTACCAAAACCAGATACAAGCCGATAGTCCACCAATCAAGCGTCTTCCACAAACTATCTTTCCTCGAGCCCATAATCGATTCTTCTGTTTTGAATATCCGTTGCCAGAACTTCATCCTCGGGCGACAACTTACCCTTCAAGTATTTTTCAATCATCAACTTACCGATAGGTACCCCATAAGTAGCCCCCCATCCTCCGTTTTCCACATATACAGCGACAGCTATCTGAGGATTGTGATATGGAGCAAAGCCCATAAATGCCGAATGGTCTTTTCCATGATTCTGAGCGGTACCGGTCTTTCCACAAATTTCAATGTCCGGCAAATTCGCTGCACGGCAAGTTCCTCCCAAAACGGCCATACGCATACCTTGAGCAACTTCTTCATAATGCGATTTCTCAACCAACGTATAACGTTTCTTTAAATAAAGGCTATCAAGCTGTTCACCTTCCACTTTTTTTACGACATGGGGTGTGATGAAATAACCACGATTAGCAATAGTCGCACCTAAATTGGCCATCTGTAACGGAGTTGCTGTCACCTCACCCTGCCCTATGGAAATACTGATTATAGTCAAGCCATTCCATGAGCCTCGATATGCTTTATCATAAAATTTCGCATTCGGTATCATTCCTCGTTTCTCGCCAGGAAGATCAATTCCTAAAGAATATCCGAACCCCATAGATACCATATAATCACGCCAAGTATTCATCGCTTTCTGCACAGAACCATATTTCTGACGAGCACCAATCATGTGATAAAGCCCCCAACAGAAATAACCGTTACATGATGTCGCAATAGCCGGTATCAACGGCAAAGGTGAAGGATGTCCGTGGCAGCCGACATGCAAACCTCGGAAAGAAAACCCATGCGAACAAGAATACATGGTTCCCGGCACGATTATCCCTTCCTGCAAAAAGGTCAATGCCTGAGTGGTCTTGAATGTAGACCCGGGAGGATAGGTACCCATAATGGCACGGTTAAGCAAAGGCTTCCAAGGGTTACGCGACATTGCAAGATGATTCTTGCCACGTTCGCGACCTACCATCAGATGAGGGTCGTAACTAGGAGAAGAAACCAGACACAACACCTCTCCCGTAGAAGGTTCAATGGCCACTATACTGCCAATTTTCCCTTCTAGCAGACGCTCTCCCAATTGCTGAAGCTCAATGTCAAGACTTAATGTAATATTCTTTCCGGGGATAGGCGCCTTATCATATTTGCCATCCATATAATTCCCCTGAATACGTCCGTGCGCGTCACGTAATAAGATTTCTACACCTTTCTCACCTCGCAGCTGTTTTTCATACGAACGCTCCACCCCCAACTTACCGATGAAATCGCCGGGTTGATAATATTCGTCAAGCTCCATATCTCCTTTAGAGACTTCAGCTATATCTCCCAAAATATGAGCCCCTACATTATAATTATATTGCCGTATAGTTCTTCGTTGGATATAAAATCCCGGAAACTTGAACAATTTCTCCTGAAGCACTCCACAATCTTCTGCCGAAAGCTGGGTCAACAAAACCTGATTAGTATATGGAGAATAACCGGGATTAAGACGTTTATCCTTCATGTCACGGAACTTCTTCCGTAAAAATTCAGGCGTAATTTTCAATGTCCTGCAAAGATCGGCAGTATCAAGGGAAGTAATCTCTTTTGTAATGACTGTAATATCATAGGCCGGTTGGTTATAAACCAGCAATTTATCTGTACGATCGTAGATAATTCCACGACTCGGATATTGTATTTTTCTTAAAAAAGCGTTACTGTCAGCATTCTGTTTGTACTCATCAGTCATAACCTGAAGAACGAAAAGCCTCACGACAAATAAAATGACCACGCAAAGTACTACAGTTCCTATAACATAACGCCGTTTTGACAGATTATAATTTCTATCCACTATTTTTTCCTCCTAATAGTATCAACGCACAAAATGCAAAGCATTGTAGTTGCAGTACTAGCTAAAATTTTGAAAACCAATTCTCCTATACGGAAAAACGAGAATGTATCGATTGTCTGCCAAACGAGAACATATAGAATTGATCCGATAAAAATATAACGGGAAAAAGGCCAGAAGCCCATGATACGGATTCCAGGCTCATAATCCTCATTGATGTCACGGTCTACCTGTGAAGCAAGAAGGCCACGGCGCACAAAAGCCAACAAGGTACAGGCTGAAGCATTCATTCCCGGAGTATTACTGAATATATCTACACACAATCCAAGGCAAAAAGCTTGGAGCATAACTGATATACGTGGAGTTTCAGCATTCAACATAAAAATATAATAGATGAAAAGAACCGGAGTTCCATATCCGTCAATATGCAGATGGTTCAAGATAAGTACCTGAACCAACAACAAAATGACAAACCATAACAAACGATGCAGAAACTGTATCATACTTCTTTCCTTTATTATTTTATCGAGATGCTATCTTCCAATCCTGCTTGTTCTTTCTGTCCCTTAGAAGATATTACACACACATCATTTAGTCGTGCAAAATCTGTAAAAAGACGGACTTTAAGCAAGTATGAGAGTCCGTCATGACTATCACTCATATCATCTACTACTCCAACGGGAATACCTTCCGGGAAAACCGAACTATGTCCACTGGTCACGACAGTATCTCCCAAAGTAAATTCGGAATGACGTGGAACATCCTTTACCCACGCATACTGGGAATCACCACCGTCCCAACGCAGCAAGCCAAAATAGTCGGTCCGATGAAT
The DNA here is from genome assembly GCA_944321335.1 of uncultured Phocaeicola sp. GTDB lineage: Bacteria > Bacteroidota > Bacteroidia > Bacteroidales > Bacteroidaceae > Phocaeicola. The sequence goes on along the minus strand of CALUKX010000006.1, from coordinate 18,186 downwards.
CTTACAGCTAATGCTACTTTTAGAATTTAGAACTGGAAGGACAACCGCAAAATGAGAAGAAGTATGATACACAATTCCTACAACTCCGTTACCGCCTATCACACCCATTTCAGGCAAGACACCATCAGATGAGCCTCGATTGATTGTAATGTAATTGTCCGTTCTGTTCAAACTATTGTTAACCACACGTGCCGAGAACACTTTATAGTCCTGCAGCACATCACGACGCATCTGCGAAATTACAGTGGTATCTTTTGTATATTCCTTCAAGGCTTGAGACAACCGTTCCACTTCAAGCTCAAGCTTAACATTGCGTTGCACAAGGTCACGGTTAAGGGTATGCAAACCAAAATAGGAAGTGATCTCACTTACTCCTTCATAAAGAATTCCAGACACATAATTGGCAGAGGTAAAAAAGGCACTCCCCTGATAACTGTTGAACCGGAACAACAACACAAGGCTAAACACTTCAAGTATGATAAAAAGCAGCCAATAGTTGTATTTCAGAAGAAAATTCAGCAGATTACGCACGATGAGAATACATTATTATAGTTAAATTCTAAAACCACAAAAGCCAGCAATTAAGAACAGGATATAATTATCCTACCCTCAATGGCTGACTATCCTTTACTAATATTTCCCTTTTATCGCATAAGGAAAGAGAAACGGTCTACATTCTTCAATGCAATACCGGTTCCTTTGGCAACACTCAACAAAGGATCTTCCGCAATGTGGAAGGGAATATTAATCTTATCAGTTAGACGTTTGTCAAGACCTCGCAACAAGGCACCTCCACCTGCCAGATAGATACCATTACTTACAATATCGGCATACAATTCAGGAGGCGTGTTTTCAAGAGCACTTAAAATAGCGGTTTCAATTTTCGCAATACTCTTTTCCAGGCAATGAGCGATTTCCTGATAACATACAGGAACTTCCATCGGAAGGGCCGTGATACGATTCGGACCACGAACAATATAATCTTCCGGAGCCTCATCACCCAAATCGGTCAAAGCTGCTCCAACATGAATCTTAATACGTTCAGCCATACGTTCACTGACCTTGACATTGTGTTGTCTACTCATATACTCCTGTATATCAGCAGTCAAGTCATCACCTGCAATACGGATAGAGTTATTGGAAACGATACCACCCAACGAAATTACGGCTATTTCAGTAGAACCACCACCAATATCAACAATCATATTTCCTTCCGGTGCTTCTACGTCCAAGCCAATACCTATAGCTGCAGCCATAGGTTCGAAGATCAGATATACATCACGTCCACCTGCATGTTCTGCACTGTCACGTACTGCACGTAATTCCACTTCGGTCGAACCTGAAGGGACACCGATAACCATACGCAACGACGGAGTAAACAATCGGCGTCCGGTATTTACTTTCTTGATAAGCCCGCGCATCATCTGTTCGCAGGCATTGAAATCGGCGATAACACCGTCACGCAGGGGACGTACAGTGCGGATGTTCGGATTTTCCTTCTCGTACATCAGCTTGGCACGCTCACCTACAGCAATCATCTTATCAGTGCGACGGTCCAACGCAACGACAGAAGGTTCGTCAACCACAATCTTGTCGTTACTGATGATGATGGTATTGGCAGTACCAAGGTCCATCGCTATTTCTTGTGTAAAGGAGAACAATCCCATTTCTTACAATAATATTAAATACAAAAATTAATGTTTAAAGTGACGAGTGCCAGTTACAACCATAGCTACACCGTGTTCGTTGCAATACTGGAATGTCAAATCGTCTTTTACCGATCCCCCCGGCTGGATAACAGCCTTGATACCTTCCTTGTCGGCAATTTCCACACAATCAGGGAACGGAAAGAAGGCATCGCTTGCCATTACAGCTCCATTCAGGTCGAAGCCGAACGACTTCGCCTTTTCGATAGCCTGTTTCAAAGCATCGACACGTGAGGTCTGTCCTACACCGCTGGCAACAAGCTGTTTACCTTTAGCAAGTACGATAGCATTACTCTTGCTCTGTTTCACAATCTTGTTGGCAAAAAGCAGATCTTCAATTTCAGTTTCAGTCGGAGCCTTGATAGAAGCCACCTTCAGGTCGGCCGGAGTTTCAGTCTTCAAGTCTTTATCCTGAACCAGTACACCATTCAGCAACGAACGGAACTGTACCTTCGGCAATTCCACATCCTTGCGTACCAGAACGATACGGTTCTTTTTCTGATACAATACATCAAGTGCATCAGCATCGTAAGCAGGAGCAATGATTACCTCAAAGAAAATCTTGTTGATTTCTTCAGCTGTTTCGCGGTCAACAGGAACATTAGTTACCAGTACACCGCCGAACGCAGAAACCGGATCGCCAGCCAAAGCATCTTTCCAAGCCTCGATCAAGGTTGGACGTGAAGCCAGACCGCAAGCGTTATTATGTTTCAGGATAGCAAAAGTAGTTTCACCCTTGAATTCATCAATCAGATCGATAGCTGCATTGATATCAAGCAGGTTGTTATAAGAGATCTCCTTACCGTGAAGCTGGTCGAACATCTTGTCGAGGTTCCCGAAGAACAATCCTTTCTGATGAGGATTTTCACCGTAGCGCAAAGCTTTCGGTTCTTCTACAGCACAACGGAAAGCAGAATGATTATCACCGTCGAACCATCCGAAGATAGCAGAATCATAATGTGAAGAAACGGCAAACGCTTCCTTGGCGAACCAACGGCGTTCTTCGAGTGTAGTAACCGCTCCGTTCTTTGAGATGATATCATATAAGGGCTGGTACTGAGCCTTGCTGGCTACGATTACAACATCATTGAAGTTCTTTGCCGCCGCACGGATCAATGAGATACCACCGATATCGATTTTTTCAATGATAGACTGTGCATCAGCACCTGAAGCCACTGTATCTTCGAAAGGATACAAATCGACAATGACCAGGTCAATTTCAGGGATTTCATATTGTTTGATCTGCTCCTGATCGCCTTCCAGATCACGGCGACAAAGGATACCACCGAAAACTTTCGGATGAAGGGTTTTCACACGTCCACCCAAGATTGACGGATAACCGGTAAGATCTTCCACAGCATGACATGGATATCCCAGTTCTTCAATAAAATGACGTGTACCACCCGTTGACAAAAACTCAACACCTTCTTCTGCAAGCCGGCGGATAATCGCATCCAAACCATCCTTGTGATAAACCGACACTAACGCGGTTTTTATTCTCTTCGACTCTGACATTGCTATAAGATTTTAATATTCATCGCAAAGTTAGAAATTTTAAGTATATAAACATAAGAAGAAGAGGTGAAATTAACTCACTTTTTTTGTAACACAAATGTAATATGTATGACACCCTCTTATAACATGCCAGCCATACCTTTGCAACCGAAAAATCTATTGAACAATTTTTATATGGAAACAGTTTATTTAGGGATAGTTATTTTCCTTTTCATGCTGGCGATATTCGACCTGCTGGTCGGTGTCAGCAATGATGCTGTAAACTTTATGAATTCGGCCGTGGGGGCTAAGGTAGCGAAATATCGCACCATCATTATCGTTGCAGCTATTGGGGTATTTGTGGGGGCGATTTTAAGTAACGGCATGATGGATATTGCACGTCATGGTATCTTCCAACCTGTAAACTTCAGTTTTTACGACATCATGTGTATATTTCTGGCCGTTATGGTTACCGATGTGGTACTGCTCGATGTATTCAACACACTAGGTTTACCGACTTCGACTACTGTGTCGATGGTATTCGAGCTGTTGGGAGGTACATTTATCCTTGCGATTCTGAAAATAGTGGGCGATGAAACAGGAGCCTTGAGCCTTGGAGATATGATGAACACAGAAAAGGCCCTGTCGGTCATCATGGGTATCTTCCTTTCTGTAGCGGTTGCATTTATCTGCGGTACTGTTGTGCAGTACATCTCACGAATGATCTTTACGTTCAACTACAAGAAGCACCTTTCATGGACCATCGGAATCTTTGGAGGTATTTCTGTAACAGCCCTTTCATACTTTGTCCTGATCAAAGGTCTGAAAAGTGCGCCGTTTATGACTCCTGAATCATTGCAATGGATCAGCGAAAACACTCCGATGCTAGTTATCAGCTGTTTCGTATTCTTCTCATTGTTCATGCAGATACTGCATTGGTGCAAGGTCAACGTTTTCCGCATCATCGTATTATTGGGAACATTCGCTTTGGCATTGGCATTTGCCGGCAATGACCTTGTAAACTTCATCGGTGTTCCTTTGGCAGGTTTCTCAGCATATACTGATTATGTAGCCAATTCAAACGGTACAGGCATTCATGACTTCATGATGACTTCTTTGATGTCATCGGCAAAGACTCCGGCCATCTTCCTTTTCGCTTCAGGCGCTATCATGGTTTATGCATTGGCGACTTCGAAGAAAGCGAAAAACGTTATCAAGACATCTGTAGATCTGGCACGTCAGGAAGAAGGCGACGAAATGTTCGGTTCATCAGCCTTGGCACGTACAATCGTGCGTCGTGCGACTTCCATCAACGAATTCCTGATCCGTGTCATTCCGGCAGGAGTACGCAATTGGATCAACAGCCGTTTCAATAAAGACGAAGTTATTCTTGAAAACGGAGCGGCATTCGATATGGTTCGTGCATCAGTCAACCTTGTACTTTCAGGACTGCTAATCATCATCGGTACAACAATGAAACTGCCGTTGTCTACTACTTATGTAACATTCATCGTAGCAATGGGTTCTTCTTTGGCCGACCGCGCTTGGGGACGTGAAAGTGCAGTCTATCGTATCACCGGTATGCTGTCGGTAATCGGAGGTTGGTTCATCACTGCTTTCGTAGCATTTACCATCTGTGCTTTGGTAACAGTAATCATGTTCTACACCAGTTTTGTCGGAATGTTTATCTTCATATGTATTGCAGTATTCCTGCTTATCAGAAGCAACATCGTATTCAAGAAGAAGAAACAGGCAGAACAACAGGACGATATCTTCAAGCGCATGATGAGCACAAAAGACAAGGCAGAAATCCTTTCATTGCTCCGCCAGCACGTCAAGGAAACATTGACCAGCTACATCGGATATACCGAAGAAGCATACGTTAAAAGTACCGACGGGTTCATCAACGAGGATTTGAGAAGCCTGAAACGTGTTACGAACTCAACCGACGACCAACGTAAGATGCTCAAGAAACGTCGCCGTAAGGAGATTCTCGGCCTTCGCCGAATTCCAATCACTATCGCTATCGAAAAGAACACATGGTTCCATCTGGGTAGTAACAGTTGCGAAGAAATGCTTTACTGTCTGAAACGAATCTGCGAGCCGTGTAAAGAACATGTAGACAACAACTTCAATCCGATTTCGAGCGAATGCGTGAAGGAGTTCATTCCAATCCGGGAAGAGTTATGCAACTTAATGGACCGCACACGTTCTGTCATCGAAAACAACAATTACGAAGAAGCCGATGATATTCTGGTTAAAGGCGATGCATTGAAGAACAAGATATCTTCACTCCGCAAACGCCAGATGAACCACATGCAGGAAGCCGACAGCAGAAGCCTGAAAGCTTCATTGGTTTACTTGAACATCTTGCAGGAATCACAGGAATTGGTAAGTATTTGGCGTCACCTGTTGCGTGCCAGCCGATTCTTCCAGGGCGATTATGTACCACAGGAAGCCAAGATTCTTGCATCAGGCGAGTAATCACATATCTATTTTTCCATAATAAAACCGGTCCGGGTATTCTGCCTCCAGAGTATCCGGACTTTTTTTTGATTCAGGTTATTCAGAAAGCAATTATAAGACAACAATATTTTTTAGGCAGTACGAGAAGGCGGAACAAGTGATTTTTTATACATTTGTAGGCTAAACAAGTCAATTATGAAAAAAGTAATCGTATTATTAACCATGATAGCGTGCTGCATCACAGCATGCACAAGCAATCAGAAAAAGACAGACCCTATGACAACAAGTAACGAAACCCTTGTACGTTTGGAAACAACTGAAGGCAACATTACAGTCAAGTTGTATAACGAAACCCCTAAACACCGTGACAACTTCATCAAGCTGGTGAAGGAAGGAGTTTATGACAGTACTCTATTCCATCGTGTCATCAAGAATTTCATGATACAGGCTGGAGATCCTCAAAGCAAAACTGCCACCGATACAACGACAACGTTAGGTAGCGGCGATGTCGGTTATACCATCCCGGCTGAAATCAAACCCGACTTATTCCACAAAAAAGGAGTGTTGGCTGCAGCCCGTTTAGGAGATGAAGTTAACCCGAATCGCGAATCATCGGGATGCCAGTTTTATATCGTAACAGGGAGGACGTTCAGTGAAGCACAGCTTATCAACATGGAAAGACAGATGAATGATACACGCCTTGAAACTGTATTCCAAGGTTTGGCACGCAACCATATGAAAGAAATATACAAGATGAGAAAAGCCAACGATACGGACGGATTGATAGCGTTACAGGATACTTTGGAAGCCCAAGCCCGTGAAATCGTTGCAAAAGAGCCTGCTATCCAGTTCACGAAAGAACAAATCACAGCCTACACCACTGTAGGTGGAGCTCCTCACCTTGACGGCGCATATACCGTTTTTGGAGAAGTAGTGGACGGAATGGACATTGTAGACAAGATTGAAAAGGCAAAGACGAACCGTGCCGACCGCCCGGAAAAAGACATCCGGATTCTTAAAGCCACTATCGTAGAATAATAACTAGCATGATATTGCCTGAGAGGGGAACAAGCCCCTTTCAAGCATATTTATATATCAGGAAAATACTTGAATGATACACGTCAATCACTATACACTCTCCAACGGATTGCGTATAATCCACAATGAAGATAACTCGACACAAATGGTTGCCCTCAATCTGCTTTATGATGTGGGCGCCCGTGATGAAAATCCAGACCACACCGGATTCGCACACCTTTTCGAACATCTAATGTTCGGAGGATCCATCAACATTGACGATTATGATACTCCGGTACAGAATGCAGGAGGAGAAGATAATGCATGGACAAACAATGACATTACGAATTATTACGTAACTCTCCCCTACCAGAACATCGAGACAGGATTCTGGTTGGAAAGCGACCGTATGCTCAGCCTGAGTTTCAGCACCCAAAGTCTGGAAATCCAACGCCAGGTAGTGATTGAAGAATTCAAACAGAGAAACCTGAATCAGCCCTACGGTGATGCAAACCACCTGATGAGGAAGATGGCTTATAGCTGCCATCCATACCAATGGCCGACCATCGGGAAAGAAATCAGCCATATCGCCAATGCAACCATGGATGAAGTAAAGGACTTCTTCTACCGGTTCTATGCCCCCAATAATGCCATCCTTTCCATCTCCGGACATATTACATTCGAAGAAGCCGTCCGTCTGTCGGAAAAATGGTTCGGCCCTATCCCCAAACGCAACGTAGCTATCCGCAACCTGCCGAAAGAACCGGTACAGACCGCCATCCGCAGACAGACTGTAGAACGGAATGTACCTATAGACACAATCTACATGAGTTTCCATATGTGCAACCGTATCCACAAAGACTATCATGTATACGATCTGCTCACGGACATCCTTTCAAGCGGCCGTTCGTCAAGACTCGTCCAACATCTTATACGGGAAAAGAAGTTGGTTACCGGAGTGGACTCTTATATATCAGGCAGTCTGGATGAAGGATTGCTCCAGATTACAGGGAAAATGGCTCCTGGAGTCACACTTGAAGAGGCGGAACAAGCGATTTGGGAAGAGCTCGAACAACTGAAGACAATTCCAATTGAAGAAAACGAGCTGGAAAAAGTAAAGAACCGCTATGAGAGCGACCAGATATTCAACAACATCAACTACCTGACACGTGCTACCAACATGGCCTTCTTCGAACTCATCGGCAAGGCTGAAGACATAAATCAGGAAGTAAACAAGTATAGGGCAATCACGGCTGAACGTGCTATGCATATAGCACAAAAGACGTTCGTTCCCGAAAACTGTTGTATCTTATATTATAAAGCCATCCAATGAATCAATCGCATTACCGTTCACTGTTAACCTTAGGTATCCCGATAGTCATCGGACAGATAGGAGTTATCATCCTTGGGTTTGCCGATACATTGATGATTGGCCATCACAGCACGACTGAGCTTGCAGCTGCAAGTTTTGTAAACAACATGTTTGTGCTGGCCATTATCTTCAGTACCGGTTTTTCCTATGGGCTGACCCCTATAGTGGGCAGTCTGTTCGGACAAGGAGAATTAAGTAAGGCCGGTAATGCTTTAAAGAATAGTCTGGCAGCCAATACATTATTGCTCCTATTGGTATGCTTGATCATGGGTATCCTATATTTTAATCTGGACCGGTTGGGACAGCCAGAAGAGCTATTGCCGTATATGCGGCCATATTTCCTTATCCTGCTCGCATCGATGCCATTTGTAATATGGTTCAACGTTTTCAAACAATTTTCCGACGGTATTACCGACACCCAATTGTCAATGTGGATATTGCTGAGCGGAAACATCTTCAACATCATCGGCAACTACATACTTATTTACGGGAAATGTGGGATGCCTGAATTGGGACTGACCGGTGCCGGCATAGCGACCCTATCGGCCCGTATCCTGATGGTCGTTGCCTATCTCATCTTCTTTTTCCGGACATCGCGTTACCGCATCTACCGGGAAGGTTATCACCATGGAAAAGTCAACAAGCACGATTTTATACAGCTCAACAAGCTGGGTTGGCCCGTTGCAGCACAAATGGGAATGGAAACTGCCGCATTCAGTCTGAGTGTAATTATGGTCGGCTGGATAGGAAGCATAGCCCTCGCCTCCCACCAGATAATGCTCACTATCTCACAAGTATGCTTCATGATGTATTACGGCATGGGAGCAGCTGTATCTGTACGCATCAGCAACTTCTGCGGCCAGCATGATATCGCCAATGTGCGCCGAACGGCGAATATTGGTTTCCATATTATCCTATGCATGATTGTCGCTACTGCTATCCCGATCTTTTTGCTACGACACCACTTGGGTCCGTGGTTTACCGACAGCGAAACGGTAAGCGTCATGGTTGCCCAATTAATCATACCGTTTGTCATCTACCAGTTCGGCGACGGACTGCAGATTAATTTTGCCAACGCGTTGCGAGGAATCGCCGATGTGCGTCCCATGATGCTCTTCTCATTTATCGCCTATTTCATTATTTGTATTCCGTTGGGATACATCTTTGGGTTCGTATTCGACTGGGGAATCATTGGCATATGGATGGCTTTTCCATTCGGACTGACCAGCGCCGGAATCATGTATTACTTGCGATTCAGATATAAAACAATGAAATCTATATAAGTCATGCTATCAACATCTTCGAAAATATCAATCGGATATATCACCCTCATTTTCATACTATTGGGGTCTTTCGTCTATGTCTATCACCAGATGGATCTTCTTACCGATCCGGAAGGAATAGAGGAAAATATAAACAACAAGAAAAAGACTACATACCAGATCTTCAACCACCTCTATAAAGCTGAAATCATCGGACAGACCCTGCGTTCAGGTAGGCTTGACGATTATCCGGAATACATCGAAGCCATGCAGAATGCCCATGCGTATATTGATTCACTGCAGAATTTACTGAATGACACATTGCAGAAAGCACGTCTGGACACAGTCCGTATATTGCTTCAAAGCAAGGAAGAAAACATGATGGCTGTACTGGAGGCAATGCGTGATGTCCCGACCAATAAGCTCTACCAACAACAAGTCGACAGTCTCATAGCCCAACAGACAACTTTATTGAACAATACTCATTTGCGGCAAAGAGTCGTGACGCATCAGGATGTCTATACAATCCATCACAGACCAAAAAAATTTTTCAAACGCCTTGCTGACGTATTTTCGCCAGATGAAGAGGACTCCACACAAGTAAACAAGATCACCCAGGAGGTCTATACCGATACAATCAACGAAGCATACAACCCTGTGGATACGATTGCAAACATGCTTTCCAATCTGCAGCGGAAAGTATTGCGTTCTCAGGAAGCCCAACAGGAACGTCTGAATACCCAATTGAACGAACTTCGTGTTGCCGGCAGTATCTTGAGCCAGCGTGTAAACGAAATTCTGGAATCGATAGAAATCGATGAGCGGAAAGCCTATGAGAACAAAGCCAAACAGGAGCATGAAATTCGAGAAAGAGCCTATTGGACAATCGCCACTATTGCAACATTAGCTATCATTCTGGTATTCATCTTCAGTTCGATAACGTGGAAAGATATCGAACGAAGGAACAAGTACCGAAAGGAACTGGAAAAGGCCAAATCATATGCAGAGAACTTACTAATCGCCCGTGAGAAATTGATGCTTACCATCACCCACGATATCAAAGCACCGGCCGGTTCCATTCTCGGATATATCGATCTGCTTTTGCGACTCATCAAGGACAAACGTGAACTGTTCTATCTGCAAAACATGAAGAGTTCGGCTAACCATCTGCTGGATCTGATTACATCTCTATTGGATTACCATCGTCTGGAAGCCAATAAGATGGACCTTCAGTCTGTTTCCTTTTGCCCGAGCCAACTGTTCAAATGTATCTATAACAGCTATCTACCTCTGACTTCAAAGAAAGGGTTGACACTCAAATATATAGAGAACATAGATTCTTCACTTAACCTGATAGGAGACCCTTTCCGAATCCGTCAGATAGCTGAAAATCTGTTGTCGAATGCTTTGAAATTCACTTCGGAAGGAGGTATTGTACTGACAACCAACTACACAGACGGTGAATTCACTTTAAGTGTAAAAGACACCGGCTGTGGAATGACACCTCAAGAACAAGAAAAGATTTTCAAGGAATTCACTCGGTTACGTAGTGCTCAAGGTCAGGAAGGATTCGGTTTGGGACTTTCCATCACCAAAAAGCTCATCGAGCTGCAAAAAGGACATTTACAGGTTGAAAGTACCCCTATGAAAGGAAGTACGTTCAATGTTTCTATTCCACTCAAGGAATCGAATGATGAAGCCCAACCTGAAATACATACAAATCAGGTCATCACAAAGAAAGATATACATATTCTGCTTATCGATGACGATCGTATCCAACTGAGCCTCACCGAAGCGATGCTCCTCAATACTTTTGGGATAACCGCCGCTCCGGTTATCTACACCTGCGAACAGCCGGAAGAACTCTTCAAACAAATAACTGAAGGGCACTATGACATTGTCTTTACAGACATCCAAATGCCAACCATGAACGGTTTCGATCTATTACGCACCTTACGTGCTCTGCCTACAGAACAGGCAAAGACCATCCCAGTCATTGCCATTACGGCACGTAGCGATATGAACGAAAAGGACTTCAAGGACTTCGGCTTCAACGGATGTCTCTATAAGCCCTTTAACCAGGCAGATCTTGCAAGAATTATCAACAAGAACCTGAAGATTGATATAGCAACCCCAATCGAACCGGTCAAACTCGCTTCGAATTCATGTACGGAAATAGAATATAAATATAATTTCTCACCTCTTATTGCCTTCTCGGAAGATGACCCAGAAGCTGCGAAAGCAATTATCAACACGTTCATTAAGGAAACCGAACGGCACATGCAGAACATACAGAAAGCCCTGGAACGGGAAGACATGAAAACACTGTGTGAAATTGCACATAAGATGCTTCCTATCTCCATAATGATTGAAGCGAAAGAAGGAATACCGGCTTTGGAATGGCTTGAACTGCACCGGAATGAAAAGGTCTTGAATGAAGAAGCAAAAGAAAAAGCCCGAAATATCCTCGATTGTGCAACTAAAGTTATCCAAGAAGCTACAATTTTTTATACAAAGCACTAATTCCACTAACAAAATAATTTTTTATAATTTATTTATAATTAGAGTATCAACTAAAATATTTTACTATCTTTGCTTACAAACAAGCAATAAGTAATATCGCTTAAGAGAAGTAATAAAGGGGGAAATCTAATAATGTTGATTGGATGATAAGAATCCAAGGGGATAGCCGTAATTTCTTCTCAGAGCAAAATATAGAGATCAAGAAACAAAATATAAACAAATTACAGATGATTCCTTCCATATTAATTGTAGAAGACGATTTGACTTTCTCCACCATGATCAAGACATGGTTAGGTAAAAAGGGGTTTGATGTGGAAGCGGTCGGTAATTGTACACGCGCAAGGAAACAACTTACATCAGAAAATTACGACTTGGTTTTATCCGACTTGCGCCTACCTGACCAAGACGGTATTCATTTATTGTCTTGGTTACGAGAACAAAATAATTACACGCCCTTCATCATCATGACCAGCTATGCGGAGATACAGACAGCCGTAGAAGCTATGAAACAAGGAGCAAGCGATTACATCAGCAAACCGATCCAACCCGATGAATTGCTGAAAAAGATTAAAGAGGCTATAAAGCACAAGGCATCTGAAGAAAAAGTAGTATTAGAAGAAAAAGATTCTGCCTACACCTCTTCCCAGAATTTCCTCGAAGGAGAGAGCGAAGCTGCGCATCAACTTTACAGCTATGTCAACCTTGTTGCACCGACTCAAATGTCTGTTTTGATTAACGGTGCAAGCGGTACAGGTAAAGAGTATGTCGCCCATCGGATCCATGAACTGAGCAAGCGAAAAGGCAAACCATTTATCGCCATCGATTGCGGTTCAATTCCTAAAGATCTGGCTGCATCTGAATTCTTCGGACACATCAAAGGATCCTTTACCGGCGCCTTGAACGACAAGGTCGGTGCATTCGAAGAAGCCAATGGCGGTACCCTTTTTCTGGATGAAATCGGTAACCTGAGCTATGAAGTCCAGGTTCAGTTATTGCGTGCCTTACAGGAACGAAGAATCCGCCGTATCGGTTCGACTAAAGAGATTGAAGTGGATGTACGACTGATCAGTGCAACCAATGAAAACTTATCCGAAGCAATTGCCAAAGGTACATTCCGCGAAGATTTGTTCCACAGATTGAATGAGTTCACACTGCGGATGCCCTCGTTAAAAGAACGCCCGGAAGATATCTTGTTGTTTGCCAACTTCTTCCTTGATCAAGCCAACAAGGAGCTGAACAAGAATCTGATCGGTTTTGATGCAGCTGCCAGTGAAGCTATACAGAACTATTCATGGCCAGGTAATCTGCGTCAATTGAAGAACATGGTTAAACGTGCCACATTACTAGCCCAAAACGATTTTATATCCATCAAGGAACTTGGCGAAGAAATTCTGTCGGAAAAAGAATCTCATATCTTCACCTTACATGATGAAGAAACTGAGAAACAAAGGATTGCCCATGCATTACAGCAGACGAACAATAACAAGAGTAAAGCTGCTATGCTATTAGGTATCGACAGAAAAACTTTATATAATAAAATGAAATTATATAATATCCCCTAAGTTCCTCAATCGCCCCATAAAAGTGTGGAATTATTCCACATAGTTCCACACTTTTTCCACAAATTCCACAATCCTTACGCCTATCAATAAACAGACAAACTATTGATATATAGATAATTACGAAAAATATCAATAGTTTGGCACGGCTCTTGCACTACTAATTAAGAAGATTGTAAGAAACAATTTATACAACACATAAACAAAAACTAGACTATAACCCAACCCCATAAAAACAAGAGGCTACATTCTTGATCTGTAGTTTCTTGAAAAGAAGATGCCTATGTGTTATAAAGGAACAAGGACGCTGTGAAGCGTCCTTTTCTCTTTTATAAGCTTATATTTATTCGGCTCCGACCATCTCAAAACCATTCCACAAATTTCCCGGCGGAAGCGGAGCAACAAGATCAATCGCCTCTTTGGATACCGGATGGATAAAACGTACTCTACGCGAATGGAGACAGATGCTCCCATCGGGATTGGAACGAGGGAATCCATATTTCAAATCACCCTTGATAGGGCATCCCATTTTAGCCAACTGACATCGGATCTGGTGATGACGCCCGGTCTTCAAATCGACTTCCAGAAGATAATAGTTCTGCGAATGGCCGATCAGCTTATAATGCAATACAGCTTTCTTGGAATTCTTTACTTCCTTATCATAAGCATACGATTTGTTCTGTTTCTCGTTCCGTACCAGATAATGAACCAATTCTCCTTCTTCCTGAGGAGGACACTGCTTCACTATTGCCCAATAGGTCTTCTTGACCTCACTATTCCGGAACATGTCATTCAGACGAGTAAGCGCCTTACTTGTCTTGGCAAACACCACCAGTCCGCTGACCGGACGGTCCAAGCGATGAGTCACTCCTAAGAATACATTTCCCGGTTTCGTATACTTCTCCTTGAGATATTGCTTTACGGTTTCAGAAAGCGGCGTATCCCCTGTCTTGTCACCCTGCACAATCTCGGACGCAGTCTTGTTCACAACAATAATATGATTATCCTCGTATACTACAGTCATGGTTGATAAAGATTGATAATACAAAAAGTGACGAAGAATCGAATAAACCCCGACACCGGCATTTACAGGATTCTTCGCCACTTGAAATATTCAGGCGATATTAAATTCTGAATCTCGGCAACAATTACATGTTCATACCACCATCTACCTGGATAACCTGACCTGATACATAAGAAGACATATCAGAAGCCAAGAACAATGCAATGTTAGCAACATCTTCCGGTGTTCCACCACGACGTAAAGGAATACGTTTGTTCCATTCAGCCTTCACTTCATCAGAAAGCTGTGCAGTCATTTCTGTGATAATGAAACCCGGAGCGATAGCATTGGCACGGATACCGCGAGAGCCCAACTCCTGAGCGATTGACTTAGCCAGACCGATGAGTCCTGCCTTTGAAGCAGAATAGTTGCACTGGCCTGCATTACCGTGAACACCTACGACAGAAGCCATATTGATAATGTTACCGCTCTTCTGACGCATCATTATCGGAGTACATGCGTGGATAAAGTTGAAAGCAGATTTCAAGTTTACATTAATAACTGCATCCCACTGACCTTCGCTCATACGCATCATCAGACCGTCTTTTGTAATACCGGCGTTGTTGACCAAGATATCAATAGAACCGAAATCTTCCTTAATCTGTTCTACGACTTTGGCAGTATCTTCAAAACTTGCTGCGTTTGAAGCATAACCTTTAACCTTTACACCGAATGCAGCGATTTCAGCTTCTGTATTCTTTCCGTTTTCATCGATAACCAAGTCTGTAAATGCAATGTTTGCGCCTTCAGCTGCAAGTTTCAATGCGATAGCCTTACCGATACCACGAGCGGCACCGGTTACAATAGCTGTTTTTCCAGTTAATAATCCCATAAGTTTATTAGTTAAAAATAAATTAAATTCCTTTTCTGCGTCCCAAAGCTCCGTAAACGATCTTGGCCACATAACGCCAACCCGTCTCGTCATCCAAATCTTCACCTATCTGGCCACGGATATAGGGAACTTCAATTCCTTTGATGCAATAGTGCAGGATATCGGCTGTTATGTCCACATTATCTATATCGAAAATTCCCTCCTCCTTCCCTTCTTGAAGAATAGCTTGGAATAATTCAATCTCCTTGGCGTCGAAATCCTTACGCATCGCTTCCACCCGCCAGATATCGCGGAAAAAACCGGCACGCAACGTTCCGTTACGGAATACCACCATCTTGATGGTATCTAAATGTGTTGCAATCAGTTCCAGAATCTTCTCGTCGGGAGAAACCTTTTTGGCTGCCGCTTCTTCCATTTTGGCCGACAACATTTCCAGTTCCGACTCGACCACAGCCATATAGATCTGCTCCTTACTTTTAAAATAAGTGTAAAGCGTACGACGACCTTTTCTGGAAGCTACCGCAATATCGTTCATTGTAGTCTCCTCTACACCCTTCTTCGCAAAAAGCTGACGGGCAACGTCTACCAATTTGGCTCTAGTCTTCTGTACTGTCATAGTAGATAATGGATTGCACAACATATATATATGTGAGCAAAAATAAGTGTTTTATTGATATTACACAAATTAAGACCCTATTTTAAATAGCCCCATGAAAGATTTTCAAATATTCTTGCAGAAAATTTGTTTTTCTCGAAGAAAAGCCGTATCTTTGCACTCGATTTAAGAAAACATCGCGGAGTGGAGCAGTTGGTAGCTCGTTGGGCTCATAACCCAAAGGTCGTCTGTTCGAGTCAGGCCTCCGCAACTAAGAAAAAGCCGTTCATACGGAACAAACTAAAGACATAACATCGCGGAGTGGAGCAGTTGGTAGCTCGTTGGGCTCATAACCCAAAGGTCGTCTGTTCGAGTCAGGCCTCCGCAACTTGATGAGAGAAGCAATCCAACGCTTCTCTTTTTTTATTGCCGTAAATATACCCTATTTAGGGTATTGCGGTATCAGTCGCTTTCGCCTACCTTTGTCATCAGAAGATACAACTAAATCAATTGACTATGGCACGAATTTACAAACAACTCACCGACCTGATCGGTCATACCCCTCTCGTCGAACTCAGCCGTCTGGCTAAAGCCCATGATGCAAAAGCGAACATTATCGCTAAAGTAGAATACTTCAACCCTGGAGGTAGCGTAAAGGACCGCATTGCCTATGCTATGATAGAAGATGCTGAAAAACGCGGATTATTGAAACCAGGATCGGTAATCATCGAACCGACAAGCGGAAATACCGGTGTGGGACTGGCTTGGGTAGCCTCAGTAAAAGGATACAAGGCGATACTAACCATGCCCGAAACCATGAGTCTGGAACGTCAGAATCTGTTGAAAGCTATCGGAGCACAACTCGTCCTGACTCCTGGCAGCAAAGGAATGAGCGGAGCGATAGAGAAAGCCAACGAACTGCACGCCAATACTCCGGGTTCGATCATCCTGCAACAATTTGAAAATCCGGCCAACCCGAAAGCACATATCGGAACAACGGCCGAAGAAATCTGGCAGGATACCGACGGCAAAGTCGATGTATTCATTGCCGGAGTCGGCACAGGCGGCACAGTGAGTGGCGTAGGAGCCGGACTGAAAGCCCACAATCCGGACATTGAGATTATCGGTGTGGAACCGGACAGCTCGGCTGTCCTTTCAGGCGACAAGCCCGGTCCACATAAGATACAAGGTATCGGAGCCGGCTTTGTCCCTAAAACCTTCAATCCGGATATTGTCGACCGCATTATCCGTGTAACCGACAACGATGCAATCCGCACAGGGCGCGAACTGCCCGTCCGAGAAGGGCTTCTGGTAGGAATTTCATCGGGAGCAGCTACTTATGCTGCCTTGCAGGTAGCCAAAGATCCGAAATATGCAGGGAAAAATATCGTCGTTCTGCTGCCCGATACTGGAGAAAGATACCTTTCGACAGCACTCTATGCCTTCGAAGAATATCCGCTCTGATAACCCGAACACATCAGATATAATACTCCATAGTATTGACAATGCCCGCACGAAGCGCATAACGTACAGCTTCGTGCGCATTGTTTACTTTCAGTTTCCGGAAGATATTCTTACGATGTGTCATCACCGTATAAACACTCAAGAAACGCTCGGCTGCAATCTCCTTGGTACTTTTACCCAATGCCATGGCACGTAGAATCTCCTTTTCCGTGGCTGTCAGCGGATCGGTCTCCACAACATTTTTCGTTTCCTTACCATATAGCCAGGCAGCAACTTTCCTACAGATATACCCATTCCCCTCAGAAGCCTTGCCAAGCGCTTCCTGTATCTCATCAAGCTCAGAATCTTTCATCAAGACGCCTATCCTTTCGCCACCGAAAACCATCCGGCGAATAAAATCGGCACTCAAAGAATCGCTGAAAAGGAGCAAACAAGATTCCGGGAAACGGGCCTTCAAGACCAGAAGCTGATCGGCTGTACAATCGAACAATGTATAATCGAGTACCACAGCCGAATCTGGATATTCCGCCAGTGCAACCGACAAATCATGTATATTACCGACTTCAACAAAGCCTGAATAACCATCACACTGTAAAGCCAACGACTTCACTCCGATTGCTGTAATGGCCTGATTATCGGCAAGAATCATTTTTTTCATACCTAGCACATTTCAACTATACCAACAAAATTACACAAGGGAAATTCTTTATGCAACAGAAAAAGCATAAAAAAAGCTTCGCAGAAGCGAAGCGTCATTGAAGTGGGCGTTGACGGATTCGAACCGCCGACCCTCTGCTTGTAAGGCAGATGCTCTGAACCAGCTGAGCTAAACG